>NZ_JAUSLT010000067.1 GCF_030646015.1 Bradyrhizobium sp.
ACCGACAAGGACAACATCGAGCGTTACAGCACCGAGGTGGTGCTGCAGGGCTTCAACTCGACGCTGACCATGCTCGACGGCCGCAGCGGCGCCGGCGGCGGGGGCGGCAATTTCGGTCCCGATGAGTCCGGCGGCGATTTCGGCTCCGGCGGTCCCTCCAGCGGTCCCTCCGGCGCGGCACCGCGCCGCGTGGCGGCAGGCGCCGGCGCCCGCAACAGCGACATGGATGACGACATTCCGTTCTGATCGCGTCATCGTTCGAGACACAGGCAGCGTTCAGTCATGGCCGGGCTCCAGCAGTCCGGCCATGATGCGTTTCGCTCGGTCCCGAATAAACTTGACAGTGGAAAGATAAATGTAAATACTCATTACATCGGTCTTCGCACCACGTCTCGCAGGGTTTTGGATGTCGCTCGCTCCGTTGCTCGCTGCCGCTCCCGAAATCCAGGTTCACGCCGTCGCGGCGTTGGCGGCTTTCGCGCTCGGCGCGGTGCAGCTGGCGGCGCCCAAGGGCACGCTGCCGCACCGAACCCTGGGATGGGTCTGGGTGGTGCTGATGGGGGTGATCAGCGCTTCCTCGTTCCTGATCCACGGCATCCGGCTGTGGGGCCCGTGGAGCCCGATCCACCTGCTGTCGGTGTTCACGCCCATCATGCTGGTGGTGGGGGTGGTGGCGGCCCGCAGGCACCGCGTGCGCGCCCACAAGATCACGATGATGTCGATCTATGCCGGCGCCTTGATCCTGGCGGGGCTGTTCACGCTGCTGCCGGGCCGGCTCATGCACGACGTCCTGTTCGGGCCCTGAAGGCCGCAAAAAGAGCGGTCTGGGAGGTGATCTTTCGCCCAGTTCGGGCGGCTGGATTCGCTGGCTTGCCGGGCTGCATCAACCCGCCCTTAAGTCCATGAAAAAACGAAGGGAAAAACCGCTGGCGCTGACCAGTTAGGGGTGGTTAGAACGGCCTCGATACGCTATATGATTCTGAGCCAAAACTGACCGGATTTCCCCTTTGTCTGAACCTGAAGATGAGAAGCCCGGCGAACCGCCGGCGCCCTCCGATATTCGCCCCGTATCCATCCTCGACGAGATGAAGCGCAGCTACCTCGATTACGCCATGAGCGTGATCGTGGCGCGGGCGCTGCCGGATGCGCGCGACGGCTTGAAGCCGGTGCATCGCCGGATTCTGTTCGCGATGTCCGAGAACGGGTTCGAATACAACAAGCCGTACCGCAAGTCGGCGCGCACCGTCGGCGACGTGATCGGTAAATACCATCCGCATGGCGACCAGTCGGTCTACGACGCGATGGTCCGCATGGCGCAGGAATTCTCCATGCGCGTGCCGCTGATCGACGGCCAGGGCAATTTCGGCTCGGTCGACGGCGATACGGCCGCCGCGATGCGGTACACCGAATCGCGCATGACCAAGATCGCGCAACTGCTGCTCGACGATCTCGACAAGGACACCGTCGATTACCAGGACAACTACGACGGCGCGTTCCGCGAACCGCGGGTGCTGCCCGCCAAATTTCCCAATCTCCTGGTCAACGGCTCCGGCGGCATTGCCGTCGGCATGGCCACCAACATTCCGCCGCACAATCTCGGCGAGGTGATCGACGCCTGCGTTGCGCTGATCGACGACCCCGCGCTGTCGATCGACGATCTCAACGCTATCATTCCGGGACCGGATTTTCCGACCGGCGGCATCATCCTCGGCCGCCAGGGCATCCGTTCGGCTTATCATCTCGGCCGCGGCTCGGTCGTGATGCGCGGCAAGGTGAAGATCGAGAACTGGGGTAAGGACCGCGAAGCCATCATCATCTCGGAAATTCCCTACCAGGTGAACAAGGCTTCCATGGTCGCGCGTATCGACGAATTGAATCGCGACAAGAAGATCGAGGGCATTTCCGCGCTGCGCGACGAATCCGATCGCGACGGTTTTCGCGTCGTGGTCGAGCTGAAGCGCGACGCGGTGCCGGAAGTGGTGCTGAACCAGCTCTACCGGTTCACGCCGCTGCAGACCAATTTCGGCTGCAATATGGTGGCGCTCGACGCCGGCCGCCCGCAAGTGATGAACCTGAAGGACCTGCTGACCATCTTCGTCGCATTCCGCGAACAGGTGGTGACGCGGCGCACCAAGTTCCTGCTCAACAAGGCGCGCGACCGCGCTCACGTGCTGGTCGGTCTCGCGATTGCGGTAGCCAATATCGACGAGATTATCCACGTCATCCGCACCTCGCCCAATCCCGCAGCCGCGCGCGATACCCTGATGGAGCGCAACTGGGCGGCCAAGGATGTCGCGGCGATGATCACGCTGATCGACGATCCCCGACATCGGCTCGCCGAAGACGGCACCGCGCGGCTGTCGTTCGAGCAGGCACAGGCCATTCTCGATCTGCGTCTGGCGCGTTTGACCGCGCTCGGCCGCGAGGAGATCGGCGAGGAACTCGACAAGCTGGCGGTGGAAATCGCCGATTACCTGGAAATCCTGCGCTCGCGGGCCCGCGTCCAGTCCATCATCAAGGACGAACTCACCGCGGTGAAGGCGGAATTCGCCACGCCACGCAAGACCGAAATCATCGAGCATGAGGATGAGGTCGAGGACGAGGACCTGATCCAGCGCGAGGACATGGTGGTCACGGTCTCGCATGCCGGCTACGTCAAGCGCGTGCCGCTGTCGGCCTATCGGGCGCAGCGCCGCGGCGGCAAGGGCCGTTCCGGCATGCAGACCCGCGACGAGGACTTTGTCAGCCGTCTGTTCGTCGCGTCAACGCACACGCCGGTGCTGTTCTTCTCATCGCGCGGCCAGGTCTACAAGGAGAAGGTCTGGCGCCTGCCGGTGGCGGCGCCGAACGGCCGCGGCAAGGCGCTGATCAACATCCTGCCGCTGGAGCAGGGCGAGCGCATCACCACCATCATGCCGTTGCCCGAGGACGAATCCTCCTGGGCCAATCTCGACGTGATGTTCGCCACCACGGGCGGCAACGTCCGCCGCAACAAGCTGTCGGATTTCGTCGACGTCAGGCGTTCCGGCATCATCGCCATGAAGCTCGACGAGGACGAGGCGATCGTCGACGTTCAAATCTGCACCGAGCACGACGACGTGCTGCTGACCGCCGCCGGCGGCCAGTGCATCCGCTTCCCCGTCACCGACGTCAGGGTATTTTCGGGCCGCACCTCGATGGGCGTGCGCGGCATCGCATTGCCCGAGGGCGACAGACTGATCTCGCTGTCGATCCTGCGGCATGTCGAGGCGACATCGGACGAGCGGTCGGCCTATCTGAAGATGCGCCGCGCCGTCGCGGGCGAAGCCGCAGCCGAAGAGGGCGCGGAAACCGAGGGCGAAGAGACCTCCGGCGCCATTCAGCTCAGTTCCGAGCGCTACATCGAGATGTCGGCGCAGGAGCAGGTCGTGCTCACGGTGTCGGTCAACGGCTACGGCAAGCGCACCTCGTCGTTCGAATACCGTACCACCGGCCGCGGCGGCAAAGGCATCGTCGCGATGTCAGTCAACAACCGCAACGGCAAGCTGGTGGCCTCGTTCCCGGTCGAGGATAGCGACCAGATCATGCTGGTGACCGACAAGGGTCAGTTGATCCGCTGTCCGGTCGAAGGCATCCGGGTCGCCGGCCGCTCCACCCAGGGCGTCATCGTGTTCGACACCGCCGAGGACGAGCATGTGGTCTCGGTCGAGCATATCGGCGACGACGGCGAGAATGGCGAGAACGGCAACGGCGAGTAGCGAATGGAGTTTCGACTTGCCATTCGTTACTCGGATTTCGATCGCCGCTCCGGACGCCACAACCTGCCTGGTCGCCACGTGCCGCTATTTCTTCGTTGCGGCATCCGCCGGAGCCGCGCGGAACGGCGCGCGGCTTAATTCGTTGCCGGCAGCGATGGCCTTGCGTAAAAGTCGCATGAACGTCGCGGCCTCGTCTCTGGTCAGGCCGCACAGCATGATCCGCTGCGCCGCCTCGACCGCCGGTTCGATCCCCTCGAGGGTCCTGCGTCCCTCGTCGGTGATTTGCAGCGCGTGGGCGCGTCGGTCCTTGGCTGCCTGCCGCACCACCAAACCCTTCTGCACCAGCCGGTCGACGACGCCGGTGATGGTCGTCCGGTCGTAGGCGATCAATCCGGCAAGCGTCGCTTGATCGATGCCCGGCTGCATCCCGACGGTGGTGAGGGCCGCGTACTGTACGGGCGTGAGGTCATAGCCTGCATCTTCGACCGCGGCATGGAAGACTGCCACCGCGATCTGCTGGAATCGGCGCGCCAGGTGCCCAGGCTTGTCGTTGTTATCGGTCACCAAACCCTCCATGTCGGCCGTTGACACGTATACTGATAGTAAGCATACTGATCAAATTCAGCAACGGCTTTTTGAGCGCCGCGGATCAGCAGCTCCCGGCCCGGAAGGCGCGTCAGCCCAGGGGAGGGTTTCGTGCAATTCCATCTGAACGGATTCGAGCCCGGTGATCCCGAGATTTCAGACCCGTCGCAGCGGCATCCTGCGCCAGGAGCTTCCGGCTCCGTTCCGGCGGAGGTCGACGTCCTCATCGTCGGCTGCGGTCCGGCCGGGTTGACCCTGGCGGCGCAACTATCAGCCTTTCCCGACATCAAGACCTGCATTATCGAACAGAAGCCGGGCCCGTTGCTGCGCGGTCAGGCTGACGGCGTCGCCTGCCGCACGATGGAGATGTTCGAAGCCTTTGGTTTCAGCGAGCGGGTGCTCAAGGAAGCCTGCTGGATCAATGAGACGACGTTCTGGAAGCCCGACCCCGCGCAGACCGCCAATATCATTCGCAGCGGATGGGTACAGGACACCGAAGACGGGCTGTCGGAATTTCCGCATGTCGTTCTGAACCAGGCGCGGGTGCACGATTTCTATCTCGACGTCATGCGCAAATCGCCGTCGCGTCTCGAGCCGTATTACGCGCGGCAACTGCTCGATCTTCAGTTCGCTCCAGCCGGCGACAACGACGATCCCTATCCGGTGACCGTCAGGCTCGAGCGCCTCGATTCCGCGCAGCAGGGGCAGACCGAGACGATCAGGGCGCGCTATGTGGTGGGCTGCGACGGCGCGCGCAGCACCGTGCGCAGGAGTATCGGGCGCACGCTGCACGGCGACTCCGCCAACCACGCCTGGGGGGTCATGGACGTGCTGGCCGTCACCGACTTTCCGGATGTCCGCTTCAAGTCATTGATACAGTCCGCCAACGACGGCAGCATCATCATCATCCCGCGGGAAGGCGGCTATCTTTTCAGGCTGTACATCGAACTCGACAAGCTCGACGCCGGCGAAAGGGTTTCCGATCGCAATATCACGCCCGACGATCTGATCGCGGCGGCCCAGCGTGTTTTCAAGCCCTATTCGCTCGACGTGAAACAGGTTCCGTGGTGGTCGGTCTATGAGATCGGCCAGCGTCTGTGCGACAAGTTCGATGATGTGCCCGACGAGGATGTCGCAAAGCGTTTGCCGCGTGTGTTCATCGCCGGCGATGCCTGCCACACCCACAGCCCGAAAGCGGGCCAGGGCATGAACGTATCGATGCAGGACGGCTTCAATCTGGGATGGAAGCTGGCATCCGTACTGCGCAAGGGGAGCGCACCGCACCTCCTTCATACCTATTCGGCGGAACGCCAGGCCATCGCCAAGGAGTTGATCGACTTCGACCGCGAATGGGCCAGCCTGCTGGCATCGAGCCATGAGTTCGATCCGGCCGAGACGCAGCGTTATTTCATCAGGCACGGGCGCTACACGGCGGGGACCGCGGCCCGTTACAGTCCCGCGATCCTCACGGGCGAAGCAACCCATCAGCATCTGGCCGGGGGACTGACGATCGGTATGCGCTTTCATTCCGCGCCGGTGATTCGCCTCGCCGACGCCAGGCCTGTTCACCTCGGGCACACCGTCAAGGCGGACGGCCGCTGGCGCATCTTCGCCTTTGCCGGTGCGGAGGATCCCGCTGCGCCGAAACAGGGTATCCGGGCCCTGTGCGATTTTCTGGCCGGGGCGCAAGATTCGCCGTTGCGGAAATACACCCCTGATGGCGGCGACATCGACTCGGTGATCGACGTCCGCGCGGTGTTCCAGCAGGATCATCATTCGCTCGCCGTCGAGGCCATGCCGTCCCTGCTGCTGCCGCGGAAGGGGCGCTATGGACTTCGCGACTACGAAAAAATCTTCTGCGCCGACCTGAAAAGCGGCAATGACATCTTCACGATGCGCGGCATCGATCGTGCAGCGGGGTGCATGGTGGTGGTGCGGCCGGACCAGTACGTGGCGCAGGTTCTTCCGCTCGACGGCTACGGGGCGCTGGCAACGTTCTTCGACGGCTTCATGACGCGGCCGAACTGAGCGGGATTTCGTTACGCCAACTTAGAGCGAATCTAACTCTCGCGGCGCGTACGGTCGTGCCGCGGAGCTGATCGCCCTGTGCCTCGAATTCCTGGTTTGCTACGCTGCCTGCGCGGCCGATCCGCTCGCGCAGGGAATCAAGAGTGCCAAATCAAACCGTCTCACCCGTGATCACCGTGATGGGTGAAGAAGACCCGATCGAAATCGATTTTGCGACGGTGGCTGCCTATCACGGGCAGGGCGCGCTGGCGATGTTGGCCGTCACGTTTCGCGCGCTCGAGGTTGCGCTGAAGGCGCTGTCGCCGGATCAGGCGCCGAAGCGCAGCGACATCACCATCGTCAGCGGCCATCCGGGTCCCGGTGTCAGGGACTCCTTCGAGTTCGTCACCCGCGCCGTCACGCGTGGTGTCTACACGGTGGACCGCTCACTGCCGGATTCGAGACTGGCGCCTTCCGCCGACCTTTCTTACAGCTTCCGCGTCTCGCTTGGCGGCAAGACGGCCGAGATCGCCGTGCTGCCGACCGCTCTGCCGGAGCGGTTCTTCGCACTGACCTTCAACCCGTCGCGCACCGCGGCGGAGGAGATCGAGGCCCGGCGCTTGCGCAAGTCGATCGCTGTCGATGTGCTCGCGGCGTCGCCCGACAAGCTGTTCCAGCTGCGCGTTGTCTGATCGATGAAGCCGGCACTCGCATTGTCCTGCGGCTTTCCTGACGGGGCCATGGCTAACCTGACGTCGCATCCCGATGCCGTCGGCCGGATCACGGCTCGCGATACCTATGATCTGCCGGCGCTCGACCTCAACGCGTTCGGTTCGCTTCTGGTCAGCATGCACATCGACCAGAGGTTTCTGGCGAGCCGCGCCGAACAGATCGCAGGCTTCCTGCACGACGGCGGCACGGTCATCGCCAACGGCCATCTGGCGTATCCGTTTCTTCCCGGCATCACCGGCTTCCATCCGCTCGAGAACTACGGTCTTGGGGATCTCGCCGTGCTGCGGCTGATCGATCATCCGATCTGGGCCGGCGTATCGGAGAACGAGCTGACGTTCCGGCGCGGCGTCGCCGGTTTTTACGGGCGCGCCTGGCACGAGCCGCCGCAGGGCGCGACCATCGTTCATGCACTGGGCAATCCCGATCGGCCGCTCGATTTCATCTATCGCATCGGCAAGGGAAGGGTGTTGTTCCACGGCGGTAACGATCTGTGGCAGTACGGCGGCGCCGATTCCGCCGGCCGCATCCTGCCGCAACTTTTGAACTGGATGTTTTCCGGGGAGAGCGCTTCGTGAGTCTGGCAGTCCTCGACGGTGGCACTTACTTTCACCATGCGGCGATCTACGGCGCGCGCTATCGCGATCTGTTCGACCGCGCGATCTATGCGCCGGAGTTTGCGCCGGAACACCTCAAAGGCGTCAAGCTGCTGATCGTCCCGGATCGCATCAATCCCGATCTGTTGCGTGCCCGCCGCCAGATATTGATCGATTTTGCCGAACGTGGCGGCACGCTCGTGGTGCTGGGGGAAAATCAGGCGGACACCTGGTTACCGGGCGTGAAATGGACTTTCCGTCCGACCAATTTCTGGTGGTGGCTGGAGAAGGATGCAAGGCCCGAGCAGCGTCTGGTTGCCCCGAATCATGAACTGTTTCGGGCGGTCCCGTTCGCCGACACCATCTGGCATTTCCACGGCGTCCTGAAACCGCCGCCGCACGCGCAAACGCTGATCGATGTGCCGCCGGACCGGGAAGGGCGGGATGCCGGCGGAGCGCTGCTTTACGACGACCGCGTCACCACCGCGGGACGCCTGATCGTCTCCACGCTCGATCCGTTCTACCACCACGGCAGCAACTTCATGCCGGCGACGACGAAATTTCTCGACGGATTCCTGCCGTGGGCGCGCCGGCTGGCAACGGCTTAACCGTTGGCCGGCGAAGCCGAACCGCTGCGGCCGAGACCGTGCAGCGGCACGATCGCGGCGACCGTCTCATCGCCGGAGTGAATCTCGACCCGGCGCACCGGCACGCCGTACATGCGGGCGAGATTTTCTTCCGTGAGCACCGATCCTGCCGGGCCGTATAAATGCACGGCGTCGTGCAGCATCAGCAGCGTCTTGTCTGCGATCCCGAGCGCATGATCGGGATGATGGGTGGTCAACAGCACCGCGAGCTCGCGGCTACGCGCAAGGTGCTGGATCAACCGGAGCACGATCCCCTGATTGGCCAGATCGAGCGCCGAGGCGGGCTCGTCGAGCACCAGGATGCGGCAGTCGCTGGCGAGCGCACGCGCCAGCAGGACGAGCTGGCCCCCGCTCAACCGGTCGTAACGCTGGTCGGCGATGGCGGAGAGCCCGACCTCGTGCAGGCATTCGCGCGCGCGAACCTTGTCCTTGCGCCCTGGTGAATTGAAGCGTCCGAGATAACGGCTGCGCCCCAGCAGCACCATGTCGATCGCGCTGTAGGCATGGTCCGCATGCAACGCCTGCGGTACGTAGCCGATCTGGGCCGCGGCGCTCACGGCGCCTTCCCGGAGCGCCAGCGTGCCGCACACCGCGCGCAGCAGCGTCGTCTTGCCGGCGCCGTTGGGCCCCAGAATGGCGGTGACTTCCGACGGCACAAGCGCGAACGAAAGGTCGCGGAACAGCCAATGGTTCGGCCGAAACCAGTGACCGGCGTTGTCGATCCGGATCATGGCGTCTTGCTCGTGGCGTTGCGCCGCAGCAGATAGGCAAACACCGGCGTGCCGACGATGGCGGTAACGATGCCGACGGGAATTTCAGCCGCCGTCAGATCCCGCGCCAGCGTGTCGGCCACCACCAGGAAGACCGCGCCCATCAGCGTCGATACCGGCAGCAGGCGGCGATGGTCGGCGCCCACGATCATCCGCGCGAGATTGGGAACGACCAGCCCGACCCATCCGATGGTGCCGCTGACGCCGACCTGCGCGGATATCGCAAGGCAGGTGGCCGTCAGCAGGATCACCCGGTCGCGCGCCGGATGCACCCCGAGGGTGCGGGCGTCTTCGTCGCCGAGCGACAGCACGTTGATGCGCCAGCGCATGCCGATGAGAACGGCGCCCGCGATCGCCGTGCAGACCGACAGCAGCAACAGCTTCGACCAGCTTGCGGACGCAAAGCTGCCGAGCAGCCAGAACACGATATCCGGCAACTTCGTCTCGGGATCCGCGATATAGGTCGCCATTCCCACCAGGGCGCTGCAGAAGGCGCTGACGACGACGCCGGCCAGCACCAGGGTCAGGATCGGCGACATGCTGTCGCTGCGGTGGATTGCCAACACGGCCAGCAGCGACGCTGCGGCACCGAGAAACGCGCCGACCTGGACGAAAGCGCCGAAGCCGAAAAAAAGAATCGCCGTCACGCCGCCCAGCGCCGCACCCGAGGAGACGCCGATGGTTTGCGGGCCGACCAGGGGATTGCGGAACAGGCCCTGCAACACCGCGCCGCACAGCGACAGCCCGGCGCCGGCGATCGCCGCGGTCAACACCCGAGGCAACCGCACGACTTCGACCACGATGCGCTCGGTCGGCGTCCATGTCGGCGTCACATCCGTGAGGTGCGCCGCAAGTATCGCGATGACGTGGGCGAACGGAACCTGATAACGCCCCGAAACCATCGACCATAGCAGCGCTGCGATCAAGGCCAGACAAAGCCCCGCATAGAGTGTTATCGGCATCCATGCGCCCGGCGCGCGGCGCGCCGGTTCGAATGCCTGCGGCTGGACGATATCCTGCGTCATCGGGTGAGATAACGCTCGTAGCCGGCGGACTGACGGTTCTGCGCGGCGAACAGCACGCCATCGATTTCATCGTCGGTCAGGTCATGCCTGTAGAGAAAGCTGAACCAGTCGCGCATGGCGGCGCGCAGGTTGCTGGACTCGCGTTCGGGGTGGAGCAGGCCGGCGAGCCAGATCCAGCCCAGTGCCGACTCCTGGCTCGGCGGATCCCAGCGGTAGCCGCCGAGCGGAAATTTATAGACGCGGCGCGCCTTCACCGCATCGAGGCCCTGCCAGCGCGGATCGCCATAGATATCGGACGGCATCGCGGTATCGAAGGTCCCCAGCAGGATCACTTGCGGATTCCAGCTCAGGACCTGTTCGATGGTCACTGTGATCTGGGTCGCGTTCTCGTCAACGGCGTTCTGCCCGCCGGCCATCCGGATATAGAATTCGTTGTGCGCTTTACTTCCGCTGACCCGCAGGGTCTGCGCGGCGCGGTTGAAATAGAGCACGCGCGGACGCTGCGACTCCGCGACGCCGCTCATGGCGGCTTCGATCCTGCGCTTTTCTTCTTCCTGCCGCGCCAGCACGGCGGCGGCGCGCGGCTCATTGCCCGCAACCTGGCCCAGCATCGTGATGAAGCCGGCGATTTCGGCTTGTGATCCCACGCGCATGCCGAGAACGGGAAGGCCGGTGCGTTCGAGAACGTCGATCGCCGATGTCGCCCACTGAAAAACCGCGTCCGGCCGTAGCGCCAGAATGCTTTCGACGTTGGGATTGAAGTTGGAGGGGTCGGCTGCGCCGGTGACGACGTTGGTCGGTATTTTCGCAAAGCCCGGAAACATCTTGCCGAGCAGTTCCTCACGCATCGCGCTGGCGGAGTAGCCGTTCATGCCGGCAATCTTGCGCTCGCTGCCGTCGATCGCGATGAAGGTCGCAGGTCCCGGAATCGGAAGGAACACGATTCGCTGCGGCGGTTTGTCGAACGCAATGCTGTGCCCGCGCTGGTCGGTGATATCGACGGCACGAGCGGGCTGGCTCATCGCGACCACGAGGAGCGCTAGAGTAATGCCGGTGCGCCGGATCATCGGCCGACACCAGCGCCGGAACGCTTGCATCGGCAGAGCGAATTTCGAGCCGCAACGAAGACCGTCCTTGTCTTCATTTCGTGTGTTCATTCCGGTCCAGTGAGGTGAGCGTTTCGCAACATACGATCGACTTGCCCATATCGAGAAAGTCAAAGCAAGGTCCGCTCCGATGAGAAGCCGCCCGATTAGTTCGATTCTAAATTGCCGATGAAATCGTCGCCGTTGCACAAGTTCGATGCAGCATTTTTGACGCGATCATTAGATGCGTTCTAATCATCGGTCTGAAAAATTGCTTTTGCGTTTTTGAAATCCGATTGCGCGCACGTCGATGGCAGGCTGTAGAGATTCTAATCCTGAATCGTAGGTGTTGCGTAACGGCTGGTCTATGACCCCAAACAGTTGCGGATTTATCCGGTGATGCGAGTGCGCGCTCGCACTCGATCGGAAGTTGCTCTTGGGGGACTACAGTGGCGATTGTTTCGGTTGATATGGCACGGCGACTTCTCGGCGTCGCGGTAGCGAACGCTTTTGTTTTTGGATCGGCCGGTCTCGAGAGTTCGAGCTTGCGAGCGCAAACGGGCGCCAACGCGCTGCCAGCCGTCACGGTCGACGCACCTCAGGCGCAACCACAGCGCCGCGCCACAGCTCCCAGCCAACGGTCGCGCGCGCTCGACCACGGCGGCCGGCAACAGGCGGTCGCCTGCGGCGCCTGGTGCCGAGCAATCGGCGACAGCGGCGGGGCAGGACGTCCGGCAAAAGGGCGGCAGCGACTCGTTGAACCCGCTCGGCGGGCAGTTGACCGAGCCGAAGACGACACGGCAGATCACGCAAAGCGTTTCCGTCGTCGAGCGCGGGCAGATCGAACAGACCTCGCCGGCCGGCCTGCTCGACATTCTCTCCAGCGTCCCCGGTGTTTCGGTCGCGCGTTCCGGCGGCATCGGCGGCCAGATCTATCTGCGCGGATTCAGCTCCAACAGTTTCCGCTCGCCGCTGTTTGTCGACGGCGATCGCTTTCGCGGCCGTAACACGCTCCAGCTCAACTATTTCTCGCCCGAGGAGATCGAGCGGGTCGAGGTCATTCGCGGGCCGGCGTCGGTGGTGTTCGGCAGCGAGGCGCTGACGGGCCTCGTCAACGTCATCACCCGAAGCCCGACCGGAAATCCGAACGGACCGTTTCGCTTTACCGGAGGTGGATTTTCCGTGGGCGTCGGTAGCGCCGCGAAATCGGCCAGCACCTATGAATGGGCGCAGGGCGCCGGCGGCGGATTCGATTTTATCGGAGGCTTTGCCGGCCGATGGGGCGGCAATTATCAATCGTCGCTGGGCGAAGTTCCCAACAGCGATTACAACAGCCTCGGCGGCAGCCTGAAGATCGGCTACACGCCCGACATCGGTCAGCGCTTCGAGCTGACGCTGCGCAAATATTCCGAAACCGATGGTCGCGCCGGCGGCGTCGGCGGCGCGCCCGGCGCGCCCTACGTCATCCAGCGCAACGATCCCAACAACGTCATGAGCGCGCGGCTGGCTACGTCGGCGAACTCGACGGCCTGGTCAAGCATGTCGAGAGCTCGGTCTATGCCAACTATTTCGATACCACGCTGACAACGGTCACCAACACGATCAACGCCAACAATGTTGCGACCCGAACCGTGACGGCAAACAGCCACGTGATCGGTCCGCTGGTGGTCGGCGGTCGCGTGCTCGGCGCGATCCCTTGGTCGGGCGGATTCGGCGAGGCCAAGACGACGTTTGGCGCGGACACGTTCAGGGAAGAACGCCCGGGCAGCTGGAGCTTTTCGCAGACCGTCAACCGCAACGGCACCACCGGCGCCGTCACCAGCATCACCAACGCGCCGCTGGCAAAGTCCGGCCCTGACACCACGCAGACCAATGCCGGCGCCTTCGTTCTGCACGAATGGACGCCGGTCCAGCCGCTGACGCTTTCGGCGGGCGGGCGCTTCGACTGGTTCAACACCACGACGGACCTTTCTCCGATCGCGCCGGCCGTACTGCCGGCCTTCATCGGCAAGAACGATGTCGACCGCACCGCGCCGACCGGCAGCGTCGGCGCCGTTTACCGCATCCTTCCAACACTGGATCTTCTGGGCAGCGTCGCCACCTCGTTCCGGCAACCGACCAATTCGGAAATGTTCAGCTCGAGCACCACCAGCATTCCAAATCCCAACCTGGTGCCGGAAACCGGCCTGACCTTCGAAGGCGGCTTCCGGGTTCACGTCGCCGACGCGACGCTGAAGGTGACGGCGTTCAACAGCAGGTACGAGAATTTTCTGCAGACGGTGGCCGTCACATTCCCCGGCTGCAGTCCGTGCACCCAGTCGCAGAATATCGGCAAGGCCGAGGTCAATGGCATCGAGCTGGAAGAGCGCTGGCAGGTTACGCCGACCGTCAACCTGTTCGGCAACGCGACCTATCTTCACGGCACCAACACCACCACCGGCAGGCCGTTGCCGTTCCTGGCGCCGTTCAGAGGGCGGGTGGGGGTGCAGTATGCGTCGCTCGACGCCAGCTATTCGATCCTGGCCGTGGTCGACTGGGCGACCAGCAAGAACCGGATCGACACCACGGCGGAGTTCCAGACCTCCGGCTATGCCATTCCGAAACTTTACGCGACGCTGCAGCTGGGCCAGCTGGTCGATCGGCGGCTCGGGGACACCAAGCTCATTCTCGGGGTGGAGAACATCTTCGATACCGCCTATCGGGACGCCGCGACCTTCGTCAATCGCTCGAACGTCAACTACCGGGAGAGCTTGACCAACCCGCTGGTTGAAGTCGGGCGGAACTTTACCGCGAAGCTGCAGCACACGTTCTGACGCGGCTTTGCGCAGCGCCGGAATCAAAGAGGCCCCCGGGGGGCATCCCGGGGACCTCGAACCAGAGCAACCTGGCAGATGAATTCGCTGGGTCGGCGCCGTTATGGCGTGCGGTCGGCGGTGACCAGACGGGCTTCCCGGATCATGGTCTTCTTGCCGGCGATGCGCAGGCAGGCGGCTTCGAAGTTCGGCCAGGCCTGCTGCGAGCAGTTGGGGCCGATCTGTTTGATATCCAGACGGTCGCCCTTGGCGAGGGCTACCGGCACGCTGGCTTCGACCTGGGGGGCAAAGCCGGGCAGAACGGTGAGGGCGCCTGCAATCAGCGCGGCAATCGCGATGGCTGAAAAAGTCTTGATCATGACGGTCCCCTGTCATTGGGCCTTTTTGGCCCGCCGTTTCGTTGGTTAATGGATAGCCAGAGCCGGTTTCCGGACGTCTTCGCGCTGCCGTGAAATGGTTTCGTCCCGCGGGAGTTTTGTTTCGTCGCCGCCACGGCGATGAAACATTGCCTGCCCAGATGACGCCGAGACCCCCGAACTGGTTCAGGGATGGGCGGAATATAAAAACAGGGCTTTTGGGGCCGGAGGCTGGAACCAACAGGGATTGCGGGGTTGGCCGGGGCGGGGTAGAGGGTTTTATGCCCCGTATCGCGCTGTATCCCGGCTCATTCGACCCCGTCACCAATGGACATCTGGATGTGGTCCGGCACGCCGTCGGGCTGTGTGACCGGCTGATCGTCGCCATCGGGGTCCATCCCGGCAAAAAACCGCTGTTTTCGACCGAGGAACGGCTGGAAATGGTCGAACGGGTGTTTGCCCCGGTCGCCGCCGCGGCCCATTGCGCGTTCGACTGCACCACTTACGACAATCTGACCGTGACGGCGGCCCAGAAAGCCGGGGCCACGATCATGATTCGGGGGCTGCGGGACGGCACCGACCTCGATTACGAGATGCAGATTTCGGGCATGAACGAGACCATGGCGCCCGGCGTGCACACCGTGTTCCTGCCGGCGTCGGTGGCGGTCCGCCCGATCACCGCCACACTGGTGCGCCAGATCGCTGCCATGGGCGGCGATGTCTCGGCGTTCGTGCCGCCGGCGGTTGCCGCCGCCCTCAAGACCAAATTCGCCACCTGAGCCCTCATCTCTGATCCGGAGTTATCATGATCCGAATTCTTGGCCTGCTCGCCGCGCTGATCTGCGCGGCCCCCGCGATCGCGCAACCGCTGCCCGCGGGTCTCGACAAGGCGAATGCGATCGTCATCGACACCACCAAGGGCCGCGTCGTGTTCAAGCTGCGCACCGACATCGCGCCCCAGCATGCCGAGCGGATCAAGCTGCTGGCGCGCGAGGGCTACTACAACAACGTGCCGTTCCACCGCGTCATCGAGGGTTTCATGGCGCAGACCGGCGACGGCAAGAATTTCAACGGCACCGGAGGCTCGAAACATCCCAATCTGGCTGCCGAATTCTCCAACGTGCCGTTCAAGCGCGGCATCGTCGGCATGGCGCGCGCCGGCGATCCGAACTCGGCGAATTCGCAGTTCTTCATCATGTTTACCGACGGCTCGTCGCTGAACGGCAAGTACACAGTAGTGGGCGAGGTGGTCTCGGGCATGGAAGTGGTCGACAAGATCAAGCGCGGCGAACCGGTCGTCGACCCCGACAAGATGGTGAAGGTGCAAGTCGCATCCGACATCAGGTAAGCGATGATGGCGCCGCGTCGCAAACCGCTTCGCTGGTTTGCCGCGGCGCTGCTGTTGCCCTTGTGGACCGGATCGGCGCAGGCCCAGCCGGCGCGGCTCGACACCCTCAGGGACGTCTTCGCCAAACTGCATTCCTGCTGGACGCCGCCGCCGCGTTCGCGCGCCAATCCGATCGACATCACCCTGGTCGTCAGTTTCAACCGCGAGGGCGCCATAGCAGGACGTCCGAAGATCACCCATGAATCGGAACACGCCAGCGACAATGACCGTTTGATGCACCGCGTGGCCGTGATGGAGGCGTTGCAACGCTGCACGCCATTGCCATTTACCGAGGCACTGGGCGGCGCCATCGCCGGCCGGCCGCTCGCAATCCCCTTCAGAACCCGCAAGAAACTTCCACCCAAACCCAGAGAGCACCGAGCATGGCTGACACCGAAAATACTTTGATCCTCGAAACCACCCAGGGCCCCGTCAAGATCGAGATGCGTCCCGACCTCGCACCCGGCCACGTCGCCCGGATCCAGGAACTGGTGCGCGAAGGTTTCTACGACGGCATCGTGTTCCATCGCGTGATCGAGGGCTTCATGGCGCAGACCGGATGCCCGCAGGGAACCGGAACCGGCGGTTCCGGCAAGAAGCTGAAGGCGGAATTCAACAAGGAGCCGCATGTGCGCGGCACCACCTCGATGGCCCGCGCCGCCAGCCCGGATTCCGGCGACAGCCAGTTCTTCATTTGCTTCGACGACGCCTCGTTCCTCAACAACCAGTACACGGTGTGGGGCAAGGTGAGCGAGGGCATGGAGAACGTCGACAAGATCAAGCGCGGTGAGCCGGTGCAGAATCCGGACAAGATCGTCAAGGCCCGCATGGCGCTGGACGAAGCGTAGAAGCCAGACGCCGAAATTCTTCACCCTCCCCTGGAGGGGGAGGGTCGGCTCGCATCGCAAGATGCGAGACGGGGTGGGGTGACGGTCCCTCAACCCGGGCACCGTTCGCGGCGAGAGACTGTCACCCCACCCCGCCGCTCATTTCATTCGCGTCGACCCTCCCCCTTCAGGGGAGGGTAAGGGCCGTGCTGCCATGCGCACCGATCTGTTCGATTTCGAACTGCCCGCCGGGAACATCGCGCTGCGGCCGGCGAGTCCGCGCGACTCGGCGCGCATGCTGGTGGTGCGGCCCGGCGCTGATTTGCTCGACCGCGTCGTCGCGGAGCTGCCGCAATGGCTCGAGCCCGGCGACCAGCTCGTCGTCAACGACACCAAGGTGATCTCCGCCCAGCTCAAAGGCCGCCGCATCGGCCGCGACACCGAGCCGAAGATCGACGCGACATTGATAAAACGCCTCGACGGCTCGCGCTGGCAGGCGCTGGTGAAGCCCGCGAAAAAGCTATCGCCCGGCGACGTGGTCCGCTTCGGCAATGAGGGCAGGGTATGCCTGCTCGGCCATCTGGATGCAGAGGTCGAGCACAAGGGCGAGGACGGCGAGGTCACGCTGTCGTTTTCCTTCCACGGGCCGGCGCTCGACCAGGCGATATCGGATCTCGGCAGCCCGCCGCTGCCGCCCTACATCGCCTCCAAACGATCGCCTGACGAGCAAGACGCCGCCGACTACCAGACCATGTTCGCGGCCAATGAAGGCGCGGTCGCGGCGCCCACGGCGGGGCTGCATTTTACCGCCGCGCTGGAAGCGGCGCTGCGCGAGCGCGGTGTCGGGATGCACCGGATCACGCTGCATGTCGGGGCAGGGACCTTCCTGCCGGTCAAGGTCGACGATACGTCAGGCCACAGGATGCATGCCGAATGGGGCAGCATTTCCCGGGAGACCGCCGACGCGCTGAACGCGGCGCGGGCCAAGGGCGGCCGCATCGTCGCGGTCGGCACCACCTCGCTGCGGCTGTTGGAAAGCGCGGCGACGGAGGATGGGTCAATCCAGCCGTTCAGCGCCGACACAGCGATCTTCATCACGCCGGGCTATCGTTTCCGCGCGGTCGATATTCTGCTGACCAATTTTCATCTGCCGCGTTCGACGCTGTTCATGCTGGTGTCGGCGTTTTGCGGGCTCGAGACCATGAAGCGGGCCTATGCGCATGCGATCAAGAGCGGCTACCGGTTTTATTCGTATGGCGATGCCTGTCTGCTGTTTCGAAGCAACGCATAAAACGTAGGGTGGGCAAAGGCGTTTGCGCCGTGCCCACCATCTATCATCCTCGTGATGTCGCATGGTGGGCACGGCGCGAAGAGCGCGCCTTTGCCCACCCTACGATTCCGTTCACGCTTTCACGTCATCTCGCCTATTTCACCTCGATCTTGCCCTTCATCTGCGGATGCAGGCCGCAGATATATTCGTAAGTACCGGGTTCGGCGACGCTGAGTTGGGCGGTCTGTCCCTTGAGGATGACGGAGCTGCGCTGCACCTTGGCGCCGCGGATGGTCACCTGATGCGGCGAGCCGTCGGTGTTGTGCCAGGTGATCGGCGCGTTGGCCGCGACCGTCACGCTTTCCGGGCCGAACAGGAAATTCGCGATGCTGACGACGCCCGGGCCCGGCGGCGGCGCGGCGGCCATTTGTCCTGCTGCCGTGCCCTTGAGGCCGGCGAGCGAAATGACAAAATCCTGCGCCTCATGCGGCTTGTGACACCCGAAGCACGCGGCGAGATTGGCCTTGTCGTTGACCTTCTTGTCGGCGGTGAACGCCTGATACTCCCATTCGCCGTTGCGAAGATCGGCGGGATATTCCGTGCCCCAGCCGGCGCGCTTTTCCATCACGGTATAGGCGATGAGATCACCCTTGATGAAGCGGCCCTTGTCGTCCTTCGCAGGATTACCGGCGGCGTCGAGCTGCGCCTTGTATTGCACCAGCGTGAGCACCGTGCCGCTTGGAATCGGCTCGCCCTTGCGCGCGGCCTCGACCGCTGATGGCGTCGACCACAATTCGCGATATTGCTTCACGTCGTAGCGGTCGACGGTGTTGTAAAGAACGCCCTTGTCCCAGTTGTCCGGAAACACCACCTTGTCGCCGCCGGCGAATGCAGCCAGGCCGCCGAGCGTCAGCCCGGACGCCAGACCTAGCGCTGCAGCTGTCATCGCAAGTCTGGAATTTGTCATCGTGCCCTCCCAACGCTATGGATTCATGTGGCCTTTGCATGCGGGCGCTCAGCCAAAGCGCGGCACGGCCACAACGGAGCCGTGCCGACGCCTGTACGCTTGTACGTTGAACGCAGGAAATAGTTTCAGCTCGCCCCGAGGCCGGCCTTGGAGCATTGCTCGTCCTGGTCGCCGGTGACGCCGCTGACGCCCACGCCGCCGGTGACTTTGCCATCGACCATGGTCGGCAATCCGCCGGGCGAGGCGAAGACACCGGGCAGGGTGGCCGTCGCTGCCCCGCCCTTGTTGATCACATCCGCAAACACGCGCGTCGGACGCCGGTAGGTCGCGGCGGCCTTGGCCTTGCCGACCGCGATCTCCACGCTGGCCGTTTGCGTGTTGTCCATGCGTTCGAAGTACACCAGGAAGCCGTGATTATCGACCACGGCGACCGCGACGTTCCATCCGTTCTTCTGGCATTCGGCGACGACGCCGGCTGCGATCTTCTTGGCGCCTACGACATTGACCGCCGTGCCGTATTCGGGGCGCTTGTCCTGCGCGGATGCACCGATGGTGAGCGCCACGAGCGCGACGCCGGCCAGAATGGTCCTCATCTTCAGTTCCTCCCCTGGGTTTTATAGTGCAGGGGACTATACCGAAACGGATCATGAGTTCACGCCCTAAAAAGGGCGTTTCAACTCACGCCAAGCAACTCAAGCCATGACGCGCTGCGGCAGCAATTCCGCGATCTGGATCGCATTCAGCGCGGCGCCCTTCAGCAGTTGGTCCGCCGCTGCGAATATCGAGATCGAATGTCCGGTGGGATCGCTGAGATCGCGGCGGATGCGGCCGACCAGCACGTCATCCTGGCCCGATGCATCGATCGGCATCGGGAAGTAGTTCTTCACCCGGTCGTCCACGATCTTTATGCCCGGCGCGCCCGACAGGAGCTCGCGTACTTCGTGCTCGGTAATCGGGTTTTCGCATTCGAAGGTGATGGCCTCGCAATGCGCGCGCAGCACCGGCACCCGCACGCAGGTCACGCCGACCGCGATCCGCTGGTCCTCGAAAATCTTCCGGGTCTCCTGGATGACCTTGGTCTCCTCGTCGTTGTAGCCGGTCGCGGGATCGATCGCCGTGTTGTGGTTGAACAGGTTGAAGGCGTAGGGGTGCGGCAGTACCTTTTGCTGATAGGCTTCGCCGTTGAGGCTGGCGCGGGTCGATTCCACCAGCTCTTCCATGGCGGCAGCACCGGCGCCGCTGGCCGCCTGATAGGTCGAGATGATCACGCGCTTGATCCGGTTGGCCTTGTGGATCGGCCACAGCGGCACCAGCGCGGTAATCGCGGCGCAGTTCGGATTGGCGATGATGCCCTTGTGCTCCCGGATCCTGCCAGCGTTGATCTCGGGGATCACCAGGGGCACGTCGGGGTCCATCCGGAAGGCCGAGGAATTGTCGACCACCACGGCGCCGGCCTTCACGGCGATGGGCGCGAACCGCCTGGAAATGCCGCCGCCGGCTGAAAACAGCGCGATGTCGACGCCGGCAAAAGAGTGCTCGGTGAGCTCCTCGATCACGATCCGCTGGCCGCGGAAGTCGATGGTGTTGCCGGCCGAGCGGGCGCTGGCCAGCGCCTTCAGCTTGCCCACGCGAAAGCCGCGCCGGTCCATGGTGGCGATGAATTCGGCGCCGACGGCGCCGGTCACGCCGGCAATGGCAACAACGGGATCGTTCGTCACTTTGGTCTCCATTCGTTTGAGCCGGATCGTCCGCAGGCAATAAAAAAGCCCCGGACCTTTTCAGGCGGGGCTTCGGTTCAGATGATGCGGGTCGTCCAACTACGCGCGCAAATCTCCCGAAGCCCGGCAGGGCTTGGTGGTTTTCGCGGTGCGTTTGGTCACGGTGTTCATGGCGCGGGCTTATGCGGGAGAATTTTGCCGGCGTCAACGGGTTCGGGACCGAATATATTGTGATGCAAGGCCGTTGAACCGGATGGCCTTGTCGCGCGATAAGCCGACCCATGAGCCTTCCCAATCACTTCGACCTGATCGCCACCGACGGCGCCGCCCGCACCGGACGGCTAACGACGCCCCATGGCGTGGTGCGCACGCCGGCCTTTATGCCGGTCGGCACCGCGGGCGCGATGAAGGGCATGCACTGGCGCGAGGTGCGCGATGCCGGCGCTGATATCGTGCTCGGCAATACCTATCATTTGATGCTGCGGCCGGGCGCCGAGCGCATCGCCGCCCTTGGCGGCTTGCAACGCTTCACCGGTTGGAACGGCCCCATGCTGACCGACTCCGGCGGCTTCCAGGTGATGTCGCTGTCGGAGCTGCGCAAGGTCACGGAAAACGCGGTGACCTTTCGCTCCCATATTGACGGCACCAAAATCGAGCTGTCGCCCGAGCGATCGATCGAGGTGCAGCGCCTGCTGGGTTCGGATATCGCCATGCAGATGGACGAATGCATCCGCCTTCCGGCGGAGCGCGCCGACATCGAACGCGCCATGCAGCTGTCGCTGCGCTGGGGCGAACGCAGCAAGCGGGCCTTCGAGAGCGCGCCTGACGGCTACATGCTGTTCGGCATCGCGCAGGGCGGCGACGTGCCCGAACTTCGGCACGCCAGCGCGCGCGGCATGGTCGAGACCGGCTTTCACGGCTATGCGATCGGCGGGCTCGCAGTCGGCGAACCGCAGGCGGTGATGCTGGCCATGATCGAGGAAGTGGCGCCGATCCTGCCGACGGACCGCCCGCGATACCTGATGGGCGTCGGCACGCCCGAGGACATGCTGGAGGCGGTGGCGCGGGGCATCGACATGTTCGATTGCGTGATGCCGACCCGCAACGGGCGCCACGGCATGGCGTTCACGCGGTTCGGCCAGATCAATCTGAAAAACGCGCGCCACGCCGACGATCCGAGGCCGCTGGACGAGGCCAGCGATTGGCCATCGACGCGCGATTGTGCGCGCGCCTATCTGCATCATCTGGTCAAGTCGGGCGAGACGCTCGGCGCGATGCTGCTGTCGGAAATCAACATCGCCTATTACCAGCGTCTGATGCATGACATCAGGGACGCGGTCTCAACCGGGACGTTCGAGGAGTTTCGCGCGCACACCCGCGCCGATTGGGCGCGCGGCGACATCGCGCCGCGCTAAAAACCTCATCAGCGATCAGTTACAAACGAACCGCTTGCTGACCGCGTGCTTGGTTACGAACCCATAGCCGCAGGTATCGCAGGTCCAGAGGTAACTGATAACGTTTTCCGACAGGTAGGCGGAGCCTTCCGCAGCGACCATGGAGTCGGCGCAAACGGGGCAGGTCGGCAGATCACACCCGCGGGGACTGGGGTTGGACGCGACGGTCGACATGACTTCAGCGACTGCTGGCATCGTGACCTCCTTGCGCTCTGGACTTAGACTTTAGCATACACTGATTTGTTTGACGTTGTCGCAACACAAATGCGTTCGGTTGCGATTTTTTTGCAAGGACAACGGTTTGCCATCACGTTTTGCACGTCTCCGAGGGTCGTTTCCCGAAACTCCAAAGCCTTGAAATCGTTCAAACAAAGCAAAGCGGCGGGCTTTGCGACAAGTGCAATGTTTCAATGGCTTCCCGGTCGCACTGCAAACAACATAAAGCTGCTACTTTTGTGTTTTTTGACACGCATTCAAGTCGCGATGATGGAGTCTTCACGGTGCACTGCAAACAAACCGAAAGTGCTACCTTGTGATTTGTCCCCAGATCCAAATTGCGAGAAGTGACTTGGTGCTACCGCTTCTGCGTTGCAGTGCGACGAAAATCCGCCAAGTGCGTCGCAAAATTCAGAATGCATTTTAGCAATCTTTCTCACCCGGCGGCCAAGGGAAAAGCGGCCCTACAATTAGGAGAGCAAAGTAGTGGAACGCTCTCGGCTGCAATGTGCGAGTCGGCTCAAACCGGCGACCTGTGGAGCCCGAATCCCGACTTCCGCTTTCCCCCCGAAAACAGACTCAACTCGGACATTGCGCCGTGTCCGAAAAGTGCCAGAAGCGGACATCGGAGGCGCTTGAATAAATGAACGAACCGCCAACTAAGGCGGCCTCCAGTCGACAAGCAGTTGCAATTCGGAAGAAACTCAAGGCACGGAAGAAGGATCGCTCCCCGGGCGCTTCCCCAACTGGCTGGCAGCCATTGCTTCGTCGGTTTGTGGCGTTTCCATCGCGGTATTGAAGCCAGCGACGCTGGCGGGCGACTCGGCTGGAACAAGCGCCGAGAGGTCAATTTTTTGGGTCATGGGCTCATCGGGCGCTTCATGGGGAGTTGCGGAAGCAGGCGTTGCTGCAACGGCGCCAGGCATGGTATCGCGCGGCTTTTTAGAAAGATACCCTACAGCGCCGACCAATACGGCGACCAGTGCGACCAAAAAGATTATTAGACCGCTTCCGCCTGCTACACCGGACGATGTGGGCGTCTGCGTCGCTGCCGATGCCGTCGGTTGCAGGGCGATCGGCGGGCCGACCACCCGCACATCCGTCCGTGAGGGAGCCGCCGCCGTGGGCGTCTTAGCTTCGGGAGAAGCAACCGGGGCGGGCTCTACAGATTTTTGATCTGATTGCGCAGCAACCGACGGGCCTGGCTGGGTGGCGACTGCCGTCTTTGGCCCGGCGGGTGGCGGCGCAGCCAGCGCGGTTGCAGTCGGCGCGGAAACGATAGCTGGCGGGTCTGCCGATGGATTGGCCTCTACGACCGCGCCGGGCAACCGCGACGCGTCGATTGCCAGCCTGCGCAGGGCGCCGCGGCCGCGACCGTTCCAGCTAGCCGACCAGACATAGCCCGCGCCACCGCCCAGACTATAGATGGGCAAGCCCAATTGCGCCGATCGCTGCGGATTGCCGATGGTGTCGACCAGGATGCCAGGTTTGTCACCGGTACCTGCCGCAAGTTCTGCCGTGCGCGCCGCGTCCAACGGCTGCAATGACACCGCGCCCCAAGATGCGATCAGGCCGCTTGATACGCCGCGGACGTGTTGCATCGGAAGCAGCGTGGCCTTGCCAAGCGTTTCCGACAATCGGCTGACCTCGTCATGAGCATCTTTCTCGTCCATGGCGACGGGCTCGAGGTTCTGGTTGATGTAAACCGCGGAGCCGTCGGGGGCGTGCAGAAACGAAGTGGATTCGAAGATGCGTCTGCGCCGCGAGCGCTCGGCGAGCTGACGTTGGCATCCGGTGAAACCGGGAAATTGTTTGGTGGGCGCGCACGTATAATCGCGATAATCTGCACTCCCAACACCAACATTGTTACCGAGTTGCATTCCGGCGACACTATATGCGGCCTTTTCGCGCCCGGTCACCTGCGCCGGGGCAGGGACTTGGGCTGGGGCGCCACGTGCTTGAAAGGCTGCGATGGCCGTCAATTGCACGCGCCTGATACAGTCGATGTCGGCCCCGCAGGCGTGACGACGGTCCAATAGTGGCTCAGCCACGCTTTTCGCCGCGCGGCTACCATCGGTGCGGAGCATCCGCTCGTAACCCTGGACGACAGCCCGATCAAGATTGGCGAGTTCAGGAGTGGCGCAGATCGCCAATTCGTCCGGCTGACGAGCGACAAGGCAATTGAAGCTCGGTGTTGCCGCGACGTTCGGGTTCGCGGGATCGCCGCCGGTGCGGCAGTCGCTGACGATACCGGTGACACGGTTGTCTGTCGGGCTGATGCCGCGGTCGATCAGGGTATTGACGGACCTTCGGGCACGCCTAAGCCGGTTATCGACACAAAGGATTTCCCCAGGTGAAAGTTTTTCCCACTCGGCCTGAATCGCGGCGCGTCGAGGTTGCCCAAGCTGGCCAGCGTCCTGAAAAATGCGTTCAAAGCTCTGGGCCAATGCGCCACTTGAGGTGACCAGCACAAGCAATATCGGCAGAATTACTGTAGCAAGGCGCATCAGTGCTCCGCCGCTATTCCCGCAGCTTGTGTTCATCGCAGGTCACTGGAACGCGCAGCCGAGGCGCAAGTTCCCCAATTGGAACGCGGATTAGTAAGCCGCTTCTACATTTATGGCAGCCCCGCTGCGAACAAATCATTGCCGTGCAATGAATTTGCGACTCGCGGGTATCGTCGACGCCGCAGCTTCCGCTAGGTCAGAAGCTGCCTCGACAGCCGCGCTACGCCACTTCCGCTTCGCCTTGACCAACGGACCTTTAGCGACCGGCGCGGATGGTCCGTTTCGTGCCAACAGGCGACGTTCGCGAGCAGATGAATCGAGTATCCGAAAGGTCGCCCCAAAGCAAAAACTTAACCTCGAGGGCTGCCGCGCGGATGGAAACGGAGGAACCGGCTCGAGTTATTGCAAAAATACCACATGGTCCCGCAATGTTTCCGCTTCAACCAGAAAAACCCCGGATTTCGCTTGTTTCGGCCGACGGCTGGCACAAATGTCCTCGCATTCGAGGGGGCGTCTATGTGGCGGTTATTATTGCGGAGTGTCATCGTGCTTGCGGGAGTTAGCGGTCCCGCTTTGGCCAATGAGACGCCACGCAAGCCTCAGGCCGTTTCGAGTGCGAGCTGGGCAGGGTTTTACGTCGGCGTTCATGCCGGCTACGCGTGGGGCACCGCTGATATCAATACGACAGTCGGACCGCCAATCGCGTGCGGCGGAGGCCCGGCAAATTGTATCGCTATCGACGCTGTCGAATCCCAACCCCTGCATCCGAACGGTTTCGCCGGCGGTGTGCTTGCCGGACACAACTTTCAAAGTGGCAGGTTCGTCTACGGCCTCGAAGGCGATATAAGCGGCTTGACGGGCAGCGCCTCGCGCGCACAGACGCAGGTATTCCCAATAGGCGGCTGCTGCTTCACCATCAGCCAGAAGGTTGAGGCAGACTGGATGATGACATTGCGTCCTCGCATCGGCTACGCGTTCGATAACGCCTTGGTGTACGCGACCGGCGGCCTCGCACTGGCGCGACTAAGGTACATCGAGCAGGCGACGGACACCGCCGGCGACATCGAAAATACTGACGTTAGGCGGGTCAAGACAGGATATGCACTCGGCGCCGGCATCGAGTATGCGCTGTCAGGCCGCTGGTCTGTGCGCGGCGAGTATCTCTATGCGAATTTTGGCCGAATCAGCGCAGACACGATCGCGTCAATCAACTATGTCTCGCCGACGCCGCTGGTTTACAGCCATCGCGTCGATTTTTCCTACAGCACAGCGCGTGTGGCTCTAAGCTACCGGTTCGGCCCGTAACGCGACCGCGACGTCCGATACTTGAGTTGTCCGATGTCAGCTTTCCCTTGTGTGCGGGCATCGGCTGCTCGACTTGCCATGTCCGCTGTGGGTCAATCGCGACACTTTGGCCAGTTACCGGCTACTTCCGGTTCTCCCCGGAAAAAGATCGCCCCAGCCCACGTCTAGCGTGAGGCACAATGGTATAGTCACCGATACCTGCGGATCGTATCGAGTTCCGGTCCTTCAATTTCAATTTCTGGATCGCAGTAAATCGATTCGAATTCACTATTTTCGGGTTTGGCGGGGTCAAATCGAACGACCACTTCCGCCCAAAACACCTTGGTGATCCCGTCGGTATCGCTGTGAGTAGTGCGAGACTCAAATGCGCCCCCTGTACCAATCCTTCCTTCCTCGATTTCGAGATCGATCCAAAGATATGTCTCGAATTCTATCTCGCAGACGAAGGTCTGGTGCGCGTCCTCAGACAGAACATTCAAGTGATGCACAGTTACGTCCGCAGCATCCGCAACAACGGCTGCAACCTCAATGTGATCGCTTAATCGGTGCAGCCCGGTTACGTTTATATCGCGCCCCCTCAATCTGCTAACTAGAACAGTTTTTAGGTGTTCGCTATTCGCGAGAAAGCTCAGAAGCGAATCATGAAGCGTTTCGGTGACTGTCGCTTTCGATACAATTTCGCCGAGTGAATCTGCGTGGACAAGTTGGCCGTCATTCTTGCAGCAATCCTTCAAGTCGCCGTCACCCGACACCACGTAAATCTTTTGGCCGGTTGTTGAGGCAAAGTCTCGAAGTGACGTCACCACCACGGCATCCGGAAATTCCGCTTTTTTCTTATCGCTAAAAGGCGGTTTTTTCTCGAAATAGTCATCAAAAAGGCTGTCCAAATTCGCCTTTAGCGGTAATTCCATTGCGTTTAAATTTTTCAATAATTGTTTGAATTGCGACTGCAATGTCGTCAGTGCACCGTCGTCGAATGCCGGATCGCCAGCGATGCCAAGTTGGCCGAGAAATGTTTCGTGCTTTTTTGAAGCGGCTCGCGTGTGATCAAGCGTTTCTGCAATTTTATTGCAAACTTCCTTCTGGGTGATGCTTGTCGTCAGCACGCGAAGGTGCCCAGATTGGACCAGCTGCTTAATTTTAGAGAGTGATTTCGAGTCCCAATCGAGTCTTTCGCGGATGAAAATTTGGGCATCAATAAAGATGTACTCGCTCTCTAAATATGCGCGCTGTTCCGTCATTCGGGTCACGTCGCTTTCCAAATGCAAGTTTGAAATGCGTTCGTTTTACGTTATTTGGCGCCTTCCAGTTTTGCATTGCAGCGAAATCGCAACGCAGGGATTCCCGCTTGCGCGCCGCCACAACCTGTCCGTAATGATGGAAGAGCTTCAAACTAACAGCACATTGCCGCCACAGGAGTTTTGTCATGGACGCGCCGTCACCCACGAGTGCAGTGCAGCGTCCCGGCCGGGGCCGGGTTTTCGATTCGATCATCGACGCGGTCGGCGATACGCCGATCGTCCGTCTGCGCAAACTGCCGCAAGCGCACGGGGTGCACGCGACTATCCTGGCCAAGCTGGAATACTTCAACCCGGCCGCCAGCGTGAAGGACCGCATCGGGGCGGCGATGATCATCGCGATGGAAAAGGCCGGCCTGATCAATGCCGATACCGTGCTGATCGAGCCCACTTCGGGAAATACCGGGATCGCGCTCGCCTTTGTCGCCGCTTCCCGCGGCTACCGGCTCAAGCTGGTGATGCCGGAATCGATGTCGATCGAGCGGCGCAAGATGCTGGCGTTCCTCGGCGCCGAAATCGTGCTGACGCCGGCGGCCCAGGGCATGAAGGGCTCGATCGCGACCGCGGAGGAACTGGTGCGCACCACGCCCAATGCCGTGATGCCGCAGCAGTTCAAGAACCTCGCCAACCCCGAAATTCACCGCCGCACCACCGCGGAGGAAATCTGGAACGACACCGGCGGCAATATCGACTACTTCGTCGCCGGCGTCGGCACCGGCGGCACCATCACCGGTGTCGGGCAGGTGCTCAAGCCCCGCAAGCCGAGCTTGCGGATCGTCGCCGTGGAGCCGGAGGAAAGCCCGGTGCTGTCAGGCGGCCAGCATACCCCGCACAAGATCCAGGGCATCGGCGCCGGGTTCATTCCCGATATCCTCGATCGCTCCGTGATCGACGAGATCGTGAAGATCAGCGGCCCGACCGCGATCGAAACCTCGCGCGCGCTGGCCCGCACCGAAGGCATTCCCGGCGGCATTTCCTCGGGTGCTGCGATCGCAGCTGCCCTGCAGATCGGCAAGCGGCCGGAGGCCGCCGGCAAGACCATCGTGGCGATCGTGCCGTCGTTCTCGGAGCGCTATCTGTCGACCGTGCTGTTCGAGGGAATCTGAGACCATGGCGGATCAACCGAGACGGCCGCGAACCCTGAACGACGCGCGCACCGAAGCGGAAGCAGCGTTCAAGAAGACAACGACCAAGGTGGTGGAGGCGCCGCCGAAGCCGACCGCTATTCCCGGCGTGAAGGAGTTGGTTTCGTTGCGGATCGATCAGGACGTGCTCGAACACTTCCAGGAGGGTGGACCCGGCTGGCAGGACCGCATCAACGACGCCTTGCGCAAGGCCGCGGGCAAATAGGCCGGACCCATCGATAACTGAAAAAGCCCGGCGTGAGCCGGGCTTTTTGCTGGATTCGATATCGGCGGAACGGGCGATCAGCGTCGGAACGCACCGCCCAACATGCCGCCGACCACACCGCCGACGAAGGCTGCACCGGGATCCCCGCCGCGGTGACCGCCACCGCCGCCGCCACCACCGCTGCTGCGCTGCCGTTCGCGGCGAGCCGGCTTTTTCTCTTCCCCGTCGTCGCTCGAGGCGGTTGGCGTGGTCGCGACGATTTCCGTCAACAATGCCTTGTGCTGGAACTTGTTGAGGTAGCCGCTCTTGGGATAGCCGCGCGCGGCCTGCCAGCGGGTGATCACCGCGCGCGTCGGCGCGTTGAACACGCCGGTCACCTTGGTATCGAAACCGAGGCCGTTCAGCCTTCGCTGCACGTCGCGGCGCTGTCCCTTGTCGAGCCCGATCTGGTCTTCGGTGGTCTGGTTGGCTTCCGCGTCAAACGTCTTGGGATCGATCCCGGTGGTCAGGTTGCGGGTCGCGTTCGCCGAAGCGCCGTCCTGCAGCGACGCGATCCGGGCCTGCGCCAGCGAGCGGAACTGGCCGTTCGGATAGGAGGCCAGATAGGCGTTGAGTTCTTCGGGCTTGTTGGATTCCTTGACCGATCGCCAGAATTCGACTTCGACCTCCGAACCCTGGGACGCCGTCGCAACGGCCGGGCCGGCCTGCGAAGGAGCCGCGGCAGTTGCTGCGGGCGCAGCGGCCTGATTGAGATAGACCGTCCCGATCAGGTTGGTGTGGCCCCAGGGCAATTGGCCCTTGTTGGTTTCCTCGTTGACCTGGGCGCGGACCTTGGTCATCGCCTGCTGGATCTCCATGCCGGGGGTCGCGATGTTGGCCATGAGCGCGCGCGTGAACGGGCTGTTGGTGCCCTCCTTGCCGTCGAGTGCGGTTTGTCCGGGACCGGTGGCGAAGGCGATCAGGGTGCCTTCGCCGGACTTCATTTCCGCAAGGCCGGTCTGCACCGACACGCTGCGGGTGGCGCCGGCATTCGCCTTGATCTTGGCGGCGAATGGATTGTCGCGGCAGGCATCGAGGAACACCAGCTTGACCTTGGCATCGCCCATGGTCTGGTCGAGCGTGAGGTCGATGTTGATGGCGGCGCCGAGCTTGACGTCCATTTCCGATTTGATGTCGGCGTCGATCGGCAACAGATAGTTGACGCCGCCGATGGCGATGCCATGGCCGGCGTAGAAGAACACCGCGACGTCGGCGCCTTGCGCCTTCTTGCCGAACTCGAGCAGCCGCTCGGTCATTTTATCGCGGGTGAGGTTGGTGCCTTCGACAACTTCAAATCCCACATTGCGAAGCACGCCGGCCATCGACTTGGCGTCGATCGAGGGGTTGGGGAGCGGCTGAACATTCTTGTAGGCGCCGTTGCCGACGACAAAGGCAACACGCCGGTCGGCCTTGGCCGAATGGGCTGATAACGCCATGCAAATCAGGGAAAGGAATATGGTGAGGTAGCGCATTTGAAATCCCCCGGTGGAATCGCGCGACTATGGGAGCAACGCATCGCAACAGACTACACGAAAAAGCCACGCATCGTGTCGAAAATCAGGCGTCGCCTGAATTGAGCTGCCCCCGTCGCCGATTGACCACACTAGCCGGCAGGCTGGCAGCATTGAGTGATCTACATCACAGTCGGACGCGCCGTCTCAGGAGAATTGGTTCGGGAGAATCGCCTGGCACCGTTCGGCGGTCAGACTTGAGTCCGCGCCGGAGCATTACCGGCCGTCTTGAGGTTCAACAGATTGCCGGTGAGGATCAGCGTCGCGCCGAGCACGGTGAACATGTCCAGCCGCTCCGAATAGATCAGCCAGCCGGCGGCGGCGCTCAAGGGAACCCGGAGGAAATCCATCGGGATCACCACCGTCGCATCGGCATACAGCATCGCGCGCGCCATGCAGTAATGGGAGAAGGTGCCGCAGATCGCGATCACGACGGTCCAGCCCCATGCCCAGGCCGACGGCCAGACCCAGACATGGATCGACGGGAAAAATCCGGCCACCGACTGCACCACCAGCATCCAGAAGATGATCGCCAGCGTATGTTCGGTGCGGGTCAGCGACTTCACCATGGCGATGGAGATGCCGAAGCCGACCGCCGCGGCCAGCGCGATCAACTGGCCCGGATTGACCTCACCGGTGGAGGGCCGAACGATGACGACGACACCGACGATCCCGAGCACGATCGCCGCGATCTTCCACACCGTCATGCGTTCGCCGAGAAAGGCCGCCGCCAGGATGGCGGTCCAGATCGGCATGGTGAATTCGATCGATACCACCTGGCCCAGCGGAATCAGGGTCAGCGCGAAGAACCAGCCGAGCTGCGCGCCATAATGAATGAGATTGCGCGAGATGTGCTGCAGCGGCCGCGCGGTCTTCATGGCAGCGAAGCCGCCGCTCATGCGGATCAGCGGGTACAGCATGCAGAGGCCGAGAACCGAGCGCACTTCCATGATCTGGAAGACGTTCATTTCACGCGTCGTCTCGCGGCCGGCCACCGTCAGGATCAGCATCAGAGCGAGCCAGCCCGCCATCCACAGCGCAGCCCTTGGTATAGAGGGGGTTCGGTCCATCGTGAGCTGAATGCCAGGAACTGATTGCTGAGTCTGCCGCGCTGGAGCGGCGCGCAAATACGGAAAGGGCAGGCCGGTATCGGCGACCCCGGTCCGATTTGCAACGCGCAAATATGCCGGGGCAGCGCTGCGCCGCGCCAAAATTCGGGGTGGGAGCGCGCGCAATCGGTGCTAAGGAACAGCGGAAATCACGTTCGAGGGAACTCCTTCATGCTCACCTTGCAACCGGCCGAATGGTCAAAGCCGCGCGGCTTTTCGCATGGCGTCGCGGTCGACGGCCCCGGCCGCTGGGTCGTGCTCGCCGGCCAGACCGGCGGCGACGAGAAGGGCGACTATGCGCCCGATATGGCCGCGCAAACCGGCACCGCGCTGCGCCGGATCATCAAGCTGCTCAATGAGGCCGGCGCCGGCCCTGAGCATATCGTTCGCCTGACCTGGTACCTGACCAGCCGAGAGGAATACCAGGCCGCGGGTGCCGGCATCGGCGCCGCCTGGAAGGAGACGCTCGGGCGCAACTTCCCGCCCTCGACGCTGCTCTACATTTCGGGACTGGTCGATCCCCGCGCCAAGGTCGAAATCGAGGTCACCGCCTTCGTACCGAATGCCTAGATCCCGATTCTGATTTATCAGGACCGCGCTCTAATCTCTTGTTTTTACGCGTTTTCTTTACGCGAGCCGGCGTCCACTTCGCTCAAAAGCGCCATAGGGAATTTCACGATGACAACACGATCCACATCGGCAGATTTTGTAACCGCCTTCGCCACCGGCTGGCCCGAGGACCAGCCCGATATCATGGTGCTGTCGCTTACCACTCACAGGGGCGTTCAGGATTTTGCGCTGAACAAGGAACAGGCCCTGCTGGTCGCCAAGACCATGACGGAAACCGCCAACCGGTTGGCCAAACCCAAAACCAGCTAGCCGATCGCGGCGATGGCGCTCAGGAGCGGGTCAGCGAAATCGATGTGACCCGGAATGCACCTTCGGACTTGATGACGACGGATTGCTTGTTGCCGCGCGTCGTCAACGAGATCTGCGCCGTGAATCCGGCGCCGCTCGCGATCAGGTGAAAATGGCCGCCGCCGCCGCGACCTTCAAGGTTGCCGCTGGCGTTACGAATGCTTTCGCTCCAGGTCCCGGAAAGCGCCGTGCCCTGGGCGACGACGTTGCTGGCGAGATTGAACTTGAAGCTGTCGCTGGCGCAGGTCAGGGTTTGGTTGATGGCGTCGCCGTCGGCGCGGACGGCGTAGCTGGCGCGGCATCGAACCCGCTCGGTGGAACCGTCGTCCAGCGTGATGGTGCCGCCGCCGGACCAGTTGCCGGCCATGCCGGCGAACGCCCCAGATTCCGCGTGAACAGCGGAGCCGGCGATCGATACCAACAAAAACGCCAAAAAAAACGCGACGGCTGCGAATATCAGCCGTCGCGCGTTCAGGATGATTGCTGCTGTGGGACCCGGATTATTGCCGCGACGCTTCCCATCGACCACTGCACGGTACGCCTGCAGACGAACCATTCCACTTCCCCGAACCGGTCTTGCCGCTGAGCTGGCCGTTCGCATATGCACCATTGATCGAGACTCGCACAAGTCCCTCTCTTCCGACCTTGCCGGAAACGGCGGCGCCACCGGCCGAGACCTTGCCGTCCGTCACGGTCAGCGTCGAGCTGACGGTCGGTTCACAGCTGCCGCTCTTGGTCACCACCGTGACATTCCAAAGTCCGTCATAGGCACTGCTCTCGGCGGAAGCCGGAGCGGCAGCGAGGGCGGCAGCGGCGGTCAAGGCGGAAGCAAGGAGCGCGTTACGAATGCGATTGTGGCGCATGAATCATATCCCCGAATATGTATGTGTGATGATGCGGTATTGAGGCACAATGTGTCCAAAGTTTGCTGCGCCGCGATAAAGCGAAAAGTTCCCTATGAATCAAACATTTAATGCCCGAATTGGTTCCAGGCAGGGAACGAAAAATCTGACACAAATCGAGCGTCGGGTCGTTGGTAAAATACTACTTTGGTAAATTGGGCGCGCTGGTGGCAAATTGCTCGTCCTGCGGCTTGGCCGGCAGCGATTGATGGGCCTTGGCGTACTCAATTACCTCTCCGAGCAGCTTCTGGCCGAGCGGGGCCAGCGCGCGCTCCCACAACTCCCGCGCGGTTTCGCCCTTCTTGACGAAGCACCATTCCTGGGCGGCGATCGCGCCGGCATCCATGCGGTCGGCGAGATGGTAGACGGAGCCGCCGGCGATCGGGTCGCCTTCCCGGATGGTCCATTCGACCGCCGCGATGCCGCGATGCCGCGGCAGCAGCGAGGGGTGGTAGCCGATCCCCCCGAGCTTGGCCGCCGCCAGCGCGTCCCTGCCGATGCGCGCGTGGCTGTGCGCGGTGACGATCAGGTCGGTATCGGCCGCGATCTCCCCGGCGACCACCAGTTTCGGATCGGCCTGCACGGTGACCGGGATTCCGGCGTCGCGGGCCGCGGCGGCGAGCCGGTCCTCGGCGTCAGCGACGACGACGCCAGCGATTTCGACGCCGTGCTGGCGCAGCATGTTCAGTGTCGTCACGCCGAAATGGCGGGAGCCGACCAGGGTAATCCGCATGGTGTTTGATCCGTCCAGAGCAAGGCGTCCCGTCGATAACACGTCGCCACTGTCTGTCACGCCGGGGGCGCCCGCGCGACCGGGTTATCAACAGGTCGGGTCGAGGTTTGCGACAGCGGTTTGCGAGGGCGTCGGGCCGCAAAAAGGCCATTGAAGGCGGCTTGCATGGGTCAATGCCACGGGACTACGCTGACCGCATTGCGGGTCGGGTGAACTCTGGAGGTTTTCATGCAAAGATTTTTCCTGATGCAGAGGCTTTCGTTGATTTCGGCGACGATTGCGCTGGTGTCCTTGCCGGCCGGCTTGGTGCTGGCCCAGACCACGCCGAATACCGGCGCGGCGCCGGCCGCGACAGCGCCAGCGACCACGCCTCCGGCAGCGACCACCCCGCCAGCTGCTGCGGCGCCGCCAGCCGCAGCGACCGCTACGGCGCCAGCCGCGAAAACGGAAACGACGACAACCGAACCCGCGAAGCCGGCGAAAAAGAAGGCCGCGAAAAAGATGACCCGGCAGCAGGAGATCGACAAATCGATCGACAGCGGCACGGTGCCCGCGCGCTATCGCAGCTCGGTGCCGAAGGAGTACCACCATCTTATTCCGTTCGATAAGCGGTAGCCCGCGCGTTCAGGGCACGAGCCACTTGTCATTCGGATGTTGCGGATCTGGTTGATGGGTGGCTGCACCCTGGAATGAGGTTGTCCAAATGCCGAAAAAGGGAATTACCGGCCACGACGAGTGGGTGCTGACGGAAGCGCTCGCCACCGCGCTGGTCGCGCTGGAGCAGCTGCCTGAAGCCAGCCAACCGCGGCCACATATGGAAGACATCAAGAAGCTCCTGATTGCCGGCTGCCAGCAGGGCACCGTTATGGTGCATCTGGCGCAAGCCAAATGCCGGTTGTTTCCCGACCGCGATCCCCTGACGATCTACCGGGAATATGGTCTGGAAGACGGGCAGGGCTGAACTATTCGCCGCTCGTCATGAGGGGCGGTTCGTGTCGGCTCGAGTGCGGATTTCACTTCGCGGTGGAGCGGCCCGGCAAGAAACGCTTCAACCGCTTCCAGGCGGGCGCAACGACAAGTCCAATGACCGGGATGCAGGCTGCGCCGATCACCAGGCCAATCACCCCCGATATGGCAGCATGCGCGATCCATTCCAGCACGCCGGCGGCTGACGGGACTGCGTGAGCCGCGGCTTGCGTCGCGGCGTGGACGGCGTGCCCGATCGAAGGCGGGCCGTAGAGCTCCAGGCCATGCAGCACAATGCCGCCGCCGACCCAGATCATCGCGGCGGTACCGACGGCGCTGAGCACCGTCAAAAAGACGGGCATGCCGCGAACCATGCCGCGTCCGAGCGCTCGCCCCATGCCGCCAAACGGCGAGGCGCCATCATTTTTCGCCAGCGCCAATCCGACGTCGTCGGCCTTCACGATCAGAGCGACCACGCCATACACCGCGACGGTAATCCCGATCCCGACCAGCGCCAGCACCAGTGACTGCGTCAGCAGGCTGCCTGCGGGAACTGCCGCCAGCGTGATCGCCATGATCTCCGCCGAGAGGATAAAGTCGGTCTTGATGGCGCTTGCGACCTTTTCGTCTTCCAGGGTTTGCGCATTCAACGCCACCGTACCGAGCTGGGCTTCGTGCTGGTGGGCATGATGGGGCAGGAAGGCTTCGAGCAGTTTTTCCACCCCTTCGTAGCAGAGGTAGGCGCCGCCAAACATCAGCAGCGGCGTGATCGCCGAAGGCAGGAAATAGCTCAGGGCCAGAGCAGCGGGAAGCAGGATCAGGAGCTTGTTGCGCAGCGATCCCGCCGCGATCTTGCCCACGATCGGCAGTTCGCGCCTGGCGGTGAACCCGATCACGTAGCCCGGCGTGACTGCGGTATCGTCGATGACGACACCCGCCGCCTTTGCCCCCGCCTTGACGGCCTGGCTCGCCACATCGTCAAGGGAAGCCGCCGCGACCTTTGCGATCGCAGCGATATCGTCGAGCAGGGCGATCAGTCCGATGCTCATCAACAGTTCCCGTTCGTCATTCGCAGCTTCCTCGCCAATCAACCTGAGCTATAACCCGGTAATGCGCCCAGCACACTCATCGAGAGCCCAACCCCGCGAGAGATCATGAGTTTCTTCGAGCGACTAAAGAGCGCAGCATCCGCCGAGTGGCGCGCCTACACCGAACACCCCTTCACCAGCGCGCTGGCGGACGGCTCGCTTCCCGAGGTGGCGTTTCGTCACTACCTCGTTCAGGACTATCTGTTCCTGATCGAGTTTGCCCGCGCCTATGCGCTCGCCGTCTACAAGTCGCCCAGGCTTGCCGACATGCGTGACGCCGCAGCCGGCCTGTCGGCCATCATCGACGTCGAGATGAACCTGCACGTAAAACTCTGCGCGGGGTGGGGGCTGTCTCCCGATGATCTCGAACATGCCCCGCCGGCGGTCGAGATGCTGGCCTATACGCGCTACGTGCTCGACGCGGGCATGCGCGGCGATCTGCTGGCGCTCAAGGTGGCGCTGGCTCCCTGCGTGATCGGCTACGCTGACATCGCGACCCGGCTCGCCGCGCAACCCGGCGCGCTCGCGGCCACCAATCCCTACAGCGTCTGGATATCGGAATATGCCGGTGCACCCTACCAGGAGGTCGCGGCGAAGGCGCTGGCGCAGCTGGATGGCCTCGCCCATCTCTATGCCACGCCGGCCCGGGAGCAGGATCTGATCGCGATCTTCAAGGAGGCCACCCGGCTCGAAGCCGAGTTCTGGGAGATGGGCTGGCGCGTGGATGCTCGTCGTGGCAGTTCGGCAGGCTAGGACAAGCCAGTCGCCACTGCTGCTGCTGGGGCGGACGGAACGGATACTATCCTGGAATGTTTTCTCTCGTGGTACTGGCAGCGCCATGCTGCGCAGCAACCAGGCATGGGAGTCGTCGCAATGGCCAAAGATGACAAGCCGCTGGAGCCGGAAGACTTCCCCCTTCGCGCGGAGGACAAGAAAATCGTCAAGAAGGACGGCGAGCCGATTGCCGAGGCCCGCAGCGAGAAAATCGCGGACGAAGTAGCGGAACGATTGAACGCGGAAGAAGACATTCGCGAAGAAGACCGATGGTCGGCCTGATCCGACGTTGCAGGCCTAATTCACGACAACGGGAGGCTGAACCGGCCTGGGGCCCGGCGGCGTTGGTTCGACCACTAATTTCGGTTGAGTCGGGATTACTTTAGCGCCTGCAGCTTGCGCAGCCGCCTTGGTCGCGGCTTGGTTTGACGGCTCCAGCGCCTGCCGGTTCCATGGACCGAACTCAAAAATTAGGAAGGCCGCCGTGCTGATAGCGGCGACCGTGGCTGCGATGACCAGCGGCTGACCGACTTCTCTCTCTCATATTTTCATAACTGGTCCGTAGTGGCTCCACCAACAAGCCGTCCGATGAAAGCAAGTTCCGGCGGCCTCGCGCGGCGGAAGGACGCATAACCCCGGTCCACTTGACCCCACCGGAAGGGCTAAACGTCGACTTGGCGAGATGCCGGATTAACGGCATGATGGCCAAATTCGGCGCAGAGGCACCGTGTGATTTCTGCTGCTGATGATTGCAATTCCTGATGGGATTTCCGTGAAGACCGAGTTGATTGACCGCATCTACGAATGCTCGTTTGTGCCGGAACTGTGGCCCGGCGTGCTGGACGAGCTGGCCCACCTCACGGATTCGCGTGGCGGCCTGTTGTTCTCGGCCCGCGACCGGGTCCTGAAATGGACCGCGTCCGCGAACTTGAACGATATTTTCCGGTCCTACGTCGAGGACGGGTGGTTTTCACGTTGTCCGCGCCGGATCTGCCTGTTTGGAAAGACGCTGCCGGCCTTCTTCGTCGAGCATGATTTCTGGACGCAGGAACAGCTCGACAGCAATCCGATCTACCGGGACTTCTTTCGCCCGCGCGGGCTCGGCTGGTCCGCCGGTACCGGTCTGCAATTGCCTACCGGCGATCATATCGTCTTCAGCATTGAGCGCGATCACAGCCGCGGACCGATCGAAAAAGAGCGAGTCGAATTGCTGAACGAGCTGCGCTCTCATCTGGCGCGCAGCGCCTTCGTTGCGGCCCGGCTGGGGTTGCAGCGCGCCAGGGGCGCCAAGGAGGCGCTGACAGCGATGGGATTGCCCGCGCTGCTGCTCGGCCAGGACGGCACGGTGATCGAAGCCAATCCCCTGATCGAGGATTTGCCCGACCATTTGCAATGGCGTGCGCAAAACCGCATCGCGCTGGCGGATGGCCACGCCAACGAGCTGTTGCGGGCAGCGCTTGCCGCGCTCGATACCAATGCCGAATTGTCCGTCCGCTCGTTTCCGCTGCGTGACGCCGACGACAAAGCGGCCCTGGTGGTTCATCTCATTCCGATCCGGCGCTCCGCCCACGACATCTTTGCCGGCAGCTACGCGCTGCTGGTGGTGACGCCGGTGTCGGCCCCGGCAGCGCCGCCGGTAGAACTGATGCGCTCGCTGTTCGACCTGACCGTGTCGGAAGCCCGGGTGGCGCGGGGGCTTGCCGTCGGCGAGACTCTGGAGGAGATTGCCGTCAGCGGCGGGGTGGCCATCTCCACCGTCCGCTCGCAGCTGCGTCAGGTGCTGGAAAAAACCGGATGCGCCCGCCAGGCCGAAGTGGTGTCGCTGCTGGCCAATGTCACGCTTGATCGCAGCACGGCGAGGAATTAGCCTCGGATTCGGCGCGCCGCTTCATCTATTTAGAGGATGACGCCCGGATTGGCCGACCGCACTATTGGCATGGCGTGATTTGCGCCTGAATCACATGAAATGGAGATATTTCGTGAAATCATACACCAAACCGACGCTCGTCAAGCTGGGTAGCCTCGCGCTGATCAAGTCCAATTCGACGGGACCGAGCACCGACGGCAAGAAGTATTCCGGCTTCTTCAAGTAAGACGGAAGCGTCGGCGAAATCCAGGCGGCGAGCTCCTCGCGGGCGCGCCGCTTTTTCATGGCTAAAAGAGCTTCATGGTTACGAGGATCTGGCGGATATCAGCCCGGCGATCTCTCGTCCGATAGTCCGGTGGCCGACAAAAGCCTGCCGCCAGCCGAGATAGCCCATCAGGGCCATCGCCGAGCGGGTTGAGCTGGTCGCGATGCCGAACGAGAGCTGCTCCAGCGCGTAGTTCGCGGCCCGGCGGTCGATCCAGTCGTCGGGGGCCGTCCTGAGCAGGGCCGCGAAATACTCCCGCGCCTTGTTCACATAGGTCAGCTGAAATGAATTGAACACGAAGGTATCGTTCTGACGCCCGCGCAGGGATTCCGGCACGATGCCCTTCTGGGCTTCCCGCAGCAGCTCCTTGTAGCGGCCCTCGAAGTCATGGACGAGAAGGGCGCTCACCTCATCATAGACGAAGTCCAGCAACGGAAGATCGCAGAACGGCGAGGCGTCGGTCAGTCGCTTCGCGGCGAAATGGCTCTGCGTCACCGTCCGCGGCGCAGAAAAGTAACCCCAGTCATCGCAGATGATGCCGTCGCCGACCAATTCCCTTTCCCGGGTTTCACGCTCCGTCGAATAGGCGTGGAGAGTTCTGCCGCACCGCAGCCAGGGAACCGAATCGGTCAGCATGCGGCGCATGTTGACGTCGCTGACATCGAACGGATTCCACCCCCTGTCGCCAAACATCCGGTTCAGCCGCTGGTGGATGCCTTCGGGAACGAGCGACAACAGGCTCTGCCAGCCGAGATTGGTGCGGCCGCGCGAAAGCAGCGCGCTGGCCGGGGGCAGGGCATTGGCGAAGTGCCGGTATTCCCGGCGCTGCAGCAGATAGGGAAGAAATGACGGCGCGCGCAGGAACAGCTGATCCGCGCCGAATCCGGTAAAGACCTGCGAGCCGGGTTCCGCCACATCGGCGACCGCTCGCGAAAACCAGTCGCCGAACCAGAAGAAATCGCTCGGCTCGTCGGAATAACCGGGGTTCTCGTCGACGCTGGTCGGAAGCTCTTCAGGGGGCATGACGACGAGATCGATCCCGTAGCGGTCCGCGACCTCGCGCGCATAGCCTTCGCTGATCGCGTGAGAGGGCAGGTTGGGCTGCGAGAACATCACGCCGCGAATACCAGAAGCCTGTTCGCCCAGCAGGCAGGCAATGAAGGACGAGTCGAGGCCGCCGGAGATCTCGACGCAAATTTTCGCATCCGGATTGGCTGCAAGGCGGCCCTTGATCGAGTCGCGCAGGATCGCCAGTATTTGCGGCGCAACGTCTTCGCGGCGCTGCGCGCCATCCAGCCGATAGCCGTAACGCCTTCGCACGAGTTGTTGCCGTGTAACGGGGCGACCAAGGCGAATCAATTCACCGGGAAGGACCCTGCTGACATCAGCGAGAGGCGTTTCCGTGCTCAGGAACTGATAGCCGGGCACGAGCAGAACGTGCCTGGCGAAGTAATGTTCGTTCCAGCGGGAACTGGAAGCATCGAAGAAAAAGCCGAGGCGGTTGGCGACCGCGCCATCCCGCTCCCGATAGTAGATCTGATACTGCGACGTGAAGCTCTTGAACGCGTAGGTGTCCTGATCCGTCACGATGATGGCGACGAAGTCGCCGACCGCCTTGGCGATCGCTGACGGACCCTCGCGATCAATCAGCGCGCCCAAATGATCCAGCGCCCGACGCCTGACCTGGTTGTCGACCCGGAAGACGGCGCCCTCGATCAGAATTGTTCCCAAGGCACAATCAATCGTGCTGCAGTCTCGATCGGCGCTCCAGCGGGCTTTGGCAGCCGCGTTTGCGTTCATTGCAGGCTCCGATAGTTATCGGTTACTCTCCTGGGGCAGAGCAGTCTTACGGAAATCGTCGCATTCATGAGCGCATCAATTTTGTGTTTGTCCCATTTCTCCACGAAGCTTTTCGGGATTGACCGAGCCATCACTTTTTTCCGATGGCTGGGACGCGCCCGCGGGCCCGGCCGCTCGCCAAATGCAACAGCAGAGGATCTTGCCGGCCGCGCGATACGTGGCATGCAGCTATTGCCGCTCAGGATCGAGTGTCTCGATCAGGCGGTTGCTACGTGGTACGTCCTGAACCGTCATGGCCATCCGGCTTCCCTCAGGATCGGCATGCGGCTGTCGCCGCTGTCGGGCCACGCCTGGGTGATATGCAATGAGCAAACGTTCATAAAAACCCCCGGCATGGAAGATTTCACGGTCGTGGCTTCCTACCCGCCCTGGGTGGAAACCAGCTGCGTAAATTTCAACTGAACGAGTTCGGCAACGAGTTCTTCGAAGTCGTCCCGAATTTCCTGGCGCTCGGCGCCGTACTCGCCCGCCAGCCGATTGACGACTTCATCCAGGTCGGCCTCGAGCCCGAGCCGCAGCATCCGCGCAGCCGTTTCATTGAGGCCGTAGGAATCGCCTGTCTTCACCGAGAACAGGACGTCCTTTCCTTCGACATTGGTGAGCGTCGTGCCGGGAGCCAATCGAATATGCATTTTCCAACCGCTTTAAGATGAAGGAGCCTCAGGGAGAACCGTGGAAGTCAGGGGATTTGGAAATCAGGGGATTTGGGCGGCGCGAAAGAAGAGTGTTCGCCGCCGGGGAGGCGTCCGCCTGTCTGATGTTGCCAGAGAGAGGCGTAAAGCCCCCCGCTGATGATGAGCTGTTCGTGCGATCCTTCCTCGAGAATGCGTCCCGCATCCAGTACGACAATCCTGTCCATTCGGGCCAGCGTCGAAAGCCGATGCGCAATGGTAATCACTGTTTTCCCCACCATCAGCGTGTCCAGCTGCTCCTGGATCGCGTGCTCCGCCTCGGAGTCGAGCGCCGCGGTGGCTTCGTCCAGCACCAGGATGGGGGCGTTCTTGAGCAGCGTGCGCGCCAGAATGATGCGCTGGCGTTGCCCGCCCGACAATTTCGCACCGCGCTCGCCGGCGCTTGAATCGAGCCCGGTGCGGCCGTCCTCGTCCTGTAGCTCCGACACGAATTGCGCGACCCGGGACTGGTTCAGCGCACGCTCGAGTTCGCCCGGCGTGGCATCGGGCTTGCCGCACATGATGTTGTCGCGAATGGAGCGGTGCAGCAGCGCCGTGTCCTGGGTGACGACCCCGATGCAGGATCGCAGGCTGTCCATCGAGACGTCCTGAATGCTTTGTCCGTCGATCACGATGGAGCCGTCCTGGATATCGTAGAGCCGCAACAGAAGGCTGACGAGCGTCGACTTGCCCGCGCCGGATCGCCCGACAAGACCGACCCGCTCGCCCGGCGCCAGGGTCAGGGTAAATTGCTCGAACAGCGGGCGCTCGCTGGAGTACCCGAAACCGATTTGCCTGAACTCGATCGCGCCGGCCTTGATCTCCAGCGTCTTCGCGTTGGGCATATCGACCATCGTATTGGGCGCCGCGATCGACTCCATCCCTTGCTTAACGTCGCCGAGATTCTGGAATATGCCAGAGACCTCCCAGGCGACCCAGCCGCCGGTGCTTGCCAACTGCCATACCAGGGGCAGCGCCATCGCCACGGCCTCGGCTGGAATGGACTCGTTCAGCCACAGACTGACGCCGATAACGCCGGTGCCTGTCAGCAGTGCCGTATTGAGAAGCGTCAGGCTGGTCATGAAGCCGGTGATGGCCTGCATGTGGCGCAGCTGGGTATCGTTGTGCGACAGCAGCGCGCGGCGAACGTGATCGTTGTCGGTCGCGGCATAGGAGAAGAGTTTGATGGTGAGAATGTTGCTGTAGCAGTCGACGATCCCGGCCATCAAATCCGAATAGGCCTGCGAACTGCCTTCGGCCCTTGTCCGCAGACGAGGCACATAATAACGCAGCAACAGGCCGTAGCCGCAAAACCAGCCCGCAATGGGAAGCGCCAGTCGCCAGTCCGCACCTGCAAGCAGGAAGGCGCTGGCGCCACCATACATCGCGAGATACCACACCGCGCGAATGGCGGCCTCGGCGGTTTCGCGCAAGGAGCCGGCGGTATGCATCACCCGGTGGGCGAGGCGGCCGGGAAAATCATTCTGGAAGAATTGCCAACTCTGGTTCACCACCAGCCAATGGCTGATCCAGCGCATGCGCGATGTGACGCCGGGAACGAGGTAGCTGTTTCGCAGATGCAGATCGAGATAGATCAGGGCAGGGCGGACGAGTCCGATCGCGACCAGAAGCGCGACAAGTGTCGGCCAACGCTCCAGCCAGGCCTGCCACCGGTCGGGCTGACCGACGAAAGCCACCACCTTGCCGACGAACACGGACACCATCGCGTCGGCGCAGGCGACGCCGAAGCCGCAGATGAACAGCCAGACGAAAATCTTCTTATGCTCGGCGAGAAAGTATCGGTAGAACGCGAATAACGAGGAACGGGGGACGTCGGGCGGCGGGGCGGCGGCAATATCAATTTGGTTCATAACACGTCGCTGGTTCGGCGAGACAATCGGCCCGCTTGTGTTCCCGGCGTCGTGGCCCGCGCCGAGATTCGATATGGCGTTCTTCTACATGGCGAAGAGGGACCTTGTCCGAGGAATCGGCGCTGCGCGCGGCGATATATTTCGGTCGTTTTCATCAATTTAGGGGATGCGGCCCCGACGGACCGACCGCACGGTTGGCGTGACAACAGCTGTCACCAGCCTCCGGCGAGCCGGAGCTGGCGTTCCCAACAGGAGGAGAATTCCATGATTCGCTTTTCAGCTCTGGTTGCCGCTGCGTTTGCGCTCGCGGTTTTCGTCGGCGGATCGCTGGCACAGGCCCAGACCGCCTCGGACCCGAAGAGCCAGCCCGGCAGCGGCCAGTGCCGACTGTCAAACGGGCAACGCTGCTAGGCTGACGTGACTTGCGCCAATCCGCTCACCTATCGAATAAACGATCCCCATAGCGCGGCATTGGCCAGCGTTCCCAGTTCATTCATGTGGCAACCGTCATGCGGATTGCGGCCGTCGTTGCCGATCAAATCGGTGTCCGGCCCTGGCCGAATGTTCAGTTGATCGTTGACGGCGGACAGCTGGGCGGCGCGAACGGCCGCGACGTTGGTGGGCGCGTACACATCGCACTTGGTGGTGCGCGACAGATAGAAGGGCGCATCAAACCCGGCCGCGCGAAATCGTTTGACGAATTGATGCAGCAGCGAAACATATTGCTGCTGCGTCGTGGTCAGGATCGCGTCCTTTTCGCCCTGCTGAACCAGAAAGTGGGTTGGCCGGAGTTTTGCGGCCTGAAGGGCTGACATGGCGCGGTCGATCCGCTCGGCGTGCTCGTTGTTCAGCGCCGACAGCGATGCGCCTTCCACGGCAAAGGATGCGACGATGACGCGATCATACCGTCCCGCCTGGATCAGGAGGTCGCCAAGGCGCGTTCCGAAGTTGCCGCCGGCGCCATCGGCCCCCAGCAGCGGATCGGCAGCCGCGAAGCATTTGCCCGAAGCGGGGTCGAAATTGTCAACGGCTTCACGGGCGGAGTATCGGGTGTTGCCGTAATTGGCCGCGTTGCTTTGGCCCAGCAGCACGATCACGGCCGTTCGATCGGAATCCGGCAGGCAAGGTCGTTCAATCCGCGGGAGCGGCGGGAGCGCGGTCAGATTGATCTGGCTGCTGCGGGGACTGACGAGATGGCTGCCGATCGCACCAATCAGCACGCCACCGATCAGGAACGCGAGATTGCGTCGCATTGGAATCATGACACCGCTGGAACGAGGACCGGCTTGTCGGTCGCGTGGCGTGCTTTCTTCAATCTGTTCTGCCGCCATCGATCGATCGGTGCCTCGACCCATCTGTAAAGCATGATCGAGGCGATCAGGGACATCGCCAATGCGAGGCACGCGCCCGCAATGGTCTCCGGCAGCAATATCCATCCAAACAGGAAGTGACAGATATAGAGCGGGTACGACAGTTCGCCGAGATGCCGGTCCCAGGCGATATCACGGGTCGATTCGAACAGGCGCGGCACGCCGATGATGACGGCGCAGAGCAGCGACAACGATGCCAGCCGCGAAACGCCATCCCATTTGCTCAGGGCCAGCGCAGCGAACAATGACACCGCCGCGGTCGAGAGCAGGCGATACACCTGCTTGCGCTCCTCGTCGGTCCGCGAAACATAGGCGTAGTAACCGAGCGAACCCGTCAGGAACAGCGCGATCTCGGAGGGAAAGAACCGGTACGTCCATGGTTCTCCACTGAAGCCGAAGCCCCAGAGCAGCGCGATCCGCAGGATCAGGCTCCCGGCGATGGCTGCCGCAATGACGAGGGGTCCGCGTCGCACAACGAATGGCGCGAGCAGGTAGAAATAGAATTCCAGCCCCAGCGTCCACGCCTGGGGAATCGGCGCGAACGTATACAGCAGGCCCGACATCCCGCCTGGATGCAGCGTGGAGGCCAATGCGCCATTGCTGATGAACAGGAAGAAGTAGATCTCCTGACCGACGATGAAGATCTGCGACCCTATCCAGAACGCCAGACCGGGCAGGTCCAGCGCAGCAATCGGCCCCCAATTGGGGGCCACCGCGAGCGACAGAACCAGCACGACGGCATAGGTTGGCCAGAGTCTCAGCACGCGATTGGAGATGAACAGAAAATACGAGCCGGGCCCATATTTTTCATTCAAGACCAGCGCCATGTAGAAGCCGGAGATGACGAAGAAGCTCTGTACCGCGATGTCGCTGGTCGGAAATCCGAGCGGGATCCCGAAATGGACGAGCACGACGGAAAGCGCGAGAAACAATCGAAGGCTGCCCATGGATAAATGTTGGCGGGACAATCTTGAGGAAGTCTTAATGATTCTCGAAAACCTGGCGCGGCCAGAGCTTTCGCGGCGTCCTGTTTCCCGCCCTGGGCTAGGAGTTGCGTCTGCCGAACAGGACATGCCCCGATCGCCACAGGCGCTCGCAGGCGTCGCGAGCGAAATTCGTCCTTTGCGCCGGCTCGAGCCGCGCGAACACGGCGTGGGACAGAATTTCCGATATGCTCCTGTTTCCGTCGGCCTGCTCCAGCAGCAAGGCTTCCGCTCTCGATATCGGGATCCTCATTTCCCCCTGAGGCGAGGGGCGCGTCAGCATCAATGCGTTGGCATCACCGGCGAGCCGGGTGCCGGCGCGAATGAACGGGACATACGACAGATAATCATCGGTGTCGAAACGCGTGAGGAAGCGTGCGCTTTGCGGCTTCCTGACGAAAAAATCGTGCCGGTCGTTCAGCACGGCAAGATTGTCGATGACGGCCCACTGCTCCGCGGCCGGCAGCGCCAAAACCCTGTCCAGCATCTCTCCGCTCAGAAACCGATCGGCGCAGTAGAGCGCGTTGTCGTTCCAGCCGAAGAAAACGAGCCCGGCCGTTTCGACAAACGTCATGACCTCCGGTACCGAATAGGCCCGGTCCTGGGGGTGAAGCAGCATGTCCACGACCCCCGCATCGTCGGCAAGGTCATTGGGAAGTTTGCCGGTCGTCGAGATCAGAGGATGATTCGGCGGGACAAACTTCAAGAGCTCGCGGGCCATCCTGAGGCCCCCGGCATCCGGACCGGCGCCAAGCCGCCGCAGGGTATCCTGGAGTAAATAGACGCCAGCGCGCCCCGCCGTCCCGTAAAGCATGATGGCCATGCTTCCCTCGAGATCGAGTACGTCCGCGAGTGCCCGGAGTCCGGCATCCGGATCCGGAAGGTGATGCAGGACGCCGGTGGAAATGATCAGGTCAAAGGAGCGATTCAACCTGGCGACGTCGAGCAGGCTCACCTGCCGAAGTTCGAGGTTGCTGAGGCCGTGTCGATCGCGATGGCGGTTGGAGTGCGCGAGGCTGGCCTCGGAAAGATCGATGCCGACGACCGAACAGTCTGGGTTATTGAGGGCGATCAGAGGCGCCTGCGAAGAGCCGCAACCGGCGCACAGGATGCGCAGGTCCTGCCGCGGCCGCCCCTCCGGCCACAACTGAACGCCCGCAAATCGGGGGTCGCATGTCAGCGGTCCCCATTGCTTCAGGAATTTCTCGGCGTCCTCGATTGGCGGCGGATAGCTGTACGCCTCGTACTGCTTCCTGACCGCCTCTGTAACTGTATCTTCCATGAAAAGACTCTAGATCTGCCCGATCCAGCCCGCAATGGTCGCGGAGAACTTCGACGCGAATCTGAAATGCGTTCGTGTTCATGAGGGCGGGTACTCCGACGATAAGGACGGCCGCGGCGGCGACCATACGCCGGTGGCGGCGAGCCAGCCTGAATTTCAGCTTGACGGGCGGTTCGCCTTTTCGAGGAGTGTGGCCCACGTGAACCACCACGTACGGTGTAACGCTTGATGCCAATTCGACTGTGGGCCCGCGCTTGATTCGCGTGGTCGCTTCAGAGAGCGCCAGCGCCTGGAGTCGGCGGTTGCATCAATGTTCATTTCAATTTCAGCGATCAGTTCAAGCCCTGATTTCCGTACTTCTACGGTCCGTTGCGAGCCGCCCACCCATCAGCGTTAGCGAAGTGTAAAAGTTGATCGATTAAATTTGCCTAATAGATGGGCATTGCCGATTCGACGTAGATCCGACGAATCCCAAAATGATCAGGAAATAATCATGAGCGGCTTTTCCGTTCGTCTCACCCACAAGATCATGGCGATAGGCATCGTCGGGTTGCTCGGGCTTCTCGCATTCGGGGCGATCTATCAGATTGGAAACGGGTTGCAGGATGGCTCGCGGATTGTCGCTGACGAAGGCCGCGCCATCTCCAGCCTGAACAAGCAGATTTCGATCAAGATGCTGGAAGCGCGCAGGGCCGAGAAGGATTTCCAGCTCCGTCGCCAAGAGTCCTACTTGAAGCGTCATTCGGAATTGTCTGCCGGAATACAACGCGACATCGACAAATTGAAATCCATGGTGCAATCTGGCGACTTCAACGTCATCCTGCAAAAGGTCGAGATCGCGCAGCGCGGCTTCGCAAACTACGTAAAGAACTTTGCAGGTTTGGCGCAAGCCGAGGTCAAGCTTGGCTTGAACGAGAAGCTCGGCCTGACCGGTTCGCTGCGCGGCGCCGTTCACGACATCGAAGCCAAGCTCAAGGAAATCGATAATCCGCGGCTGACCAGTTCGATGCTGATGTTGCGGCGGCATGAGAAAGATTTCATGTTGCGGCGCGACGAGAAATATGTCGGTCAACTGAAGAAAACCGCCGGGGAGTTCTCAAAGTTGCTGGCAAGCGCCGACATTCAGCCGGCGCTGAAGTCCGACATCGCCGGGAAGCTGGAAAAATATCAGGCGGATTTCTCTGCCTGGGCCACCGTCGCGCTGGAAGTCGCGAACTATGGCGCCGCGGTGTCGAAGACGTTTCACGACATCGAGCCTGTGATCGCCGAGGTCGAGAAAGATGTCGAGCAGCTGTACACTGCGGCTGAAGCCCATGAGGCGGCGACGCGCAGCTCGGTCGCCATGTGGATGGTGATCGCGTTCGCCCTGGCGGTCGTCCTGGTGATTGGACTTTCGCTATTGATTGGACGGTCGATCTCGAAGGCACTCGCTTCGATGGTCTCGGCGATGACCCGGCTTGCGAAAGGCGACCTCAGGATCGCGATTCCGGGCCTCGGCCGCCGGGACGAGATCGGCGAAATGGCCGGCGCGGTCGAAGTGTTCAAGAACAGCATGACCGAGGCGGAGCGGCTGCGCGCCGAACAGCGTGAGACCGAGCAACGGCAGCTGGAACAGCGCAAGGCCGACATGCGCGAGCTTGCCGACGCTTTCGAAGGCGCGGTGGGCGAGATCGTCGAGACGGTGTCTTCGGCTGCGACCGAACTCGAAGCTTCCGCCGATACGCTGACGAGGGCCGCCGAGCGATCGCAGAACCTTGCCACCGTGGTCGCCGCGGCTTCCGAAGAAGCATCCACCAATGTGCAATCGGTTTCCGCAGCCAGCGAGGAACTGACCGCGTCGGTGAACGAGATCAGCCGGCAGGTCCAGGAATCATCCCGGGTCGCCAGTGAAGCGGTCGATCAGGCGCAGGAAACCAATAACCGCGTCAGCGCACTGTCGCTGGCCGCCAGTCGTATCGGCGACGTGGTCGAATTGATCAACACCATCGCCGGACAGACCAATCTGCTGGCGTTGAACGCGACCATCGAAGCGGCGCGCGCCGGCGAGGCCGGTCGCGGCTTTGCCGTGGTGGCGTCGGAAGTGAAGGCGCTCGCCGAACAGACGGCGAAAGCGACCGGCGAAATCAGCCAGCAGATACAGGGCATTCAGGCCGCCACCCAGGATTCGGTGGGGGCCATCAAGGAGATCGGCAACACCATCGGCCGCATGTCGGAGATCTCCTCGACCATTGCCTCGTCGGTTGAGGAGCAGGGCGCTGCGACGCAGGAAATATCGCGCAACATCCAGCACGCAGCAGAGGGCACGCAGCAGGTTTCCTCGAACATTGCCGAAGTGCAGCACGGCGCGACCGAGACCGGTTCGGCCTCCGCACAGGTTCATTCCGCGGCGAAATCGCTGTCAAGCGAAAGCAACCGACTCAAGCTCGAGGTCGGAAAATTTCTCAATTCAGTCAGGGCCGCCTGACCTCTACCCCATCACCTTGACGAGGTCTCCAATCGATTGAGCGCTCTGGGCTTCCGGGTCGTGCAGCGAAAAGGCCGGGCCATCGTAGAGAAACGAGCATTGGTGGATGACGATGTTTCCATCGCCCACGGTCGCCAGGGAATAGTCCGGCGCCTCGTGCGTGCCTGGAATATGGCCCTCGGTTTCGAAATCGAAGGCGACCTGATGGGTCAGCGCGCGCTGGATATGGAAGGGTATGCCACGCCAGGTTCCGGCGATCGGGCGGTGCAGGTGGCCCATGAACATGTAATCGGGTTTTCGCGTGCGGGCGATGATATCCCATTCGGCCTCGCCGTTGGCGAGCTTGATGGTGTCCATGTAGCGCAGGCCGCTGTCGAACGGCGGATGATGCTGGAACAGCAATAGCGGCCGGTCGGCCGGCGCGGAGCCAAGCGCTTGTTCCAGAAAATGCAACCGCGCTTCGCACAGGACGCCGGCATGGTCAGGCGTCTCTTCGTTCAGCGTGTCCAGCGTGACGACGGTCGCGGCATCGAAGACGTGCACGCCCTGAACGAAGCCGTCGGCATCACGGTCGGCCCCGGCAAATTCGCTCCGGAACGCATCGCGTTTGTCGTGGTTCCCCATCATGAGAATGGTGGGGGCGTCGAGTCCGGCCAGCACGCCGGCGAGACTGGCATAGGCCGCCCGTTCGCCCCAATGGGCGAGATCGCCTGACACGATGACGAAGGAGATGTCCTTGTGCGTCGCGTTGATCTTCTCGACGGCGACCGCGAGGCGCTCTGCCGGATCGAGCCCGTACAGCTTCCGGCCGCGTGGCACGAAATGGGTGTCGGTCAGAATTACGAATTTCATCGCTGCATGGTCTCCCGGTCCCACATGGCAAAATCCGGCGAGCCCTCGGTCCGGATCGCGCCCTGATAGCCAAACTCCACCATGTGCACGGTGACGTAGTCCGGGCCGACGAACGCCACGCCATAGGATTCCGGCAGATCGGACGCGCTCAGCATCAGCTTCTCCGAAAACAGCGGGTAGCTGGCATGGTTGGTACCGCGCAGCGAGGTCGCGGGGACGCCGGCGACCGAACCGCCGAGCGGCAGATGACAATGGCCGAAGAAGATATGGCGGATCTTGTCGCGATGCCGCCCGACGATCTGGCGGAATGCCGCGTCGTCCAGCAGCCGGATCTGGTCCATCGGGCCGAGATGGGTCGGCATCGGATTATGATGCATGAACAGCAGGTGCGGACCGTCATGTTCGAACAGCTGTTGCTCCAGCCAGTCCTGCCGCCGCGCGCAATAGCGGCCGGCATGGGTCCGCGGTTCGGTGGTGTCGAGAAACAGGCAGCGACCGGCTGCGGTGTCGTGAAAACCCTGCGCGAAACCGTCGGACTCGGCGTATTCGGGGAATACGCCGAGGAACGCCGCGCGATTGTCGTGATTGCCGATGCAAAGACGAACCGGAAGCGGAAAGTTGTCCAGCCGGCTCCGCAGCCATTCATAGTCCGCCCGGTCGCCCCAATCGGAGAGATCGCCTGTTATTACCATCAGTTCGGCGTCGCTGTGGTCGGCCAGGACGTGCCCGAGCGCGCGCTCGAAATTATGGCGGGGATCGCGGCCGCCGATGGTGCCGCCGGGAGCGGTCAGATGGATGTCGCTCATATGGATGAGTTTCATGGTGAACCTCGCTGGTATGAGAAGCGGGGCGCCGTGGCGCCCCGCTGGGTTGGGTAAGACGAGCTTGATGTCTTGAAATCAGCGCGCCGAGCCGACCGATTTCGGCAGCAGCTTCTGCACGTCGGAGGCCATGTCGGCGAGAACAGCATCCGGCTCCTTGGTGCGCGTTCCCGAAATGATCGTGTTGAGATGATCCTTGATGACGTCGGTAATCTTCAGGCCATTGTCACCGGGAAACGCGTACCACTTGGTCAACAGCGGCAGCTGCTTGACCGCGGTGTAGTTGTTCGGGTTCTTGACGTAGAAATCCTTCAGGTAGACTTCGTTGGTGACCTTGTTGGGCGGCATATAGCCGGTGGTTTCCGCCATGATCGCCGCACCCTTCGGACCGGTCCAGAATTTGACGACTTCCCAGGAGGCGTCGCGCTTGGCCTTGTCCTTGGCGAGGATCATCACGACGTTACCGCCCGCGGGTAGCCGGCCCTTGCTGGCGACGACATCGGGGAAGGTGTGGGTCTTCAGCTTGAACTTGTCGCCTACCATCTGCGTCACCTTGTTCAGATCCGAGGTCGAGGTGACGTGGATGCCGGTCTTGCCGGCGGCGAATGCCGCACGCATCGCCGGCTGATCGAGGTTGGGCATGCCGCCGTCGCTGACGAGGCGGCCGAGCGTCCGGATGGCGAACTGGCCTTCCGGTCCGTCGAACGCCACCTTGGTCTCGTCGGCGTTCAGCATCGTGCCGCCGCGCGAAAACACAGGTGCCTGCCAGAGCCAATTGCCGGTGATGTCCCAGGCGTAAGTGATGCCGTTGACGTCGGGCGCGCTGGCCTTGATCTTTTTGGCAAGGTCGATGATGCCGTCCCACGTCACCGGCAGATTTTCCGGATCTGCGCCGGCCTTCTTGGCGAGGTCGAGGTTGACATAGACGATCGGCAACGAGATCGCGAACGGCAGCGCGTAAACCTTGCCGCTGGAAGTGCCGATATCGAACATCGCCTGGTGGAAGCCCTGCTTGTCGAAATCCTTTTCCGCGGCGATGTAGCCATCGAGCGGCGCCGGGATGTTCTTGTCGACGAGGACGCGGATGCGGTTGAGGCCCTGGAAGCTGACGTCGGGCATCTGGCTGGTGACGGCTTCACGCAGTACGCGCTGGGTGCCGTCCTCATAGGATTCATAGGGCGCACGCATCGACACCTTGATGTCGGGACGAACCTTGGCGAACTCTTCGGCGATCTTCTTGTGGGTTTCGGTGAACAGCTCCGGGTAGGGATATTGCAGCACCACTTCGGTCTGGCTCTGGGCTTGAGCTTGGGCCTGGGCGCCGGCGACGCCGGCAAGCACGGCCAGTGTAGCGACAGTCAGTCTTTTCAACATCGATAGCTCCTTCGTTACGATTGCACCTGTGGTCTATTTGATACCGGTCAGCGTGATGCCTTCGATGAACCGGCGTTGCGCGAGCAGGAACGCGACGACGAGCGGCGCGATGATGACGATGGCGGCAGCCATCAGCGGGCCGTAATTGGTGCCGGCTTCCTCGTTGCGGAAGCTGGCGACGCCGAGCGGCGGGGTACGCAGGTGCTCGCTGTTGAGCACGATCAGCGGCCAGAAATAGTCGTTCCAGTGCGCCACCACCGAGAAGATGCCGAAGGCGGTCAGGGCCGGGATCGCGGTCGGCAGCATCACGCGCCAGACGATGCCGAACTCGGAAATCCCGTCCATGCGGGCGGCCTCGATCAGGTCGTCCGGCACGGTCTTGAAGAACTGCCGCATCAGGAAAATGCCGAACGCCGAGATCGTGAACGGCACGATCAGCGCGGCATAGCTGTCGAGGATTCCGAACTGGTGAAACAGCAGGAACACCGGGATCGCGGTGGCCTGCGGCGGAATCAGGATACAGAACAGCACCAGCGCAAACAGCACCTCGCGGCCGGCGAACCGCAGCTTGGCGAGCGCGTAGGCGGCGGGCAGCGCGATCAGCACCTGCAGGACGAAGATCGACACCGTGACCACGACGCCGTTGAGCAGGAACCGCCAGAGGTTGGCCTTGCCGAAGGCGGTCGCAAAATTGTCCCACAGCGCAAAGCTGTGCGGGATGAAGTGAATGCTTTTTGTGAAGATCTCGGTCTGTGGTTTCGACGCCGTCGAGATCATCCAGACAAACGGCAGCAGAATGAACGCGGCCCCGGCCAGCAGCAGCGAATGCCGGGCAACGGACCAGACGATGGCACGAGGGCGCGGCGTCATACGTAATGCACTCCGCGGTTCGCCAGCGCCGATTTGACCAGCGTTAGCAGCAGCACGAATACCAGGAACACCACGGTCAGGGCCGCGCCATAGCCGGAGCGGAAAAATTCGAACCCCTCGACATACATGGTGTGGATGAGGACCTCGGAGGATTTCGAGGGGCCACCCTTGGTCAGGACGTGGACGGTATCGAACACCTGAAACGAGCGGATCCCGGTGATGACGACCACGAACACGGTGGTCGGTCCCAGCATCGGCCAGGTCACCAGCCGGAACCGGGCCCAGGCGCCGTGCGCGCCGTCGATCTCGGCGGCGTCGTAGAGCTGCCGGGGGATCGAGACGAGGCCGGCGAGAAACAGCACCATGTTGAAGCCGAGCGCCTGCCAGACTCCGATCACACAGAGCGCATACAGCGCGGTACGGCGGTCCTGCAGCCAGCTAAAACCCTCGAACCCGATGCCGTGCAGCAGCCCGTTGATCAGCCCGAACTGCGGATGCAGCATGAATTCCCAGACGATCGACATCGCAATCAGCGTCGCCATCACAGGCAGGAAATAGATGGTGCGGTACCATGCCCGGAAGCTGCCGCCACTTTCGATCAGAAGCGCCACGGCGAGTCCCAGCGCTACCGCCGCGGGCACCACGATCGCGACATAGGTCAGCGTGTTGCGCAGCGAGAGCCAAAATACCCGGTCGCCAAACATGTCCTGATAGTTCGCAAGGCCAATCCAGGAGAATTGCGGGCTTCCGAGCTGGTAGTCGGTAAACGACAGCGCGATGACGCCGAGCAGCGGCCCGAGCAGCAGCAAACACATCAGGGTGAAAGCAGGCGCCACCATGGCCAGCGCAGGACGTGTACGATTGGGGCTCCGAACCTGCGATGGCGTGGCTGGGGCTACGTGGCGTTCGGCAGGTATCGCAACAGCGGCGAGGGCGTCAGCCAAGGGCTTTCTCCCGCACGCGCTCGCTGCGAGCCGGCGCCGTGACGTCAATGCGTTTGCCGGCGGCGTCGAATATCCTGACGGCGTTGGCGGAAAAGCCGAGGTGGATGGCGCTGCCGATCTCCGGCAGTTGCTGGTCGGGGCTGACACGCGCGAGCAAGGGCAGGTCGATACGATCGACCTTGACGTGAATGAATGCCTCCGCGCCGAGATGCTCGAGATGCGTCACGATGCCGGCAATGGCGCCCGGGCCGTGACCGAGCTCCATGCGCTCCGGTCGCACGCAGACCGTACAGCGGCCCGCCGCCGCTGTGGTATTGAGGCGAAGCTGCCGTCCCAGCACCTCCAGGCCGCGGTCCTCGCGGATGACCCCGGGCATGGCGTTGATCTTGGGACTGCCGACGAATTCCGCGACCCGGATGTCCCGCGGATTCTCGTAGACTTCGGCAGGGGTGCCGATCTGGACGATGTTGCCCTCGATCATGACGGCGATGCGGCTCGACATCGTCATCGCCTCGGCCTGGTCGTGGGTGACGTAGACAAAAGTGGCCTTCAGCTGGCGATGCAACTGGGCCAGCTCGGCGCGCATATGCACCCGCAGCTTGGCATCGAGATTCGACAGGGGTTCGTCGAACAGAAAGCCGACGGGTTGGCGCACGATGGCGCGGCCGACCGCGACGCGCTGGCGCTGGCCGCCGGAGAGTTGTCCCGGCTTGCGCTTGAGCAACGCGGAGAGTTCGAGCTGGGCGGCAACGCGCTCGACGTCTTCCCGGATGCCGTGTTCGGTGCGGGCGCGTCCCGGGAGCAACCGGCCAACCAGGGGCATGCGTGCAAGTGCGGAATGCCGTCGCATCCGCAGCGGCACCGCAATATTGTCGAACACGGTCAGGTGCGGATACAGCGCATAGGACTGAAACACCATCGCGAGGTTGCGGGCGCTGGGCCTGATGCCGTCGACCTGGACGCCGTCGATGCGAACCTCGCCGGAACTCTGGGGTTCCAGGCCCGCAATGATGCGCAGCAATGTCGATTTGCCGCAGCCCGAGGGGCCGATCAGCGCGATGAACTCGCCGTCTTCGATCGCCAGGTCAATTCCCTTTAGAATTGCCGTCTGGTCGAAGGTCTTGCGGATCCCGTTCAGTTCGATCTTCGCCATTTCGCCGGTGTCCCCACTGCAATGCAGCAATGAACGTTGATTAGGGGCGGCGCTTGACAGTCACATAACAGTCAAAGGATTTCCCTATCCACAACACAGGATTTTCCTTCTGGGGCACTCCCGCGCGATCCGGGATTTGTTCGGAGTTAGAGGTTGATTTGAAATGGCTTTGACGTCTTCGCGCGTGCGCGCGGTAAACGCGGTTTTCGAAGCCGGCAATTTTTCCGCTGCGGCAAGACGTCTCGGCGTCTCGCAGCCCTCGGTCGCCCAGCTGGTTCGTGAGCTGGAGTCCGAGTTCAATGTCAGGCTGTTCGATCGACACGGCCACAATCTGGTGGCTACTTCGCTATGCCGCCAGCTCTACGCCGCGACCAACCGAATCCAGGCGATGGAAGCCGACGCGGTGGCAATTCTCGAGCAGCGCGAGGAGCTGGCGGGAGGCGAGCTGCGCGTGGGCCTGGGTAACTCAATGCCCGGGATGGCGCTCATTTCTGCATTCAAGGCGCTCTATCCGAAAATCCAGATCAGCGTGGAGATCGGCAACTGGTCGGACATCATGGCTGCCGTCATCGATCGGCGCGTCGACGTTGCGGTGCTGCCCGAGGTGCCTCAGGACCGCCGGTTTCGATGCGAAGTGTGTCTCAATCAGCGTGTCGTGGCGATCTGTCATCCGGGACACCGCCTCAATCAGTTGGGTCAGGTGTCGGTCGCCGAGCTGACGCAATACCCGCTGGTGTTTCGCAGCCGCAATTCCTCCACCCAACGCGTCGTGGACAAGGCATTCCGCGCGGCCGGACTGCGGATCGAGCCGGGCATCGTCGTCAACACCCGCGAAGGCATGCTGGAAGCCGTGGCGAACCAGCTCGGGATCGGATTCATATGGGAGCATGGCTCAAGCCGCGTCGACCGCATCGCCAAGGTCGTGGTGTCGGAGATGGACGTCGAGGTCCCCGAGTATATTTTCTCGCTGTTCGGCGCCAAGGGAAAACTCGTCGAGCTGTTCTTTCATTCGCGCAATCTGCTGCCGCAGGGTTCGAACTGAGGCGCTATCGTTCTGGTGCAGAAACGACCCGATCGCAGGACAGCCGCGATGCCCTGCAATCCAGATATCCGATCGGCTCGGTGGCTTGCGGCCAGAGGCGGTTCGCGGTTCGAAAAACCTATGCCGAGATGATGACCTTGAGCGCCCGCGTGCCGGCTGCGTTTCCGAACGTTTCGTAGGCATCGAGAATCTGATCGAATTTGAAGCGATGCGTGATCAGGAGCCGGGGATCGATCTTGTTCGATTGCACGGTCTTCAGCAGCATCGGGGTCGTGACCGTATCGACCAGCCGGGTCGTGATCGTGATGTTCTGCGACCACAGCCGTTCGAGATGGAGGTCGGCCTTGGTGCCGTGGACGCCGACATTGGCGATCACGCCGCCAGGCGCGATGATGTCCTCGCAGAGGACGAAGGTTGCGGGAATGCCGACCGCCTCGATCGCGGTATCAACGCCGCGGCCATTCGTGAGCGCCATGACCTTCTCCACCGCCTTGCCGTCGGTGCTATTGACGGTATGGGTTGCACCGAAGCGGCGGGCGACTTCGAGACGGTTGTCATCGAGATCGATCATGATAATCTCCGCCGGTGAATAGAACTGCGCCGTGAGCAGTGTCGCCAGACCGATGGGGCCGGTGCCGACGATCGCCACGGTGGATCCCGGAGCGACCTTGCCGTTGAGCACGCCGCATTCGAATCCGGTCGGGAGAATGTCGCTCAGCATGACCAGCGCTTCCTCGTCCGCGCCTTCGGGGATCGGATAGAGGCTGGTGTCGGCATGGGGAATCCGAACGAAATCCGCCTGCGTGCCGTCGATGACGTTGCCAAGGATCCAGCCGCCGGTGGTGCAATGAGAATACATGCCACGCCGGCAATATTCGCATTTGCCGCACGATGAGATGCAGGAGATCAGCACGTGGTCGCCGGGGCGGAACGCGGTCACGCCGACGCCGACGGCGTCGATGATGCCAACCCCTTCATGCCCGAGAATTCGCCCCGGTGTGCAGGTGGTGACGTCACCCTTCAGAATGTGCAGGTCGGTTCCGCAGATCGTCGTCTTGGTGACCCTGACGATGGCGTCGCCCGGAAGCTGAAGTTCCGGCTTGGCACGGTCTTCAACAGCCTTCGCGCCGGGGCCGAGGTAGATGAGGGCTTTCATGTGATCTTCCATTCGTAGGAGGCGGGGGTCATCAAGCCTGGGGGTTTTCTGCTCCGGCTGCTTGATCTGGATCAGCGGTCTGCAAGCGAAGGGGGGAGTGGCAATCCGAGCGCTCTTGCTCCGACTTCCCCGTCGTCACGATTAAAGGAACCCGGCTTCAACCGGCCGAACTCCCGTGGTGCGGGTTCCGCTTGCGGGGGCGCTCTCGATCGGCTTCGTTGCGCCACCGCTTGACTTCGTCGAGCTCGGTGTCGGGCTGCGTTACGATTACTTCGCGTTGCCCGAGGTAGAGCTTGCCGCTGTCGCCGTCGATGGTGATCCAGTCGCTTTCCGAGATCGCTGTGTCCGCGAGCTTTGCCCGGGCGGCCGCGACGTCGATCGCCATGCTGCCGCATCCGACGACGCAGGGCTTGCCCATCTGGCGCGCGACCAGCGCGGCATGCGCGGTGCGGGCGCCAACGGATGTCACGATGCCTGCTGCGGCGGCAAAGCCCGCGACGTCGGCGGTGCTGGTATCGGGCCGCATCAGGATCACGGGGTCCCCCGCGGCGGCCAGGCGTTGCGCGCTTTCGGAGCAGAACGCCGCCCGTCCGACCGCGATGCCGCCCGACGCGCCGATGCCGGCGGTGACCGGATCATCCGCGGATGCCAGCGAGATCTGGACGAGAGCCGCAGGGTCGATGCCGTCGAGTCGCTGCAGCCCTTCTTGCTGCGTGATCAGTCCTTCGCGCACGAGGTCGATGGCGATCCGGAGCGCCGCGCGCGGGGTCCGCTTCGCGGAGCGCGTCTGCAGAATCCACAATTTGCCGTCCTCGATCGTAAACTCGACATCCTGCACATCGCCGAATTCCCGTTCCAGGCGCCCGAGAGTATCGCCCAGTTCGGCCGCAGCCGCCGGCAGCGAGCGGGCGAAGGTCTCTTCCGTATCCGGCGTCCGGCGGCCCGAGACGACGTCTTCGCCCTGGGCGTCGAGCACGAGGTCGATCATCGGCTGGGCTTTGCCGGTTGAGGGATCCCGCGAAAACGCCACGCCGGCCCCGGACGAAAGTCCGCCATTGCCGAATACCATGGCCTGGACCGTAACCGCCGTACCCCGGAGATGGTCGAGTTTCTCTATACGGCGATAGGCCTGCGCCCGTTCGCTCATCCACGACCGGTAGACGGCCCTTGCGGCGCTGTCGAGCTGCACCATCGCATCCTCCAGCCAGCTGTCATCGCCTTCCTCGATCAGCGCCTGCTCGTCTGCGGCGAGACGCTCGAGGGCCTCGCTGTCCAGTTCGCGGTCGCTGGCAACGCCTTCGCTGGCGGTCAACTCGGCAAGGCACGCCGCGAACGGCTCGGGGTCGAGGCTCAGCACCGCTTCGGCATAGCTTTCGAGAAACCGCCGCCGACAATCCCACGCCAGCCGCGGCCGGCCGGTGGCCCGGATCAGACCCTGCACGGCGGTCGACGTGCAGCCGACGTTGAGGACCGTATCCAGCATGCCCGGCATCGATCGCGCCGCTCCCGAGCGTACCGATACCAGCAGCGGATGCCGGCGATCGCCAAGGCGCTTTCCGGTCGCGTTTTCCAGGAACTCGATACCGTCTTTCAGGCCATCGCGCAGATGGCGCTGCGCATGTCCATCCCCGTCGATGATCGCCGCGCAGAGCTTCACCGGGAGCACGAAGGCCGGCGGCACCGGCAGACCGAGGGCCGCCATCCGCGCCAGGTTGGCGGCTTTGGCGCCGACCACTTCGGCGGAATGCTGTTCGGTCGATACACCGCCGATACGCACGATATGCATAGGCTCGAGTCCTTCCTAGGCTGACAGTTCGGTCATGATGTGACGCCGCAGCAGATGGCCGAAACCGGCCAGCTGATCGGTGGCGCGCTCGATGGCGCGGGCAAGTTCGAGAACGGAGAGCGACGTCGCCACGTCGAACCCCCCGGCGAACACCCGCGCGGTGACCTCGCGTTCCCGGGAATCCGCCGCATGCTCGGCATCGATCAGGCGAACAACGGCGTCCAGCGCGTCTTCGGAGTCGGCGCGGCGTCCCTCCGGCACTTCGATGGCGGCGGCGAGGCCGGAAGCCGCGGCTTCTGTCGCCGTCGTGGCGATGGCGCACAACCCGGCAAGTGCTGACAGCAGCGATGGGTCGATTGCGGCGGGCGTCAGCGAGGCGATAAAGGCGGCCTGTTCCAGCTCATCGACGGCTTCCTCGACGCGGTCCACCAGTTGTTCGATGATCGGGCCGGCGTCGAGGCGGGTCGCTTCCTTGCGGGCCTGGATGGCAATGCGGTCGGCCTTGCGTTCGATGAGGCCGGCCCGGGTGGTCAGCAGCGTACCGTCCGCCGGACGGCCCGCCTGTAGTGCGGCAACGTGCTGGGCGATCGCAGCGGCTACATCGTGCGCCAATCCGATTTGACGCAGTACGATAGCGAGCAGGGCACTGTCGACACGTTCGAGATGCCTGACCAGGTCGGCTTCGATCTGGTCGCGGACCAGCCTGACCGATCGTCCCCCGCTCAGCGCCTCTGTCGAGGCGCGCATCGCGGTCTTGAGGAAATCGACCGCGGCGGTGCGTCCGAGCGCCTGATCCAGCCGCTCGCCGAAGCCGATGCGGGTCGGCGCCGCATTGCGTACCGCGGTGCCGATCAATTCATTGCCGCCGAGTTCCAGGAAGGCGCGGTGGCCGATCCGCTGCCGGGCGGCCCATTCGAGAATTCGGGTCGCATCGTCCTTGGCGACCCAGCTGCGCAACAGCTTGCGCGCCTTGTTCCAGTCGATCAGGAATACCAGCGCAGCGCCGAGCGCGGCCAGGAAGTCGTTGCGATCCTCGGAACTCTCGGCCTTGTACTGTCCGGTAACCAGGAAGAAAGCGTTATCATCGCCAAGACCCGCCGCGGTATGACGATCGAGCCCGCTCCATTTCGCCTGGAATTTATCGAACAGGCCGATGAAGAATTTCGCGCGCGCCCGATGCACGTCGGTATAGGTCACCGTCACGGAATTCTTCTTGATCGCAATGACCACCACATGGGCGTCGGTGGTGCCGATATCGTTCTGAATCAGCAGCCGGCCGCCCGACCTCGTCGCCATCGTGTCGAGGCCGGGGTGGTCGAATTTCAGGGCGCGGGTCTCGTTGAGCCCCTGCATGAAGCGTTCCACCGGGGTACGGTCTTCGGTGTGCAAGCCGAACACATGGGCGCCCGCCAGGATTTCCTCGGCGCAGCCGGCGGCCAGGCGGTTGAGCGCCTTGTGCAGATCCATCACCAGTCGATGCAGGCTGTCGGCGCCTTCCTGCGTCACGCCGGTCAATTTGGCGACCCGCGGGATTTCGATTTCATTCAACGCCTCGAGCGCGCCGGAGTTGCGGATCGCCGCGAGCCGTGCGCTCATGGCTTCACCCTCGGCGGCGTTGCCCGCGCTCACGGCGCGGACCATCGCCGCCACGTCGTCGTGGATTTCCTTCATCAACTTGGCCAGATTGGGCGCGGCCATTCGGCCATCGCCGGCAAGATGAGCACCGCCGATCAGCGTCGCCAGCGTCGCGGGCGCCAGACCGGCGGCGTTGCATTCGACGTGCAAATCGGTGGCCGGCCGATCCGGCTGTTGCGCATGCTGTGATGCGGCCTGAAGCGCGCTCATGCGCACCTTGATGCGATCATTCGCTGCCAGTCCCTCGGCAACGAGCGACGGCAGAAGGATGTCAGCTTGTCCGAGCTGCTCGATGATTTGTGATTTCATGGCCTGCCTTCAACAGTGATGACAGGCATATGCACCGCATTGGCGACAGCTTCATTGCGCTAGATCATTCATGAAAACGTCATATTGGAAGAGCGCTGCGATCAGGCATCCCTCGCGCGCAATCCCCAGTGGTGGACGATCCGGAATCGCGAAGCAGGGGTGTCTTGCCGGAAGACGGCGATCCGGTCGATCGGCAGCACCGGCAGGTTTAGTGCAACGAAGCGCTCCGCCAACATCTTCAGCAAGGGTTGGCGGCGCCCGGCGTCCAGCCGGCGGGTCAGTGTCATGTGAAACCGGAACTCGTCCATCACATAAGGATATCCCCAGCGATCGAGATGCTCGCGCTGCGCCGGCGTCAATTGCGAGGGATTGCGCCGCGCACGGTCGGCTTCGCTGAGCGGCGCGCGGAACGAATCGAATTGGCTGACGCAATCCGCCGCAAGCTGGATCAGTTCCGGCGGCGGTTCCGCCGGGATCACCGCGATAAAGCCTTCGATCGAACCGATTACGGGCCGGATCGCCGGGATAGGCCGGGGCGTTGCGGCGAACGCGGCACATGCGGCAAGCAGCTCGACCTCGGTCTTTCCTGGCGCCAGCGACATCGGCGCCTTCAGGGTGGCGTGAAAACCGTATTTTCGGGGGTCGTTGGTCAGATCGCTCCAATCCGACGTCGCCTGCAGGATGCCGTCCGGGAAGGGCAGGTCCTCGCCGCGAAAGGCGTCATAGCCGAGCAGGTGCGCGCCGAAACGATCGAGGCCGCTGTCGGGTGCTGGGACATAGTAGATGGCGTAGCGCGGATGGTCGGCCATCTCGGCACCATAGAGCCGCGTCACGCGGCCGCAACAGCCTTGCGCGGCGCGGCTGCGAACCGGATCAGGCGGTCAGCCTCGGTCAGATGGATCAGGCGTCCCGCGGCGACGACACCGACGATTCGCGGCCGCAGCGGCACCTGGTCATCGACAAGGATGATGTCGGCGCGCCGGCCCGCGGCGAGTACACCGCGATCGGTGAGACCGGCGGCCGTGGCCGGTGCCGCCGAGATCAGGTGCCAGGCTTGCGCCAGCGGCAGCACGCCGTCGGCGGCGAGGCGAAAGGCCGCCAGCAATGGCGCGGGATAGTAGTAATCGGACGCCAGGATCGAGCACAGCCCCTTGGCGATCATGTCGGCCGCCTTGGTCCAGCCGGTGTGGCTGCCGCCGCGGACGACATTGGGCGCGCCGAACACGATGAAATCGCCCGCTGCGGCGGCCTCGCGCGCGGTTTCCTCGTTGACCGGGAATTCGGCGATGCCGACGCCCTGATCCCGAAATGCCCTGCGCATCGCCGGGCTTTCATCGTCATGCGACAGCATGCGGACGCCGGCCGCTCGCGCCATCCCGGCCAGCCGTGCGACCGATGCCGGGACGTCGTGACCACGGGAAACCACGTTCGCCACCAGACCATCGAATGCCTCGCTGGAAAGGCCGGTGCGTTCCACCATGCGGCTGCGCTTCTGCGGCTTGGCCAGGCTGGCGACGGTGGAATCCATGTGGTCGTTGAAAGCGAACAGGTCGATCCGTCCGTCGGACAGCCATTGGCCGATTTCGGCTTCGGCATCGAGGTTGTACGTTTCATGGCGCAGGTGGAAGCGGGTGTCCGCCGCCAATTGCGGCCGCAGGGCCTCGATTCCCTCGAGCAACTGCCGTGCGTTGTCCGCGCTGCGCAGCCCCGGTTCCCACGACCAGGTCGTGGCATGAAACACCGTGGTGATGCCGTTGGCGATCGCCTGCCGGTCGCTGTCGACCAGCGCCACATCGACGGGAAAATCGACGCCCGCGCGCGGCATCATCTGCCGCTCGAACGCGTCGCCGTGCAGATCGACGATGCCCGGCAGCACCTTCAGCCCGCTGGCATCGATGCCGACTGAGCCGTGCCCACGGTCCGAGCTCACGGCGTTGATGTCACGTCCGGCGAGTCGCAGCGAGGTTTCGTGAAACTCGTCGCCGACAAGGGTCTGGCCGCCTTCGATCGACAGGTTCGTCATGATGCGGCACGCATGGCTTGCGAGCGCCCCGGGATCGCCGCCGCTTCATGCTTTTCCAGAAAATCCTCGATGGTCAGTTTGCGGAAATCGGGCAGGGCGCGGCGCAGCGTCTCGTGGTCCCAGTCCCACCACGCCAGCGCCGCGAGCCGGTCGGTGATGTCTTCCGGGAAGCGCCGCTTGATGACCCGCGCCGGATTTCCGGCGACGATGGCGTAGGCCGGAACGTCCTTGGTCACGATCGCGCCCGCCGCGATCACGGCGCCGGTGCCGATGCTGCGACCCGGCAGCACGACGGCGCCATGCCCGATCCAGACATCATGGCCGATATGAACGTGATGCTCGCGCCGCCATGCGAAGAATTCCGCATCGTCGCCTTCTCCCGGGAAATAGCAGCTGGCGCGATAGGTGAAGTGGGCCTGCGACGCCCGCTGCATCGGGTGATTGCCCGGATTGATCCGCGTCATCGCCGCGATCGAGCAGAATTTTCCGATCGTGGCGTAGGTGATCTGGGCGTCGTTCACGACGTAGGAATAGTCGTCCATCGTCACTTCATGCAGGATCGTGCGCGCGCCGACCTCACAATAGGCGCCGAGCCTGACGTCGTGCAGGTTTGCTGTTCCGTCGACGGTCGGTTCAATCGAGAGCATTTTTCCGGCCATGCGAATTCCCACACGAAATGGAGATTGATCTGGAAGTCCGCACGTCATCGGTGGGCCTGATGACAATGTCATGACGAACGAATGACAGCCGGCTCGGCTGTGGATGGCCACTGCACTGCAGCGCGGCTGTCACACAACTGTAAAACCCCGGCGCTAGCGATGGTGCCAGTTCTGGGCATTGGAGCATTGCATGCTGGTGGTGGAAGGTTTGACGTGCCGTTTCGGCACAAAGGCCGCGGTCGACAATGCATCGTTCTCCATTGCGCCCGGCGGCTTCGTCGGTGTGATCGGCCGTTCCGGCGCCGGCAAGTCGACCCTGCTGCGGATGATCAATCGCCTCGCCGAACCCTCCGAAGGGCGCATTCTGTTCGAAGGCATCGATGTGACGTCACTGCGCGGCAAGGATCTGCGGCAGTGGCGCGCACGCTCGGCGATGATCTTCCAGCAATTCAATCTGGTCGGCCGTCTGGATGTGTTGACCAACGTGCTGATGGGACGGCTCGCAACAGTGCCGGCATGGCGGTCGCTGACGCAGCTGTGGCCCGACGAGGACAAGGCGATTGCGATGTCGGCGCTCGAGCAGTTCGATATGGCCTCGATTGCGGCGCAGCGCGCCGATCAACTCTCGGGCGGTCAGCAGCAGCGCGTCGCGATTGCGCGTGCGCTGGTTCAGCAGCCGGCGATGATCCTCGCCGACGAGCCGATCGCCTCGCTCGATCCACGCAACACCCGGATCGTGATGGATGCGCTGCTGCGCATCAACAAGCACTTCGGCATCACCGTGATCTGCAATCTGCATTCGCTCGATCTGGCGCGGACGTACTGCGACCGCCTGATCGGCATGGCTTCGGGGCGGATCGTATTCGACGGCGCACCGGCGGCGCTGACCGATCGCATCGCGCGCGAGCTTTACGATCTCGAGGCGGATGAAGTGATGGACGTGGCGCCCGGGCACGTGCCCACCCGTTCGCCGATTCCGGCTTTCGGTACGGTTGCCGCAGCCTGAGTGCTGCATCTGTAAATCAACAGCTGTGCGGGATGAAATCCGCCAGCTTCATCGCTGCAAAACAGGAGACGTCATGATCAACCGTCGTATGATTCTCGCCGTCGCGGCGGGACTGGCATTCACAGCCTCCGCTGCATCGGCTCAGGACTGGAAGGCAAAGTACCCCGAACTGGTGTTCGCAAAAGTTCCCGATGAGAATGCCTCAGGCACCACCGACCGCTGGACGCCCCTGGCGGAGTATTTGACCCGGGAGCTGGGCACAAAAGTCACGCTGCGGATCGCCAACGATTATGCCGCGGTCATCGAAGGCCAGCGCGCCGGAAACATCCACATCGCGATGTATGGTCCGGCGTCCTACGCCCGCGCCTACATTATCGGCGCCAAGGTCGAGCCGTTCGCGATCGAAGTGAACGGCGACGGGACCAAGGGCTATTACTCGGTTCTCTATGTGAAAAGTGGGTCGAGCTACAAGGACATCCAGGACCTGAAAGGCAAGAATCTCTGCCTTGTCGATCCCAATTCGACGTCGGGCAACAACGTGCCGCGTTTCGCGATGGACAAGATGGGTATCGACCCGGAAAAGTTCTTCTCCAAGGTGGTCTACTCCGGAAGCCACGAGAACGCGGTGATCGGACTTGCGCAGGGCACCTGCGATGCAGCGTTCAACTGGTGGAACGATGAAAACGAATCCAACCTGCTGCGGATGGAACGCAAGGGCATGGCGAAGGCCGCCGATTTCAAGATCATCCTGAAGTCCGAGCAGATCGTTAATTCGCCGATGGCATACCTCGGCACCCTGCCTGCCGACCTCAAGGCGGCGATCAAGAAGGCCGTGTTGGAAATTGCGATGAAGGACAAGGCCGCTTTCGACAAGATCTATGAGGGGAAACAGCTGCCTTTCGTCGCGGTTGACCACAAGGCCTATGAGCCCGTGGTCGACCTGATCAAGTTTGTCGACAGCATCCGCAAGCAGAAGTCCTGAGCTACGGGTCGAGATGGTTTGGGCAGGTCGTGAGATCTGCCCAGGCTCTCACCAGAAAATCCCATGCGAACTGCAGTCCCCGAATTCCCGGAAGCCAGGCTGCAAGAGCTTGCCGATCGCTATGCGGTCGCGGTTGCCGCCAAGCGACGACGCTTATGGCTGGGTACAGCCGTCCTGATCGCCGCCGCACTTGCCGCCGGCTGGATGGGCGATGTCAAGCTTGGGATGTTCGCCGAGAATTTCTGGCGATTCCCGGCCTATTTCGCGAGTACCGCTCCGAAGTTTTCGTTTTCATCTGCATGGGTTGATCTCTCGGAATGGCTCTGGGGGCTGCCGCGCTGGACGCGGCTGCTCGGAGACACGTTGCTGATCGCGTATGTCGGAACCCTCGCAGGAGCGATAAGCGGCTTCGCTCTCTGCTTTCTGGCATCGGCCAATCTGGTCAAGTCGCGCGCGATCGTTTTTGTTACGCGGCGTGTCCTCGAATTCTGCCGGACCGTGCCTGAGATCGTCTTTGCCCTGATTTTTGTATTGGCATTCGGGCTCGGGGCTTTGCCCGGCGTTCTTGCGATCGCGATCCATACCACCGGCGCGCTGGGCAAGCAGTTCGCCGAAGTTGTCGAGAACATCGACATCAACCCGATCGAGGGAGTGGCCGCGAGCGGAGGAAGCTGGATTCAGATTGTCCGGTTTGGTGCGGTACCCCAGGTTCTTTCGAATTTTGTCAGCTACGCCTTGCTGAGATTCGAAATCAACGTGCGCGGCGCCGCGGTGATGGGATTCGTCGGCGCCGGCGGGATCGGACAGGATCTGATCGAGGCGGTCCGCAAATTCTACTTCACGGATGTGAGCGCCATCCTCCTGCTTATTATCGTGACCGTCATGCTGATTGATTTTGTCACAGAGCGCGTGCGCCATCGACTCCTTGGGCTGGAAGGTGCCCGCAAATGAATTCCTTCAATTTCGAAAACCAGGCCACAATCGCTGAACGCCATCCGCACCTGTTCCGTCCGGACTGGTGGAACCGGGGAAAAATCACCGTTGGCTTCGGCGCAGCGATCGCGTTGTTTGTGTACGGGATCGTCCAGCTCGACATTCCGTTTCACAGGCTTTCTGACGGAATGTTCAGGCTGGGCGGTTTCCTTCAATTGATGGTGCCACCCGATCCGGGTTCATGGGCGCAGGCGTTGATCTATTTGCACGCGCTCGGAGAGACCGTGGCGATCGCATTCCTTGGCACGCTGGGTGGGGCACTGCTGGCGTTTCCGGTTTCCCTGCTGGCGGCGCGCAATGTGGTCGCAAACCGTATCGTCCACCTGTTGACCCGCCGCGGCCTCGATACCATGCGCGGTGTCGATACCTTGATCTGGGCTCTCATCTGGGTCGGTGTTGTGGGACTGGGTCCGTTTGCGGGCATTCTCGCGCTCATCTGCAGCGATTTTGGGAGTTTTGGAAAACTCTTTTCGGAGGCCATCGAGGCTGCCGACAAGAAGCCCGGCGAAGGTGTCCTGGCGGCCGGCGGCAGCCATCTCCATGGTATCCGGTTCGGCTTGCTGCCGCAGGTGATTCCGATCCTGTTGAGTCAGGTGCTTTACTATTTTGAGTCAAATACGCGGTCGGCGACCATCATCGGAATCGTCGGGGCCGGTGGAATTGGCCTTCAGCTCGCCGAACAAATCCGGGTGCTGGAATGGCAGAGGGTGTCGTTCCTGATTTTGCTCATCCTCATCACGGTATCGTCCATTGACTGGATTTCCGGCAAACTCCGCTTCGCGATCATCGGACGGCGGGAAATCGCGTAAGATCTCGCAGCTAGCCGTTCTCGACCAGAAATTCGACCCGCTCGGCGGCGAAGCGCGCGCGCGTGGTCAGCAGCGGTCTTCCACTGGCATCGACGTCGGTGCTGTCGACCACCAGGACGGGGCGCCCGAGTGCGAGGTCGAGCCTGATCGCGTCGGTGGCGTCGACAATGGCGGCGGTGACGCGGGTCGAGGCCCGGCGATAGTCGCGAATGCCGTAATGCGCCAGCAACTTCGTCATCGAGCGCACCCGCTCATAGGTGCGTCCAGCGTCGGGAAATTGCGCTGCCGCGAGCCAGGTGGTGCCGATGCAGATCGGGGTGCGGTCGGCGAGCCGCAGCGCCTCGATCCGAATCAGGGGTGTTCCGGTTTTCAGGCCGAGCTGCTTCGCCAGTTCGCGCGTTGCCGGCTCTTCGGAAGCGCCGATCAGCTGACCGCGCGGCTCGCGGCCGCCGGCGCCGACGATCTCGGAAAACCGGGTGCGCGAGCGCAGCGGATAGGCAATGCGCGGTGCTTCCACGTAGGTGCCGCTGCCGCGCTCGGCGCGCACCAGGCCGCGCTCGGCCAGCGTCGCCAGCGCCCGGCGCACGGTATGGCGGTTGACGCGGTAGGTTTCGGCGATTTCGGTCTCGCCCGGCAACCGCTCGCCCGCGGCAAAGCGGCCGTCGGCGATGCCGCGCTCGATGCCGTCGGCGACCTGGCGCCACAACGCCACGCCGGAGGCTGCGTCCTGCATGCTCATGGCGCGAAAAAGCCGGGGAGGGGCATCGGAAAAATCATCCTGATGTCACGAAACAGTCATGGCGCTTCGCTATCAAGTTGTCTAATAACATAGACAACTTGATTCCGGCAAGACCGATCTGAAGGCTGATATGACCGTCGCGGACGAAAACGGCAAACAGGCGCAGCGCAAGGCGGCCATGGCGGTGCTCGCGCATTCCGATGCGGCGGAGATTGCCCGTCGTCTCGAGCCGATCGCGGTGCCGGCTTACGAAAACCTGCGCGAGCCCGAGAACGGGCTGGTGATGCTGCGCGGCCGCATCGGCGGCGACGGCGCGCCGTTCAACCTCGGCGAGGCCACGGTTTCGCGTGCCGCGGTGCGGCTGGCGACCGGCGAGGTCGGCTTCGGCTACACGCTCGGCCGCGACCGGCAAAAGGCGCAGATGATCGCGCTGTGCGACGCATTGGTGCAGTCGAATGAGTTCTCGGGGGCGGTTGAAGCAAATGTGCTGACGCCGCTTCGTGCCGCGATGGCCTCCGAACGGGATCGCAAGGCCGCGGAGACCGCGGCGACGCGGGTCGATTTCTACACGATGGTGCGCGGTGAGGGCTGAACGATGACGACGGTTGCCGAACTGCCTGCCGGGTTTGCGGACAAGGTTCTGTCCGCGCAGACCACCTTCCGGTCAGTGATGGATGCGATGGCGCGCCCGGGCAGCGTCCAGCGCGTCACGGCGGTATCCGGCGCGCCTGCATCCTTGATGCGCGGCACCGCCGCCATCGCATTGACGCTGTTCGACCACGACACGCCGGTCTGGCTCGACCCGCTTCTGTCCGAGACATCTGATGTCGCCAAATGGCTCAAGTTTCACACCAGCGCGCCGGTCATCCCGGATTCGTCGATCTCCAGCTTTGCCGTCATCGGCGAACCGCGAGCCCTCCCGGCGCTCGACCGTTTTGCCTTCGGCAGCAATGAGTATCCGGATCGTTCGACGACGGTCATTCTGCAGGTTGAGAGCCTGACGATGGGCCCTGCCTTCGAGTTGCGCGGCCCCGGCATCGACGGCACCGCCGTGTTGCGGGCGACGCTGCAGCCTGCGGACCTGTTTGAACGGCTCGCCATCAACGCCACGCTGTTTCCGCGCGGTATCGATGTGGTGCTGGTGGCTGATGATGCCGTTGTCGCGATCCCGCGCACCACGCGGCTTGTCGCGAAGGGAGGCTAACGGATGTATGTCGCCGTCAAGGGTGGTGAACGCGCCATCGAGAACGCCCATCGGCTGCTGGCGCATGAGCGCCGTGGCGACCGCGAGGTCCCCGAACTCTCGCTCACGCAGATCTCCGGACAACTCAGCCTCGGCGTCGATCGCATCATGACCGAGGGCTCGCTGTACGACCGTGAGTTGGCGGCACTGGCGTTGAAGCAGGCGCGCGGCGACATGATAGAGGCGATCTTCCTGGTCCGCGCCTTCCGCGCCACCTTGCCGCGTTTCGGCGCCTCCGAGCCGGTCGATACCGGCCAGATGCAGGTGCGCCGCCGCATCTCCTCGACCTTCAAGGATATTCCGGGCGGCCAGATTCTCGGGCCGACCTTCGATTACACCCACCGCCTGCTGGATCCGGAATTGGCGGAAGGCTCAAAGCCCGAGGCGCCCGCGACCGCGGAAGCATCCGCGGCGATCATGCCACGCGTCACTGACATTCTCGGCCGCGACGGCCTGATCGAGCCTTCACCGCAGTTGGATGCTGATGCGCCGGTAGGCGATCTCACCCGCGAGCCGCTCAGTTTCCCCGCCGATCGCGATTTGCGGCTGCAGAATCTGGCGCGCGCCGACGAAGGTTTTTTGCTGGCGCTCGGCTATTCGACGCAGCGCGGTTATGGCCGCAGCCACCCGTTCGCCGGCGAAATTCGGCTCGGCGAGGTCGAGGTGGAATTCATGGCCGAAGACGTCGGCTTCGCCGTACCGCTCGGCGCGGTCACGTTGACCGAGTGCCAGATGGTCAACCAGTTCAAGGGCTCGGCGACCGAGGCCCCGTGTTTTACGCGGGGCTACGGGCTGGCGTTCGGACAGTCGGAGCGCAAGACCATGTCGATGGCGCTGGTCGACCGCAGCTTGCGCGCCCGTGAGCTCGGGGAGGAGGTCATCGCGCCGGCCCAGGACGAAGAGTTCGTGATGTCGCATTCCGACAATGTGCAGGCGACCGGCTTCGTCGAACATCTCAAGCTGCCGCATTACGTCGACTTCCAATCCGAACTCGGCCTGTTGCGCAAGCTGCGCAAGGAGTTTTCGGAAGCGGCGGCGGACACCCCGGAGCCGATGCAGGAGGCCGCGGAATGAACGCGCCGGTCTACAATTTCGCCTATCTGGATGAGCAGACCAAACGGATGATCCGCCGCGCCGTCCTGAAGGCGATCGCGATTCCCGGTTACCAAGTGCCGTTCGCCAGCCGCGAAATGCCGATGCCCTATGGCTGGGGCACCGGCGGCGTGCAGGTGACCGCCGCGATCCTCGGGCCTGACGATGTGCTGAAGGTGATCGATCAGGGTTCCGACGACACCACCAACGCGATTTCGATCCGAAAGTTCTTCGCCAGGACCGCCGGCGTCGCGACCACGACCGCCACGGCGGATGCCACCGTAATCCAGACAAGGCACCGGATTCCCGAATCGCCGCTGCATGGCGGGCAGGTGCTGGTCTATCAGGTGCCGATCCCCGAGCCGCTGCGCTTCCTCGAGCCGCGAGAGACCGAGACCCGGCGCATGCATGCGCTCGGCGAATATGGCCTGATGCACGTCAAGCTGTACGAGGACATCGCGCGCTTCGGGCATATCGCCACCTCCTATGCCTATCCGGTGAAGGTCAATGCCCGCTATGTGATGGATCCGTCGCCGACGCCGAAGTTCGACAATCCGAAGATGGACAATTGCCCGGCGCTGCAGCTGTTCGGCGCCGGCCGCGAGAAGCGCATCTACGCGATCCCGCCCTATACCTCGGTGGTTTCGCTGGATTTCGAGGATCATCCGTTCACGCGCTACCGCTTCGATGCGCCCTGCGCGCTGTGCGGTGCCGATGACTCCTATCTCGATGAAATCGTTACCGATGACCAGGGCAGCCGCATGTTCGTCTGCTCCGACACCGACTATTGCGAGAACCGCCAGGCAGAGGGTCATCGCGGCAGCGAGAGCGCGGCCCCGCACAAGGAGAGGCCGCATGGCTGACAACAATGCCGCTGTGCAGGACAATGACCAGCCGCTGCTGATGGCCGAGGGCCTCGGCAAGACCTATGGCCGGCTCAGCGCCTGCCGCGACGTCTCCTTTGCGCTCTATCCCGGCGAGGTGCTGGCGATCGTCGGCGAATCCGGATCGGGCAAATCGACCTTGCTGCAACTGTTGTCGGCGCAGCTGGCGCCGAGCGCCGGGAAAGTATCGTACCGGATGCGCGACGGGGTGATGCGCGACCTGGCGGCGCTTGGTGAGGCCGAGCGCCGGTTCCTGTTTCGCACCGACTGGGGCTATGTGCATCAGGATCCCGTGCTGGGATTGCGGATGGCGGTCTCGGCCGGCGCCAATGTCGGCGAGCGGCTGATGGCGGTCGGCTGGAATCACTATGGACGCATCCGCGACACCGCGACATCCTGGCTGGAGCGCGTCGAAATCGATATCGAACGCATCGATGATGCGCCGCGAACCTATTCCGGCGGCATGCGGCAGCGGCTGCAGATTGCGCGCAATCTGGTGACCGAACCGCGCCTGGTGTTCATGGATGAGCCGACTGGCGGCCTGGACGTGTCGGTGCAGGCACGGCTGCTCGATTTGATGCGCAATCTGGTCAGCGAACTCGGCCTTGCCGCCATTGTCGTCACCCATGACCTCGCGGTAGCGCGGCTGTTGTCGCACCGGGTGATGGTGATGAAGGGGGGCCGCGTCATCGAGACCGGGTTGACCGACCAGGTGCTCGACGACCCCCGCGAGCCCTATACCCAGTTGCTCGTCTCCTCGATTTTGCCAGCGTGAGCACAAACCTATGACTGCGATGATCGATATCAGCCGTGCGGAAAAGACCTTCACCATGCATCTGCAGGGCGGGATCGAACTGCCGGTCGTGAGCGGTGTCACCTTTCAGGTCGAGCCCGGCGAATGCGTGGTGCTGTCGGGTCCCTCGGGCGCCGGCAAATCCTCGATCCTGAAAATGATCTTCGGCAATTATCGCTGCGATGGCGGCCGCATCGGCATCCGCCACCAGGGCGCGCTGGTCGATCTCGCCAGCGCCGAGCCGCGACAAATTCTCAGCGTGCGCCGCGCCACGATCGGCTATGTCAGCCAGTTCCTGCGGGCGGTGCCGCGCGTCGCCACCATCGATGTGGTGGCCGAGCCCCTGATATCAAACGGAATGGCGCGTCCGGAGGCTCAGGAGCGGGCAGGGCAGCTGCTGCGCCGCCTCAACATTCCGGAGCGGCTGTGGGCGCTGCCGCCCTCGACCTTTTCCGGCGGCGAGCAGCAGCGCGTCAACATCGCGCGCGGCTTTATCTCCGATCTGCCGATCCTGCTGCTGGACGAGCCGACCGCCTCGCTCGATGCCGCCAACCGCGCCGTCGTGGTCGAACTGATCGACCAGAAGAAACGTGCCGATGTCGCCATGGTCGCCATCGTCCATGACGACGAGATCCGCCATCTGATCGCCGACCGCATCGTCGACGTGACGTCGTTTGCATCAGCCGCATGAAGAAAGAATTTTGACATGACTTCGACCGGGTCCGACACCGTTATCGGCAATGCCAGGATCGTTCTGGCCGACCGCGTGATCGAACGCGGCTGGATCGCATTTGCGAATGGCCGTATCGCGGAAACGGGCGAGGGTGACGCTCCCGCCGGCAGCGAGGATGCGGCCGGCGACATGATCATGCCCGGCCTGATCGAACTGCACACCGATCATCTGGAAGCCCATTACGTGCCGCGTCCAAAAGTGTTCTGGGATCCGATCGCGGCGGTTGTGTCCTATGACGCGCAGCTGGCGACATCGGGCATCACCACGGTGCTGGATTCCTTAAGGGTCTGGCGCGAGGACGGCGCCGAGGACGTCGATGGCAGGGCAGGCGTGCTGGCCGCGGCGATCTCGTCGGCGCGCGACGCCAATCTGCTGCGATCGGATCATTTCCTGCATCTGCGCTGCGAGATCCCGATGCCGAGCGTGGTCGAGGAGGCCAAGGAACTGATCGGGCGACCGGACGTCCGCCTGATGTCGCTGATGGACCACACGCCGGGGCAGCGTCAGTTCCGCGACGAAGGCAAGCTGCGCGACTATTATCGCGGCAAGGGCGCCGGTATGACCGACGCCGAACTCGACGTGCTGTTCGAGCGGCGTTTTGCCTATCAGAAGGCCTATGCCGCGACCAACATGCGCGAGATCGTGGCGCTGGCGCACCACTACAATATCCCGCTCGCCAGCCACGACGACACGACAGATGAAAACGTTGCCGATGCCGTTCGTGATCGGATTTCGGTGGCGGAATTTCCGACCACGATGGAAGCCGCGCATGGATTGCACCAGGCCGGTATCGGCATCCTGATGGGCTCGCCGAACGTGGTGCGCGGCGGCTCGCATTCCGGCAATATCGCCGCGGTCGATCTCGCCCGCGAAGGGCTGCTGGACATCCTGTCGTCCGATTACATCCCCTCGAGCCTGCTGATGGCGGCGCTGCAGCTGCCGCAATGCGCGCCGGCCATCGATCTCGCCTCCGCCGTCCGCACCGTCACCAAGACGCCCGCCGAAGCGGTGGGGCTCGCCGACCGCGGCGAGATCGCGGCCGGCAAGCGCGCCGACCTGATCCGTGTGCATGTCGCCCGCGACATTCCGGTGGTGCGCAGCGTCTGGCGTGAAGGACACCGCGTGGCGTGACCGACGAGTCGACGATATCTGGCCATCGCGCCGCCGCGGGGATCGGGCCCGGCCGGCTGGTTCTGGTGGTCGGCCCGAGCGGCGCCGGCAAGGACACGCTGATCGGGCTGGCCCGGGCCGCCTGCGCCGATGACGGCACGATCGTCTTTCCGCGCCGGGTGGTGACGCGGGAACCCTCGTCCTTCGAAGACAATGAGCAGGTGAGCCTGGAAGCCTTTGCGCAGGCACAGGCGCAAGGTGAATTTGCAGTCCATTGGGAAGCGCATAGCCATTGCTACGCGTTGCGCCGCGCGATCGACGACCAGATCGGCGCCGGGCGCGCGGTCGTCGCCAATGTATCGCGTACGGTAGTCGAGGCGATGCGCCGCACCTACCTCGACGTCGTCGTGGTCTCGATCACGGCGCCGCCTGAAGTCCTTGGCCAGCGACTGGCCGCGCGGGCGCGCCGCAGTGACGGACAGATCGCCGACAGGCTCCGCCGTGCCGTCGATGATGCGGCGGCCGCGCCTGATGTCACCATCATGAATGTCGAAAACGCCGAGGATCATGCGCTGGAACTGTTGCGGGCTATCAGGGGTGCTTGAACGGTGTCGATAATCGCAACGGTCGCGGAATTGGAAGCGATCTATGGTCAGCCGGGCGAGGCGTCGACCGTCAAGGTCGCCGACCGGATCACGCCGCCTTACCGGGTGTTGATCGACAAGTCGCCGTTCGCGGCGCTGGCGACCTCAGGCCCGGAGGGGCTGGATTGTTCGCCGCGCGGCGATCTGCCCGGTTTTGTCAGAGTCCACGATGAGAAGACCCTGATGATGCCGGACCGCCGCGGCAACAACCGGGTGGATTCGCTGCGCAACATCGTGCGCGACCCCAGGATCGCGCTGTTGTTCCTGATACCTGGCTCCGGCAGCACGCTGCGCGTCAACGGCCGCGCGCAGGTGTCGGCCGATCCGCAACTGCTGGCATCGTTCACGTTCGACGGCAAGGCGCCGCGCACCGTCATCGTCATGACGGTCGACGAGATCTATTTTCAGTGCGCCCGCGCCATCGTGCGTTCGGATCTCTGGAATCCGGACAAGCGGGTGGACCCGAAGATCCTGCCGACGCCCGGCCAGATCCTCGCCGACATGAGCGAGAATCGCGTCGGCGGCGAAGCGTACGACAAGGCATGGCCGGAGCGGGCGCGGCAGTCGCTGTGGTAGGGCGTCTTGCGGAGCTTCCGGCCACGAACGGCTTCTGTCATCCAACCGTCAACTCCGTCGTTCAGAGACTAGCGTCCCACCAGCACGGTTTGCCTATCGTCGGAGTCGTCCATGACCGAAAAGCCCATCCACGACCGCATTCACGCCGGCATGCTGGACAGCTTCGATGAAGAACTGGAACTCGAGATCGACGATGATCGCCTCGACGCGTTGACCAACGAGTTCTCCGGCCATACCGCGAATGAGACCCTCGATCGGCGAATTTATTTCAAGGAGCTGTTCCGCCTGCAGGGTGAACTGGTCAAACTGCAGAGCTGGGTGCAGCACCAGAAACTCAAGGTGGTGGTGATTTTCGAGGGCCGCGATTCCGCCGGCAAGGGCGGGGTGATCAAGCGTATCACCCAGAGGCTCAATCCGCGGATTTGCCGCGTCGCGGCACTTCCGGCGCCGAGCGAGCGCGAACGCACGCAATGGTATTTCCAACGCTATGTGTCGCATTTGCCGGCCGGCGGCGAAATCGTGCTGTTCGATCGCAGCTGGTATAATCGCGCCGGCGTCGAACGCGTGATGGGGTTCTGTACCGAGGCCGATGTCGAGGAGTTCTTCCGGTCGGTGCCGGAATTCGAGCGCATGCTGGTGCGCTCCGGCATCGTGTTGATCAAGTACTGGTTCTCCATCACCGACGAGGAACAGCATCTGCGCTTCACCATGCGGATTCACGATCCTCTCAAGCAATGGAAGCTCAGCCCGATGGATGTGGAATCGCGCAGCCGTTGGGAACAATACACCAAGGCCAAGGAAGCGATGCTGGAGCGGACCCACATCACGGAAGCCCCCTGGTATGTGGTCCAGGCCGTCGACAAGAAGAGGGCGCGGCTGAACTGCATCGCGCATTTGCTCGAACAGATTCCCTACAACGAAGTCGGGCACGCTCCGGTGGTTCTGCCGCCGCGAATTCATAGCCCGAATTATAGTCGAGGTCCGATTCCGGCCGAAATGTACGTGCCGGCGCGCTATTGAACGCCGTCGGCGACACATGACTGTAACACGAATGTCATTCCATGGGGCCGCCCCGGGGAAAACAACCGGGCTTGAATGGTCGTCCCCCGGTTTCGTTGCGCCTTGCAGGTTTGCGTCGTGACGTCCTGCGTTCGGCCAGGTTTTGCGGTGTCCAATGCAAGCTGAAACGCCAGTCGCAGAAATTGCCGCCGACGACAGGGGTCGGTCATCGGGCGCAACCGCGCCGATTCCGGGTCTGGTCTGGGCATTCCGCATCCATCCGGACGGCAGTCCGGAACTCCTCCCGGTCGATCAGCCGATTGCGTTCGCTCATGACGGCCTGCTCTGGCTGCACTTCAATCTGGCGGATGCGCGGGTGCTGCAGTGGTTGACCCCTGCCAACCTTCAGGTGCCGTCCCAGGCACGGACGCTGTTGCTGTCGAAGGATACCTATCAGCAGCTCAACACCGTCGATGACTGTGTCTACGGCGTGATCTCGGATCTGCGGCGCGACATCGGCGAGGCGACGGAAGACACCGGATACCTTCGGTTGATCATGACCGAGCAGATCATGGTGAGCGGCCGGCATCATGCGCTTTGCGCGGTCGATGCCACTCGCCGCGCGCTCGAAGACGGCCAACGTATCGAAAGCGTTGCCGCGCTGTTCGAGGCCATCGTCGAGAATGTCGCCAGTACGATAGACCGGGTCGCCGATCGCGTGGCGCACGATCTCGACGAACTCGAGGAGCAGGTGCTGTCGGGCGGCACGACGGACTTGCGCCAGAACCTCGGTCGCCTGCGGCGTACCTGCGTCCGGCTGCATCGGCAGGTTTCAGGATTGCGGATCGTGTTCCACCGGCTCGAACAGAAGAACCCCGGCGATCTCAAGCCCGCCTTGCGGCTCCGCGCCGGCAAGCTCGGCCAGCGCCTCGATGGCCTCGATCACACCATCGTCGAGATGCGCGAGCGAAGCCGGTTGTTGCAGGAAGAACTCCATCTGAAGATCGAGGAACAGGGGAACAACAACATCAGGGCGCTCTCGATTCTGACGGCGCTGCTGATGCCGCCGACGCTCGTCACCGGCATCTTCGGCATGAACCTCAAGGGCCTGCCGCTTGCCGATCTCGAAGCAGCCTTCCCGTGGGCGGCCATGCTGATGGCTCTGGCGTCCCTTGTCGCCTATTTCATCATGAAACGCTGTGGTGTCATCAGGTAGCGTCCGATTTCGATGATGCCTCGAAACGGCGCGTAACGCGGCTGTCACGTCAGCGTGCCAATGGAAGATGTCGATCACCCGAATCAGCCGGCGCGATAGTTGCTATTGCCGTCCGGACGGACGCACCCCCTGAAAGCCCTCGTGCTGCAAAACACACCCCGCAGCCACGCCCGACTGAAGGGGCTGGGTGTGGTCGTCAGCCTCGCCATCGCGGCGGCAGCCATCTTCGCGCTGACGCATGCGCTCAAAAACGTCGACTACGACGAGGTGTTCGCGGTCGTGGGACGCACCAGTCCCGGCGTCATTGTCATGGCCCTGATGCTGGTGGCCATTTCCTACGCCAGTCTGACTCTCTACGACCTGCTGGCGCTGCGCACGATCGGGCGGGCCGACATTCCCTACCGGATTGCGGCGCTCGCGAGTTTCACCAGCTATCCCATCGCCCATGGTGTCGGAGCAGTCGCGCTGATCGCGCCGGTGATCCGCTACCGGGTCTATTCGCGCCACGGCCTCGGCGTTTTCGACGTGGCGAATATCAGCTTCCTGACCGGGCTGACGTTCTGGCTGGGCAACCTGACGGCGCTGGCGCTCAGCCTGTTCTGCGCGCCCGATGCCATCAGCCTGATCAACTATCTGCCGCCATCTGCCAATCGCTGGCTGGCGGCGGCGCTGCTATCAGCTGTGCTCGCCTTCCTGCTCTGGACCTGGCGCGCGCCCAGAAGCTTTGGAACGCGGCGGTGGCCGGTGCGGCTTCCCTCAGGGCCCGTGGTTCTGCTGCAGATCGCGATCGGAATTTTCGATCTCGGCGCCGCGGCGCTGGCGATGTATGTGCTGTTGCCGGCCGGGCTGGATATCGGGGTGTTTCGCGTGATCGCGGTGTTCATCGCCGCGACGCTACTGGGGTTTGCCAGTCACTCGCCGGCGGGAATTGGCGTGTTCGACGCGGCTGTTTTGATCGGGCTGGCCGGTGACGAGAAGGAACCGGTGATCGCGGCGCTGCTGATGTTCCGGTTTCTGTACCACTTCTTGCCGTTCGTGCTCGCGCTCGGCCTGTTCGGCGGCCTGGAAGGCTGGAGGAGTTTTCGCGGCAGGAGCAGGCCGTGAAGCCGCTTGCGCCATTCACACCGGCGAGTTGAGCTTCAGCCCCACCATTCCCGCCACGATCAGCGTCAGGCACAGCACCCGGACCGGGTCGGCCGGCTCGCTGTAGATCAGCATTCCCACAATGATGCTGCCGGTGGCGCCGATACCGGTCCATACCGCATAGGCGGTGCCGAAGGGCAGGGACTTCAGCGCGATGGCCATCAGTCCGAAGCTCAGCGCGATCGCCACCAGGGTCGCAACGGTCGGCCAGAACCGGGTGAGGCCGTCGGAATATTTCAGGCCGAAGGCCCAGGCGATCTCGAGCAGTCCGGCCCCCAGCAATGCCAGCCAGCCGCTCACGCGGTCTTGCGTTCCGGCGGAAGGGTCAACACGGCATATTGCGCATAGCCGCGGAACGGCCGTTCGAATTTCAGATCGGCGCCGGAGCTTTTGACCATCGCCGACAGCTCGCGCTCGAGATCGTCACGCGGCGTGACGCCGAACAGCGCCAGCCACTGCCGAAGCAGCGTCCGCGCTATTTGTGGCAAGCGCTCCTGATCACCGAAATCGACGATGTGCAGGCTTCCGCCGGGCTTGAGGCGGCCGGTCGCCGCCTGCAGCACGAGGCGCCAGTCCGGAATCATCGACAGGCTGTAGGAAATCATCACATGATCGAACCGCGCGATGCCGAACGAGACCTGGGGGTTGAAGGCCGTTCCGTCGCCATGCGCGACGCGAATGCGCTTGGCGAGGTCGCGGCGCGAAATGGCTGAAATCGCCGATGTCAGCATTTCCGTGGAAATATCGATGCCGAAGAATCGCGCGTTCGGATAGAGCCGGGCGGCATGCACCAGGTTTCTGCCGGTTCCGCAGCCGATTTCCAGCACGTTCGCGCCGGCGGCAGGCTGTAATCCCGCGATCAGCTGGTCCCGGCCAAGCAAATAGTATCGCCTTGTGCCGTCGTAGATGTGGCGCTGCCGGCGGTACATCCGGTTCATGCGACGCGTGGCCTCGACCGGCCACGATGGTTCGGCACTGATTTCCTCTGTGTACATCGACATCCAAGCACCTCGTATCGCCTGTGATCGCTGGATCCTTGCGATGTTCGCGCGACAGGGATGTGACAGCGCGGGACAGTGTCCGCGGTTCCGCTTCCGCCGCTGTCGCAAAACTGCAGCGTGCTCCCGATACCCTCGTCGGATTGTTGATTCGAGGGATGGATGAATACGCAACTCATCGCCGACGCGGTCCGCAACTCCAGAGGCAAGGCCGAGGAAACCGTTTGGGACCGGCTGTTCGCGTTCTGGTTCCGCCGGCTGGTCTACACCCAGATCTGGGAAGACCCGGAAGCCGATCTCGCGGCACTTCGCCTGCCGGTCGGCTCGACCATCGTCACCATCTCCTCCGGCGGCTGCAACGCGCTGTCCTATCTCACGGCGCGGCCGGCGCAAGTGTACGCGGTCGACCTCAACGAGGCGCATCTGTCGCTGCTGCAGCTCAAGCTCGCGGGGCTTCGTGTTTTCTCCGGCTATGCCGAATTCTGGCAGTTCTTCGGCGAGGCCGCCTCGGTCGCCAACTCCGCGCTGTATCGCGATCGGCTGCGGCCGGTGCTGGACGCGGAGACGCGCGCCTATTGGGACAGGCTCAACATCATCGGCCGCCCGCGGCATGCCTATTTCACCGACGGGTTCTATCGCCATGGCATGCTCGGCCGCTTCATCGGCCTTGCCCATGTACTGGCGAAGCTGGCGCGGATCGATCTTTCGGCGCTGCTGAACGGCAAGGCAGATTGCCCCGATCGCATGCGGGCGCTGGATCGCCTGCATCGGCTGTTTCATTCGCCGCTGGCGCGCCTGATCACCGCAACGCCCGCGCTGCTGTTCAGCCTCGGCATTCCGCCGCAACAGCGGGCACTGCTCGGCGCCGACGCGCCGCTCAACGAAGTACTGCACGAGCGGTTGCTGCGGCTGGTCAGCGGTCATTCCAACGAGACCAACTATTTCGCCTGGCAGGCGCTGCAGCGCAGCTACCGCGGGCCGGGCGATGCCTGCCTGCCGCCCTATCTGCAGCGCAGCCAGTTCGAACGCATGCGCGACGGGGCGGGATTGATCATTCCGGTGCACGCCAATCTCAGGCAGTTTCTCGAAGGCCTGCCGGCGCGCGAGGTCGACGCCGTGGTGCTGCTGGACTCGCAGGACTGGATGGCCTCCGAAGAAATCCGCGCGCTGTGGAATGCGATCGACCGCACCGGCAGCAACGACGTCCGCGTGATCTTCCGCACCGCCGGCAAGGAATCTCCGCTGGAGAACGACGAACTGGCGCCGCTGCGCCAGATCTGGCGTCGTGACGAGGCGCGAAGCGCGATCGGCTTCGCACAGGACCGCTCGGGGATCTATGGCGGGTTTCACTGCTACGAGCGGCGCTGAGCGCACCGTGCGCAACGGCAGCTCAATGCTGCTCGGCCTTCCAGTCGCGCTTGATCTTCTTGGCGAGAGACCATTTGTGGACTTCGGTCGGACCATCATAAATGCGAAAGGCGCGGATCTCGCGGAAAGCCTGCTCGACGATCGTCTCAGCCGAGACGCCGGTGCCTCCCGTCACCTGCACGCATCGATCGGCAACCCGCATCAGCGCTTCCGATACCGAAACCTTGGCCATCGAACTCTCGGCCGTCCCCAGCGAGCCGGTGTCGAGCACGCCTGCGCACCAGTCGATCATCAGTTCCGACTGTTTCAGATCGATCAGGTTCTCCGCCAGCATGAAGCCGACGCCTTCGTGATCGACCAGCGGCTTTCCGAATGCGTGACGGCGGCAGGCATAATCGGTGGCGATCTCGTTGGCGCGGATCGCCAGGCCCAGCCAGCGCATGCAGTGCGACAGACGGGCCGGGCTGAGCCGGATTTGCGCATATTTGAAACCGTCGCCAGACGCGCCGAGCATCTGGTCGGCGGGCACGCGAAGGTTCTCGATCTCGATCTCGGCATGTCCGCCGGGCATCGAACTGTCGATCGTATCGATCACGCGCAGCGTCCGGATCGCGGGATCCGGCAGATCGACGAGGAACATGCACGCGCCGACGTCCGACTTCGCCATGACGATGCCGACCCGGGCGCCATCGGCCCCGGTGATGAACTTCTTCCGCCCGTTGATGACCCAATGATTGCCGTCCAGCCTGCACGTGGTCTGCATCATCGACGGATCGGATCCTGCACCGCCCGCGTCCGCCGGCTCGGTCATGAAGAATGCCGAACGCGCTCGGCCCGACACCAGCGGCTCCAGGAAGCGCACCTTCTGCTCGGCGTTTCCGACCTTGCCGAGCAGGTACATATTGCCCTCATCGGGCGCCATCGTGTTGCAGGCAAGCGGTCCCAATGGTGAGAGGCCGGATTTGATCAGGGCCTTCGCGGTCTCGCGCTGCGTGAGATGCGATCCATCCGGCAGAATGTGCGGCGTCAGGACGCCGGCCTTGCGTGCCTTCGCGCGCAGTTCCTGCACCAGCTCGTCGCTCGGGCCGTGCGGTCCCGTCCGCGGATCCTTCTCGTAGGGGATCACCTCGGCGCGGATGAAGGCCTCGATATCAGCGGCAATGGTGTCGGCTCGATTGTTCATGGAAGCGGATACTCCGGTCGATGCCGGCGCAAATATTCGCCGGGCTAGAGAACGCCAACGCAGCCATAGAGTGTTGAAGGGATAGGGATTTCATGGTGAGCGCGGAGGGACTCGAACCCTCGACCCCATGATTAAAAGTCATGTTATCCACACTCAACCGGACGCAACCGCACTCAAAAACCCTTATTTTATTGACTTTTGACCCTTCTGGCGTTCCATTCGGTCCCGCTTCGTTCCGTTGCATCCAGCTATTTTGTGTCCCCGGCGTGTCCCCGGAAGCAAAATCAGCAGCAGCGAATTGATCGGGGACGCAGAATGGATCAGCGCGTAGAGACTCGGAAAGCACTAACGGACGCATTTTGCCGGGCTCAGACAGCGCCCGCAAGCGGCCGGCTCGAATTTGCCGATTTGAGGTGCGCCGGTCTTTCGTTCCGTGTCACTTCGAAGGGCTCGCGGACATTCTGTTTCCGGTTTCGTGATCCGCTCACCAGGGCGTCGACCAGGGCGACGATCGGGACCTATCCCGATATCGGCCTAGGCGAAGCCAGAACGCGCGCGGATGCCATGCGCGCGACCGTGGCTGGCGGTGCCAATCCGGTCATAGAGAAGCGCAAGGGGCGCGCTGGCGCCTCCCAGCGGGCTTTCAGCGCCATTGCTGAGCGCTTCATGGTCGAACACTCCCGCCGAAAGAAACGATCGGCGGATGGCGACGACCGCAACCTCAACCTCCATATTCTGCCGAAATGGAAGTCCCGCCAGATTGACGACATCCGTCGCGCCGACTTGATCGAATTGGTCGAGGGCCTCGTGGCCACCGGTAAGCCGGTTCTTGCGAACCGGGTGCAGTCGCTCATTTCGTCGATTTTCAGCTTCGCGCTCGACGCGGATCTTCTGTCGGCGAATCCTTGCGCGCGGCTGCGAAAGAGGGGCGAGGAAACCGCCGGCACTCGCATCCTTTCGGACTCGGAAATCCGGCTGTTCTGGCGGCGCTCCCTGTTGCCGCCGCTTAGCCGCGGCGTCGGGCTCGCCATGCGCCTGCAGCTGCTCACGGGCGCCAGACCGAGCGAAGCGGCCGAGATCAACCTGAACGAATTACAGGCGATGGACAAAGCTGGCGAAGAAACGTGGATCATCCCCGGATCGCGGACCAAGAATAAACGAACGCATCTCATTCCGTTATCGGCTGCCGCTGTTGCGGTGGTGCAGGCTGGACTGGAACTAATCGATGATGACGACGCGTTTCTATTCCCATCGCCGACCAGAGAGGACTCCTCGATCGACGGTCACGCTCTCGCGGTAGCAATGCGGCGTCTAAGCGAAAGCGAGAAGTTGACCGGACCAGGCAGTAAGACATGGAAGGCTGAGCCGCCCACGCCGCACGACCTGCGGCGGACTTTCGCGACACGGCTCGCAGAACTGGGAGTGCCGAAGGAAGACCGGGACGCCTGCCTAAATCACACACCGACCGATGTCGGCTCGAAACACTACGATTTGTATGAACGTGCCAAAGAGAAGCGCGCTGCGATGGGTTTGTGGGCGTCGACGCTCACCGGCATTCTCAGGGTGGGGCAGGCGTCATGAATACTTCGCCTACCATTCTACCGCTTGACGAGACCTGTATAACCTCACCTTCAAAGGTGCATCTCGCGGTCACGGGCGCCGCGATGCTTTGGCCGCACGATCCTGATGCAAGAGAGCGAACAGCTCTTTCGTGGGTCGTGCATGAGGCGCGCGAACTGATGCGCGCGCGCCGATTGGCGCAAGAGGCAATTCTGGAGTTGGCTGAGCGCGGCCCAGACGCATTGCCGATGCAGGACCTTACGCAGGCATTGCTTGATCCCATCAAAAAGGGTTTCTTTGCGGGGCAGTTTCTAAGGCTCGCGTTGACCGGCCGTAATCCAGACGGAACGAAGCCCAATCTTGGCGAGGTGAACAAGTTCTTAGCTCGCCGCTACACAGGCAAGAAGGCAACCGACACCACGGCCATTTCTCAAATCTGGAAAGACTATCGACCCGTCGCGCACTATTGGGCTGCTCACCTTGACTATTGCGAAGCCACAGGCAGAAGCGACCTACCTTGCGCCGTTTCGGAATTCGGAAATTTCCTAGTGCGGGCCGAATCCTGGCGAGTTCGCGGAGAGGCCGGAAAGCCGCATAGGAATGCACCGTCGACCGTGCTTGACCCGAGCGAAACAGTCCGATTGCCGCCGGAGATCAAGTTTCGCAAAATTTATTGAAATACTTCCCGCCGGACTTTTGAGCTAGCGCTGATGCGTTCCCGCAGAACGTTGCGGGACTCCTGAGAAACAGGGAGCATCAATGATAGGCGCGACCGATACCAAGACTGCAGAGCAGACCCCTCGAATTTTCACCGAGGAAAATTACCGGCCGGTGCCGATCGCATATCCGCCGGCAGTTGCCGCGGTCGCGTCTGGTCGCACCAGGACGCGAATTTTCGGTGCGATCGAAAGCGGCGAGTTGGTGGCCCGCAAAGACGGCAAAGCAACAATCATCGAGCACGACGAACTGATGCGATGGGTCAAAACTCTGCCTGTCGTAAAGGCGAGGGCGTCCTGATCAATGGCCGGCGCCCGCCCATACCGTAACCCGATCTATGCCGCCGATATCCGCGAGCTCGGTGGCGTCGTGTCGGTGCACACAAGTCGGGATCGATGCGACGGCGCGCCGGTGTTCCGCGTCGGGCACATCAGCGGCGGCGGCGACGTGGCGTTTCTATCGTTGCCGATCATGCTGGAGGATCACGCCGCGGCTGCTGCGCGCGTCCTGGCTGAATTCGTCGGGTGTTCTGCGGACGTCCAGAAATCTGACGCAGGTTTGCCACGGGAAACATCTGACGCAGAAATAGCCGGCGGTGCGAAATGAGTACCGGCTATCAAGCAGCACAGGCCAATGGCACGAAAGGCGAGTGCCGGGAGGGCAGGGTGCGCCACACTGTGACGATGGATCGGGTCGTGTTCGAGGCCGTGCGCGCGGGTGCCATGAGGAACCGCAGGAGCGTTTCCGAGGAGATCGCGGCAAGGCTGTCAGCATCGGTCGCGTCTCGGGAGGTGCAGATTGCAAATCCCGGATCCTAAAGCGCGAAACCGCCCGGCGGCGAACCGGGCGGCAATTCACATTTCGAAAGATGCGCTGACAACGCCAGACACTCTTACAGCAGAACCCGCCGCGCTTCAAGTGAGGCGGCTGCAGCGGTTGCTTTTTGTCACGCCTGACACCGCCGCGACGATTGCGCGGCTGCATTTCGGCGAGGGGCGAGCATGAGCAATGTCGTCACCATGCCAGCGCCAGAGTGGACCAAGTCCCTGCAGCGATACCCCAGCGGCGCCCCCCATGGCAGCCTAGCAAACGTTTGCACCATGTTTCGATCGTCGCCGGAATTGCAGGCCGTTCTAGCGTTTGATGAGTTTTCGCAAAAGGTCATGCTGCAGTCAGCGCCGCCGTGGGAATTCGAACCGCGGGCTTTTTTGGCGCGGCCCTGGACGTCGCATGATGATGTTCTGGCGACAGAGCACGTCCAGCGCGGCGGCATACCGACCAAGGTTTCCACCACGGCGCAGGCGGTTGAGGTGGTGGCGCGGGAGAGACCATATCACCCCGTCAGGGAATATCTCGAAAGCAGTGAGTGGGATGGAACGCATCGCCTGCGAACCTTGTTTGCGACCTACTTCGGGACGGTGGACGATCGGTACGTCGCCAACGTCGGCAGCAGCTTCATGATCGGCGCCGTGGCGCGCGTTCTCAACCCGGGCTGCAAACACGATCATGTGCCGATCATCGAGGGCCCGCAGGGGATCGGAAAATCTAAGGCACTGAAGATTCTTTTCGGACCGCACTTTTCCGATGAACTTGGCGACTTGGGATCGAAAGATGCGGCTATGCAGCTGCCTGGCGTGTGGGGCTTCGAGCTAGCCGAGCTGGACGCCTATTCGCGAGCAGAGGCCGGACGGATTAAGGCGTGGGTTTCGCGAACCGTCGACCGTTTCCGGCCGCCCTACGGCACGCGGGTTATCGAGTTGTCGCGCAGCTGCGTCTTCATCGGCACCACCAACAACGACACCTACCTGAAGGACGAGACCGGTAATCGGCGATTTTGGCCCGTGCGAGCAACGCGCATTGATGAGGCTGGTCTAGCCCGCGACCGTGACCAGCTTTGGGCAGAGGCCTATCGGCTGTACTGCGGCGGCGCGCCTTGGTGGTTCGTAAATCAGGAGGTGGTGAAGCAGGCGCTGCAGGAGCAGGCCGACCGCCTCATAGACGACCCCTGGGACGGGATCATAGGCGCCTACCTTGCGACCCGGGCAGACGTATCGGTGGCCGAGCTATTGGCGGACGCCATCTGCATCGATCGATCACGCTGGGGCCAGATGGAGCAAAACCGAGTCGCGCGCTGCCTAAAAGCCCGCGGTTGGCAGCGCGTTCAAGTAAGGGCTGGTGACAAACGGGTGTGGAGATACAGGCGAAATCATGTTGGCGCTTAAACAACGACGCATCTGCACCAGTGCAAAGCCGGTGACATCGCGGATGGTGGTGACATCCGAAATCCCTGTGTCGCAAGGGTTGTCATCACAGTCACCAGTATCACCACTCAAAAACCTTGAGATACTAATACGCGCATATAGAGGTTTGGAATCTCGATTTGTCACCGGTGACGTGGTGACCGGTGACAAAGGCCAAGCGCGACAGTTTCGTGAAGTGTCGCAAATCGACCACCGCAACCGTCGCGAAGATCGGTATCTATCGGCGCGCCTCGAAGTCAGGGTGACCGGCAGGGGGGTATCAAATCCCTGCCGATCGGGGCGGTCCCTACCGCAGTGGGGGTCACGCAGAGAATCTTTCCCTCAATACGAATTTGAAGGTGCAAACCAAGATGCGAACCAGAGAAAGAAATTCCATCGATTGGAACGGCATCCGGGCCAGCTATCGGCAAAGCTCGATGTCAATCAGAAGCTTAGCGCGGGACTTTGATGTCAGCGACGCGGCGATTCGGAAGCGAGCGCGCAAGGAGAGTTGGGTTCGCATCGCGCCGGAGTCTGGTTTGCGCGAACCATCTCAGGCCCACTTTTTTGCTGAGCGGCTGGATGCGCTGGCGACAGCGCTCGCCGCGACTGCCGGCGGCAGCGTCGACCGTGCCCAGGAGAGCGACAGGCGGTTTGTCGCGGCGATGCTCGCTCTCAATGCGCCAACCTCGTCGATCGCGATGGTGCTCAAGGTTCCAGAGCCGCAACTGTTCGCAGAGTTCGCGAACGAACTTGCCATGAGGTGCAAGTGATCGTCCTGGGCAAACTTGACGATGTCGGCCGCGCCCGGCTCGAGGCCGCGGTCGCGAGGGTGCGCGCGTATGAGGTGGGGGTGCGCGCGGCCTGCGGTCACGGCGTTTTCAAGATGGCCGCCAGCGACAGCATCGAAAAGCGGCGGGCCGGTCAGAACGCGCGTTCCGCCGCGCGCAACTATCGGAATAAGAACAGCTTGGGCCGGGTGGTGGCGACGGTGCCGAAGGCGGGTTTCATCGACTGGATGTTGCGAACTGGGTGGTACCCGCGCCCACGAGAGGGTCCGCCCACGTTCGCCGGCGCCGTCGCGGCGCATGAGCTCATGTTGCTGGCGGTGACGACCGGCAAATCTATCACGCGTGATAACAAGAATTTGCGCGATGGGGCGACGAGTGGAAAAGTCGGGACGAAAGACGAGGAAAGCAAGGCATGAATAAAGGTGCAGTTTGCGATAAGACATGAGCGCCTCCCACGTTTAGAGTCAGAGGCTGCAGTTTCTCTTCGCTGGGGTCGCTGACTTCGTCGTCGCAGCGGTCTAGCTCGGCGTCGACGTCATAACCACTGCCGTAACCAGGTCGCGCGACTCGGAACAGCCAAAACCGCGAACGACAATTTCACAAGCTCAACCGGGCTCGCGCGCCACGAGTTAATCAATTTGTCGCGCCAGGCGCAGGACGTCGCGGTGTCGCTGGCGTCAGGGCAGTCGTCGTTCACGGTGCTGTTCCAGCAAGGCTCGCAGATTGCCGATGTGTTTATATCTTCACAGTCTGGCGTGAAGGGTTTTGCCCAGCAGGCAAGAGATGCACTGCTGTCTATTCTCACTCCGGGCCGCATGATCGTGCTCGGGTTCGCTGCGGCGTCGGCCGCGGCGTACGGGCTCTACGCGCTGTTGAAAACCGAGCAGCCGACCGCGGAGAAAAACCTCGAGGAACATGCGCGGCTGCTCGGCGTCGTGAAGTCGGCCTACAGTAATGCAACCGAGGCCGGCGCCAAATTCTATGCGCAAAGCCGGGAGCAGACGGTGTTGGAGTCGACGGCCAACATCGAGCGAATGCGCAACAACCTGCGTGATCTGACCGCGGAAATGACCAAGGCGAGCACGACGCCGACCTCCCTGGGTATGCCGGAAATGGGTATCGGTCCGGATCCGGCTGCGGTCGCGGCACAAGGGCGATTCAAGGAGTTCGCTGCCGCGATTTCCGATCTGCAGCATTCAATCCGCAACGGCTCTCCCGAATTCGAGGCGTTCAACAAGCGTGTTGCGGATATCGGCACCGAGGAACCGGCGTTACGCGAAGCGGCCGAGCGGCTGCTCGCGATCTCGAAGAATGCGACCGGGATGGCCCAGAACCTCGCACATGCGGAGTCGATGTTGCGGCTGATACAGGGCACGGCGACGGAAGCCGACCGCGCCCTGCTCAACCTCGCGGGAACGATCAACAAGGTCAACATGTCGCGTATGCGCGAGCAGAACGAAATCGCGCTGAAGGGTCTCACGGCGTTCAGTCCGGCGGCAAAGGGGGAGATTGCCTTTCTCGAAACCAAGATGCGCCTGCAGGACCAGGTGAACCGTCAAGAAATGACGAGCGCAGAGCAGGAAGAGCAGTCGGCCGCGGCCCGTCGGTATGCGCTGGCGAGCGCCGCCGTTGCACAGTCCGAGGCAGCGCGCGCCCGGGAATTGTCGGCGACCCAGAGCGTAGCTTCGGCGCAACTCGAAATCGACATGACCGGGAAGTCAATCGGCCAGCAAGCCGAGATGCGCGCCAACCTACAGGTGCGCCAGGCTCTCGAGCAACAGGCCAGCCAGAACCGGGCCGCGTTTGATGAAGGCGAATATGAGCGGCTGAAGAAGATCAACGCGAAATTGGGTGAGCGGACGCAGTTGGCCGCCCTAGCCGCCATCCGGAACAGTATAAAGTTCGACAGGGACACAGCGTTCCTGTCGCAAGAAGACGTCCAGATCGCTTCGCAACTGAAGGGTCTCTTCCCCGATATCGCTACGGCCTTGAAAAGCCCGGAAGCTGCCGCAATCAAGTTCAACGATCAAATCAAATCGATCAAAGCTACGGCGGAACAACTTGCCGGAACCTTTGCAAACGATTTCGTGTCGGGAATAATGAAGGGAAACTCGGCGATGGTCGCAATGCCTACGGCGTGCCGCGGTCTCGCTGGTGCATTGGCTAATGAAAAGAAAGCTCAGGACGATCCTCCGAAAGAGGTTGTCGAGCCGATGCGAAAGGCGGCCTGAGAGATGTCGGCTTGCAATGTGCTGGTGAAAAAACAGTCTGTGCACATTCTGATGGACGGGCTGTCGTACCATTCTGACGGCGTCGTGGTCCGGATTTCGCAAAAATGCTTTACCATGCCGACGCTGCACGCTTGCATTGCAACGATCGGCGCCGGCGGCGCGGCGATGATTTTCAGCATCAAGGCGGGAGAAGTGTTCTCTTCGTTCGACGAACTGGTTGATGGTGCTGAAGATGAATTTCCCAGTATCTTTGATCGCCACCGCGATCTATTCGAACAATGTGAATTCAGCGATTGCGAGCTATACGTGGCTGGATGGTCGAAGGCCAGCAATCAAGCCGAAGCCTACATGATGCGCATCCACGATCCGAAGGCGCAAGAATTCTGGAACGAGGCGACGACCGGTTCCGAGTATTCGGCGGAAGCCTTTAGGCTTCAAAAGCTCGATGGGATCGTCACGAACCCGCCGCCGGACGTCTCAGAACTCAAGGCCGCCGGTATGAGCTTCAACTGTCGACCGGAGGAAATCGGCGAAGTGATGTCGCCGGATGTCGGCTTATTGCACTTGATGGAAGTGCAGCGCCGAAAGAAAACGCCGCTGCGCCCCGAGCTTGATGCGCACTATTGGGTTGGTGGTCTCGCCTTGCTCACCTCGATCGACAGGACCGGCATCACGCAACGTGTGCTGCACCGATGGACCGAGGACAAGGTAGGCGAGGTGGTTACGCCGCGTCCGATCGACTGGAAGGCCTGGCGCGCATCGCGAGTGGTGGCCGGCGCTGCGATCCCTGAGGGTCTGTCGCGCCTACAGCGTGAGCGGATGGAAAAGAAGGCGCGGAAGGGGACGCTGCGAGCGGTGTAATGGCGCGGACGACCGACTCCTCCGGCCTAACGGGCAGATGGGATGTTTGCTTTCAATGCCGCTTCACCCGCGGCCGTGATACGATACTTCGGATACGGGCCGGCTTGCTTTTCGATCCAACCCTTTGCCAGCATGGTGGCAATGGTGTTGGTCTTAGCAGGATACAGAGCGGCCTCCGGCAGCCATTTGGACCCCTGCATATTTTGCAGAGCCGTGCGCTCGACGTTGTGCGGGATGTGAGGAGGTCGCTGCGCCAACTATTTCCCTTTCGCCTCCAGCCCGATCTTCGGCGGATTTGCCACGGTGGGTGTTTCTCACAGTTGCAGGCCAGCAGCTTGCACTGTTATCCGATAACTTAACGATCTCTTTTGATTACCTACTTCCACATCAATCTGGACCGTGTCCGCCCCTGAAAAATCTTTGTTCGGGGCGTATATCAGTGCGGTACTAGGGATCTTCCTCGCCGGGCATTTGCTGGACGCAGGAACGTTAGTCACCGTTATCTGCATCTGAATGACGCCGTTGGCCGGCGCGCCGCTGACGACGGGCACGGCAACTGGGCCAGGATTTGTGCTGCAGTCGGCCCGCGCATTTAGAAAATTGACCAACACAACCGGCACGCCGACCTTCGTTCTCAGTTCTTTGGGGCTCTGAGCCCAAGCCGTCGCCCCGGAAGCCATAAAGATCATCGCGACGATTTGAACGAACTTGCAATGCATCATCTTCCGTTTGCCTTCAGCCCCAGCCCCACAGTGCAGCGGCGTGCTGGACGGCGGTTGGCGGCATCACGACGTAACAAATGGTGAGAAGCGCGAGCACAAATGCCGCCCATACCCAACGCGGTGAATTTGACTTCATGACTGATGATCCCCCGACCA
>NZ_JAUSLT010000075.1 GCF_030646015.1 Bradyrhizobium sp.
GGTTGCCCGACGCAGATGCATGTGGTGCGGTTGCTGGCGCCGCAGCTCGATCGTGAAAACCATACCAAGGATATCGACTTCAGTCCGTCCGGTATCCGGCAGCGCTGGGACGCCGGCTATGCCCATACCCGGGCCGTGCTCGATCGTTCGCCCTGGGTCGGCGAGTTCGATCCCCTGTCCGGCGTCATTCTCCATGAGCAGACGGAATTGATGGCGGTCGCGGCGGAGTGAGGCTCAGGACAACAGCTAGGCCTATGGCGACAGCGCCTTGCGGTACAGCGCATTGTAGCAGGCCGCCGAAATGCCCCAGCTGAACGAGCGCGACATGGCGCTGCGCCGCATGGCGTCGAGGCGGTCCTTGGCGGTGAAGGCCGCGAACGCGCGCCGGACGCCGCCGAGAAACGATTCCGTCGAGGGACGATCGAACAGGAACCCGGTTTCGCCGTCCGTGATGGTTTCGGCGAGGCCGCCGGTCTGGTGGCCGATCGGCAGCGAACCGAACCGCTGCGCATACATCTGGCTCAGGCCGCAGGGCTCGAACCGCGACGGCATCAGGGTGAAATCGCTGCCGGCGAAAATCCGCCGGGCCTGCCCGTCGTTGAAACCGATGGCGACGCCGATCGCATCCGGCCGGCGGCGGTGCGCGTCGACCAGCGCCTGCTCGATGGCGGGCTCGCCGCTGCCGGTCACGATGATCTGGCCGCCGGCCGCGATGATCTCGTCCGCGGCGGCCAGCACCAGATCGACGCCCTTCTGGTGCACCAGACGCGCCACCAACCCGAAAATCGGGCCGCGCGACAGCGCCAGGCCGAATTGCTGGCGGACGTAATCCGAGTTGGCCTGCTTACCTTCCCAGTCGCCGGCGCCGAACGGCTGCGCCAGCTGGGCGCAGACGCGGGGATCCCAGCTCTCGTCGATGCCATTCAGGATTCCCGTGAGCCCGCCCGCGTCGGAGCGCTGGCGCAGCAGGCCCTCGAGCCCGCAGCCGAGTTCGGGCGTGGTGATCTCCCGTGCATAATTTTCGCTGACGGTGGTCAGATGTGACGCATAGACGATCCCGCCCTTCAGGAAGGACAGCTTGTCGTAGAATTCGAGGCCATCGATGTGGAAGGAGGCTTCGGGCGCGCCGATCCGGCGCAGCGACTCCTTCGGGAACAGGCCCTGATAGGCGAGGTTATGGATGGTCAGGATACTGGGGATATTGACGGCGTTCCACGCGAGATAGGCCGGCACCAGTGCTGCCTGCCAGTCGTTGACATGAACCAGGTCCGCTGCCCAATTTTTGTCCAGCTTGCCTGCCGCAAGCAGAGCGGCGGCCGAGGCAAATCGTCCGAACCGCACGTCGTTGTCGGGCCAGTCCCGGCCCGATGGGTCGCCATAGGGATTGCCGGGGCGGTCATAAAGTTCCGGACAGAGCAGGACGTAAACCGGCAGCCCATCCTTGGTCGCCGTCAGCCCGAGCGAGCAGGCCGGCATCTCCGCCAGCGCGGGGCATTGACCGACGATCTGGATATGCAGGAATTGTTCGACCACGTCGCGGTAGCCGGGGAGGATGATCCTGACGTCGCTGAGCGCGCGTAGCGCCCGCGGCAGGGCGGCGGAAACGGCAGCCAGCCCGCCCACCCGGACGAAATCATCCATTTCCGTGGTAACGAACAAGACCCTCAAGGAATGCCCCCGTACCAGCGCTTAATCGACGTTATGCAAGAAAGGTTCCAGTTTTCGCTTCCGATTTTGCAAAGGGCATAGGCGGCGGCCCAAGGGGCGGGCGCCGGGAGAAACGCTTCCCAGGCTGAGCGGCGCAATTTAGGGTCCGCCGCGCCGGACCCCGACGTCCGGCAGTTTGCAACGACGCTAGCTGACAACGATGAGGGTAATTTGACAAAGAGCTTCGAAGGCCTGCGCGTGCTCGATTTCTCGACCACCATTGCCGGTCCGCATTGCACGCGGATGCTGGCCGACATGGGGGCGGAGGTCATCAAGATCGAGACCACCGAAGGCGAGACGATGCGGACCCGTCCGCCGGTGCGCAACAATTGCAGCACCGCTTTCGGCCAGCTCAATATCGGCAAGAACAGTCTGGTGCTCGATCTGAAATCGCCCGAAGGGATCGAGGTCATTCGCCGGTTGATCGCGAGCACCGATGTGCTGGTGGAGAATTTTCGCCCCGGCGTGATGCGCAGGCTGAAGCTGGACTACGACTCGCTGAAAGGGATCAATCCGAAACTGGTCTATTGCTCGATCTCCGGATACGGCCAGACCGGGCCATCGGCCGAACTGCCGGCCTATGCGCCGGTCATCCATGCCGCCTCCGGTTACGAGATGGCCCATCTGGCCTACCAGCCCGGGAGAACCCGGCCGGACTATTGCGGCATCTATCACGCCGACGTGCTGACCGGCGTCTATGCCTTCGGCGCCGTTTCGGCGGCGCTGTATCAGCGCCACGGCACGCAGCTCGGCCAGCACATCGACGTCTCGATGCTGGAATCGATGCTCAGCCTGACGCTCAACGAATTGCAGTGGTCGCAATTCGAGGTGAAGCCGACCCAGCGTCCGATGTTCGGGCCGATCGCGACCGCGGATGGATATGTGATGGTCGCCATTGCCAGCGAGAAGACCTTCCAGAGCCTGATGAAGGTGATCGGGCATCCGGAGTGGGTCGCCGATCCGCGTTTTGCGGCCTATGCCGACCGCCGCGACAACTGGGCGAGCTTGATGGAGGGCGTCGAGGCCTGGTCAGGCACGGTGACGACCGAAAAATGTCTCTCGGCTCTGAATGCCGAGGGTGTTCCGAGTTCGGCCTACCGCACGGTGGCGCAGGCACTGGCCGATCCGCAGATCGCACATCGCGGCGCGCTGGCCGAGGTGGAGGATGGTGGCGGCACCTTCAAGGTTCTCAACCTGCCGTTCCGCATGTCCGGGGCCAGCGTCTCTGCGGGAAAGCGGATGGCGACCCTGGGCGAGCACACGGTCGCGTATCTCAGGGAGACCGGGCTTTCGGAAGACGAAATAGCGGCATTCACGGGCAAGCGGCTGGCGAAGGCGCCGGGCTAATCCGGTTGAGACCTGCGGCTTTTCATCCAGACGCCATCCTGCGGTCTTGCCGCCGCCGGTAATTCCAGCCAATCTGCCGCGCAGTCGTCGACGATCCGGAATACCGGACGCAGGGTCTTTTGGAGGGAGCATCAAATGAAAGCGGCATTCCGCTCGCGCACGTTTGCGCCGATATTTCATGTCGCGGTATTTGGTTTGGCTTTGGTTGCAAGTCCCTGGGTGACAACTCCCGCCATTGCCCAAAAGCAGGGCGGCAGCATCACGGTCGGCCTCGAGAGCGATATTCCCGGTTTCGATCCGCTGAAGGTCGGCGTTTACGACACGGCGGCGCTGACCGCCGCTTCGGCGCTTTTCGACACGCTCACCACTCTCGACGACAAGGGTATGGCACAGCCGGAGCTCGCGCTGTCCTGGTCTCATTCGGAAGACTTCAAGACCTGGACCTTCAAGCTGCGTCCTGGAGTCAAATTCCACGATGGCACGCCGTTCAATGCGGAAGCGTACAAGGCCAATTACGAGCGACAGAAAGATCCCGCGAACAAGTGCCGCTGCGCCTTCTATATCTCCAACGTCATCAGCGTTGAGGCGCCCGACGAACTGACGTTGGTCTACAACCTCAAGGACCCTTCGGTGAACTACCCTGCGCTGGTTTCCTATGCGAACCAGAACGCCGCGGTTCACTCTCCGACGGCCTGGAAAGCCAAGGGCGATGAATACAACCGCAATCCGGTCGGCACCGGACCGTACATATTGAAGTCGTGGTCGGCGGGCGACCGAATGGTTCTTGAGCGCAATCCGAACTATTGGAACAAGGGGCGGCCTTATCTCGACCGCCTGGTGCTGAAGCCGTTGCCGGATGCGCAGTCGCGCTTCGCCAGCCTGCAATCCGGCGAGGCAGATGTGATCTGGGACGATGAATACGACGCCGACAATATTCAGAAGGCCCAGAAGGATCCCAAGCTGAAGGTGCATACCTATGTCGGCTCCGGCGCCCAGGTCTATGCCTTCAACACCAAGGTCGCGCCGTTCGACGATGTGCGGGTGCGTCAGGCGCTGGTGATGGCGCTGGATCGCAAGAAGATGTCGCAGGCGATCACCAATGGCTTGGCCCTGCCGGCAACCAATCCCTTCGGCGACGGCTCGTGGGTCAAGTGCAAGGACGACGGCGCGCTGCCTTTCGATATCGAAAAGGCCAAGGCGTTGATCAAGGACTACGGCAAGCCGGTCGATTTCAAGATGATCGTTACCGCGACGCCGCGCGGGCGCACGGTCGGTCAGGTGCTGCAGCAATTCTGGAAGCAGGCCGGCGCCAACATGGAAATCGAGCAGATCGACCAGGCGACCGTCGTTCCGCGCGCCTTCATGCGCCAGTTCCAGCTGACGCCGTGGCGGATCGTCGATCTCGCCGATCCCGACGTCCAGATGTTCGCCAATTTCCGCACCGGCAGCCCGGTGGCGCTGGCCAATTATTCCAATCCGGACCTCGACGCGCTGCTGGACCGCGCGCGAGTCACGCCGGACAAGGCCAAGCGGACCGAGGATTATTGCGCCATCAGCCGGCACGTCAACCAGCAAGCCATCTGGTTCTGGACCTTCCAGAACACCTATTACGCGCTCTCGACTGCGAAGCTCAAAGGCCTGCCGAAGATGTACAGCGGGGTGATCGACGTCTCCGGGGCCTGGCTGGAATAACCGTCCATGCTGGGCTTCGTCGCGCGAAGGCTCCTCTATCTGGTGCCGGTTCTGCTTGCGGTCTCGCTGCTGACATTCCTGATCGCGTCGCTGCTGCCGGGCGATCTCGCTTACACGATCCTCGGCGACCAGGCGACGCCGGAGAAGGTGGCGGCGTTGCGCCATGACATGGGGCTCGACCAGCCGATCTGGTGGCGCTATCTGTCCTGGCTCGGCAATGTGCTGCAGGGCGATTTTGGACGGTCGTTCCGCACCGGGCAGACCGTGCTGCAGGCGGTGACGGAACGGCTGCCGGTATCGCTGGAGCTGATGCTGCTGGCCCAGCTCGGGGCATTGACGATCGGCATTCCCCTGGCGATCGCCTGCGCGGTGCGCAGCGGCAGCGCCTTCGATCGTTTCATGACCGGCAGCGCCTTCAGCATGCTTTCGGTGCCGGCATTCCTCTCGGCCATCCTGCTGATCTATCTGTTTGCGGTCGAGCTCCGCTGGCTGCCGGCAACCGGCTACATCCCGTTTCATGAGGATCCGGTCGGCAATCTCAGGTGCTTCCTGCTGCCGGCGCTGACGCTGGCGCTCGGCGAATGGCCGGTGCTGATGCGCGTCCTGCGTTCCGATATGATCCAGACCCTGCAGGAGGATTACATCGCGATGGCGCGCGCCAAGGGCCTGAAGCCGTCGCGCATCCTGCTGGTGCATGCCCTGAAACCCTCGTCGCTGACGCTGGTGACGGTGACCGGCATCAATATCGGCCGCCTGATCGGCGGCACGGTCATCGTCGAATCAATTTTCGCGCTGCCGGGAATCGGCCGGCTGCTGCTCAGCGCCATCTTCACCCGCGACCTCATCATCCTGCAGGGCGTAGTGCTGATCGTTGCACTTGGCTATGTGATGATCAATTTCATCGTCGACCTGCTCTACGCCGTCCTCGATCCCAGGATTCGTCATGGCCACGCTTGAGCTCAGCATCGACCAGGATGTCGCCGTCAGTCCGGTCCGGCGCACGCGCCGGCTGGGGCTATTGTTCTGGATGGCCATCGGCTGGATGACTTTCGTGTTTGCGCTCGCCGCATTTGCCGACCTGTTGCCGTTGCCGAGCCCCTTCCACATGGACATGCTGGAGCGCCGTGCGCCTGTCTCGGCCGAGCACTGGCTCGGTACCGACGGCCTCGGGCGGGACGTGCTGTCGCGGCTGATCTACGGCGCGCGGATTTCGCTGATCGTCGGGCTTTGCGCGCCGGTCATTGGCCTCACGATCGGCGGCGCCCTTGGCATTCTCGCCGGCTATTTTCGCGGCCGCTTCGAGACGCTGGTGGTCGGCAGCATGGATACGCTGCTGGCCTTTCCGCCGCTGATCCTGGCGCTGGCCGTGACCGCCTATCTCGGGCAATCCCTGCTCAACTTGACCGGCATTCTCGGCGTGCTCGGCATACCCGCGTTCATGCGGGTGGCGCGGGCCACGACGCTGACGCTGGCGCGGCGCGAATTCGTGATCGCAGCCCAGGCGCTGGGCGCCAGTCATCTGCGCATCCTGCTGCGCGAGCTGCTGCCCAACGTGTTCCTGCCGCTGTTCGCGTTCTTCCTGCTCGGCGTCGCCGTTACCATCGTGGTCGAGGGCGCGCTGTCCTTCCTCGGACTCGGCGTGCCGCCGCCGATATCGAGCTGGGGCATCATGATCGGGGAGGGGCGCGAGAGCCTGGAGATCGCGCCGCGGCTCGCCTTCATTCCCGCGGTCACCATGTTCCTGACCGTGCTTTCCTTCAACCTGGTCGGCGACACGTTGCGGGCTCTCACCGATCCGCGGCAGGGCGCACTGTGACCGGACCCGCGTTGCTTTCCGTCGAAGATGTGTCGGTCAACCTGCCGACGCCGCGCGGCAATCTCCGTGCGGTGGATCGGGTCGATCTGAGCGTCGGCGCCGGCCGGACGCTCGGCATCGTCGGCGAATCCGGTTGCGGCAAGACCATGCTGTCGCGCGCGATCCTGCAGCTGCTGCCGAAGAAGGCCATGCTGTCCGGCCGCGTGATGTTCGACGGCCAGGACCTCGTGCGCCTCGACCGCGAACGCCTGCGCAAGCTGCGCGGCCGTTCGCTGGCGGTGGTGTTCCAGGATCCGATGACCTCGCTCAATCCGGTGCTGACCATCGGCACCCAGCTGATCGAGACGCTGCAGGAACATCTCGAACTCGACGGTGTGGCGGCGAAGATGCGCAGCATCGAATTGCTGGCTGCTGTCGGGATTCCAGCCCCTGAGCAGCGGCTGATGCAGTACCCGCACCAGCTTTCCGGCGGCATGCGGCAGCGGGTTGCGATCGCCATTGCGCTGTCCTGCGAACCGAAATTGCTGATCGCGGACGAGCCGACCACCGCACTCGACGTCACGATCCAGGCACAGATCCTCGATCTTTTGGCGCGCGAACAGCGCCGCCGCCACATGGCGATGATCATCATTACCCACGATCTCGGCGTCGTCGCCGGCCGCACCGACGAGGTGGCGGTGATGTATGCCGGCCGCGTCGTGGAACGCGCGCCGACGCCGGATTTGTTCAAGAGAATGCGCATGCCCTACACCGAGGCGCTGCTGGCGGCGATCCCGAAGATCGACGCCAAACCGCATACGCCGCTGCCGGCGATTTCGGGACGTCCGCCGGATCCGACCCGGCCGCTGAAGGGATGTTCGTTTTCGCCGCGTTGCCGGTATGCGTGGGCCCAATGCCAGATCGAGAAGCCGCCGCTTGCGGATGCGGACTCGCCCGGCCACCAATATGCCTGCTTCCGTCCGCTCAACACCGCCGTCGGCGCCCCCGCATGATGCAGCCCGTTTCACAACCTGTATCCGGCGATCCCCTGCTCAGGGTGGAAAACCTCGTCGTCGAATATCCCGTGGGCAACAAGACCGTGCATGCGGTGTCCGGCGTCAGCCTCGATATTGCGCGCGGCGAGACGCTCGGTCTGGTCGGCGAATCCGGCTGCGGAAAATCGACGCTCGGCCGCGCCGTGATGCAGTTGCGCAGGCCGGTGTCGGGCAAGGTGCTGTTCGACGGCAAGGACCTCACCGCGATGCAGGGCGATACGCTGCGGCGGATGCGACGGCGCGTGCAGCTGATCTTCCAGGATCCGATCGCCTCGCTGAACCCCCGGCGGCGGATCGGCGATATCATCGCCGAACCGCTGGTGATAGCCGGCGTCAAGGATGCGAAAAAGCGCGAGCAACTGGTCCACGACGTGCTTGCCGCGGTCGGACTCGATCCCCAGCTGGTGATCGGACGATTGCCACACGAGTTTTCCGGCGGCCAGTGCCAGCGCATCTGCATTGCGCGGGCGCTGGTGCTCAATCCCGAATTCATCATCTGCGACGAGCCGGTGTCGGCGCTCGACGTGTCGATCCGCGCCCAGATCCTCAATCTCTTGGAGGAGATGAAGGCGCGCTATGGCTTGACGCTGCTGTTCATCGCCCACGACCTGGCAGTGGTGAAGGCGGTCAGCGACCGCGTCGCCGTGATGTATCTCGGCCGGCTCTGCGAGGTCGGTCCCTCCGAACAATTGTTTGCGCAGCCCGCGCATCCCTATACCGCTCTGCTGATCGAGGCGATCCCGGTGCCGGATCCGGATGTGCGGCCGGCCGAAAGCGTGGCGGTGGGCGAACCGCCGTCGCCGATCGCGCCGCCCTCCGGCTGCCGATTTCGCACCCGCTGCCCGCGCGCGGACCAGCGCTGCAGCGACGAAATGCCGGAGCTTCGCGAGGTCGCGCCGGCCCAGTTCGCCGCCTGCCATCATCCATTGATCGGGGCTGCTTAAGCGTCTAACACATTCACAACTGCGATCCGGAGGAAGAACCCAACTCCCTCATGGTGAGGAGCGCGTCGACAGCGCGTTTGCGCTGCCGACGTGCGTCTCGAACCATTGGGCACACTACCTGACGCCATCCTTCGAGACGCCCGGCTTCGCCGGGCTCCTCAGGATGAGGTCCGAATTTAATCCAAAAGCAAGAACCATCGGGAGAGAAGCGATGAAGAGTTTCCAGGTTGCCGATTTCAACGCCCCCTTGAAGGAGGTGGACGCGCCGACGCCGCAGCCGTCGGGCACCCAGGTGCTGCTCAAGGTCAAGGCGGCCGGCGTCTGCCACAGCGACCTGCACATCTGGGAAGGCGGCTACGATCTCGGCCACGGGCGCAAGCCGCTGTCGCTGAAGGACCGCGGCGTATCGCTGCCGCGCACCATGGGACATGAGAGCGTCGGCGAAGTGCTGGCGCTGGGACCGGATGCCAAGGCGGACAATGCCGGTATCAAGGTCGGCGAC
>NZ_JAUSLT010000081.1 GCF_030646015.1 Bradyrhizobium sp.
GTCGCCCTTTGCGGCCTGCGCCTGCGCCGCCGCCTCCACTTCGGGATGGCGGTGGCCGAGCAGCACCGGTCCCCAGCTGCACATGAAATCGATGTATTCGCGCCCGTCGACGTCGCGGATCCGGCATCCTTCCGCGGAAGCAAAAAACTGCGGATAGCCCTCCGGCAGCCGCGCCGCGTTGAGATGCCCCCACATCCCCCCGGGCACCACGCGCGCCGCCCGCGCCCGCAACGCCGCATCCGCGGTCGGGGTTTCGCTCAGCATGGCGGCTGGTTTAATCATTATCCCCCTCATGTCGATGTGCGAGTTCACAGCCCACAGCGTCATTGCGAGGAGCACTTCGCGACGAAGCAATCCATCTAGCAACCGGTACCGCTGCGAAATGGATTGCTTCGCGGAGCCTGTCATCGGGCGCGCATTCGCGCGACCCGGTGGCTCGCAATGACGTTGATGGATTATCACATAGATCGTAGGTGGGGTTGAGCCCTTGCGAAACCCAACGGCTGGCCTCGCGCGCATGATCATGCGATGGGTTTCGCGAAGGGCTCATCTCATCCCTATACCCCTACCATGTTACCTTGTTCCGCGTCGCTTCTTACTGTTCGAGCACCTTCGGCAATTCAGCCCAGGGATGCTCCGGCGCCGGCGGCGTGCGCGGCTGCAGGATGCCGAGATGGTCGAGGATGAAGCGTGTATCGGGATGCCGGTCGATCAATGCGGTGCCGGCGTCGAGATTGTCCCAGCACAACAGGTTGACCGGAAAGTCGTGGCGCACGGCCGCGCGCGCGATGCGGTCGAGCCCGGGATCATCCGGCGCGCGTCCGCTCTCCCTGGTCAGCATGATGCGGATGCCGACCGCGCCCGGCGTCTGCTTCCAGTCGGCGACGACGTCGTCCACGCCTGGATCGTCGGGATCGACCGGCTTGACGATCGCGAGGCGCCCGGGATGCGCCCGCGCCACTTCCACGGCATAGCTCGCGTCATAGCGGTACATCGAAAACGCCGAGATGAAGATCGCGCCGTCGACGCCGACCTTGTCCATCGCCGCCACCATCTCGTCGCCGGTGACGTGATCGGGCCAGTTCGGCAACGTAGCCCATGGCCGCGTCGGCGTGTTCGCCTCATAGGCATGGACCTGGGAATCGATGATGGTCATCGCGGCGGCTCCTGTGCGCGGCGCAGTTTGGACGTTGCGAAGGGGCGATGTCCAGTAGCCCGGGTTGCGCCCTACGTTTCCGACTCCGCCGCCGTCCTCGATACCGAGAGGATTTCCCACGTCACCATGAACATCGCCGCGATCAGCGGCCCGATGACAAAGCCGTTGAGGCCGATCACCTGGATGCCGCCCAGCGTCGAGACCAGCACGACATAGTCCGGCAGCTTGGTCTCCTTGCCGATCAGGAACGGACGCAGCAGATTGTCGACGAGGCCGATCACCAGCACCCCGTACACGATCAGGCTGACGCCCTGCCACACCGAGCCTGTGGCCAGCAGATAGATCGCCATCGGCCCCCAGACGAGGCCGGCGCCGATCGCCGGCAACAGCGACAGGAAGGCCATCAGCACCGCCCACAGCAATGCGGCGTGAACGCCGAGAAACCAGAACGCCAGCCCGCCCAGTGCGCCCTGCGCCATCGCCACCAGGATGCCGCCCTTCACCGTGGCGCGGAGGACATCGGCGAACCGGTCGAACAACGCGGTCTTCTGGCTGGTGCGCAGCGGAACCACCTGCTTGATCCGCTCCGCCAGCGCGGAGCCGTCGCGCAACAGGAAAAACAGCAAATACAGCATGATGCCGCCGCCGACCACGAAGTCGAACGTGTCCATGCCGATGCTGAGCGCCTGCGGCGCAGCCGCCTGTCCGCCCTTCACCAGCCCGGCCGCCACGCTGTCGCGAACCTTGGACAGGTTGGTCAGGCCGAAACGATCCAGCAGGCCCGTCGCCCAGGCCGGCAGGGCATCGAACACGCGTTGAATATAGTTGGCGAAGTTGTACTCGCCGGACTGCATCTTGGCGTAGAGGGCCGAGGCTTCCTGCAGCAGCGAAGCCGTGATCAAGGCCAGCGGCAGAATGACCATCGCAATCACGATCAGCACCGTCGCCGCGGCGGCGAGATTGGGCCACCCGCCCATCCGTTCCTGCAGCCTGCGGTTCAGCGGCGCGAAAATCACGGCGACGACGACGGCCCAGAGAATGGCCCCATAGAACGGCACCAGTATCCAGGCGAACGCCAGCGTGACCGCGACCAGCAACAGCAGAAAACTCTGGTTCTCGAGCCTGCGCACCGTTGGTGTCTCCTGTGTCGTCATGTTCCGCACTGCCTTGCCAATGAATTCGGCGGCGCCTGGTTCAAATCGCGGGCCAGTAAGACTACGGGGGCAGCATTTCGACAGAACACAGCGCACCCCGAATCGTGGCACGAACCCTGCATAGCATCAATCGACCGGGTGATCCCCCAAGCCACGAAGGACGCCATGCTCGTTACTCTTGTCGCCGTTCTCTGCAACGGCCAGCTGTGCCTGGAGAAAGTCGTCACCACCTCCGAGCTGTCAGGCATTACCATGACAGCCTGTGCGGTCCATGCGCAAATCGGCATCGCCGACTGGCTCGCCAAGGGTCCGTATCACCAGTGGAAGCTGCAACGATACAAATGCGTCGCGGGCAAATACATTCCAAAGAACGAGGCATGACAGGCAGGCGCCGGCGATGAGATTCCGGCGATGAAATTCTGGCCAGATCCGCCTGCTACTGCACGACGTCGAGCTTGACGTTGGCGATGCCCTTTCCGACCATTCCGAGCGCGTCCGCCGCGGAATAGGAAACGTCGACGATCCGCCCCTGGATGTACGGTCCGCGGTCGTTGACCCGGACCGTGACGGCGCGGCCGGTGCTGACATTGGTCACGCGCAATCTTGTGCCGAACGGCAAGGTCGGATGCGCCGCGGTCAGATCATGCGTGTTGAATTTTTCGCCGCTCGCGGTTTTGGTGCCCTCGGTGTAGAAGCTGGCGATGCCCTGCGATGCCGTGCCGGTGCCGACGACAGGCCGCTGCGACGCGAACGGCGTATGTTTTTTCACCACGGCAGCGCGCCGCTTCGGCACGGACGATGTCGGTCGATCGCGTTCGAGCGACGCTTCCCTGCTCTGGCGAAGTTCGGATTTCGAGCTGACCACGGAAGACTGCGCGCAACCCGCCAGCGCAGCCGCTGCGAGCGCGAGGGCCAACAGCCGCATCATCCCGCGGCCCATTGCGGGTTCGATCCCTGATGGCGTGGCACAGCCGTTTGTCATCATGTTGCATCCCCAACTCGCGCCCCAGCCCAAGCCGAAAACCAACACGCCCTCAGCGTCCGAATCCAATCGGGGCGGAACCGTGACCGGGTGAGACCGGACCCGCTTCGCCCCACGCAATTTGGTTCGGGTGTGCTTCCGGTGTCACAGGGCGCACGGGACCGCCGCAATCTCGCCGGCAAACGGCCGCGGAAATTGCGCCATCCGTCCCATTGAGCTACCCCGACCCGCGTCAGCCTCATCCAGGAGCCAAGCATGCAAGTCGCGGTCATCGGCGCCGGAGCCGTCGGATGTTACTACGGCGGCCTGCTGCTCAAGGCCGGCCACGACGTGACCTTCATCGGCAGGCAGCCGCATGTCGACGCCATCAATGCGCATGGCCTGTTGCTGGACATGCAGGGTTTAAAGCATCACCTGCCCGCGAAGGCCGCAACCGACACGACCGCCCTCGCCGCGCCCGACCTGGTGCTGGTCTGCGTCAAGTCGGCCGATACCGAACAGGCCGGTCGTTCCCTCGCCGGTCACTTGCGGCCGGAAACATCGCTGCTCAGCCTGCAGAACGGCGTCGACAATGCGCAGCGCCTGCGCGCCGTCACCGGCCACCCCGTCATCGCAACGGTGGTCTATGTCGGCAGCGAAATGGCCGCATCCGGCCATGTCAGGCATCACGGCGGCGGCGACCTCGTGATCGGCGCTTCGCCGGCAAGCGAAGCGCTGGCGCAAACGCTGAACGCAGCCGGCATCCACACCACGGTTGCCGGCGACATCGAGGCCGTGCAATGGACAAAACTGATCACCAACTGCGCCTTCAACGCGCTGTCCGCGGTGGCGGGCATCGCCTATGGACCGATGATGCAGGTCGAAGGCGCCCGGGATGTGATCGCCAGCGCGGTGCAGGAAGCAGCTGATGTCGCCCGCGCCTGCGGCGTGAAACTTCCGCAAGACCTCGCGGCGCAGATCCTGAAAATTCCCGCCGCGATGCCGAACCAGACCTCCTCCACCGCGCAGGATCTGTCACGCGGCAAACCCAGCGAGATCGACTTCCTCAACGGCTATGTGGTGCGCAGGGGTGCCGAGCTCGGTATCTCCACGCCGACCAATCAGGCCCTGCAAGTGATGGTCAAGCTGGCGGAAAGAGGCAGGGAGCTGTCAGGCAGGCGAGCTTAAACGACGATCAACTCGTCGGTCCCTCGCCGCCGGCCCGCAGCGCCGTCAGTCCTTCCCGGTAGGTCGGATAGCGCAGCTCGACGCCGAGTTCGCTACGGATCAGGGCGCTGCGAACGCGCTTGCTTTCGCCGTAGAAACTCCGTGCCATCGGAGACAGTTCGGCGGACTCGAACGGAATCTCCGGCGGCGGTGGTACGCCGCACAAATCTGCCGCAAAGCGAACGACGTCCTGCGCTGGCGCCGGCTCGTCGTCGCTGACATTGTAGATCGCGCCGGCGCGCGGCTGCCTGAGCGACGCCTCGATCACCGCGGCAATATCCGCGACATGGATGCGGTTGAAGACCTGGCCCGGCTTGACGATCCGACGGGCGGTTCCCGCCGCCAGCTGCGCCAACTGGTTGCGGCCCGGACCATAGATGCCGGGAAGCCGGAAGATGTGCACCGCGATGCCGTTGACAGCACCGAACGCAAGCCACGCCTGCTCGACATCAGCCCGCACTTGCGAACGCACGTCAGACGGCGCAGCCGGCGTCGCCTCGTCGACCCAGCCGCCGGCATGGTCGCCATAGACGCCGACGGTCGAGAGATAGCCGATCCAGCGCAGATGGGGTGCCGCAACGATCATATCGGCGAACGCCGCGAGCACGGGATCGCCTGAACCATCGGGCGGGATCGAAACCAGAATGGCTTCGGCTCCGGCGATATCCCCTGTTACAGCGGGATCGCATCGATCGGGCGAAAACACATGCGCGCGGATGCCGCTCCGCGTCAGCATGTCGGCCTTGGCCTGGCTTCGGACGGTCGCAGAAATCTGCGCGCCGCCCGGCCGCAGCCGTTCGGCGACATGCCGGCACGTGTAGCCGAATCCGAACACCAGAAGCTTCATGCATGGCCTCATGCTGTCGCGCGGGCGGCGCGAAAGCCCCGTTGCAGCGCGCCGAAGCTATATGGCCGCGGCCGATGCCGGACAAGCCACGAAGCGTTGTGAAGCCATGCGTCGGCGCGAAGCTGAGCGCCAGACAGCGCGCGGTGCTGCGGTTCACCGCGCTGTCTTGATCATGCTGCGCGCCGTCGACGGCTTTGCCAGGCCCGGCAGGAAGCTGAAATTCGCCGATACGTTGCCGTTGGCCGGCAGGGTCGCGAAATTGTGGCAGCTGACGCAGGAGCCCGGTCCCGGCAGGTTCGAATTGCTGCCGGTGTAATTCTGGATGTAGGTCTCCAGCGTCATGTTGGAGAGCATGCCCGGCACCGCGTTCGCCGGTATCGGATTCGGCGGGGTCGGCGGCTCCAGCTTGCCGCCCCATTGCGTGCCGACCAGCATGTAGTTCTGGAACACGCTCTTCACCGCGCCGAGCGTCTGCTGCCATTGCGTATTGAGCGACGCCGTCGTCGGATAGGTCTCCCAGCAGCGCGTGGCTTGCGGCCAGGCCGTCGTCGGCGTCGTCGCGCCCTTGGCAAACGGCGGCTGCGGATTCCATTTGTAGGTCGAGCCGCTCGCGGGCACCGGCGCGATATTGGTCCCCACCGGCAGGTTATGCCGAAAGAAGGAATAGCGCACGCGGTCGTTGTCCACCGCGGGCCCACAGCTCGCCTGGTTGATCCAGTTGGTTGCCGCCACAGTGCCGCAGCCGTTGGCGACATTGCAGGGCTTCTGCGCCAGCGGCACGTTGTCGACATGCTCGAAAGTCGCCCAGATCCATTGCGGCCGCAACGCGGGCGTTTCCGGAACGAGCGGATTGCGCTGCAGGATGTGCATGCCCACCAGGCCGAGCACCACGGTCCGGCAGAACGAGCGGCCGTTGCTGACGAGGTCCCCGGCCACGGCGAGAAAAGCATTTTGCGTATAATAGCGTGTGGGATCGTCGCCCTTGGTGCGGTCGATGATGCGCCAGGCGGCCTTGATCTCGATCGAGCCGTTCTTGCCGTCGGGCACCGTGGAGGACGAGGTGAACTGGACTCCGGCGGGATTGTTCGCGATGAAGTTTTTCTGGCCTGCGATCGTGGTCAGCGTTTGCGATTTCTGGCCGTTGGGAGCCAGCAGGTAGTTCGCTTCGATATCGTTGACGCGCCGCTCGAATACCGCCCAGTTGCCGTTGATATCGATCAGCGGCAGGTTGCTCGAGGCCTGCAGGAATTCCTCGTTATTCGGCGCCGGGTTACCCTTGCCGTCGGAGCCGATATAGAACACCGGCAGGGCGAGCGCCGGGGTGCAGCCCGCACGGACTGGCGAATTGCCGAACAACGCGCTGACCTTGCGATAAGTCTGCCAGACCCGCGGACCCGGTTTCGTCAGCCCGATGGCCGCCGGCTGATTGACCGCGTTCGCCGTCCAGTTCAGCGCCACGAACATCTGCCACGACATGTTGTCGAACGGCGTCTGCACGTCTTCCGACGCCTTCGTCGGCGGCGCGCCGTACAGGCCGTTGTAACCGTCGTCGATCTTCAACAACGGATCCGGACCGATGTAAGCCGCCAGCACCGAGCACAGCGCGTTGCTGCCGTTGGCGCAGAACACTGCCTGCGGCACATATTTGATGGGCAGGGGTTGGCCCGGAGCGCCCGGAGCCTGGCCGGGCTGGGTTTGCGCGACGGGCCGTGGCGACGCCGCCAGCATCATCACCGCGACCAGCAACAACATCGCCGCAACCGACAGCAATTTTTTCATGGAAGGCTCCGACGATCTGCACTACCTAAGGTTTTGTATCACATCATCGCCACCTCCACAACAATTCATCCCGCGCTATGTTGCGGCATCGACTCGCGCGACCGTGTCCCCGACGGCGATGTCACCGCCCTCGATCACGCGCACGGTGATGCCGCCATGGCCGCGAAGCGCGTTATAGCCGCCGGGTCCGAGCGCCTCCTCCATCAGGCTGCACGGCGCGCATTCGCCGGAACCTTCGAGCAGCGTCGCACCCACGCGAAACCGCCGGCCCTTCAAGGCCAGCAGATTGATGCCGCGGATCACGAGGTTGCGACGGAGAAGCTCGGGCGCAACCTCGCGCGCACCGAGAAACGCCGCCACCGCCGCCAGATCCTCGGCTGCGACAAGCGTGACCTGACGCGGCCTGTTGCGCTCCGTGTTGTAGCGGTCGCCCTCGATCCCGTGAGCCGCAATCAACGTCGCCGAGTTCCGGATCTCGACTGCCGCCCTGCGCGCCGGACGCAACCCGATCCATTCCAGCCGCCCCGGCCGCATCGGGCCGGCCAGCAGGCGGCCAATCAGGGAGTCTGTCGGTAACGCCGCCATTTTCCCTCGCCTTGGGGCCACCCTGATCGCACCGCGGCGATCGCCAGGCTGCGGTGGAGGTTGCTCATGTCCTGAAGACAAACTTGCGTGATTGTGATACATTCCCGCCATGAAGACAAAGAAGCTGACCGAGGTGCTGGAACGGGTCGAGGCATGGCCGCCGCATGTCCAGAACGAGCTCGCCGAATTCGCGCTTGAACTCGATGCCGAATTCAAGGAAGGCGTATACTGGCCGACCCCGGACGAACTGGCCGGTATCGATCGCGGGCTGCGTGCGGCGGCGGAAGGCCGCTTCGCCAACGATCAACAGGTGGAAGCCGCCTTCGCAAAATTCCGCGGTAAATGAAGGTTATCTACACCGAGGAAGCCCTCCGGGACCTCGAAGCAATTGCCGACTGGCTCATTCTTCACTATCCGGCAGTGGCACCCGTCGTCGAACGACGTATCCGAAATGTCGTTGCGCAGATCGCACGATGGCCAGAAAGCTCACGTCAATCTGCCGACCGTCCGGGCGTTCGCGTGGCGCCGCTGAACCGCTATCCGTACAAGATTTTCTATCGGGTTACCGGCGATACAGTCGAGATACTCCATATCCACCACGCCGCGCGTCGGCCCTGGGATGATCAAAAGTCATAGGTGCAGTCGACGTAAGCCTACGCTGGGTTTCGAGAACGCCCGGCCAACGCACGGCGGTTCCCGGCAGCCGCGATTGACTTCCGAAAACGCTATGACAAACTTCGGTAAAGTCCAGGGAGCGAAATCCCGATGGCGAACCTCGAGGCCCGCAACCACGTCGAGCGCGTGCTGTCGGTTGCCCATAATGAGGCGGCGGTCGTTGGCGAGCCGGGCATTGCCAATTCCTGGCGGCGCTGCCTTGTCGACCACAAGCTGGATCCGGCGCGACGCGGACCACCGCGCACGCTGACGCGATCCGAATTGAAGCGCCACGCCGAACCGATCGACGGGCTGATCCACCTCGCCACGCCCGAACTGGAAGACCTTTATTGCGCCCTGCGCAGCACCGGCTATTGCGTCAACCTCGCCGATACCAATGCCGCCATCCTGTTCAGCCGCCTGCCCGACGGCGAAGCCGCCACCATCCTGCGCCAGTGGAAGGTCTATACCGGCTCGATCTTTTCCGAGGCGATCGAAGGCACCAACGGTCTCGGCACCGCGCTCGCCGAACAGCGTCCGGTCCTGGTGCATCGCGACGAGCATTTTCGCGAGCAATGGTCGATGTTCACCTGCGCGGTGGCGCCGCTGTTCGACCACGCCGGGCGCCTCGCCGGCGCCGTGAACATCACCTCGTGCCGCGGCGATCTCGATCGCGCCGCGCACCAGATCGCGCTCGCCGTCACCACGCTGGCGGTGCGGCGGATCGAGGAAGCGATTTTCCGCGCGCATTACCACCGCGGCTGGATCGCCCGACTGCCCGGTGGTGATGCCGGCGGCAGCGCCATGATCGCCTTCGACGACGACCAGCGGATGCTCGGCGCCAGCCGCGCCGCGCGCCAGGCCTTCGGCCTGTCGGATGCGATGATCGACGCGGGAACGCACCTGTCGCAATTCATCCGGCTTGACGACGGCTTCATGCGGCGGTGCGACGCGCCGCAGCTGTTGCGCGACCGCGACGGCAAGCGCCTCGGGCGCGGCCACATCACGCGCCCGCTGCGCGCCAGGTCACAGGCACTGACTCCGTCGGCGCGCGCGGAAGCGCCGGATCGTCGCTATGACGCGCTGACGCGGCTTGCCGGGGGCGACCCGGTCCTGCAGCGCAGCGTCAAGCGGCTGACGATGGTGGCAGACGAGGATATTCCCGTGCTGCTGCTCGGCGAGACCGGCAGCGGCAAAGACATGTTCGCGCGCGCCATTCATGCCGCCAGCGGGCGCGCCGGCGGCCACTATGTCGCGCTGAACTGCGCGGCGATGCCGGAAAGCCTTGTTGACGCCGAACTGTTCGGCTACGAGCCTGGCGCCTTCACCGGCGCGCGGCGCGACGGCTCCAAGGGGTTGATTGTGCAGGCCGACGGCGGCACCCTGTTTCTCGACGAGATCGGCGACATGCCGCTGACCTTGCAGACCCGGCTGCTGCGGGTGCTGGAAAACCGCGAGGTCTGGCCGCTCGGCGCACTGAAACCGCTGCCCGTCGATATCCGCCTGATCAGCGCCACGCACCGCGATCTCGACGCCATGGTCGCCGACCGCGGTTTTCGCGCCGACCTCTATTATCGCCTGCGCGGCCTGCAGGTCGAACTGCCGCCGCTGCGCGCGCGCCGCGACAAGGCCGACGTGATCGCGCAGATCGCGGCCGAAGAGGCGCCGCGGGCGCACCTTTCATCCGGCGCCCTGGAAATGCTGCTGGCGCACCCCTTCCCCGGCAACATGCGGCAATTGCGTCATGTGCTGCGGCTTGCCGCCTGTACCGCCGAGAATGGCGTCATCGCCGAGGCCGATCTCGACCTGCCGCCGGGCGGCACCCGCCCGATGCAGCCCGATTTCGAAACCGCGGAGCGCAACGTCATCGCCGAGACCTTGCGCAAACATGGTGGCAGCGTCGCGGACGCCGCGCGTTCGCTGAACGTCAGCCGCGCCACGCTCTACCGCAAGATCAGCGCGTTGGGGATCACAGCGGCGGGCGACTAGGACTTCGTCGCTTCTCCGGCGACATGCTCCCACTCCCTCATGGTGAGGAGCGCGTCCGGACGACGCGCTCGCGCTGCCGGCGCGTGTCTCGAACCATCTGGCACAGTGCTGCAGCCATCCTTCGAGACGCCGCGCGAAGGCGCGCGGCTCCTCAGGATGAGGTCGGGATTCGTTCGCGGGCTAGAGCCGCCGCCGGTTTCAGGAAAAACTGCTCCAGCTCAACTTTCGTGCCTTGATGTCGCCGAGCGACATGACATCCCGCATCGCCTGCACGCCGTGAAACGCGCCGCGCAGATAGAGCAGCGGCTGCGCCTCGCAGCGAATGCCGACGTAACGCACCTCGCCGATGAATACGGAATGCGTGCTGGTCTCGAATTCCTGCCGCAGGTCGCAATCGAACGAAGCGATCGCATCCTGCAGCACCGGCGCGCGGGTAACCCCTGTCGTCCAGCTTCCGAAGCCAAACCGGTCGTCGCCCTCGATCCCCTTCTGGCCGCTGAAGGTCAGCGCCAGCGGCACGTGTTCCTCGCCGAGGAAGCTGACGCCAAAGCACCGTTCCTCGCGAATGCGGGGATGCGCGCTGGCGTTGCGGTTGACGCACACCAGCAGGGATGGCGGATCGTCCGATAGCGAGCACACCGCCGTCGCGGTCAATCCGGTGCGGCGGCCATCCTCGCGGCCGACGGTGACCAGCGCCACCGCACCGGCGCAGTGGCGCATCGCCTTCCTGAAATCGCCTGGCTCCATCTTCCCCATCTCCCGGGCCCGCACTCTCCCCGCAAGCGGTGAGAGTGCGGATAGGACAATCAGGCGGCCTTGCTGACGGCCGGCTTGAGATGCCTGAGACGCGGCAGCACCTCCTGCTTCAACAGCCGCAGCGAATTGTGCCAGGCCTCCGGCTTGTGCTTGTAGTCGAAGCCGAACACCAGCAGCGTGCCGAAGCCGCCGACCTCGTGGTAAATCTTCTCGATCTTCTCGGCGCAGGTCGCGGGCGAACCGACGATCCAGTTGTGCCTGGCGCAGTATTCGACGGTGACGTCGCTGTCGGGCACGTCCGGCTGGTGCTTGAGATAGTCCTTGAAGCCGAAATGACCGAGCAGCTGCAGGAAGTATTCGCCCATCATCCGGCCCATCATGTCGCCCACGGACAGGCGCCAGGCCTCCTCGTCGGTGTCGGCCACGAACACCTCGCGCACCATCCGCCAGTCCTGCCGGTTGGGCGTGCGTCCGGTCTTGGCCGCGCCGATCTCCACCGATTCCCAATGGCTCGACACATAGGCCGGGTTGAGGTTGAGACTCATCGGGATGTAGCCGCGCTCGCCGGCCAGCTTCAGCGTATCGGAGCCCTTGCTGAGGCCCGCCACCCCGATCGGCGGATGCGGTGCCTGCAGCGGCTTGATGTGGGGTTTCAGGAAATCGAACATCACGTCGGGCTTGGACACCGTCCAGAATTTGCCGTTGTAGGTCCACGGCGCGTCCTCGGTCCACATCTTCAGGATGATCTCCAGCGCCTCGCGGGTCATGTCGCGATTTTGGCCGGACATGCCGTCGACGTTGAACATCGCCCAGTCGCTCGGCAGCCCCGAGGCCGCGACGCCGAAATTGAGCCGGCCTTCGGAGAGATGATCAAGCATCGCGACGCGGTTGGCGAGTTCGGCGGGATGATGATACGGCAGCAGGAAGCCGCCGGGACCGAGGCGGATGTTCTTGGTCTGCAGGAACGCCTGCGCCAGCAGCAAATCCGGCGCCGGATGCGGCTCCCAGGGGGCGGTGTGATGCTCGCCGATCCAGGCCTCCTGGTAGCCGAGTTCGTCGGCCCAGCGCAGCACCTGCAGGTCCCAGTCGTGGCCCTCTTTCAGCCCGCACTCCGGCGGATGCGAAGGCATGGTGAAATAACCGATCTCCATGAGGTTTCCCTTCCCTTGGTTGGTTTACCGCAACGCGTCTTGCGCGCGTTGAGAAAGCCAACAGCAAGCGCCGTGCCAGCGTCCGGCGCACCGTCTGGTCGCTGGCGTTCCACCCAATTTACGCGGTGTTTCGCCTGTTCGACCGCAACAACTTGGGTGCGGTTCGGGCGAAATTCTCACTCCTGCGAACGGCGCGTCGCAAATCCGAGACACGGGCGAACAGGGTGCTGCTGCGGGCGGCCGAAAGGCCGCCCTTCTGGCTGCTAGCCAGGCGGTGATGAGGACACGCAGCATCAGGTGCTGCAAATTGTCGCCCTTGCCGTGCGAGCGACGATGCCCCGTAAGAATACGGATCAAAACGCCCTATCGCCTGAGGTAAGCTGAAGCGACATTACGTTGGATCAATATCGGGCGCTTGTACCGAAGTATTGAGCGTCATTTGCGTTCGTCCCGACTGACAGTGTCAGTTGCATCTTCCCGTAGCAGACCGTTGTTGTTCCGCGCTGCGATTCAATCACCTGCAGAGTGGGTCAAGAGAACGACATGTGGCATCAGAGAACCATTCGCTTCTGGCTGATCTGTCTGGTGATCGCCTGTATTCTGCCGGTGGCATTGGCGGCGGGGTTCCTGATCATCAATTCCTATAGGCAGAACAACGCCGATGTCGGGCGAAGCACGACCGCCACCACCCGCGCGCTGATCCAGGCGGTCGATGCCGAGTTGCACGGCGTTCAGTCCGCCTTGCAGGCGCTCGCAACGTCGCCTCATCTGACTTCCGGTGATCTCGCGGGCTTCCACCAACAGGCGCGGGATGCGTTGAATGTTCTGGTAGGCAGCAACGTCGTTCTCACCGAATCCACTGGCCAGCAGGTTCTGAATACGCTCAAGCCGTTCGGGGAAACGCTGCCCCGGCACGGCCAGCCGGATCAGGTGCGGCGGATCTTCGAGACTGGCAAGCCGGCCATTTCCGATCTTTTCGTTGGTCCGGTCTTCACCAGTTGGGTGATCGCCGTCGAAGTGCCGGTGTTCTCGGATGGCAAGGTCATCTACTCGCTGGCGATGGGCGTTACTCCCGGGCGCCTGAGCGAGATTCTGCTCCGGCAGAATATTCCGCCCAATTGGGTAGCCGCGATTTTCGACAGCACCGGCACGATCGCCGCCCGTACGCATGCCCCGGAACAGTTCGTCGGCCAGAAAGGCGCGCCGGAGTTCATCCGGCGGTTTGCAGAGGTCGCCGAAGACAGCTTCGAGACCAGGACGATCGAGGGAATGCCGATATTCAGCAGCTTCAGCCGATCGCCGCGATCCGGCTGGACGGTGGGCATGGGCATTCCGATCGCCGATCTGACGGCGAATGCGCAGCGATCGATCGCGTTCAACGCCGTGCTTGCCGGCATCCTGCTCGCGCTGGGCTGCCTGTTGGCGGCGGCCTTCGGGACCCGTATCAGCCGATCCATCCGAAGCCTCGGCCCCACCGCCCTTGCGCTCGGGACACCCGGACTACCGTCGATTCCGATCACTGAAATTGTCGAAGTCGATGAGGTCGGCCAGGCGCTCGTGCGAGCGTCGCACCTGATCGAGGAGCGCGAGCGTGAGCGCGCCGAAAGCGAGGCCGAAACACGCAGGATATTGGTGGCGAAACAAGCCGCCGAGGAAGCCAACCGCGCCAAGTCGGAATTCCTCGCGTCGATGAGCCATGAGCTGCGGACGCCGCTGGCTGCCCTGTCCGGCTTTGCCCAGCTGTTGAGGCGGTCGGGAGATACGCTCACCCGCGAGCGCCAGATTCGTTACACGGAGAATATCATGCAGGCGAGTGAGCATCTTGAAAGTATCATCAATGACGTACTGGATATGGCCCGCCTCGAGACCGGACACCTCAATCTCAATTGTCAGACGCTGGATTGTCTGGAAATCATGACCGAAGCCAGCCGCACACTGGAACTTGACGCCGCCAAGAGAGGAATTCTGTTTACGGCCGACACCTCGGCCAACCTTCCGTCCATCGTTGCCGATCACACGCGCTTGATTCAGATTCTGCTCAACCTTGGCAGCAACGCCATCAAATACAACGTCAAGAACGGTTGGGTTCAGCTTTCGGCGATCCCCGTCGAGGGCATGGTCCGCTTCATCGTTCGGGATACCGGGCCGGGGATCCCCGCCGAGCGTCATGGTCAGGTGTTCGAGCCCTTCAATCGCCTCGGCGCCGAATTGACTCAAATCGAAGGAACCGGCATCGGGCTGGCCATAAGTCGCCGGCTCGTGCACGCGATGAACGGCAGGATTGGATTCGAAAGCACCGTGGGCCAGGGCAGCAAGTTCTGGGTTGATCTGCCGGCCTCCAACGAAGCCGCCGCGACGACAGCTCACGTATCGACGAAACTGTCCGCGATGAAAGCGGATTCGCGATATACGGTTCTCTATATCGAAGACAAGATCCCGAACGTCGAGTTGATGCGCGGCATCATGGAAACTTCGGAAAATATCCGGTTCCTTGATGCGCAAACCGTTCAGGATGGCATCAGCATTGCGCGTTCAGTGAAACCCGATCTCATCATCACCGATATCCACCTGCCTGATGGCAAGGGATTCGACGTATTGGATAGCCTGCGCAGCGACCCCTCCACCGCGCAAATTCCGATCGTCGCGCTGACCGCCGACGCCATGCCCGCCAACATGGGCAACATGAAGCTGGCAGGATTCGATCACATCCTGACCAAGCCATTCAAGATATCCGAACTGGAGGAAATACTGCACATCTGGCTCGACGCGGCTTGAGCTCGCAAGGGCGGATTAGCGCACCACACCCGCCACGTCGCCGCCGGTCTACCGCTGCGGCCCCGAAAGCGAGATCGCCTGTTCGGCGCGGAACACGTTGGCGTACAGGTTCGCGATCCACCGCCGTCCGCTCGACGTCATGTTGAGATAGCCTATTTCGGTCTGGATTTGAGGCGCCACGCTGTCCCAGTAGAATTGGGGGTAGCGATGAACGATGTCGGCGGGTGAATCGTAGCCGAGCTGGCGATTGATGCCGACTTCCTCGAACTCATGGTAGAGCGCGTTGGATTTTCGGATGTAGTTTGGATCGCCGAGTTGCCCGATGAAATCCGCGGCTCGAACCATCGACGCTTCCTCACCGAATTGCTGGCCTGCCAGCGGCGGAAACCTCGTGCCTTCGATCGCATCGGCAATGCGTTGCTTGTCGAGCGGGGGTACGACCCTCTTCATCACGTAGAGTTTCGAGCGGTCGACGTGGTGATTCATCAGGCCGGCGTCCGATGCGCCGCGCGGCAAGGTCACCTTGCTGCCGGCAGCATCGATCACGAATCCATCGGCATCGTCCTCCCTGAACAGGCCGCGCACATAACCAATGTCATGGCCGAGGCAGGCGACGATGACATGGGCGTAGTCTTCCACGCTGACATGGGTGTGCAATGCACGCCCGCGCAGGATATCGTGTCCCGCCAGCGTGACCAGCATCGTATGCTCGACATTGTGGTAGAGCGCGTCGCTGTTGCCGATGCATTCGAGCGCGAGGCGGGCCGCCGCCGGCACGATCTCCACGAGGGCCTGCGAGGGTCCGAACCGGCGACGCATAAAGGACCGGAGAAATTCTTCCAGCGCGTCCACGGCCAGTTCCGGTAAGGTCATCATGGATGCTGCCCCGCTTGGCTCACCTTGTCGCGCCTGCCCCCGGCTTCCTGTTTTTGTCTGTGGCGGTCAGCATAGCGCATCTCGGGTCGGGTCACCAAACGGTGGATGCCACACCCGGGACAAAAAGCAGGGTTGTGTTGCGGCGCCGCCGCACCCGGTTACGCCGCATCCGGGCGGGCTGATCCTGTTTTACCCGGATCACGCCGGGGTTATTTGAACGGCCCTGCCAAACGCGCTAGGAATCGGTCGCGGATCGGTGCTGTTTCAAATAGCGCGGGGCATCACGGCGGATATGATCGCCTGATCGCCTGTGTGACGAGGTTCGATGCGCCGCATCCGTTTCGCTATCCTTGCCATCCTCCTCGGGCTTGGCGCCTCGGCGGATATCGCCCGCGCCGGCGAGGCCGAGGCCTGGAGCGCGCTGCGCGCCGGCGGGCATGTTGCCTTGATGCGGCATGCCGATGCACCGGGCGGCTTCGGCGATCCGCCGGGCTTTGAGGTCGAGGACTGCGCCACCCAGCGCAACCTCAGCGCCAAGGGACGCGCCGACGCGCGCAAGATCGGCGCGCGGCTGCGGTCGGAAGGGATTTTACTGCAAACAATCCTCGCCTCGCCATGGTGCCGCTGCATCGACACCGCAACGCTGCTGCAGCTCGGACCGGTGAAGACCGCACCGACGTTCGGCAATGTGGTCGTGCTGCGCGATCAAAGGGAAGCCCTGACATCGGGCGCGCGGGCGGTCATCGAGCAATGGACCGGCAACGGTAACCTGCTCGTCGTGACGCACGGTGCCAACATTCAGGCGCTCACCGGCATCCAGCCGGCGAGCGGCGAGATCGTCGTGGTCCGCGGCGGCAGCGGCAATGGCCGCGAAGCCGTCGGCCGCCTGATGCTGGATTGAAGCGACGCGCCGCTCCCTCGCCGGTCGCATGATTCGGGTTCCAGCAACACCGTCGGCAACTGTCTCACACTCTCTCCACGCTATCGCCTTGCTTTGGTCAAACCTGATGGGACTGTGGAGCCGGGCAGAGGGCCGTCAACGTCGCCTGAACCGCCAACCCCCTCGCGGGTGAGCCAGGACCAAGCACGGAGCGCCAATGCATTCGACACTGAAGTTGAGAGATTCCGATCCGCACGACGACTTTGCGATCGCACCTGATGTGGTCCCGGCGGCATGGGCCGACAAGGTGCTCGCCGACATCACGCGCGACGCCAAGAGCGAGGGTAAGAGCGATACCGAGATCTCTCCGGATGTCAGGGAATCTGCTTCAAATCAGCAGGCATCCCAAGCATCCGGTGCCGCAGTGGCCGCGCCAATGGTGGATACGACGTTTCGCGCCACCGCCACCGACGATATCGTCGCTCCCGTCGAGCAGCCGTCGACCAGCCGGTGGGCAAAAAGTGCGATCCTGCTCGTGTTTGCAGTAGGCAGCGCTGCCGCTGCCGCCGCCTGGCAAAATCACGGCGATGCGGCCAGGCAGATGATCTCGAATTGGGTGCCCGCTTTCGCCCTCAGCTCATCGCCACCGGCGGAAACGGCTGCTCTCCCGGGACAAACCGATACGCCTGCCGCTCAGGTATCAGTGGCAGAGCAGACCCCTGCACCACCTGCAGCTCCGGCCCAGCCCCCGGAAAGCGCTGTAACGGCCGCCGCCGCGCCCTCTCCGGACACGGCGCAGCTGCAATCAATGGCGCGCGATCTGGCGGCCATGGCGCAGCAGGTCGAACAGCTCAAGGTCAGCATCGCCGAACTCAAGGCCGGCCAGCACGCGACGGCCCGCGACGCGGCCAGAACGTCCGAGGCCAAACCCGCCGAGATCAAACCTGCCGCACCAAATCCGCGGCCAAGGACAGCAGCCGTACCACCGCCGCGAACGGCCGCGGCGCCCCCGCACCGGCCGTTGCCGGCCTATCCTCCCGCGCAGGCCGCGGCACCCGCACCGTTGCCGCAACCGGCTTACCCTCCGGTGTCGACGCTATCAGCGCCGCCACCCCCGCAGGATACCGCCCGGGCAGACGATGACGGACCGATCGTGCGGCCGCCGATGCCGCTGCGCTAGTGCAGGTCCGCTCAGGCGCCGGAAAATCCGACATCCGCCAGCACCGGCAGATGGTCCGAATAGGCGCGCGCGTCGCGATCGGTCCATGCCTTGACCATGATGGCGTTCGGCGTGGCGTAGATGCGGTCGAGCCGCAGCACCGGCAGCCGTGAGGGAAAAGTCCGCAGCCGCGTCCGCACCGGACAGCGCGCCGCCAGCACGCGGCGGACCGACATCACCCAGAACCAGTCGTTGAAGTCGCCGACCACGACGGTCCGCGGCGCATCGACCAGTGCGGCGAGCGCCCGCGCCTGCGCGTAACGCTCGTGCAGGCTGAGGCCGAGATGGGTGGCCACCACGGTCACCTCGCCGATCGGCGAACGTATCGCCGCCGAGATCGCCCGGCGCGGCTCCCGCTCCTGATAGGATACGTCGGTCACCATGGGCTCGGTGGCGAACGGCCAGCGGCTGATCAGCACCTGGCCATAGTCGCCATCCTCGGTGACGATCGAGCGGGCCGCGACGCGGTGTTCGCCGACGGCGTCCGCCAGCAATCCGAACACATCGTCAGTGCGCCCGCGCGAATCGACCTCCTGCAGCGCGACCACGTCGGGCGACCATTTGTGGATGATCGAGGAGACGCCTTCGAGGTCGAACTCCGGATTGAGGTTGAACGTGCCGTGCACGTTCCAGGTCATGATGCGGATGGTTTCCGTCACGCGCGGCGTCCGCTCCACCACGTCACCACGAACTGCACCGCGAGGCACACCGCGATCCACAGCACGATGGTGAGGCCGAGCGGGATCGCGTTCGACCACGAGGCGTTTTTCGCAAAATCCGCAATCTGCGCGCCGAGGGCTGCCATGACGATGATGCCGGGCGCCATGCCGATCACGGTGCCGATGAGGAAATCCGTCAACCGCAACTGGCTGGCGCCCGCCAGCACGTTGACCAGCGAGAACGGCGCGACCGGCACCATCCGGATCATCGCCACCGCGACCACACCCTTGCCGACGATGCGGCGCTGCACCCGCAAGGCGCGCGCGCCGAGCAGCGATTGCAGCCGCTTGTGGCCGAGAAAGCGACCGATCATGAACAGCAGCAGTGAACTCAAGAGCACGCCGGCGGTGGCGCTGAAGGCGCCGATCCAGGGTCCCAGCGCCGCCGCAGTCGCGGCGATCAGCACCACCACCGGAAACACCACCAGCCCGCCCAGCACGAAGGCCATCACCGCGAACAGCGGCGCGAAGGCCGACTGCGAATATCTTGATATCACCGAGGCGACATAGCCGATATCGGCAAAATCCCGCAGCGACGTGGTCTGCCAGGCCAGCGCCAGGCCGGCGAGTGCGGCCACGGTGCCGGCCACTGCCAGCACGGTACGCGGGGTCCACATCCGCCGCGCCGCGCGCTGCAGGTTGAGCGGATGCTTCGGATCGGCGATCGGCTGGATGATGTCGGCCATTGCGCCGACGGGAGCCGTTTCGCTATCGATCGGCAGCAGAGCCCTGCCCGTGCCCGACGCCGCGTGGCGATCGAGGAATCCGAGCAGATCGTCCTCGTTGTCAGCGATGGTGTCCTCGTCCACCCCGCAAAAATGTCCGATCAGCCGGCGCCGCTGGCCGCGGATGAACTCGAAATGCTCCTCGCCATCAGCCTCGAACGCCAGATCGCATTCGGTGTCCGCCCCCATCGACCGGTTGTTGATGTTGGCCGAGCCGACCCGCAAGAACCCGTCATCGACGATCATGACCTTGCTGTGAATCATCACCGCCGCCGAGGATTCGCCGTCCTCCACGGCGGGATAAAGAATGCGCAACCGGTCCGCGACCCCGGCGGCGATGAACGGGTCGACAAAGCCGCCGCGGCCGCCCTGCATCGCCTGCGATTCCAGCCACGACGCATGCGCCTTCGGCGTCACGATGAGAACCTGCAACGCCGGCACGTCGGCCATCCGCCGCGCCAGCATCTCGGCGATCTCGGTGGCGCTGGTGAACTGGTTTTCGATATAGATGAAACGATCAGCGGTATTGATCGAGGCCTCGAACAAACGGGCCACTTCGTCGACCCCCGGTTGCGACGCGGTTCGCAACTCGGTCCGCGCGATGGCAGCCTGGATCTGCCTTGCCCCTGCCGGCACCGATGCGGGCCAGCGATCGCCCGCAGCGGCTTCGCAGCCCTCCACGGTGCAGCCGGCGGCGGTCCAGCGCGCGGCCGCGATCTCGCCCAGCGCGACCGCGGCCTCGCCTTCGACCATGCACTGGACATCGTGGAATGGCGGGTAAGGCTTGCCGTCGGGATCGCGGCGAAGCGGATGCCCGGCGAGATGCTCGCTGGTATCCCAACGCCGGATCGTCAGGTCGAGCCCGCCGGAGAAGGCAATCGCGTTGTCGATGACGACGATTTTCTGATGCTGGGACGATCCCAGCGGAAGGCTGGAGTCCAGGCAGAACCGAATTCGGCCATCACATCCCGCGGTGAACTTGTCCGCGGAATTCCATTCCCGCTCGCCGGCATACAGCGCCGCGAAATCCCAGATCAGGATGTTGATCCGCAACTGCGGCTTGGCCGCGAGCAACCCGGTCAGAAAGGGACCGAGCGCGACCGGCAATCCGTCGTCGACGCGGCCGGACGGCCCGACCAGCGGCGTTTCCGAGTGAATGTCCCAGCCGAGGATGTCGACCTGCCGCTCCGCAAGCAGCAGCGCGTCCCGCAGCGCGCCGAAATATTCGGCAGCGTCGTTCAGGACCGCTACCCGGCTCGCTTCGCATCTTTTCCAGACGGTCTGCCCGGGGACGAGGATCGATGAACTCTGAAGCAGGCGTCACCTCTGCGCAAACGGTGTCTGAGTAGCACCAACGCGCGGGAACCCGCTGTGTTCCCCTACTTTCCCGGCACGAACATCAGCGCAAAGGACGGAATGTAGGTGGTCAGGAACAGCACGATCAGCATCACGATGATCTGCGGCCAGATCGCCCGCGATATCTGGGTCAGGCTCAGCCCGGAAATCGCCATGCCGACGAACAGGCAATAGCCGATCGGCGGCGCCGCCATGCCGATCGCCACGTTGGTGACGATGATGGCGCCGAAATGGATCGGATCGACGCCGAACTTGGTGGCGATGGCGATCAGCATCGGGCCGAGGATGACCATGATCGCGATCTCGTCCATCACGGCGGCGAGCAGGAAGAACGCGATGTTGAGCCCGGCCAGCGCCATCCATTTCTCGGTGACATGGCTGGCGAGCCAGGTCGCGAATCCGGTGGCGATTTGCTCCTGCGCGATCAGCACGCCGAAACCCGCCGACACCGCGATGATGGCGGTGACGATGGCGCTGGTGCGCACCGATCGCAGCACGATGTCCGGCAGCGCCTTGAAACTCATCTGCCGCTCGACGAACAGGCCGATGATGACGGCATAGATGCAGCTGATGCCGGCGGCCTCGGTCGGCGTGAAGATGCCGCCATAGATGCCGCCGAGCACGACCAGCGGTGACAGCAGCGCCCATTTGCCATGGGCGAAAGCCGCGCGCGTCTCGGCCCAGCTGGCTCTTGGCTGCTTGGGAACCTTGTTGCGTTTGGCGTGGACATAGCAAACCACCAGCAGCCCCGCGGCGATGGCGAAGCCCGGCACGATGCCCGACAGGAACAGTTTACCGATCGATTGCTCGGCCACGATGCCCCAGATCACGAAGGCGATCGACGGCGGGATCAACGGCCCGAGCACGCCGGCGCTGACCGCGATCGCAGCCGCAAATGCCTTGTTGTAGCCGGCCGCGGCCATCGCCGGGATCAGGATCGCGCCGATCGCCGCGGTGGTGGCGGGTGCCGAACCCGAAATCGCCGAGAACACCAGCGCCGCCAGCACCGCGACCATGGCGAGCCCGCCGGTGCGGTGACGCACCAGCACGGCGGCGACATCGATCAGGCGCTGCGACAGCCCGCCAGCCGTCATCAATTCGCCGGCCAGCATGAACAGCGGGATTGCCAGCAGGCTGAAGGACTGCGATCCCGCCACCAGCTGCTGTGCCAGGAAAGCGGGTTCGATATCGACCACCACCAGCACCAGCGTGACGACGATGCCGATGGCGATGGCAAAGGGCACACCGAGCGTGACGAGGGCGGCAAAACCCGCGGTGAGCAGCAGGACGCTGGCGCTCATGGCGCCAATTCCACGGGCGCTTCGGCCGGCACGTTGCTCAGCATGCGCCAGCTCGCGAACAGGCCGATCAATCCCCCCGCGACCGGAGCCATCGCATGCAATAGTTCAATCGGAAAGCCGATGGCGGCCGAGACCGAGCCGCCCGTCATGTCGAGGAATCGCAGGCCCGACCAGGCGAGAAAGAAACCGAATGCCGCCGTCAACGCCTCGATGACGCGCTCCGCCCAGGGCCTTCCGCCTGATGGCACGAGATTGATCAGGATGTCGAGCCGGACGTGAAAACCCTCGCGCACGCCGAGCGCCAGCCCGCCCATCACGGTCCATGAGAACATCAGCACGGCCAGTTCCTCGGTCCAGGACGGCGTGCGTCCGAACACATAGCGCATCACCACCTGCAGCGCGATGCAGCCCACCATGATCGCGGTCGCCGCGATCAGGCTGAGCTTCAGCGCGGTGGCGACGAACGCGATGACGCGTTCGACGCCGCGCAAAGCGGGGTTGTCCATGGCCAGGCCTCGCGGTGGCGGGGCGTTACAGCTTGGCAGCCGCCGCTTCCTGCATCAGCTCCGGTCCGATCGAAGCCTTGAACGTCTCATAGACGCTCTCCACCGAAGCACGGAAGGGCTTGAAGTCGGTGACGCGATTGACCTTCATGCCGGCCTTCTCGAGCTTGGCGACGACATCCTTCGCCGCGGCGCCGGCGGCCTCGCGCTGCGCCTTGGTGGCGGCGACACCGGACTCGATCACCACCTTCTTCAGGTCGTCGGGCAGTTTGTCGAAGGCGCGCTTGGCCATCAGCAGCGGAATGGCGGAATAGGTGTGGTTGGTGATCGAGAGATACTTCGTCACCTCGAAATACTTGTTCTGCTCGATCACCGCGAGCGGGATTTCCAGCCCGTCGATGGCGCCCTGCTGCACGGCCGTGAAGGTCTCGCCCCAGGCCATCGGCACGGCGTTGCCGCCGAGCGACGAGAACATGCCGATGAATACAGGGTTCTGCATGACGCGGTACTTGACGCCCTTGACGTCCTCGGGCTTGTCGACCGGGCGGACGTTGTTGATCATGTTGCGAAAGCCGCCTTCCATCCAGCCGAGCAGCTTGACGCCCTTGGCTTCGAGCTTGGCGGCCAGCTTCTGGCCGACCGGGCCGTCGAGCACGCGCTGGGCCTGCGCCTCGTTCTCGTACAGGAATGGCAGGTCATTGAGCTGAAAGGCCGGCTCGATCTGGGCGATTACCGCGTTGGTGATGACGCCGGCATCGACGGTGCCGAGCCGCATGCCCTCGAGCATCGGCTTCTCGTCGCCGAGCTGCCGGTTGGGATAGAGCTGGACCTCGATGCGGCCGTTGGAGGCCGCCTCGACGCGCTCCTTGAAGGCGCGCGCGCCGGTGGCATAGGGATCCTGCGCGCCGTCGGCGGTGGTCCAGCCGAGCTTGATGACGGTCTTCTGCTGGGCGAAAGCCGGTGCGCTTGCGAGCACGATTCCGACTGCAGTGAATGCACCGAGTGCGCGGCGCGTGATCAGGTTAGCCATGGGTAAAACTCCTCCCGTTGAAAGTAAGCGCCGCCGTTCAGCCGGCGGTCGCGGTGGCAAATCCGTAGAGACGCGCCGGGTTGTCGACGAGGATGCGGTTGCGCACCGCCTCCTCCGGCACCCAGAGCGGCAGCAAATCCAGCAATGCGCCGGTGTTGAACATCGGCCCTTCGACCGAGACGTGTGGCCAGTCCGAACCCCAGACGCAGCGCTCCGGCGCGGCCGCAACCAGCGTCCGCGCGAAATCAAGCGTATCGTGGAACGGCGCGCCCAGCTGCGAAATGCGGTAGGCCCCGGACAATTTCACCCAGGCCTTGCCTTCGCGGAGCAGCCGCAGCATCCACTGGAAACCGGGATGCACGACGCCTGAAGACACCGGCATGTGACCCATATGGTCGAATACGACCTCGACCGGCAGCTTCATCATGCGCGGCCCGAGTTCAGGCAGGTTGCGCGCGTCGATCAGCAACTGGATATGCCAGCCGAGCGGCGCGACGCGGGCGGCCAGCCGCTCCATCTCCTCGATCGCCACGCCGCCGCCGAACAGGACGTTGATGCGGATGCCGCGCACACCGGCCGCGTGCAGCGCCTCGAGTTCTTCGTCGCCGACATCGGGCGCGACCACCGCGACACCGCGCAGCCGGTCCGGATGCGCCTTCAGGCTCTCGACCATGCAGCGGTTGTCGGTGCCGTAGACGCTGATCTGGACCAGCACGCCACGCGCCATGCCGAGACTGTCGAGCATGCCCAGATAGGCGGACTCGGGCGCCGGAGGCGGCGTGTAGCTGCGGTTGGCGACCATCGGGAAGCGGTCGGCAGGCCCGTTCACATGCCCGATCACATGCGCATGGGTGTCGCAGGCATGGGCCGGAACGGCGAAGCCGGGCGGGTTGACGAACGGGTCCGGTCCCTGACAGGCCGGAGGCTCCTGCGGCGCTGCGCTCATAACCGCGCACCCGTGAAGGGCCCGAGCCCGAGCCGCTCCATCGCCGCCGACAGATGACTGCGCATCGCCGCTTCCGCAGCCGGCGCATCGCGTCGTTCGATCGCCGCGAACACCGCCTCATGCTCGGCCTGCACCGCCAACACGCTCCTGGGGTGACGCGCCGCGGTGTTCGAGCGCGCCTTGGCGATGGCGCCATGCAGATTGGCGCCGAGAAAGGTCAGGAAGCGATCGAAATAGGGATTACGCGAGGCCTGGGCGATGGTGGCGTGAAAGCGATTGTCGGCCTCGATATCGTCCTCCCGGCCCGCGACGGAGACTTTCATCTCACGCAGACAGGCGCGCATCATCGCCAGCTCACGGCGGTTGGCGCGGACGGCAGCAAGGCCAGCCGCGGCGCCTTCCACCGCGACGCGGAGCTGGAAGATGTCGTGCAGATCCTTGGCGATGGCCGGATCGGGCTCCAGCCGGAACAGGCCCCTGCCCGGCTCGGCCGCAACGAAGGCCCCCAGCCCCTGGCGCGTATCGATCAGCTCATCCGATTTCAACCGCGACATCGCTTCGCGCACCACCATGCGCGAGACCTCGAACCGCTCCGCCAGCTCCTTTTCGGATGGCAGCCGCGCGCCCGGCGCGAATTCACCTGATCGAATCGCCGCGGTAAGCTGGCGGGCGACCTCGTCGGACAGGCGCGGGGCACGGGTGACGGAGGTAATCGAGGTCATGCTGACCGGTTATCATACAAGTGGGAAAGCAGACAAGTTTGTTGTTCGCAGCTTGGAGCCGACGCCGACCGCTGAAAACCCTTCAGGCCTGATCCCCGTTCAGCAACTCGACATACCGCGCCGCCGATCGCTCCACGGCCTGCGCGCCGCCGCTCAGCACCTGGCGGCCCGGAAAGGCGCCGTAGATCCGGTCGAACTTCCAGGCCGCGAGTGTGTCGGCGATGCGGCGAACCGTGGTGCCTGACAGCGGCATCATGTTGGGATAGCTCCAGAGGAACGAGACGCGGTTGAGATCCGCCGCCACCTGCACGATATCGCCGCTGAGGATCGCGCCGCGCCCTTCGGCGCCATCAGCCCAATGCAGCACGGTGCCGCCAGCAAAGTGGCCGCCGAGCCGGAGCAGCGTCACGCCATCGGCGATATCAAGGGTCTCGCCCTGCCAGGGACGAACCGCGGGATCGGGATGCATGATCCATTCGGAATCGGCGGCGTGCAGATGGACCGGGCAGTCGAAGCGGTGCGCCCAATCCTGCATGCAGGTGTAGTAATGCGGATGCGAGATGGCGATCGCGCGGAGCCCGCCCAATGCGCGGATCAGCGCCTCGGTGGCATCGTCCAGCAAGGCAAGACAATCCCACAGGATGTTGCCCCCGGCGGTGCGCAACAGCAGCGCGCGCTGACCGATGCCGAATTGCGGCCATGTGTGAAGTTCGAACAGGCCGGCTTCAAGCTGCCGCCAGGCATTGACGTGCCCGCGGCCAAGTCGTTCCGGCGTTGTCCAGGCCTGTCCACCCGGCGGCACGTACTGGCGTTCGTCCTCGCAGATCCGGCAGTGGCGTGGCGGCTCGGGCGTTTCCGGGTACGATGTGACACACGTGCTGCAGATGTGAATCGGCATCGGACGTCCCGCCTGTTCAGAGATCGCCAAGTTCAGGCGGTTCGAACCAGTTCATCAGCGACAGTCCGCCGTCGATCACAACCGCCGATCCCGTGACATAGGCCGACACCTTGTTCGACAGCACCGCCAGCGCCATCGGCGCGAGGTCGGCGGCATCGCCCAGGCGTCCCAGCGGGATGTGTCTTGCCAATGCCGGATCGGCGACGAAACCGCCGGCGGCGACGGCGCCGGGCACCAGCGCGTTGACGCGGATCCCGTAGCGGCCCCACGTCCTGGCCAGTTCCTTCACCAGCATGGCGAGCGCCGCCTTGGATGTCGAATAGTGCGGCAGGTTGCGCGGCGTGCCCGCGTGCAGCGAGGTCAGGAACAGGAACGAGCCGGGCTCCTTCGCCGCGATCAGCGGCCGCGCCAGTTCGCGCGCGAGATGAAAGCCGGCGTCGACGTTGACCGCGCGCATCTGCGCCCACGTCTCGTCGCTGACGGCCATGGCATGATCGGCCTCGCGCCGCGGCGGCGAGGCGCTGTGAACGAAATGCGTCACCCGCCCGACCGCCGATTGTGCCTGCGTCAGCAGCGCATCGCAGGCGGCGCGATCCCCGAGGTCGCCGACGAAGGCAAACCCCAGTTCCGGCCGCGGCGAGGTCTTGATCGCATCGGCAACCGTATCCGGGTTGACGTCGGCGAACACGGTCCGCACGCCCTCCCCGACCAGGGCTTGCGCGATGGCGCGGCCGATGCCGTTGCCCGCGCCGGTGACCAGAGCCGCCTCGCGCGCGGGATCGAAGGGTGTGTTCAAGAGGCTCATGTGTCGGCGTCTCCCTGCGACAATATCTGCACGTTGCCTTGGATGGCAGTTGGCAGAGAGGGCAACCTAGCACAGGATTGTTGGCAGGCCTCAACATGGGAGCGCACGCCCATTGCGCCCGATGCCGACTTCCTTGCGCATAAAGTCGACTATCGAACCGTCGCGCCCGCGCCTAGATTCTTCGGAATCAAGGCTCGCCCAAGTGGGAACAAGAAGCCACACCAGCCAGGGAGTGGATCATGCTTGCTTTCATTAAAGCACACCCGAACATCGATCTGATGGTTTTCTATGTCCTCGCGTCGATAGCCGGTGCGGTAACCCTCAATTATTTCCATACTAGGCCCGACCGCAGTCGCAGGACGGAATAGCCCCTGCCACCGGCTTCGCGGATGAACGCGGTGCCTTCCGTTGTCGCAAGAACACGGAACCGGTCATTGAGTGCAGATCCGTGCCGGCAACGTTTGCAAAAAAAATACCACAATCCTTTTCTGAAATCGCTCGTTTGGAGAAAGGGGATTCACAATGCGAAAATCAGGTGGAATCCTGCTCGGCTCAACTGTCGCGCTGGCCCTCATGTCAGCCCCCGTGCTGGCGAAATCACAGAAGGCCGACGATAAGTCGGCTGCGGCGACCTGCACCGCCTACGAGAAGGCGGCCGACGGATCCTGGACGCCGGTGCCCTGCCAGGAAATCGGCTCTGGCGGCCGGAAGCATCAGGAATCCAAGCATCCGAGCGACGACGACGCCAACCGCTGAACATGTCTCCGGTCGTTGGCACTGCACTACTCTGCTTCCAGAGGTTGCGCGGTGATGATGTCAGAGCTAGTCTTCCTGCCCAACCCAGGGAGCCGACAATGCGCTATGGTCTCTTCATCGTGGGATTGATGGTCCTTGCGGCACCGGCGCAGGCCGAGCCGCGCTCGGTCTATGTGGCCATGGTGCTGCAGGCTTTCGCCGCCAAGGTCGAATGTCCCGGCATGGACGTGGCCTATCAGGATCTGGTGCAGAAGGCGAAGGAGATGCAGCTGCCGGACGAAACCACCGAGAAGGTGCGAAAGGCGATCGCCTATATGCACACCGGTGGAAAAATGGGCGAGCGCGGGGATGCCGAACTGATGTCGGAAGTCGCGGTGGCGACGAAATCAACCGACCTCGACCAGCGCCGCCTCGGCCTGTCAACCTGGTGCGAGACCCAGAAAACCAAACTCGCCGGATTTGTTCGCGCGAAGAACTAAATCCAGAAGACCAAAATTGTTGAGCCGATTCAACAAATCTACCCGACGGGCAAATCACCTCTAAAGTCCGTCAAGTCCTCGGTGCAAAAATATTCTGATTTTCAGA
>NZ_JAUSLT010000083.1 GCF_030646015.1 Bradyrhizobium sp.
ATCGCCCTGCTGAACGCCCTGCGTTTCGGCGACCCCAGCCATCCGAAGACCAAGCGCCTGGTGTCCGGCGTGGTCAGCGGCATCGGCGGCTACGGCAACTGCGTCGGCGTGCCGACGGTCGCGGGCGAAACCAATTTCCACAAGGGATACAACGGCAACATCCTGGTCAATGCCATGTGCGTGGGCGTGGCCAAGGCGGACGCCCTGTTCTATTCGGCGGCTCCGGCCCCGGGCCTGTCGGTGGTCTATTTCGGCTCGAAGACGGGCCGCGACGGCATCCACGGCGCGACCATGGCCTCGGCCGAGTTCGACGAGGATTCGGACGAGAAGCGGCCCACAGTGCAGGTCGGCGATCCCTTCGCCGAGAAGCTGCTGATCGAGGCGACCCTTGAACTGATGGCCACCGGCGCGGTCGCGGCGATCCAGGACATGGGCGCGGCGGGCCTGACGTCCTCGGCGGTCGAGATGGGCGCCAAAGGCAACCTCGGTGTCGATCTCGATCTCGATGCAGTGCCGACCCGCGAAACCGGCATGAGCGCCTATGAGATGATGCTGTCGGAAAGCCAGGAGCGCATGCTCATGGTGCTGAAGCCCGAGAAGGAAAAGCAGGCCGAGGCGATCTTCCGGAAATGGGGGCTGGATTTCGCCATCGTCGGGTACACCACGCCGAGCAAGCGTTTTGTGGTGAGGCATGGCGGCGACGTCATGGTCGACCTGCCGATCAAGGAACTCGGCGACGAGGCGCCGCTGTACGACCGGCCGCATATACCGTCGCCGTCGCTGCCGGTGATTCATGCGCGCGATGTCACGCCGCCGGTCGGCGTCGCGGCGGCATTGGAAAAGCTGATCGCCACGCCCGAGCTGTGCTCGAAGCGCTGGGTCTGGGAGCAATACGATCATGTCATCCTCGGCAATACCGTGCAGCGCCCCGGCGGCGATGCCGCCGTGGTGCGGGTGCAGGACGGGCCGAAGGGACTGGCGCTGACCGTCGACGTGACGCCGCGCTATTGCGAGGCCGATCCGTTTGAAGGCGGCAAACAGGCGGTGGCGGAAGCCTGGCGCAACATCACCGCGGTCGGCGGCCGTCCGCTGGCGATCACCGACAATCTCAATTTCGGCAATCCGGAGCGGCCCGAGATCATGGGCCAGTTCGTCGGCTGCCTGAAGGGCATTGCCGAAGCCTGCCGCGCGCTCGACTTCCCGGTCGTGTCCGGCAACGTCTCGCTCTACAACGAAACCAACGGCCGCGGCATCCTGCCGACGCCGTCGATCGGCGGCGTCGGGTTGCTCGACGATTTCACCAAATCCGCGACGCTGCCGTTCAAGGCCGAGGGCGAGGCGATCCTGCTGATCGGCGAAACCCATGGCTGGCTCGGGCAATCGGTTTATCTGCGCGACATCTGCGGCCGCGAAGAGGGCGCGCCGCCGCCGGTCGACCTGTCAGCCGAAAAGCGCAACGGCAACGTGGTGCGTGGCATGATCCACGCCGGCACCGCGACCGCGGCGCACGATCTCTCCGACGGCGGGCTGTTGATCGCGCTCGCCGAGATGGCGATTGCCGGCGGCATCGGCGCGCAGCTGCTGGCGGCGCCTGCCGCGATCGTGCCGCATGCCTGGTGGTTCGGCGAGGATCAGGCGCGCTACGTCGTGACGGTGCCGGAAGCGCAGGCCGGCCTGGTGCTGGCCAAGATGAAAGGCGCCGGCGTGCCCTGCGCGCGGATCGGAACCACTGGCGGGGCCGCGATCGCAATCGCAGGCGAGCCGGCGGTGTCGGTGACGGCGCTCAACACCGCGTTCGAGAGCTGGCTGCCGGCCTACATGAACGCGAAGGTCTAACAGCGTCATTGCGAGGAGCGGCTTGTCCGCCGAAGCCCGCCTTCGGGCGAAGGCGGATGCGACGAAGCAATCCATGCGGCAGCCCGTCAAGCTGTTGCATGGATTGCTTCGCAAGCGCTCGCAATGACGGTGAGAGAGCATCTGTCGCCTCTCACAACACCTTCCCCGCGCCCGGAATCTGCCGCAGCGCGCGCGTCAAAGCCCAGCTGAAGGCGATCGTCAGCAGCAATCCGACCGCGGCCTTGACGATTGCCGGCAGGTCGTAATCGAACAGCCAGTATTGCAGCCACAGCGCGATCGGGTAGTGCACCAGGAACATGCCGTAGGCGTCCGCCTGCATTGGGTCGAGCATGCTCCAGCCCGATCGTTTGAAGCGCAGGAAATACGCCAGGATCGCGAACAGGATGGCCGCGCTGAAGGCGACGAAGAACATGCCGTAGAACAAATGATACCACTGCGGCAGCACCGGCGGATTATCCAGTATCATTCGCTTGATGTAGATCATGCCCCACATCCCGCAGTAGGGAATGAGCGTCACCGCGATCCAGCCCCAGCTGCTTTTCGCCAGCCGCCCCTCGGCGCCGAGCAGGCCGCGATCGACACTCGCCGCGCCAATGCCCGCGCCGATCAGGAAATAGGCGAAATAGTGCAGCAGGCGGCTGAGCTGCACGTCGAACGGCCCGAATTCGAACCAGCGGCTCGGACCGAAATAAAGCAGCGCGGGAATGTATACGGCGGCGCTGACCGCAAGCAGAAACAGGAAGAATATGGCAGGCTGGTCGAAGCCGCGCTGCGACATCCGGTTGATCGGATCGACGAGGCGGGACGAGACCCGATACAGCAGGCTCGCGGTGAGATCGAACGCCAGCAGCACCCAGACGAACCAGATCGGGCCGCTCGGCCACGGGCCTGCGGTGACCGTCTTCCACCAGAAGGCCGAAAAGGCGAGATCGGGCTGCTGCCGCAGCGCGTGGGCGTAATAGGCGATCGGGATCACCGTGAGCGCGGCGATCGCGAACGGCAGGCCGAGCCGGAGCAGGCGGTCGCGCAGGAAGGTCCCGGGCGACTTGTGCCCAAGGCCCGGCCAGACGAACAGGCCGGACAGGAAAAAGAACATCGCCATGAAAAAGCTGTCGGTGGCGAGCACGATCATGTCGAAGCCGACGAACGACTTGGCGTCGGTGTGACCGAAATAGGTGTAGGGAATGACGGCGTGGTGGATCAGCACCACCAGCGTCAGGAAGGTGCGGGTGCGATCGATCGAGGCGTTGCGCGTTTTGACCTTGGGCGCGGCGCTGATGTCAGCCGCCGCCGCCGTTTGGGACATCGATGACATGCGCGCCTCCCCAGCCAAGGTTATGGGCGGGATGTTGCAACCGGGAACCGGATTGAGCAAGGTCCAACCACAGCCGGAGCAGGCCGCTCGCAGGCTCGCATTGGGTCAGCCCACCTCCTCGATCGTGACCTTGTCCGGATAGAACGCCAGAAGGCCTGATATTTCCGCCATCGCCGGGAACGGCGCCTCATAGCTCCAGATCGCATTTTCCAGCGTCTTGCCGACGGCGTTGATGCTGAAATAATTCGCATCGCCCTTGTAGGGGCAGTGCGTCACCCGGTCGGAGCGCGCCAACAGCGCCATATTGGCGTCGCCGCGCGGCACATATTGCACGACGGGGTAGCTCGCTTCCTTCAGGGTCAGGGCATGGGTGGTGTCGGCGATTACCACACCGCCGGCGGAGACGCGGACCCGCTTCGGGTTCGCCGTGATGGTGATGGGGTGGTCGGGGCCGGGGAGTTTCATGAGGGGTACAGCCTGTTTGGTCAGCCCGTTGTGATCGTGGGCCACGATGTCAGGGGATTTGCAGGGAATGGAGCTGGAATATAGTGCGAGGGAGCGTGACGTAGAAGGGTGGCCGGGCTAAGTTCTGCCGCGCCGCAGCGAAGCTGGCTGCGATTCGAAACGCCCGATTGGAGACCTGCTGGATGCCGATGGACGCCCACGATATCGAATCGATGATCAAGGCAGCGATCCCCGACGCCGAGGTGACGATCCGCGATCTGGCCGGCGATGGCGACCATTATGCCGCGACCGTGATCTCGGAGTCGTTCCGTGGCAAATCCCGGGTCCAGCAACACCAGATCGTCTATCAGTCGCTGAAGGGCCAGATGGGCGGGGTACTGCACGCGCTGGCGCTGCAAACCGGGGTACCTGGCGGACCCGGGGTACCGGAGGGCTAGCTGCGGAGCAGGAGCGATGGCGACGGACCAGCATGGCGGCGCGCTGTACCGGGTGAACGCGCCGCACCAGCACAGCCGCGTCACCTATGCCGAGCTGTTTTTCGACCTGGTGTTCGTTTTCGCCGTCACGCAGATCTCGCACACGCTGCTCGCGCACTTCACCCCGCTTGGCGTGTTGCAGACCACCCTGCTGTTCCTGGCGGTGTGGTGGGTGTGGGTCTACACCTCCTGGGTCACCAACTGGCTCAATCCGGAAATGACGCCGGTCCGGATCCTGCTGTTCGCGCTGATGCTCGGCGGGCTGGTGGTCTCCACCTCGATCCCGCAGGCCTTTGAATCGCGCGGACTGTGGTTTGCGCTCGCCTACGCGTCGATGCAGGTCGGCAGGACCGTCTTCCTGTGGGTGTCAACGCCGCCCTCGCGGCCGGCAGCGCGCATGAACGCGATTCGCATCACGGCATGGCTGTCGCTGTCGGCGGTGTTCTGGATCGCCGGTGGCTTCGCGGAAGGACAGTCGCGGCTGCTGCTGTGGGCGGTGGCGCTCGGTATCGAATACTGCTCGGCGGCGGCGCGGTTCTGGATCCCGAAATACGGCGCGTCGCAGGTCGCCGACTGGGTGGTAGAGGGCGGCCACATGGCGGAACGCTTCGCGCTGTTCGTCATCATCGCGCTCGGCGAATCCATCGTCGTGACCGGCGCGACCTTTGCCGAACTGACCTGGACCGTCGAGACGGTCAGCGCCTTCGCATCGAGCTTCGTCGGCGCGCTGGCGATGTGGTGGATCTATTTCCACAAGGGCGCGGAAGCCGGCTCCGAACAGATTTCAAGATCCAGCGAGCCGGGGCGGCTGGCGCGGATCGCCTATACCTACCTGCATATGCCGATCGTGGCCGGCATCATCGTTGCGGCGGTCGCCGACGAACTCGTGCTCAAGCATCCCGGCGGCCATTCCGACCTCAAGACGGTTCTGAGCGCGATCGGCGGGCCGCTGTTGTTCCTGCTCGGAACCATCCTGTTCAAGCACATCATTCGCGGATTTCTTCAGCTGTCACATGGCGCCGGTATCATCGCGCTCGGCATCCTGGCCTGGTTCGCGGGCGGGATGTCGCCGCTGCTGCTCTCGATCCTCACCACCGCCATCATGGTCATCGTCGCGGTGTGGGAATCGATCTCGCTGAAATCGGGTGCCGCCGGACCCCGGCCGGAGCCCCGTTCCGGGGCCACCGGCGCGTAATATCAGGACTTGATATCAGGGCTTGCCGGGGCCGCGGTGGACCGAAGCGGGAGGGGCCAGAAGCTCTTGAAAACCGGCTGGTATTGGCTCTCGATCTGGCCTAGTGCTACAAAGTGTCGCGCCCCGACCGGGGCCGGGATGCGCGCCATGGGCGTCGGCATCACGCCCACACCTGAACATGGGAAGTTATCGGTTTATGGCGATGTCGCTCGCTGCCACCTGTTTGCATCGTCCGGTTGCGGTGCGGTTCGCCATGTCGATGGCCCTGGCGCTGACAGCATCGTTCGCGGCGGCCGAAGGCACCATGAAGGGTCCCGATTTTGTCCGTGTCGTCGCCGATCAGATGCACCAGCTCGAGGTGGTCAAGGTCGTGCCCTATGCCTTCCTCGACCAGCGCTCGGCGATCGGCCAGATCGCGTTCAACGAGGATGCCAGTACCGTCGTGATGACGCCGTTCTCCGGCCGGGTCACCCGTCTGATTGCCAAGGTCGGCGATCAGGTCAGCCGCGGCGATCCGCTGCTGGAAATCGACAGCCCGGAGCAGGTGCCGCCGCAGAACGATTTCATCGCCGCGCAGACCGCCAGAAACAAGGCGCGCTCCCAGCTCAACCTGGCTCAGATCGTCGAGAAGCGCGCCCGCGATCTCTATGAGGGCAAGGCCGCCCCGTTCAAGGAACTGCAGCAGGCCGAGGCGCAGCTGGCCGCCGCCGAAAGCGACATGCGATCGACCGACACCGCGCTCGAAGCCGTTCGTATCCGCCTGCGCATCCTCGGCCGTACCGATGCGGAAGTCCTGGAACTGGAACAGAACGGCACGATCAGCCGGGTCACCCGGATCACCGCGCCGATCGACGGCACCGTGATTTCGCGCAAGGTCGGCCCGGGACAATACGTCAAGGCTGACTCCGGCGAGGCGCTGTATGTGATCGCCGACCTGTCGACGATGTGGCTGAAGGCCCAGATCTTCGAGCAGGACATCGCGTTCGTGCGGGTCGGCCAGGAGATCGAGGCCAGGATTGCGGCCGCGCCCAACCGGACCTTCAAGGCGCGTATCGCCAACATCAGCTCGGCTTCGGACCTGACCACGCGCCGGGTCGTGGTGCGATCAGAGATCGGCAATCCGGGCGGCGTGCTGAAATCCGAGATGTTCGCGAGCTTCAAGATCGGGACCGCGGAGCCTGTAACAACACCGGCGGTGCCGACCGACGCGGTAATCCGCGAAGGCGACGTCGCCACCGTGTGGGTGGAGCCCGAGCCGATGCTGTTCAAGCGCCGCGTGGTCGAGATCGGGATGCAGCAGAACGGCCTGACGCAGATTCGCGGCGGCCTTGCCGTCGGCGAACTGGTGGTCGGGCGCGGCGCAATCTTCGTCGATAACGAGTGGCGTCAATGAGCAGGTTGGCCGGAGCCGCTCATGCTGCGTAGTCTGATCGCGTTTTGCCTGTCCCGGCGGCTGCTGGTGATGGTCGCGTTCGCGGCCTTTCTCGGCCTCGGATATGTTGCCTTCCTGACGCTGAACATCGAGGCCTATCCGGATCCTGCGCCGCCGATCATCGAGATCATCGCCCAGCAGGCGGGCCAGTCGCCGGAGGAAGTCGAGCGCTACATCACGATTCCGATCGAGGTCGCGGTCGCCTCTACGCCGGGCCTGAAGTTCATTCGGTCCAACACCGTCTACGGACTCGGTTTCGTCCGCCTGCAGTTCGAATACGGCCGCGACTATAATTTCGTGCGCCAGCAGACCCTCAACCGGCTGAAGGATGCGGTGCTGCCGGCCGGCGTGCTGCCGGTGATCTCTCCCGCCGGCGGCATCAGCGAAATCTTCCGCTACGAGCTGGTGGGGCCGCCGGGCATGGACGTCATGCGGCTCAAATCGCTGCAGGACTGGGTGGTCGAACGCAAGCTGCGCATCGTGCCCGGTGTCGCCGACGTCGCGGTGCTCGGTGGCAAAACCAAGGAATTCCAGGCCGAGATCAATCTCGACCGCATGATGGCCTACGGGCTGACGCTGCCGCAGATCATGACCGCGATTTCGGCCAGCAACTCCAACGTCGGCGGCCGCACCATCTCGATCGGCGAACAGTCGGTCAATGTCCGCAGCATCGGCGTCATCACCTCGATGGACGATATCGGCAACATCGTGCTGACCCAGCAGGGCGGCGTGCCGGTGCTGGTGTCCGACGTCGCGAAGGTGCAGATCGGCTTCGCGCCGCGGCTCGGCCTCGCCGGCCGCGACGACAAGACCGACGTCGTCACCGGCATCGTGCTGATGCAGAAGCTCGAACGCACCATGGACGTGGTCAAGCGCGTGCGTACGGCGGTCGAGAAGATCAATACCGACGGTTCGCTGCCGGCAGGGGTCAAGATCGTGCCGTTCTACGATCGCGGCGACCTCGTCGCGATCACGGTGCAGACGGTGCTGCACAATCTGTTGTTCGGCGTCGCCCTGATCTTCCTGATCCAGTGGGTGTTTCTCGGCAATCTGCGTTGCGCGATCATCGTCGCGGCGACGATTCCGGTCGCTCTGTTTCTGGCCGTGATGATCACGGTGATGCGGGGCGAGTCCGCCAATTTGCTGTCGGTCGGCGCCATCGATCTCGGCATCATCGTCGACGGCACCGTGATCATGGTGGAAAACATCTTCCGTCAGCTCGCCCATCATTCGGCACGGGTGCAGGGGGATCGTCCGGCAACGCTCAGCGACAAGCTCAGCTGGATCCTGACCGGCGCCGTCGAGGTCGACAAGGCGATCCTGTTTTCGGTGATCATCACCATCGCGGCCTTCCTGCCGCTGTTCACGATGCAGGGCGTCGAGGGCCAGATCTTCGGGCCGATGGCGCGGACCTATGCCTATGCGCTGATCGGCGCGGTCATCGCCACCTTCACCGTGACGCCGGTGCTGGCGTCGATCCTGCTGCCGGCGCACGTCCAGGAAGTCGAAACCTTCCTGGTCCGGCATATTCGTACGGCGTACCAGGCGGTTCTGGTGCCCGCGGTCCGCCACTATCGTCGCGCGGCGGCGATTGCCGCGGTGTTTCTGGTGTTGTGCCTCAGTCTCGGGTTGCGGCTTGGCACCGAATTCCTGCCGAAGCTGGAAGAAGGCAATATGTGGATCAGGGCGGTGATGCCGCCGACCATCACGCTGGAAGCCGGGATGGATACGGTGGCGAGGGTCCGCGCCATCATTTCGAGCTTTCCGCCAGTCCAGACGGTGTTTTCCGAGCAGGGGCGCGGCGATGAAGGCACCGATCCCGACGGCTCGTTCCTCGCCGAATTCTTTGTTCCGCTCAAGCCGACCGACAAGTGGCCCGCCGGATTGACCAAGGAGCAGATGGTCAAGCAGCTGAGCGAGCGGCTCAACCGCGAATTCGTCGGCATCGACTTCAATTTCTCGCAATATATCCAGGACAATATCGAGGAAGCCGTTTCCGGCGTGAAAGGCGAGAACTCGATCAAGATCTTCGGCAAGGACCTCAACGAGCTGGAGCGGCTGTCCAAATCGGTCAAGACCGAACTCTCGGGTGTTCGCGGTGTCGCCGATCCCGCCAGCTTCAATCTGCTCGGCCAGCCCAATCTGATCGTCCGGATCGACCGCGCCAAGGCCGCGCGCTACGGCTTCTCCGTCAGCGATATCAATTCCGTGGTCCAGGCCGCGATCGGCGGCCAGGAAGTGTCGAAGGTCTATGAAGGCGAGATGATCTTCGCGCTGACGGTGCGTCTGGCGCCGGAATTCCGCCGGGATGTCGAGGCCATCAAAGGCATCCCGGTGGCGTTGCCGAATTCGGATTCGAAGACGCCGACCGCCTATATCCGGCTGGGCGACCTCGGCGAGATCAAGCTCGTCAGCGGCGCCGCCTATATCTACCGCGAGAACAGCCAGCGCTTCATTCCGCTGAAATACAGCGTCCGCGACCGCGACCTCGGTTCGACCGTGGTCGATGCGCAGGAGCGGGTCGCCAGGAACGTCCCGGTTCCGCAGGGCTATTCGATGGAATGGTCGGGCGAATACGGCGCGCTGCAGGACGCCAAGAAGCGGCTCGCGCTGATCGTGCCGCTGAGCCTGCTCTTGATCCTGATGCTGCTGTACAGCCTGTTCAACTCGATACGCGACAGCCTGCTGGCGTTGTCGGGCATTCCGTTCGCGGTGGCCGGCGGCATTTTGGGACTTTACATCGGCGGCCTGAATTTCAGCGTATCGGCCGCGGTCGGCTTCATCTCGCTGTTCGGCGTCTCCGCCATGGATGGCATTTTGCTGATGTCCTATATCCGGCGCGACATCGACGAAGGCATGGGGACGGAAGAGGCGATCATCCGCGCCTCCGAAACCCGGATGCGGCAGATCTTCATGACCGGCCTGTCGGCATGCATCGGCCTCGTCCCGGCGGCGATCTCGACCGGGATCGGCTCACAGGTGCAGCAGCCGCTGGCCTGCGTCATCGTCGGCGGCATGCTGCTGTCGCCGATCTGCAGCCTGCTGGTGATCCCGGTGTTTGCCAGATTGTGGATGCCGACCATCCAGGACACCGCCATGGACCGCGAGGCAACGGAGCACTAATTGGCTGCAGGGGCTTCTTCCGTAGCCCGGATGGAGCTCTTGCGAAATCCGGGACCCATCTCACATCTGTTCCCGGATTGCGCCATCGGGCAGCGCTTCGCGCCGACCCGTTGGCTCCATCCAGGCTACGAGATCCTCAGTCCGCCACCAGTACGTGAACCGAAAACATTTTTGCCGCGTCGGTCCATGACTGGCGCACCGTCCAGCCCGAGCCGCGCGCCAGCGCGGTGAAGCGGTCGAGGCTGTATTTGTAGCTGTTCTCGGTATGAATGGTTTCGCCGGGGCGGAACGAAAAACTGTGGCCGAGCACCCGCACGCTCTGCGCCTTCTTGGCTATCAGGTGCATTTCGATGCGGTGACGCTCGCGGTTGTAGATCGAGCGATGGGTGAAGCCGGAGATGTCGAAATTGCCGCCGAGTTCGCGGTTGATCCGTACCATCACATTGAGATTGAAGCGCGCGGTGACGCCGGCGGCGTCGTTATAGGCGTCATACAGCACGCGCTCGTCCTTTTCGAGGTCGACGCCGATCACCATCTGGGCGCCGTGCCCGAGAATCTCGCGGGCGCTGCGCATGAAGGCGCTGGCCTCGTGCGGTTCGAAGTTGCCGAGCGTCGAGCCCGGGAAGAATCCGACCTTCGGCATCGCGCTGACGGCGTCGGGCAGGGCGAACGGCGCGGTAAAATCCGCGGTAACCGGATAGACGTCGAGGCCTGGGAAATCCCGGCGCAGCGCGTCGGCCTGGGCCTCGAGGAAATCGCCGGATATGTCGACGGGGACATAGGCGCCGAACGCGCATTGCTTCAGCAGCAGCCGGACCTTGGTGGTGGCGCCGGCGCCGAATTCCACCAGGGCGGCACCCTCGGGGATCATGGCCGCGATCTCGCCGGCCCGTTCGCGCAGGATGCCGAGCTCGGTGCGCGTCGGGTAATATTCCGGCAACACCGTGATCTGCTCGAACAGTTCGGAGCCCGCGGCATCATAGAAATATTTCGGCGACAGCCGCTTCGGATGCTGCGACAGCCCTCCGATCACATCGCCGGCAAACGCCGAGGCCTGCTCGTCGAGATCATACGCTTTGGCCAGAGCGTGCACATTCATGATAGTCTCCTGGTCGCGCTTTCCGGCGCGATGAGTTTGAAAGATCAGGTGGCGTAATCGGCGAGCCGAAGTCCCGTGAATTGCCAGCGATGATGCGGATAAAAGAAGTTGCGATAGGTAATACGGCTGTGGCCTTCAGGAGTTGCAAGCGAAGAGCCGCGCAGCACCAGCTGGTTGACCATGAACTTGCCGTTGTATTCGCCGAGCGCGCCCTCGATGGCGCGGTAGCCGGGGTAGGGGGAATAGGCGCTGCGGGTCCATTGCCACACGATGCCGAAGGCGTCGTTGAGCTGCCCGGCCCGTGCCGCGACCTCCCATTCCATTTCTGTCGGCAGATGCCTGCCGCTCCAGCGTGCGAACGCGTCGGCCTCGTAATAGCTGACATGGCAGACCGGGGCTGAAGGATCGACCGGCTTGAGTCCGGCCAGCGTCATGATTCGCCATTGCCCGTCGATCTCGCGCCAATGGCCCGGCGCCCGCCATTCTTCCTTTTCGACGGCGGCAAATCCGTCCATCAGCCACAGCGTCGGCCTCGCGTAGCCGCCGTCCTTCATGAAGGCGAGCCACTCGGCATTGGTGACGAGGTTGCGCGCCAGTTTGACCGGGCCCACCAGTGCGCGGTGCGCGGGTTTTTCATTGTCGAAATGGAAGCTGTCGTCGACATGCCCGAAGGTATGGATGCCCTCGTTGAGCGTGACCCATTCCTCGCCGGCGCGAATTTCGTCGCCGGTCCGGTTTGCCTTCGGGAGGGTCCAGGCCGGATCGTAGGCGGGCGGAATCGGGTTCTGCGCGAAGGCGTGCAGGATGTCGGTCAGCATCAATTCCTGGTGCTGCTGCTCATGGTTGAGGCCGACTTCGACCAGCGGCGCGATTGCCTTCAGCGCGTCCTCGCCGGCTTCGTGAAAGAATTTCACCACCGCGGCGTCGACATGCCTGCGGTAGGCGGTGATTTCCTCGGCGCCGGGGCGGGTCAGATGGCCGCGCTGATGGCGGGCATGCCGCGGTCCGGCGCTGACATAGTAGGAATTGAACAGGAAGGCGTAGTCGGGGTGGAACGGCTGGTAGCCGTTGCAGTGCTCGCCGAGCAGGAATTGCTCGAAGAACCAGGTGGTATGGGCGCGGTGCCATTTCGCCGGGCTGGCGTCGGGCATCGACTGGATCAGCTGGTCCTCCGGCGTCAGCGGGGCCGCGCGGCACTCGGTTTCGTTGCGGACCGTCAGATAGGCTTCCACCAGATCCTGGGCGAGGCTGCCGGAATCGGAGAATAATGACGGGCAAGGGGCGGCAGACGCGGCCGCAGCGGATGCTGGTTTCGTCACTGGAATCTCCGGTCGGGGGAAAGAACGTTGCACCGGCGTCTGGGTTCCCCGACGTCTGTCCTAGATAGGGGGTCCCGCGCGGGATAAAAGCCTCCCATGGCTATGATATTGCTGCCGTCAGGCTATGGCCCCGCCGGGGGATATCCCCGGCCGGAAAGCGCCCGCATGCCAGCTCCCCGCCATTTTACTTTGGATGCACAACGGTTTCGGGTACATATATGGGCAATATCGGGTTTAACGGGCTGATGCCGGCCCGAAGGGCTGAGCCGCAAAGGACGCAAAATGAGCATCGAGCAATTTATCGACAATGAAGTGAAGTCGAACGACGTCGTGCTGTTCATGAAGGGAACCCCGCAGTTTCCGCAGTGCGGTTTTTCCGGTCAGGTGGTCCAGATCCTCGACCACGTCGGGGTCGGCTACAAGGGCCTGAACGTGCTGGAATCCGCCGACCTGCGTAACGGCATCAAGACCTATTCGAACTGGCCGACCATCCCGCAGCTCTACGTCAAGGGCGAGTTCGTCGGCGGCTGCGACATCATCCGCGAGATGTTCCAGGCTGGCGAGCTGCAGCAGCTGTTGGCCGACAAGGGCGTCACCGTCAACGCGGCGGCCTCCGCCTGAGCCTGGCGGCGCGCCAGCTCGGCGCGGCGCGTCTCGAAACCGTCGTCGCCGATATCACCACGTTACGCGTTGACGCCATCGTCAACGCCGCCAATTCGTCCCTGCTCGGCGGGGGCGGCGTCGATGGCGCGATCCACCGCGCGGCCGGACCCGAGTTGGTCATGGAATGCCGCATGCTGCACGGATGCAAGACCGGCGGCGCCAAAATTACCAAGGGTTATCGCCTGCCGGCGCGCCATGTCATTCATGCCGTCGGTCCGGTATGGAACGGCGGAGGCCCCGCGATCGATGAGGCGCTGGCGTCGTGCTACATCAGGGCCATCGAACTGTGCCAGAAACACGGCCTTGCCTCGGTTGCCTTTCCCGCGATTTCCACCGGCATCTATCGCTTTCCCGCGGATCGCGCGGCGCGCATCGCGGTCGCGGCGACGGTGGACGCGCTGGCCGCGGCTCCGGCCGTCACTCACATCATCTTCTGCTGCTTCTCGAACGAGAGCGCCGTCCTGCATGATCAGGCTCTGGCCAAAGTTGGTGTCGCTTTCCGCTAGGCTAAACCTTATCTGCCGCCGGCCATCCCGTAATCCAGGTCAGGACCGGGAAAGGTGAAAAAAACTGCAACAGCAAAACGGCAATCAGGATCAAGGCGGCGTAAAACACAGTCCCGCGCAGCAACCGATGCCGCAGCGGCGGGTACGGCGGGCAGTTGTCGGCCGGCCAGGCAAATGCCTCTTCCCATTCGCGCTGTGGAATCTCAGCAGGTCTGATCCGCTCCAGTGGCACCCACGCGCGGTACGCCCCGATACCGCGCTCGCGCGCGATGGCGCTTCTCAGGTAGAATAGATTGTGACGCCCGGCGAAGTCGATCGTGGCGACGGTCAAGATGCGCATGAACCAGAGCACGATCGATCCGGCGAGATAGACATACGCAATCATGTATCCGAATGTGAGCCAGGACCGGGTGAAGGATTTTACGGTAAAAACCGCTGATGTCGCCTGCACCGTCGATTCCACGAGTTTGTCGAGCCCGTAAAAGACGCGACCGGGCGCCGATTTATCCTCGGCCGCCTGCAGCCACAGAATAAGGCCGATCGCGATGGCGAGCTGAACCAGGGGAAATCTGAGCAGGGCTCGTAATGGGGCCGAAATCAGCTTGAACATCCGCGGCATGCTCCCGGAAGTGGCCCGCACGCGCCCGCTCAAATGCATCGAGGGGCGCATGACGGATATAGCATGATTTGCCGTGACAGCCGCCGATGACACGAAATGAACAGGCCGAGTTCCACAGCCCTTGCGACGATTGAGCTGGCCGGTAAACTCCGCGCGCATCCGGCCTGTAGCGAGAAGCTGATCCATGAAGCGATGGAGACCCGTGGGCTTGACGCGGCGTCACGGTCTCGCGGCTGCGCTCGCGCTCCTGATCCTCACTGATGTCGCGGGCTGGCCGGCCACCGCCAGCGCCGAATCCGGGCCGTCCGTTTCGTCGAGCTTCTCGCCCGACAAACTGGGGCGCGTCGGCGACTACCTCCGCAACGAGATTGCGTCCGGAAAAATACCCGGCGCCGTCCTGCTGATCCAGCAGCACGGCAGACCGGTCTATTTCCAGACCTTTGGCGTGCGCGATGTCGCGACCCGGCTGCCGATGACCGCGGACACGATCTTTCGGCTGTATTCGATGTCGAAGCCGGTCACTTCGGTCGCGGCGATGATGCTGGTCGACGACGGCAAGCTATCGCTCGACGATCCCGTGGCGAAATACATTCCGGCCTTTGCGGATTTGAAAGTCGGTGTCGAGAAATCAGGCGAAGCCCTGATGCTCGAACCGCTCAACCGCCCGATCACGATCAGGGACTTGCTGCGCCACACCTCGGGCCTGACCTACGGCTTCTATGGCGACAGCGCGGTGCGAAAACTCTATGCCCAGGCCAATCTGTTCGATGGTGACGCCGACAATGCGGAGTTCGTCGCGCGCATTGCGAAACTGCCGTTGGCCGAGCAGCCGGGCACGCTGTGGGATTACGGCCATTCGACCGACGTGCTCGGCCGCATCATCGAAGTGGTGTCGGGAAGGTCGCTGTTTCAGTTCGAGAAGGAGCGGCTGTTCGATCCGCTCGGCATGACCGAAACCGCGTATTTCGTGGCCGACGCCGCGAAGCAGCCGCGCGTCGCCGAGCCGATGCCGGCCGACCGCTTCATCACGCCGGTCGCCGGGATCAGGGATCCCATGACGCCGCGGCGCTGGCAATCCGGCGGGGCGGGCCTGGTCGGGACCATCGGGGACTATGCGCGTTTCGCACAGATGTTGCTGAACGGCGGAACGCTCGACGGCCGGCGCTACCTCAAGCCCGAGACCATAGCCCTGATGACGTTGGATCATATCGGACCGGAGACCGGGATCGTCCGCGACCAGTTCTATTTTCCCGGCGCCAGCAGCGGGTTCGGCCTCGGCTTCGCGGTGCGCACCTCGACGCCACCGAATACGTCGTGGCCGCTGGGCGAGTATCGCTGGGACGGCGTCGCCGGCACGTTCTTTTTCGTCGATCCGAAGCACGATATGTTCGCGATCTGCATGATCCAGACGCCGTCGCAGCGCGGCCGGATTCAATTGGAGTTGAAGACGCTGATCTACGAGGCGCTCGATCGCTGATGGCGATTGAGGGCTGCTGGCGCAGGGTCTTTGCTGCGATGCGAAGCGAGGCCGTTTGGCTTCGCATCGGCTGGCAGGCGCGCGCAAAGCTGCTATCATTGCTGCCATAACGAGAAACGGAAGGAAACATCGCCATGGACGCCGTGACGCCGAAGGGCTCGCAGACCACCGAGACGCATTCCCACCTCGTTCGCCCCGACAGCATGGAGTGGCAGAAGACCCGCTTTCCCGGCTGCGAGGCCAAGACGCTGCTGTTCGATCACAAGACCGGCCTGATGACCGCGCTGATGCGGTTTGAACCGGGTGCGGTGCTGCCCGACCACGAGCACGTCAACATCGAGCAGACCTATGTGCTCGAGGGCAGCCTGGTCGACAAGGAAGGCCCGGCGCAGGGCATCGAATGCAAGGCCGGCGAATTCATCTGGCGCGAACAGGGCAGCCGCCACGTCGCCTGGTGTCCGCAAGGCGGACTGATGCTGGCGATCTTCCAGGTCCCCAACAAGTTCTTCGAAGCCGACGGCCGCGTCATCGACGCCGCCGGCCAGGACTGGGACGAGACCTGGGGGCACACCCGCAAGGGGTGAGGGTGGCGTCACGCCTGTGCCGCGAATAGCCGTTGAGATTTGCCACGGCTCTAAACGCGTCATTGCGAGCGAAGCGAAGCAATCCATCTTGCGGCAGAAAGAATGGATTGCTTCGTCGCAAGCGCTCCCGTGCGCAAACGCTTCGCGTTTGTCGCAGGCAATGACGGCGGATAGAGCTGAGTCTACGCCCCGCGCACGATCTCGCGCACCAGGCCGACCATCTCCTCGATCATCGCGGCGGAAACGTCGAGATGGGTACAGGCCCTGATCCGGCCGTCCATCATGGCGAGCAGGACGCCGCGCTGGCGCAGCGCCTTGACCATGTCGTCGCCGCTGACACCGGCGCCATCGGGCTTGAAGAACACCAGATTGGTCTCGGGCTGCTGCACCTCGATGCCCTGGATCTGCGACAGTCCCCGTGCCAGCGCGCGGGCATTGGCGTGGTCGTCCGCGAGGCGATCGACATGGTGGTCGAGGGCATGGACGCAGGCCGCGGCGCAAACGCCGGCCTGGCGCATCGATCCGCCCAGGCGCTGCTTCCAGCGCCAGACCTCGTCGATGAAATCGTGGCTTCCGGCAATCACGCCGCCGATCGGCGCGCCGAGGCCCTTTGAAAAATCGATCCAGGCGGAGTCCCAGCCCGCCGTCATGTCGCGGGCGCTGATGCCTGTCGCGACACAGGCGTTCAATAGCCGCGCCCCGTCCATATGGGTGGCCATGCCATTTTGTTTGGCGATCTGCACGACCTCGTCGAGCGCGGCCTTCTTCCAGATCGTGCCGCCGCCGATATTGGCGGTTTGTTCGACGCTGACCACCGTCTGCGGCGGCTGGTAGCGGCTGCGCGGGTGAATCGCCCTGCGAAAGGTCTCCGGCGAAAATTGTCCGTCGGCGCCTGACAGCGGCGTGATCTGGAAGCCGCCGAGGGCGGCATGGGCGCCGCCTTCGCGCGCGATGATGTGCGCGGTTTCATGCGCCAATATCTCGTCGCCGGGCCGGCAATGCACCAGGGTCGCCGCGACATTGCACATGGTGCCGGAGGGCATGAACACGGCAGCCTGCTTGCCGAGCAGGTCGGCCACCCGCTCGCACAGCACATTTACCGTCGGATCGTCGCCGATCTGCTCGTCGCCGACCTCGGCGCGCGCGATGGCCTCGCGCATCGCGGGCGTCGGGCGGGTCTGCGTATCCGACAGCAGATTGATGCGGACCGGCGCGGCTGCTGGATCGCGCGGGGGAGGGGTGTAATAGTTCATGGCGAGGTCCATCACTTGATGACGTCATGGCCGGGCGTTGTCCCGGCCATCCACGTCTGCTTTCGATGCGACCATAAAGACGTGGATGCCCGGGACAAGCCCGGGCATGACGAAAAGAAAAAGGCCCCGGCAAAACCGGGGCCTTGATGTCGCGAAAACGTGGGCTGAAAAAATCAGCGCGAATAGAATTCGACGATCAGATGCGGCTCCATCTGCACCGCGAACGGCACGTCGGACAGATGCGGGATGCGGGCGAACTTCGCCGTGAACTTGCCGTGATCGACTTCGAGGAAGTCCGGCACGTCGCGCTCGCCGAGCTGGCTGGCTTCGATCACCACGGCGAGCTGCTTCGAGCTTTCCTTGATTTCGATGAGGTCGCCGACCTTGACCTTGTAGCTCGCGATGTTGACGCGGCGGCCGTTGACCTTGATGTGGCCGTGATTGATGAACTGGCGCGCGGCGAACATGGTGGCGACGAACTTGGCGCGATAGACAACGGTATCGAGGCGGCGCTCCAAGAGGCCGATCAGGTTTTCACCGGTGTCGCCCTTCATGCGGCCGGCTTCGACATAGATGCCGTGAAACTGGCGCTCGGAAATGTTGGCGTAGTAACCCTTCAGCTTCTGCTTGGCGCGCAGCTGCACGCCGAAGTCGGAGAGCTTGCCCTTGCGGCGCTGGCCGTGCTGGCCGGGGCCGTATTCGCGGCGGTTGACGGGGCTCTTCGGGCGGCCCCAGATGTTCTGGCCCATACGGCGATCGATCTTGTATTTCGCCTCACTGCGCTTAGTCATCGCGTCCTCTTTAAAGGTTTGAGTTTTGAGGAAACGCGCCCTCCTGTGCGCCGGGAATTTCCCGGTGCCGACAGGCCCACCCCCTAAAGCTTGAAAGGGACGGGCCACGGGTCGCGAAACGCAACGCGGGCCGAAAACGGCCCGCGAGCAGGCGGTTTCTAGGGAGAATCCGCTGCTATGTCAATGAAAAGACCGTCGTTCCGCAGCCTCTGAAACCGTCATTCCGGGGCTTTTTCGGCCCTCAGGTCGCAACCGCCCGGACCGGCTTTGGCTCCGTCTGCTGCCTTTGGCCGCGTAATTCGGCCGCGATCTCGCTGTTCAGCACTTGTTCCAGCCGGGTCAGGGCCTTGGCGATCAGGGCGGCGTCGGTGATCCGGTGATCCCAGCGGATCACCACGTCGATGGTCTGGTCCGGCGCCACCACGCCGTAGCTGAGGATGAACGGCCCCGGGCTCAGCGCATGCAGCTCCCCGGCGCCGTAGGCGGCCACCGAGGTCACGCCGAAGCTGCCGAACCAGTTGGCGCGCTGGCGTCCGAAATTCAGGCCGATCAGCCACATCAGCCGGCGCAGCGGCAGCGGCAGCCGCGTCACCCGCAATATCTTTCGAAACGCCGGCACCTCGCCGATCGGCGCATCCTTGGCCTGCCGGATCTGTGCATCGACCTCGGTCAGCGCCAGCATGTCTGCCGCGGGGACCTTTTGTGGCAGCACGCAATCCTGGCCGTCCTCGACGCGCGCAATCGCAACCATCGCGATGCTGCGCGGCAGTTCATAGAAACTCGGCCACGGCCATTTGGCATAGAGTGTGCGCAGCACCGGCTCGTCCTTCGCCACCAGCGCGAACGCCTTGACGAAGATCGCCGCCCAGCCGGGCGGCTTCGCCGCGAGCGCGCGGGCTTCCAGCAGTGGACGGATGTTGAGGGCGCGGGTCAGCGAAACGAAGGGCACGCCGATCGAGGCATGCATGAGGTCGGCGACGAGACGGCGCGGCATTGAGATTTTTCGAACCGTTCCGCGCATCGTTCCACTCAAGTCCCGCAACATCAAACCGGGCGGCCGGATTGCCCCGTCCACCTGCACTTCATCTAGCACGAACCGACCGGCCTGACGCCAGCCTTTGCTGCACGCCGTCCGGCGGGCCGCCGCCATATTTTATCACATCGCCTTGAATATGCTTGAATTTTGTCGCGGTCCGCCAAGGGGTATATTAAGGGCTACATTAGAAGCATCCGAGTCTCAGCGCCTGATGCCCTCAAAGCTCGCCGCGATGCCGCGCTGGAACAGCGACCAGTCGAAGCCGAGCGCCAGCGCGAGATAGCCGCGATCGATCATCGCGTTGGCCTGTTCCGCGCTGCGCGCCACGCCGCCGATCGGCACGCCGCTGTTGAGGATGCCGGCCTCGGCGCGCCCGATCAGCGCCTGCACCTCGGGATCGTCGATGCGACCGCGCTTGTTGATGGAGGTGGCGAGGTCGCCGGGGCCGATCACGGCGATGTCGATGCCGGGGGTCGCCATGATCTCGTCGATGCGCTCGACCGCGTCGACATGTTCGATCGTGATCATGCAGATCATGTCGTCGTCGGCGGTCGCCATGTAGTCCGGCATCGAGACGCCCCAGCGGAACGGGGCATGGAACGGTCCCCACAGCCGGTCGCCGCGCGGCGGGTAGCGCACACTGCGCACGGCTTTTTCGGCATCCTCACGGCTGCAGATCATCGGAAAATTGATGCCGAGCGCGCCGATGTCCATCGGCGCTTTCGCCAGCCACGGCTCGTTGGCGGCAATCCGCGCCAGGGGAATGCATGGCGTGCCCGCGGTGGCCGTGATCATCGCGTGCGCGGAGCCGAGATCGATCGGCCCGTGCTCGAGGTCGACGATGATCCAGTCGAGCCCGGAGCGGGCCATGATCTGCACGGTCTGGATCGAGGGAATGGTCGCAATCGCGCCGAATGTGGGACGCTTCTCCTGCCACAGTCTGCGGAGACGGTTCAGCGGTGCAGGCGCGGCTTGCGTCAAATTCGAAGCTCCATGGGACTGGCGTGGATCGGGGCTTCGAAAAGCTAGCAGCGCGGCATGACTCCGAAAAGTTCAATATGCGCTCACGCCGGGACCCGGCCGCCGAAGAACGGCATCAGGGCCTGGCTCAGCGTATGCGGGCGTTTCGAGGTGAAGATCATTTCGGCACCGGCATGGTCGGCCTCGCTGCCGGGGGGGCCGAGCAAATCCGAAACCCGCCGCGCAATCGCGGGCGCGGGATCGATCCAGTCCACCGGCCACGGCGCCAGCCGGACCAGCCGATCCATCAACAGGGGATAATGGGTGCACGCCAGCACGACGGTGTCGGTTCGATGCGGATCGCTTTCGCCGTGGCCGATGAAACAGGGCGCGAGTTCGGCCGAGATCGCGCCGTCGCTGATCGCGTCGCCGCTCAATGCCGCTTCCGCCAGCGAGGCGAGATCCGCCGAACCGACCAGCGTCACGTCGCAGCCTTGTGAGAAATCCCGGATCAACGCCCTGGTGTATTCGCGCTTGACGGTGCCCTTGGTGCCCAGCACCGACACCCGCTTGGTCCTGGAACTGGCGCAGGCCGGCTTGATCGCGGGCACCGTTCCGACGAACGGGACTTTGTACTGCTCGCGCAGATACGACATCACCAGCGTGGACGCGGTGTTGCAGGCGATCACGACCAGGTCGGGCCTATGTGCCGCGATCAATTCGCCGATCAGCGGCACCACGCGCGCGATGATCTCGTCCTCGCCATGGTGGCCGTAGGGAAAGAAGGCATCGTCGGCGACATAGGCATAATGCGCGTCGGGCCGTGCCCTGACGATCTCACGCAATACCGTGAGGCCGCCAAGGCCGGAATCGAAAACCAGAATCGTCGGAGGTGCTGTCACGCCGGGAGCCTAGCCGATCTCGCCTTATCATTCAGTTGTTATGACGTCTGATGGCACCGCGGAGAGTCGACGCGGATCGATCCGGTTCTCGCTCGCGGCCAAAATATTGAAAACAACCCGATGCACAGTAACGGGCTTGTTGATAATATGAATATAATATAGCAATAACAATGGCTTGTTAAGTGGTAATTAGGAACCGGTCGCGTTACGAGAGCCATTGCCAGAACGCTGCTCCGGCGGATTGCCCCGTGGTTATACCGGCTGCAGCGGCCGGTGCGGTTCTGCCGGCAGTTCGACGCGGATCGCGTCGCCCGGCCGCACATCGCCCTCCGATATCACGATGCTCATGACGCCGGCCTTGCGGACGAGATTGCCTTGGGCGTCCCGGTCCAGCGTCGCCGCCATCAGGCCATTCTGGAAATCGTCGATCTGGATGCAGGGATTGCGCAGCCCGGTGATCTCGACCACCGCGCTTGTCCCCAGATGCAGCCGCGTGCCGGATGGCAGCGCCAGCAGATCGATGCCATCAGTGGTGATGTTCTCGCCGAGGTCGGCCGGCTGCACGACAAAACCTTTCGCGCGCAATTCCTCGAACAGTTCGGCGTGGATCAGGTGCACCTGGCGCAGATTGGGCTGGGTCGGATCGCGGCGGACGCGGGAGCGGTGCTTGACCGTCTCGCCCATATGGGCGTCGCCATCGACGCCCAATCCCGTGAGCAGGCGAATGCTTAAAGCAGGCGTCTTGCTGAAGTGATGGCCGCTGCGGGCGCTGACGGAAAGGACGCTGCCCATGATTCCGTCCCGATCAGCTTTCGCCGAATACCCGCCTGAAGATCGTATCGACATGCTTGAAGTGATAGCCGAGGTCGAACTGCTCGGAGATCTCGGCATCGCTGAGATATTTCTTCAGCTCGGCGTCCTTCTTCAGCAGCGTCTCGAAGTCGCCTTCGCCGCGCCACACCGGCATCGCGTTGCGTTGCACGAGGCGATAGGAATCCTCGCGCGAACAGCCTTTTTGCGTGAGCGCCGTCAGCAGCCGCTGCGAATGAATCAAGCCGCCGAGACGGTCGAGATTCTTCTGCATATTCTCCGGATAAATCACCAGCTTCTCGATCAGGCCGGCCAGCCGGTTCAGCGCGAAATCCAGCGTGACCGTGGCGTCGGGCGCGAGCATGCGTTCGGCCGAGGAGTGCGAGATATCGCGCTCGTGCCACAGCACGACGTTCTCCATCGCCGGCGTCACATAGGCGCGCACCATCCGCGACAGACCCGTGAGGTTTTCCGTCAGCACCGGGTTGCGCTTGTGCGGCATCGAGGAGGAGCCCTTCTGGCCCTCGGAGAAGAATTCCTCGGCTTCCAGCACCTCGGTGCGTTGCAGATGCCGGATCTCGGTGGCGAGGCGTTCGACCGACGAGGCGATCACGCCGAGCGTCGCAAAATACATGGCGTGGCGGTCGCGCGGGATGATCTGCGTCGAGATCGGCTCGACCGCGAGCCCCATCGCCTTGGCGACGTGCTCCTCGACCCTCGGATCGATATGCGCGAACGTTCCGACCGACCCCGAGATCGCGCAGGTCGCGACTTCCTTGCGCGCGGCGACCAGCCGCGCGCGGGCGCGCGAAAATTCGGCATAGGCGACAGCGAGCTTCAGCCCGAACGTGATGGGTTCGGCGTGGATGGCGTGGGAGCGGCCGATGGTCGGCGTCATCTTGTGCTCGAAGGCGCGCTTCTTGAGCGCCGCCAGCACCTTGTCGACGTCGGCGATCAGGAAATCCGCCGCGCGGGTGAGCTGGACGTTGAAACAAGTGTCGAGCACGTCGGACGAGGTCATGCCCTGGTGCACGAAGCGCGATTCCGGGCCGACGAATTCGGCGAGGTGGGTGAGGAAGGCGATGACGTCGTGCTTGACCTCGCGTTCGATCTCGTCGATCCGCGCGACATCGAACTGGGCGTCCTTGCCCCTGGCCCAGATGGTTTTGGCAGCCTCTTTCGGGATCACGCCGAGTTCGGCCTGGGCATCCGCGGCATGCGCCTCGATCTCGAACCAGATCTTGAAACGGGTTAGCGGCTCCCAGATGGCGGCCATTTCCGGGCGGGTATAGCGGGGGATCATCGAGGACTCCGGGCGAGCAAAGCGGGGATCGCGTGCGACTCCCGGCCGATTGTTTTTACGCCGCGCTTTAGCAGAGCCGCCCCGGTGAGACAAACCTCGGCCCGGCCGGATGTGTGAGACCGCAGCGGGGCAGCCGGCGTCGTTCTCGATCACGAAATATTGATTGACAGATATTGTAATCTGTCAGCGAGATAGGCTATATCGCTCGTGACGCCAATTCCGGGCGTCACCTTGGTCCGCCGGCCGATCGACCGCGGACCATCGGACTTGCAGAGGACTTCGCCATGACGATCGAGATCTTTGATTTTTTCCAAAACATCCAACGCTGGCTCGACGCCCAGGTTGCCCGCCATCTTGAAGCGCAGGCCAGCCGTTTAGCCCGTTAAAACAGGGCGGCGAAAAGCCGCCCGCCACAACGACCGGAAGCAGACGGTGCGCGCATGAACGAGAATGTAGTTCTGACCCCCGAGCGGATCCTCGAAGTCACCGAGGATGTGCTGCGCCGTTTCGGGCTGGCGAAAGCCACCGTGGTGGATGTCGCCCGCGCGCTCGATGTCAGCCATGGCAGCGTCTACCGGCATTTTCCGAGCAAGGCCTCGTTGCGCCAGGCCGTCGCCAAACGCTGGCTCGACCGCTTCAATGCGCCGCTGCAGAAGATCGTGGAAGGGCCCGGGCCGGCGCCGGCCCGGCTGGAGCGCTGGCTGCGCACGCTGTTCGCGGCCAAGCACAAGAAATTGTCCGACGACCCCGAGATGTTCGCGACCTATCTGGCGCTGGCGCAGGAAGCCTGTCAGGCGGTGAGTTCGCACAAGGAATGCCTGTGCGACCAGGTCGAGAATATCCTGTCCGACGGCGTGAAGCAGGGCGCGTTCGAGATCGCCGACGTCAAGGCGACCTCGCGCGCGGTGTTCGACGCCACCATCCGTTTCCATCATCCCGCCCATGCCGAGGAATGGGGCGATCCGGCATTTGCCGCGCGGATCGACGCCGTGCTGGCGCTGCTGCTGAAGGGGCTTGAAGCACCGCGCAAGCGCTAAATCATTTTTTCCTGCACGGCTCCTGCACATACCGAACACGAAACGGGTCCGTTTCGCCGTACGATCGCATCGAACATTCACGGTCGATGCAGGATTGATGATGAAACGGGCTTTCGGGGCTGCCTGCGTTGCGCTGGTGGTCGTCATGCTTGGAGTCGCCGGAGGGATCTACTGGCACGGCGGCACATATGGCTTCAACAAGATCTGGCGTCGAGGCATCAGCGTCTGGACCGCCTCAGGTCCCGACGATCCGCGTATCTCGCCATCGATGCAACTCGCGGTGACCGGCGCGATTCCCGAGGTCACGTCGGGCGACTTCAGTTGGCGTGAAATTCGTCCCGGATTTCAGGTAGGCGAACTCCCTGTGCTGGCCGGCGGGCGTGAGGCCGATCGTATCCTGCTCGCGAGGATCGATCCCGTCCGGTTTCGGTTCGCGGTGAAGACCCGGCCATCCGGCGACAAGGATTTGCAGGGATGGATGAAACTGCTCGGCGCGGCGCTCGTTATCAACGGAAGCTATTTCTCGAAGCGCGGGACGCCCGACACGCCACTTCTCAGCGACGGTGTCCGGTCGGGACCCGCGGCTTACGATGCCACCCACGGCGCATTCGTCGCTTCAGGATCGTCTGCTGGCGTGGAGGACCTCGCCACCAAGCACTGGAGCACCGCATTCGCAGGCACGGACAACGCAATGGTCTCTTATCCGATGTTGATCGGATCGGACGGCAACAGCCGGGTCAGGTCGTCGAACTGGCTGGCCAACCGCAGTTTCGTTGCACAGGATGCCGACGGATATATCCTGCTCGGAACGACCCTGGATGGGTTCTTCTCGCTCAGCCGCCTGGCCGATTTTCTGCGTCGGGCACCGCTGAATCTCAAAAGCGCTCTCAACCTCGACGGCGGCCCGGTGGCGTGCCAGGGAATTTCGCTCGACGGGTTTGTACGTGACTACTGCGGAAAATATGACGTGAAAAATGTGGACGGACAATTCAGGTTGTTGGTCCCGTTGTTCGGCGAGCGGCGACCGCCAATGCCGATCGTACTCGCGGTATTTCCAAGATAGTATCTCGCCCCGAATTTCAGCCCGGTCCCGGCCGGCGCGATTGCGTGACACCGGCGCCGCAGTGTTTGATATCCATCAAGCCGGGCGCAGGCCCGGCCGGTATGGTGGACGCGGAGGAAATCGTGCTGCTGGCTATCTTTACGGATATCCATGCCAACCGGCAGGCGTTTTCCGCGTGCCTCGACTTTGCGCGGGCGCGCGGCGCGCAACGGATGATTTTTCTCGGCGATTACGTCGGCTATGGCGCCGACCCGGAATGGACGGTCGAGACGGTGATGGACCTCGTCAACGATGGCGCCGTGGCGGTGCGCGGCAACCACGACAATGCCATCAGCACACCCTCCGAAAGCATGAATGCCGAAGCCCAGGCCGCGATCGAATGGACCCGCGGGCGGCTGAGCGCGGCGCAGCGGCGTTTTCTCAGCGAGCTGCCGATGACGCTGCAGGAGGACGATCGCCTCTATGTGCATTCCGAAGCAAGCTCTCCCGGGCGATGGCGCTACGTCCAGAGCACCGCGGACGCCGCGCGCAGCATTGTGGCGAGCGACGCCCAGATCACCTTGTGCGGACATATCCATCTGCCGTCGCTCTATTCGATGTCCGCGGCCGCGAAGATGACGAGCTTCGTCCCGGCCCCGGGAGTGCCGGTGCCGTTGCTGGGGGGCCGGCGCTGGCTCGCCGTTCTCGGCTCCGTCGGGCAGCCCCGCGATCGCAATCCGGCGGCCGCGTTCGCGATGCTCGATACCGAGACCCGGGAGATTACCTATTGCCGGGTGCCCTACGATGTCGACGCGGCGGCGCAGCGGATTCGCGATAACGGCCTGCCGCTCTGGCTGGCCGACCGGCTCATGGTCGGAAGGTGAGCGATGGTCAATACATTGGTTGAGCCGGGCGCCGTCATCGACGGTTTCACGATCGGGGAGTGCGTCCATCGCGGCGGCATGGCGGAGCTCTGGAGCGTGACCTGGCCCGACAGCGACACCCCGATGCTGATGAAGGTGCCGAAGGTTTCCGAGGGCGAGGATCCCGCCGCCATCGTCGGTTTCGAGATGGAGCAGATGATCATGCCGCGGTTGTCGGGACCGCACGTGCCGGCCTGCTTCGGGGCCGGCGATTTCGCGCGGCAGCCCTATGTCGTGATGGAGCAGATTCCGGGCGAGACGCTTTACCAGCGCCTCCGCGAGTTGCCGATTTCCTACGAAGAGGCGAGGGCCATCGTCGGCAAGATCGCAACCGCGCTGGCCGACCTGCACACGCAGAACGTCATCCACCACGACATCAAGCCGAGCAGCATCATGTTTCGTCCCTCCGGCGAGGCGGTGCTGATCGACTTCGGATTGTCGCATCACAACCAGCTGCCGGATCTGCTGCAGGAAGAATTCCGGCTGCCCTACGGCACCGCACCGTACATGGCGCCCGAGCGCCTGCTCGGCGTGCGCGACGATCCGCGCAGCGACCTGTTTTCGCTCGGCGTGCTGCTGTACTTCTTCACCACGGGGGTGCGGCCGTTCGGCGAGAGCGAGACCCTGCGCGGCATGCGGCGGCGGCTGTGGCGCGATCCCTATCCGCCGCTCAAACTCAAAGCCGACTATCCGCCCTGGCTGCAGGAAGTGGTGCTGCGCTGCCTGGAGATCGAGCCGGTCTGGCGTTATCCCACCGCGTCGCAACTGGCGTTCGAACTCGCGCATCCCGACCAGGTCAAGCTGACGGCGCGATCGGAGCGGCGGGACCGCGATCCCCTCAGCACGGTGCTGCGCCGCCGTTTCAACCGAGAACTGACGCAGCCGAAGCCGAAAGCGGAGCTCGCCGCGCAACTGGCGTCGTGTCCGATCGTGGCCGTCGCGCTCGATACCGCGGAGGGGGCCGACGAGCTGAACGAGGCGCTGCGCGTCACCGCCGGGCGAATCCTGGCGACACTGCCCTCCGCGCGGCTGGCATGCCTCAACGTCCTGAAGCTCAGCCGCGTCAGCATCGACAAGACGCTCGACGAGCAGGGCAACAACAAGCACATCGACCGGATGGTGAGCTTGCGGCATTGGGCGTCGCCGTTGAAGCTCGACGACAACAGGCTCACGGTCCATGTATTGGAAGCGATGGATCCCGCGGCGGCGATCCTGGAGTTTGCCGCCGTCAATCATGTCGATCATATCGTCATCGGCGCGCGGCGGAATTCGCTGGCGCGGACGCTGCTCGGCAGCGTCTCCGCCAAGGTGGCGACCGAGGCGGCCTGCAGCGTGACCGTGGTGCGGCCGCCGCGACTGGCGGCGGTGCCGGAGCTGGCGGGAACAGGCAAGGGGCCCGACAAGGAATCGTAGGGTGGGCAAAGCCAGCGGTCGCGCGAACGCGCGCCCGATGGCGTGCCCACCATTCTTGCAGCGGCGCCGTTGATAGATGGTGGGCACGGCGCAAGCGCGCCTTTGCCCACCCTACGAATTCTTGCGGGAACGGCGTGGCGCAGTCTGGTCTCGCGCGCGTTCGAGAATGTCCCGGACGCGGTCAGCGTCAGGAATGCAGCGAAAGCCGTAGCGGCCGGTGTAGTCGGCATCGGGAGAGCGAGTCGAAACCCCGGACGCGAAGTTCAGGTGGCCGGCGCCGCGGCTGATGTCGAGGATTTCGAAGGTGGCGTCCATGTCTTCGAACGCGGTTCCGGTGACGGTCCGTTTGCCCCACACCGTGCGCAGGATCAGCGCGCGGCGGTCGGTGATCACGCACAGCGTCTGCAGGTCGTACAGCAGCATCACGAAGGGCGCCGCGATCATGATGGCGCCGGACATCAGAAAGAACGTCGCCGATTGATCGATCCAGCCTCTGGAAGCCGCGACGGCGCTGAGGATCAGCCAGGGAAATCCGACCCACCACAGAAACCGCCACATCAGCATGTCGGCGATGGCGTCGGGCTGGCCCTGCCAAAGCACGCGCTCGCCGGGTTGCAGCGTCTTGATCAGCAGCCGCCGCAGACCTGCCGAAAACAGCGTCGATCGAATTTCGTCCATGCTCATGGCCGTTGGTCGCGGCAGCGCAGGAAATTGTTCGATTCCAGGGACAGCCTGAGGAGGGCTAAATCGCTTCGCCGCGCGCCAGCGCCGCCGCATTGCGGATCGCGGAAATATTGGCCTTGTAGCTTTCCATGGTGCCGCCCTTGAACACCGCCGAGCCCGCGACCAGGGCATTGGCGCCGGCGGCGGCAAGTGCGCCCGATACATCCGGGCCGACACCGCCATCGACCTCGATATCGATCGGGCGGCCCGCGGTCATCGCGCGGAGGTCGCGGATCTTGCCCAGCGCCGAGGGGATGAAAGCCTGGCCGCCGAAGCCGGGATTGACCGACATCACCAGCACGAGGTCGATCAGGTCGATGACATATTCGATCGCCGAGATCGGGGTGCCTGGGTTGAGCGAGACGCCGGCCTTCTTGCCGAGCGCGCGGATCGCCTGCAACGAGCGATGCAGATGGGGACCTGCCTCGGCATGCACCGTAATCTGATCGCAGCCGGCCTTGGCGAAGGCCTCGAGGTAGGGATCGCAGGGCGAAATCATCAGATGCGCGTCGAAGATCTTCTTCGTGTGCGGGCGCATCGCCTTGATGACATCGGGGCCGTAGGAAATGTTGGGCACGAAATGCCCGTCCATCACGTCGAGATGGATCCAGTCGGCGCCGGCCGCATCGACGGCGCGGACCTCTTCGCCCAGCCTGGCGAAATCCGACGCCAGGATCGACGGCGCGATGACGAGGGGACGTGACGCAAATTGGGCGGACATGTGCGCTTCCCGGGCAGTTGCAAGGCGTGGCGGAACGGCTCCGCGTAACATGCGCCAAGTCCGGGGGCAATGCGGGCAGGCTGGGTCGGAAAAATCTGCCGTGACGGCAGCTATTGCCGGGGAGATTGAGCCATGGCCGGTGCAAGAACCCTGGTTTTATTGGCTTTCTGCAATGGCACGGAGTTTGCTGATCCATCGGCGTGGAAGTAACAGGCCGCGCCGTGCGGCATTTGCCGGAGTTTGGTCATGCTGCAAGCCCTTGGCGCCGCGACGTCCGCGCTGGACCTTCTGAAATCGCTGACCGCATCGAAAACGCAATCCACCAGCAACAAGCAGGAACAGAAGAACCCGTTCGATTTCTCCGGTAGCAGCACCGCCACCTCGGAAACCTCGTCGGCCAAGTCCGGAACGGCTGGCGGCTCGCAGATATCGCCGGCGACGATGAGCGCGCTGCTGGCTGCGCAAAGCCAGGCAACGACAGGATCGACCGCATCGGCGTCCACCAGCCGCTCGGACCCGCTGAAGGACCTGTTCGCTCAGATCGACGCCGACAGCGATGGCAAGCTCAGCAACTCGGAATTCGAGCACGCGCTCGGCGCCGGCGGGACCAACCTGAAGCAGGCGGACAGCGTATTCGGCAAGCTGGACAAGGATGGCGACGGCGCGGTCAGCCTCAACGAAATGATGTCGGCGCTGAAAGGCAAGGCGCATCGTCGCCATGACGCCGCAGGTTCGGACGGTCCCGGAGCCCCGGGTGGAGCGGGCAAGGATCCGCTGATGCAGGCACTGCAGGGCGCATCCTCGACCTCGGTCACCAACAGTGATGGCTCGGTCACGACGTCGCTGACCTATGCCGACGGCTCCAAGGTGACGATGACATCGGCCGCGGCCAGTTCGGCATCCAGTGCGGCGACGTCCTCCTATAATTTCATCGAGCAGATGATCCAGCGCCAGGCGCAGGCGATTTCATCCGCTTCCACCGGTTCACTTTCGGTCAGCGCCTGACATATCGGCTAGCCGGAGCGTTCGCGAAGAGCCGCCTTGCGAGGCAGTTGTTGGAGTTCTTTCATGCAGCTTTCGGCTTACACCGCGTCGTCCGTCCTTGAGTTGCTGAGATCAGTGACCTCATCGAATTCGTCGTCGGCCAACTCCACCCGCTCAGGCCGGGAATCCTCGGATCCCTTCGGCGATATCTTCGGCGGGACCGCGATGTCCGGAAAATCGACTCCGTATTCCGGGCTCGATGGGTTTCCGCAGATGTTTCCGCAGATATCGTCGGCCACGATCAACGCGCTGCTTGCGACGCAAAGCCGGCCAGCGACCGCGCCACTCCCGTCGGCAGGGACCGGCAAGCCTGACGTCCCCAAGGACCCGTTCGCGCAACTCGATGCCGACGGCGATGGTCTGGTCACGAAATCGGAATTTGAGGCAACGGCAACCGGCGCCGCGACATCATCCTACAATGTCATGAAAGAGATGATCGCGCGTCAGATGCAGGAGTTTGCAACCTCGTCCAGCGCATGGATGAAATTCTGAACGTCAGCGAACGCTCTACCCAAATCGGTCCTTCCACGCCGGCAGCGCGCCGGGGAAGGGCAGGGCGGTCGCCTCATAGACGCCGCGGGCGATGGCGCGGGCCATCACGTTGGCCGCGACCATGCCGAGTTCGGTGAGACCGGCCAAGGGATCAACGGGCTTTTCGCCGGTAGCCGCGGCAAACACCACATCGCCATCGAGCGGCGCGTGCACCGGATAGATCGCGCGGGCAAATCCGGTCTGCGCCATCATCGCCAGCCGTTTTGCCTGTGGCTTGGTCAGCGCCGCATCGGTCACGACCACGGCCAGCGTTGTGTTTTCCACCGATGTCGCTGATGTGCCGCCCTTGATGCGCATCGTGAGCATGTCCGGCGTGAAGTCCACCGGCAATCCGCCCCCGCCGAATTCTTCGCCGGCTTCAAACGGAGCCGCCCAGAACCACGGTCCGTCGCCGACGGTAACGCTGCCGACCGCATTGACCACTGCAATCGCGGCGACCTTGATGCCTCCAGCCGTCGCCGCCGATGCCGAACCGATGCCGCCCTTGAAAGTCGCGGTGGTGGCGCCGAGCCCGGCGCCGACGCTGCCGAGCGCGAAATCCGCTGATGCCACCGCGGCCGCGGCATAGCCGAGGTCGCGGTAGGGCGCAAAACGGCCCCAGGCCTTGTCGCCGCCGTTGAGCAGGTCGAAACAGATCGCGCCCGGCACGATCGGGATCAGCGCGCCGCCGATGGCAAACCCGCGGCCGTGCTCGGCGAGCCAGGCCTGCACGCCGCCGCCGGCCTCGAGCCCGAACGCCGAGCCGCCCGCCAAGGCGATACCGTGAATCTGCTCGACGGTGTTTTCGAGGTCGAGCACCGCGCCCTCCCGGATACCGGGCCCGCCGCCGCGGATATCGATCGCCGCCACCGCGGGCTTATCGAAAATGATCGCGGTGACCCCGGATGCAAGTCGCCGGTCATCGGCGTGACCGACGCGGACGCCCGAGATATCGGTGAGGAGGTTCTTCATGCTTTAACGGTGTCCGCGTCGAATCGCACTACTTTACCGCATCCCCGGAAACCGCATATCCGTCCGATATCGCAATACCGCTTGCGAGCAATGCTGTCGCGGGGAGGGCGGTGATGGATAGCGCTATCGCTTGTCCGGCGAATGGTCGTCTCTCTCCCGAAGGTTACGTTTGGGTTAATTCGGCAGGCGATCGGAGCACAGCAGTAACGGCATCTTTACTGACACCCGGAATATTGAGCGGGACGTCGATCCCAACCCGCCCGTCCGTTGTAGGCTGTCCTAGAGCCGTTCCGGGAGCCACCCCATTGCCCCGTATTCTTGTGATCGACGACCAGTCCGATGTGCGCGCGATGATCTCCATCGTATTGCGTATCCATCATTTCGATGTCGTCGAAGCCGCCAGCGCCGAGGCCGGGTTGAAGGAATTCGAGGGCGCCCAATTCGACCTCGCGATCGTCGATATCTTTTTGCAGGGAATCAACGGTTTCGACGTGATCGGGCTGATGCGTGAGCGCGTTCCGGGTTTTCCTGTGGTCGCGATATCGGGAATGACGGCGCTCGACTTCGTCTCGGCGTCACCCGAACTCTCCGACGTCGTATGTCTGCAGAAGCCGTTTCGTCCCAATCAGCTGGTCCGCGCGGTCGAAGCGGCGTATCAGCGCTCCGCGCGATACATCGCCGAAAGCACCGACGTCGCCTAGAGCCGTTTTCGCAGAGATGATGACGTGTTGTTCTAGCGCAAGATCGGCAGCGCTTCCGGAGGCAGCAGAAGTTGGATGCTCCGGGCGCCGGGGCGCGTCGGGAACCTTTTTTCATTTCGTTTTCTGATGATGAACGTCAATCCAAAAAAACGCCCCGGCGAACCGGGGCGTTTGATGCGTCGATGGATCTGGTAACGAGCCTACGATCCCTTGGGATTGATCTCGGCGTAGTTGCCCTTGGCGTCCCACTTGTAGACGACATAGTCGATCGCCTTGATGTCGCCCTTGGCGTCAAAGCCCATCTTGCCGAGCACGGTGTCCCACTCGCCGGCCTTGATCGCCTCCATCACCTTTTTCGGATCGGTCGAGCCGACCTTGGCCACCGCCTTCGTCCACACCTGCATGGCGGCGTAGGTGTAGAGCGTGTAGCCTTCCGGATCGATGTTCTTGGCCTTGAACTTCTCGACGATGGCCTTCGCGGTCGGCTTGTTGCGCGGGTCGGGACCGAAGGTGAACAGCGTGCCTTCGGCGGCAGGACCCGTGATCGACGCGAATTCCTTGTCGTTCATGGCGTCACCCGCCATCAGCACCGTCTTGAGGCCCTGATCGCGCATCTGGCGCAGGATCAGGCCTGCCTCCTGATGATAGCCGCCGACGAACACGAGATCGATATTGTCGCGCTTCAGCCGCGACACGATCGAGTTGAAGTCCTTGTCGCCCTTGTTGTAGGACTCGAACATCTTCTCGGTCATGCCGGCCTTGTTGAGCGCCTTCTTGGTTTCGTCGGCGAGACCCTTGCCGTAGGTGGTCTTGTCGTTGAGGATGGCGACGTTCTTGCCCTTGTAGGTCTTGGCGATGAATTCGGCGGCGACCAGGCCTTGCTGGTCGTCACGGCCGCAGACCCGCGCCACGTTCCAGAGCTTGCGCTCCGTGAACAGCGGATTGGTCGAGGCCGGCGTGATCTGCAGCACGTTGCCGTCGGCATAGGCTTCCGACGCCGGGATCGACGACGACGAGCAGAAGTGACCGGCGACGAACGGGATTTTCGCACTGGCGAACTTTTCCGCCACCGAGCGGGCCTGTTTTGGATCGCAGGCATCGTCGCCGACCTGCAGCGCCAGCTTCTTGCCGAGCACGCCGCCGGCGGCGTTGATGTCCGCCACCGCCTGTTCGGCGCCGTTCTTCATCTGCCGGCCGAATGCGGATTCGCCGCCCGTCATCGGGCCCGCCACTGCGATGCTGATGTCCTGCGCCAGCGCCGTCGTCGACAGCGCCAGTGACGCGCCCAATGCCAGGCCGATGAGTTTCAATGATTTCATAGGTGGTCCTCGCGGTGATCTCTAGGGGACTTGCCCGGCAGCCCGCCGGGTTGGAAAATCGAGGTCATTGTCGACTGATTTTGCCGTGAAGTCATCGGCAATTTTCGGGCAAATCCACGGTTCAATCGCAGCATCTTGCCGCAGCTTGGGTGTTTCGGACCCGGCTAGGCGTGCCGGCCGCCTTCCAGATAGGCGGCGCGGATTTCCGGACGCTGCAATAGCTCGGCGCCGGTTCCTTCCAGCGTAATCAGGCCGTTGACCATGACATAGCCGCGATGGGCCAGCCGCAGCGCGTGATTGGCGTTCTGCTCGACGATCAGCACGGTGAGGCCGTCCTGCCGGTTCAGGGTCCGGATGGCATCGAAAATCTGCCGCGCGATCAGCGGCGCAAGCCCCAGCGAGGGCTCATCGAGCATCAGGAGGCGAGGGCGGCTCATCAAAGCGCGGCCGATCGCCAGCATCTGCTGTTCGCCGCCCGACAGCGTGCCGCCGCGCTGCGTCATACGCTCCTTGAGCCGCGGAAACAGCGTCGTTACCCGCTCCAGCCCGGCGGCGCGCTCGGCCTCGCTGCAATCGGTGGCGTCCGCTCCCATCTGCAGGTTTTCCGCCACGCTCATGCGCGGGAAAATCCGGCGGCCTTCCGGCGACTGCGCGATCCGCATCCGCGCGATCTCGTGGGTCGGCACGTCGGTGATATCGTTGCCGTCGAACAGGATCTGCCCGGAGCGGGCGCGCGGCCGGCCGAACACCGTCATCATCAGCGTCGACTTGCCGGCGCCATTGGCGCCGATCAGGGCGACGATCTCGCCGGGGTTGATGGCGAGGTCAACGCCTTTCAGCGCCTCGATCTTGCCATAGGCGGCGCGCAGGGCGCGGATTTCGAGCAGGGGAGACGTCATGGCGTGCTCCCATCTCTTGGAAGCGGTGCGGTTTTTGGAAGCGGTGCGGCGTCTTCTCTCCCTCCCCCTGAAAGGGGGAGGGTTGGGGAGGGGGTTTTCTCCGCTTGCGCAAGCCTTTCCGCATGCCGGAGAAGATCGCTGAGGACGCCCTCCAGGTTCGACAGGACATCATTGTTCCAATAGCGAACGACCACAATGCCTTTGTCCGTAAGCCAAGCCGTTCGGCGATCGTCGGCCTGCTTCACCTGTTCGGCGTGTTGCCCGCCATCGACTTCGACCGCCAAGCGGAGGCTCGGGCAATAGAAGTCAACGGTGAAGGGTCCAATCGGATGCTGCCGCCTGAAATGAAGACCGTTGAGCTGATCGCGGCGAAGCGCTCGCCACAGCCGGGCTTCAGCGTCGGTCATGTTGCTGCGGAGATTTCTCGCCCGTGCAGTGACAGCTCTTGTGCGGGAAAAGCGTGACCCCCTCCCGCCCGCTTCGCGGTCGACCTCCCCCTTGCAGGGGGAGGTGTCATGCGTATCGGATGGCGCGGTCACGTTCCACTCTCCATCACCGCGATCGCTTCTTCCTCGTCGGCGCCGAGATAGGCCGCGATCACCTTGGGATCGTCGCGGATCTGCTGCGGCGTGCCTTCCGATATCTTGACGCCGTAATCCATCACCACCACGTGGTCGGAGATTTCCATCACCACCGACATGTCGTGCTCGATCAGGAGAATCGAGGTGCCTTGCTCGGCGCGGATCGAGAGCAGCAATTCGCTCAAGGCGGCGCTTTCGCGCGCGTTCAGCCCGGCGGCCGGCTCGTCGAGGCACAGCAAGGCCGGCTCGGTGCACATCGCGCGGGCGATTTCGAGACGGCGCTGGTCGCCATAGGGCAGGTTGCCGGCGGCGTCGTCGGCGCGCTCCAGGAGGCCGATGCGCTCGAGCCAGAGTTTCGACAGATCGATCGCGTCCTTCTCGGCGGCGCGCCACGACGGTGCGCCGATCAATCCGAGAAAGGTCAGGCCCGACGCCCGCATCAATGCGTTGTGCTGGGCGACCATCAGGTTTTCCAGCGCGGTCATGCCGGGAAACAGCCGGATATTCTGGAAGGTGCGCGCGACCCTGGCCTGCTTGGAGATCCGGAAATCGTTCAGACGTTCGAGCTGAATTTGCCGGCCGTCGTCGTGCGTGATCTTCAGGCTGCCGCCGCTCGGCTTGTAGAAGCCGGTGATGCAGTTGAACACCGTGGTCTTGCCGGCGCCGTTCGGTCCGATCAGGGCGGTGATCTTGCGCCGTTCGGCGCCGAAGGTGAGATCGTTGACGGCGACGATGCCGCCGAAGCGCATCGACAGATGATCGACGTTGAGAATGCAATCCGCGCTCATCCGTGCCCCTCTTTGACGAGGTCGGACGAGATCGCCTGGCTGTGATGCAGGAATACGGTCGGGGCGCGGTGGCCGATCAGCCCGCGCGGCCGCCAGATCATCAAGAGCACCATGGCGAGCCCGAATACCAGCATGCGGAACTGTTCGAGCCCGCGAAACAGCTCAAAACCGCCGATCATCACCAGGGCTGCGAGGGCGACGCCGAGTTGCGATCCCATGCCGCCGAGCACGACGATCGCCAGCACCAGCGCCGATTCGTGGAAGGTGAAGGATTCCGGACTGATAAAACCCTGCCGCGTGGCGAAGAACGCGCCGGCGAGGCCGCCGAACATCGCGCCGGTCGCGAATGCCGTGAGTTTTGTCGTTGTCGTGTTGATGCCGAGCGCGCGGCAGGCGACCTCGTCCTCGCGCAGCGCTTCCCAGGCGCGGCCGATCGGCAGGCGGCGCAGCCGGATCGTCACCCAGTTCGTGAGCAGCGCCAGCGCCAGGATCAAATAGAACAGGAACACGATGCGGTGGGTCGTCGAGAATTCGACGCCGAGTCTGGCCGCCAGGCCGTCGTCGCCCGGCGTCAGTGGAATGCCGAAGAAGGACGGTCGGGGAATCCCGGTGACGCCATTGGGGCCGCCGGTCAGGCTCTGCCAGTTGATGATGACGAGGCGGATGATCTCGCCGAACGCCAGCGTCACGATGGCGAGATAGTCGCCGCGCAGCCGCAACACCGGAAATCCCAGCAGCACGCCGCAGAACGCCGCGAGAAT
>NZ_JAUSLT010000084.1 GCF_030646015.1 Bradyrhizobium sp.
TGCCGGGCACCGTGGTGGCGTTGCTGGCGGAAGTCGGCGCCAGACTGGAGAAGGGTGCGCCCATTCTCACGCTGGAAGTGATGAAGATGGAGCAGACGTTGCGCGCGCCGTTCGCGGGCGTGCTGAGTGCGATCAAATGCAAAGTCGGCGATATCGTCGGCGAGGGCGTCGAACTCGCCGTGGTCGAACCGACGGCCGCGTGAGTTTCACATGAGCGATTCCGTCCGCATCGTCGAAGTAGGCCCCCGCGACGGTCTGCAGAACGAGAAGACGCCGGTCGGCGTCGAGCACCGCATCGCCTTCATCGAGGCCCTGATCGGCGCCGGACTGCACACCATCGAGGTCGGCGCCTTCGTGTCGCCGAAGGCAATCCCGCAAATGGTGAACTCCGATGCCGTGCTGCGCGGGGTCGATCATCATCCGGACAGCGAATTCCATGTGCTGGTGCCGAACGAAAAGGGCTATGAGGCCGCGCGCGCGGCCGGCGCCAAAGTGATCGCGGTGTTTGCCTCGGCCTCGGAAGGTTTTTCCCGCGCCAATATCAACTGCACGGTGGCGGAATCGATCGAACGCTTCAGACCGGTGGTGGCGCGGGCCAAGGCCGACGGCATCAGGGTGCGCGGCTATGTCTCCTGCGTACTCGGCTGCCCCTTTGACGGCGAGGTGAAACCGCAAGCGGTGGTCGACGTGGCGCGGACGCTTTCGGAGCTCGGCTGCTACGAGGTCTCGCTGGGCGACACCATCGGCGTCGGCACCCCGCTGAAGGCGAAGCATCTGTTGCGCGCAGTGGCCGGCAGCGTGCCGATGGCTAACCTCGCCATGCATTTCCACGACACCTATGGCCAGGCCCTGGCAAACCTCTATGCCGGGATGGAGGAGGGCTGCCGCGTGATCGATTCCGCGGCGGGCGGTCTCGGCGGCTGCCCCTATGCGCCGGGCGCCACCGGCAACGTCGCCACCGAGGACGTGGTCTACCTGCTGGAAGGCATGGGCATCGCCACCGGCGTCGACATGCCAAAGCTGCTGGCGGCGACCAACGCGATCAGCCGGCTGATTGGCCGGCCGCCGGTCAGCCGCGTGGCGTCGGCGTTGAATGCGAAGGGGCGAATGGCGAGTAGCGAATAGCGAATGGAAGGCTCTCGCCATTCGCTACTCGCCATTCGCCACTTACGCCGGGACGTCGCCCGCAAGTTTCAGCAGGTTGGCTGAGGTCGGCGTCTTGGCGCCGTAGTCTTTCCAGGCGGTATCGCGCGCAATGTCGCGCCACTGGCCCACCGTGGCCGCGTCGAGCGTGCTGACCCTGGCGCCGGCCTTTTGAAAGACCTCGGCAACCCTGATGTCGTCGTCCTGCGCGCCCTTCTTGCCGAAGGCTTCGAGATCGGCGCCCACATTGCGGATAACGTCCTGCTGGTTCTTGGGCAATTTGTCGTAAATCGCCTTCGACATCAGCAATGGCTCCAGCATGAACCAGTAGGATGCGCCGGCGCCCGAGGTCAGGACCTTGGAGACTTGCTCGAGCCGGAACGAAATCAGGCTGGTCGAGGAGGTGATGCCGGCGTCGCAGGCGCCGCTCTGCATCGCCGCATAGAGCTCGTTCGACGGCACCGACAGCACCTCGGCGCCCGCGGTTCGCAGCACCATATCCATCTCGCGCGAACCGCCGCGGACCTTGAGGCCCTTGACGTCCTCCGGCGCCACGACCGGCCTGGTGCGGCTGGCGACGCCGCCGGCCTGCCATATCCAGGTGAGCAGGATGACGCCCTTGTCGGCGAGAAAGTCCGTCAGCAGCTTTCCGACCGGGAGACCCTTCCAGCGCAGGCCCTGATCGTAGGTCGAGACCAGGCCGGGCATCAACCCGATATTGGTCTCCGGCAATTCGCCGCCGGCATAGGGAAGGGGATAGAGGCTGATGTCGAGCGCGCCTTTGCGCAGCGCCGAGAACTGCGCGGTGGTCTTGCTCAGCGTGGAGTTCGGAAAAACCTCCGCGGCGATCTCGCCGCCGCTGCGTTTGGCGACTTCAGCCGCGAACATCCGGCAGAGCCGGTCGCGGAAATCGCCCTTGTCGATGCTGCCGCCGGGAAACTGGTGCGATATTTTCAGGGTGGTCGCAGCCTGCGCCGTTCCTGTCCCGAAACGCAGGATGGCCGGTGCGGCAAGCACCGTGATGAGGGCGTGGCGGCGCGTGAGCATGGAGTTCCCTCAGGCGACTTATTGATGACTGCCGCACCGCATCTTTGCTGACAGCTTCGACCGAAACAAGGTCAGCCAGCGATTTTTCCAGAGCCTGGCGTGCGGCTCGAGGAGTTCGGGCTACGAAAAAATTTTTGGACACCGAGGTAACAAACGCCATCGCGGGTCCGTCCTGAACCATAGCGGCATAAGTCGCTTGCAAGAACGGTTTCAAAGGGAAGACCAGCCAATGATCATCAGCACCCGTATCGCACTCGGAATTTCGGCCGCCGCGCTCACGCTCAGCCTGGCGCTGGCGCCCGCCGCCTTCGCTCAGGACAAGATGGGCAAGGATGACGGCATGAAGAAGGATTCCATGTCCAAGGATGGCATGAAGAAAGACGACGCCATGTCGAAGGACGGCATGAAGAAGGACTCCATGGCCAAGGACGGCATGAAAAAAGACGACGGAATGAAGAAGAACTAGGGGTTGCTTCAGCGCAGGCTCGCCTCTCGCGAGGCGGGCCTGTCATGCATGGGGCGTCAGGGCCTGGACCGGCCCGCGCTATCGCTTCGTTATCGCTTTTTGCCCTTGCCCTTGCGGGCGGCATAGCGCGCGTCGCGCGCGGCCTTGCGCTCGGCTTCGAGCGCGAATTCGGCCGCGGCGGCTGCTTCCTGTTCGCGCACGATCTGGGCGGCGGCTTCCGCGGCGGCCTGCTCCTCGCGTGCCTTCTGCTCGGCCTTGGCGGCTTCGCGCGCCAGCTTGGCCTTGGCCCGCTCGGCGGCTTGCGCCTCGCGCTCGGCCTGCCGTTGCAGGACCGCGGGATCGTTAAGACCCGGCTTGGCCTTAAACTTCTCCAGGATGTTCTTCCTTGCTTCCTGCGCCGCCTTCTGCCGGTCCGCGAAGCTAGGTTCCTTGAATCCACTCATTGAAACGGCCTTGTCGCTTTCGTTTGGGTGATGGGGTGATCGGGTTTGGCGCGAGGACAATGAGCGCCCCCGGCGCGATGGGGAGCGGTTTACAGCCGCCCGGGCCGGGACGCCATCGTTTAATCGGCCAGCCGGCGCAATGTCGCGCGAAAACTGACGCTGCGGCTGCCCACCAGCGAGGTGCCGAAAACCTCGGAACGGTCGTCCCGGAAGGTTCCGGAAAAGCCGGTCGTGACCTCCCGGCCGCCAAAAACCGGCCGCGCGGTGGGATCGCGATAGGGTGTGTGCTGGTTGGTGACCAGATCGCCTTTCCAGCTGCCCTCCCTGAACGTGTAGCTGCCGACCGACCAGAAATAGGGATCGCCGCCGAGGATCTTGCCGTCACGCAGCACGATCACCCCGCTGGCACGTCCTTTGACGCCGTCGCCCATCTGGATGTGCACCGAGTAGAGCCCGTTCCGCATGTTCGGCCATCCCCGGTGCAACTATAGCAGGTTTGGGGCAGCGCCGTTCGCTGTCCCCGCTCAGATCGGCGCCGCGCGACCGGGCAGCATCACCACGCCTCGAAACGAAGCTCGGCAGCGCCCTTGGCGGCGATGCCGCGGACTTCCCAGCTGGCGGAACCGTTCAGCGAACGGCAGTGGATTCGGATCATGGTGCCGCGCTCGTCCTTGCCGGCGTCCTCGACCACGCCGACCACCGGGCAGTTGAGGCCATCCGAGGCGATCTGCCCGGCGAGCTTCTGCTTTTCCTTTTGACTGGGCTGGGTCTTGAGCGGGGCCTGCGCGGCGGCGGCGGCGAGGCCGAACACCAGGACAAGTCCGGCCGCCGATGTCCGTTGAATGCGATGATGGATGGAATTCATGTCTCGACCGTATCAAACCGGAAGCCGGAAATCACCGTCGAAAGCTTTCGTTAATGATTTCCCTTAAAGGGAAATTTGCCTGTCTCGCCCACGATGCGCAACCGCAAAGCATTTTTGCTGATCGCAATTTTCAAAGCCACACGGGAAGGCACCACCATGACGATGTCACGCGTATATGCAGCACTGATCGCTTCGGCCGTTACCGCCATGGCGCTACCGACCGCGGCCTCCGCGCAATGCCACGGCTGCTACATGCCGCCGCCGCCGCCTTGCGTCACCTGCTACCAGCGCCAGGTCGTGCCGCCGCAGTACCGGACCGTCGATGAAACCGTGATGGTCGACCCCGGCCGCGTCATCGCCCATCGCACCCCGGCGCAATACCGCACCGTGATGGTGCCGAAGACCGTGATGGTGGCGCCCGAGGGCGTGCAGTACGAGCGCACCCCGCCGCAATACGCCACCCGCCAGCGCGTCGAAATGGTCGCGCCCGCCCGCGAATACTACGTCGCGACGCCACCGCGCTGCGCCACCTGCGGGTACTGACGTCGCAGGCGAGAAGCGCCCGTAAGGGTTTGAAACAAGCAAAGGCCCCGGAGCGATCCGGGGCCTTTGGTCTTAAGCGGTGAGGTGATCTGATTTCAGGGCTTGCCGGCGCGCCCGGTCTTGCGTGGAGCCGGCGGCTGCGGCACCGCAAAGATCCCGAATTCCTCGGTCAGCACGGTCGCCAGCCACGACTGATATTCGCCGTAGCGGCGGTTATCCCGCGCGATCACGCCAAGCTCCGGCTCTTCGCCCGCGCGCAATTTGCGCAGCACGATGGGGGCGGCGACGGGAATGTAGATCGAGCCCTTGGGATTGCTGAGCGTCGAGATGATGCCGCGCATCATGTCTTCGGTGTCGGGCAGCGACAGCAGAACGGTTCGCACGTTGCCCGCGCTGGAACTCACGAGGTTCATGAACGCGGTGCCGAACGGGATATAGACCGTACCGACCTGCCGGTACTTGCCGTCGAAGCGCGACTTCTCCTCGAACACCAGGCATTTTTGCGCGTCGCTCCACGCGATCGAGATCAGATAGGCATTGAAGTTGGCGGGGTTGGCGAACATCGGTCGGACGCAGAGATAGTCGCCCTGCAGATATTCGACGGCATCGAAGACATATCCGCCGACGGACTTGGCGGCGGTGTCGTCCCTAGCCTTGAATTGCCCCTCGGCCTGCCGTTGAAAACTGGTTTTCAGAATGCCCTCGACCTTGTTCAGGGTGCGCTCGGTGAAGTCACCCTGAAACAGTTTTTCGATCGATGACTTCGACAGATGTTCGCGGATCAGGTCCTTGCGGGCCAGGCCGTTGGCGTCCAGATGGCGCTGAATCGCGCTGGCAATGGCCTTCCGATCCTGCTTGGAGCCGAGCCCCGTCTCCTGCGTCATGCCGTGGCACCCCAAAATTCATCAAAATCTAGCATGAACTTTCACGACTTGCCTATGTCGCCGGCGTCGCGTTCCATTTTTTGCGAATTCGGCTCGCGGCCATCCGAACAATGCGGCGAAGCGACATTCTTGATGGTCGCTGAAATCCGCATGGTTAATTTAGGCTGACGGCGCGGGCAGCGAGGGGCTGTTCGCGAATCGAGAGCAGGGTGTCGGCATGCCGAACAGCGCGGCGAAACACCAAGACGTAACTGGCGATCCCAGCAGGATTCGAACCTGCAACCCACGGAGTAGAAATCCGTTACTCTATCCAGTTGAGCTATGGGACCGTAGCTTCTCGGCGCTTCGGCTTCATAGCACTGCCAATATGAAAAATCCGCTGTCCGGCCAAGCCCTTTTGCGAACCATTTTCAGCTTCCGGACGACCAACCGGAACGGTGGATCGTTGCGTTTGTCCGCCCTTGAGGCATTGCCGGGCCGCAGCCGGCTGCCGGGTGACATCCAGGGGCTCGCTTCGTCATATGCTGCACGCGACTTTTTCGCTACCTGCTTCGGGGGCCACGAGTCCGTCACCTTTTCGCGCACTTCTGATCGAAACGCGGCGTCTGTCCGCGTCCCAGGGAGATCCATCATGATTGGTTTGATTCGCGCCGCAGTCCTTTGCGCAACGCTGGCGCTCGGCCTCGTCACGGCGCAGGCCGCGGACAAGGCCTTCAAGCGCGACGATCTCCAGGATTCGGCGGTCAAGCTGGAGGCCCAGATCAAGAGCGAAGCCGGCGCTGTGGCGAAATCCAGCGCGATGAAAACCGATGCCGACGCCGCCTTCAAGCGCAGCGATTTCCGCACCGGCCTGCAGATCCTGGGGCAGATCGCGGCCACCTCGCCGGAGGACAGCGGCAACTGGCTGCGGCTGGCCCGCGCCATTTTCCAGATCTGGCCCAAAAACTCCAGCGAAGGCACTTTCCTGCTGGAGCGCGCCTCGACCGCGGCCTACATCGCCTACCAGCGCGCCGGCAATGCCGGCGAAGAGGCGGAGGCGCTGGCCGTACTCGGCCGCGCGATGTCCGACCGCAAGCTGTGGCGTCCGGCGCTGGACAGCCTGCGGCTGTCGCTCGACTTGCGCGAGGTCGCCGAGGTGCGCGGCCAATACGAGAAGCTGCGCGACCAGCACGGCTTCCGGCTGCTCGACTACACCGTGGATTCCGATTCGGCGTCGCCGCGCGCCTGTTTTCAGTTCTCCGAGGACCTCGCCAAGCGCGTCGACTTTGCGCCGTTCCTGGCGCTCGCGGGCAGCGACAAGCCAGCGCTGACGTCGGAAGGCAAGCAGCTGTGCGTCGACGGCCTCAAGCACGGCGAGCGTTACAACGTCAATCTGCGCGCCGGGCTGCCGTCCACGGTGAAGGAAACCCTGCCGAAATCGGCCGAATTCAACATCTATGTGCGCGACCGCAAGCCGTTCGTGCGCTTCACCGGGCGCGCTTATGTGCTGCCGCGCACCGGCCAGCGCGGCATCCCACTGGTCAGCGTCAATACCCCGTCGGTGTCGGTCAGCGTGTTCCGGATCGGCGACCGCAACCTGATCAATACGGTGCTCAGCAGCGATTTCCAGCAGGCCCTGAGCAAATACGAGCTGTCCGACCTCGGCGGCGAGCGCGGCGTCAAGGTCTGGTCCGGCGAACTCGCCACCGCGACCACGCTCAATCAGGACGTCACCACGGCATTTCCGGTCGACCAGGCATTGGGCGACCTGCAGCCCGGCGTCTATGTCATGACGGCCGAAGCCAAGGGCCCCGGCAGCGACAACGACAATTCGCTGGCGACGCAGTGGTTCATCGTGTCCGACCTGGGCCTGACGGCCTTCTCGGGCAATGACGGCATCCACGTGTTCGTCAATTCGCTGGCCTCGACCGAAGCGGTCGGTAAGGCCGAAGTGCGGCTGGTGGCGCGCAACAACGAAATCCTGGCGACCCGCAAGACCGACGATTCCGGCCATGTGCTGTTCGAGGCAGGGCTGGCGCGCGGCGAGGGCGGGCTGTCGCCGGCCATGCTGACGGTATCCGGCGAGAAGACGGACTATGCCTTCCTCAGCCTGAAATCCAACGCCTTCGACCTCTCGGATCGCGGCGTGTCCGGCCGGGCCGTCCCGGCAGGCGCCGATGCCTTCGTCTATACCGAGCGCGGGGTCTATCGCTCCAGCGAGACGGTCTATCTCACCGCGCTCCTGCGTGACGGCCAGGGCAATGCCGTGGCGGGCGGGCCGCTGACGCTGGTGATCGAGCGCCCCGACGGAGTCGAATTCCGTCGCGCCGTGCTGCCCGACCAGGGCGCGGGCGGGCGAAGCCTGGCGCTGACCCTCAATTCCGCGGTTCCGACCGGGACATGGCGGGCGCGGGCCTTCACCGATCCCAAGGGCTCGGCGGTCGGCGAAACCACCTTCATGGTCGAGGATTACATCTCCGAGCGGATCGAATTCGACTTAACCGCCAAGGACAAGCAGATCAAAGCCGATGTTCCGGTAGAACTTAAGGTCGATGGCCGTTTCCTCTATGGCGCGCCCGCGTCGGGCCTGCAGCTGGAAGGCGACATGCTGGTGGCGCCGGCCTCGGGACGGCCCGGCTTTGCGGGCTACCAGTTCGGCGTCGCCGATGAGGAAACCGCCAGCAACGAACGGACCCCGTTGGAAAACCTGCCGGAAGCCGACGCCAAGGGCGTCGCGACCTTCCCGATCAGCCTGACCAAACCGCCATCGTCGACCCGGCCGCAGGAAGCCCAGATCTTCGTCCGCATGGCGGAAGCCGGCGGCCGTTCGGTCGAGCGCAAGCTGGTTTTGCCGGTTCAGCCGGCGGCGGCCATGATCGGAGTCAAACCGCTATTCGCCGACAAGAGCGTCGCGGAAGGCGACAAGGCCGGCTTCGACGTCGTGTTCGTAACCCCCGAGGGCAAGCAATTGGCGCGGGACAGCCTGCGCTATGAGCTGTTGAAGATCGAATCCCGCTACCAGTGGTACCGGCAGAACTCGTCCTGGGAATATGAGCCGGTCAAATCGACCAAGCGGGTGGCCGATGGCGATCTCGCTGTTGCCGCCGACAAGCCCTCCCGGATCACGTTGTCGCCGCAGCCCGGCCGCTACCGGCTCGATGTCAAATCGACCGAAGCCGATGGTCCGCTGACCTCGGTGCAGTTCGATGTCGGCTGGTATTCCGAAGGCAGCGCCGATACGCCCGACCTGCTGGAGACCTCGATCGACAAGCCGGAATATCTGGCCGGCGACACCATGGTGGTTTCGGTCAATGCCCGCTCGGCCGGCCGGCTGACCATCAACGTGCTCGGCGACCGGCTGCTGACCACGCAATCCATCAACGTCAAGGAAGGCACCGCGCAGGTCAAAATTCCCGTCGGCAAGGACTGGGGCACCGGCGCCTATGTGGTGGCGACCTTGCGCCGCCCGCTCGATACCGCCGCCTTGCGGATGCCCGGCCGCGCGATCGGCCTGAAATGGTTCGGCATCGACAAGAAGTCCCGCACGCTCACGGTGGAGCTCACGCCGCCGGCTTTGGTGCGCCCCGGAACCCCGCTGAAGATTCCGGTCAAGCTCGGCGGTCTCAGTCCCGGCGAGGACGCCAAGATCGTCGTCGCCGCCGTCGACGTCGGCATTCTCAACCTGACCAATTACAAGCCGCCGGCGCCTGACGACTACTATCTCGGGCAGCGCCGCATGACCTCGGAAATCCGCGACATCTACGGACAGCTGATCGACGGCATGCAGGGCACGCGCGGCCAGATCAGGACCGGTGGCGATTCCGCCGGCGCCGAGCTGCAGGGCAGTCCGCCCACGCAAAAGCCGCTGGCGCTTTATTCCGGGATCGTCACGGTCGCTGCCGACGGCACCGCGTCCATCAATTTCGACATTCCGGAATTCGCCGGCACCGCGCGGGTGATGGCGGTGGCCTGGACTTCCACAAAACTCGGCCGCGCCACGACCGATGTCACGGTCCGCGACCCCGTGGTGCTTACGGCGACATTGCCGCGCTTCCTGCTCAATGGCGACAAGGGCACCATGAGTTTCGATCTCGACAATGTCGAAGGTGCTGCCGGCGACTACACCGTCAGCGTCAAGACCACGGGCCCGGTGAAGGTGACCGGCAATCCGACGACCACGGTCAAACTCGCGGCCAAGCAACGCACCTCGATGTCGCTGGCGCTTGACGCCGGCGGCGCCGGCACCGCGAAGCTCGATGTCGATATCAAGGGGCCGAACGGCCTGACGCTGGCGCGGCATTACGCGCTCGACGTCAAGGCGGCGACGCAGATCCTGGCGCGCCGCTCGATCCGGACCCTGGCAAAGGGCGAGAGCCTGACGCTGACGTCGGACATGTTCTCGGATCTGGTGCAGGGCACCGGCGGCGTCTCGCTGTCGGTCAGCCTGTCCACCGCGCTCGACGCCGCTACCATCCTGAAGGCGCTCGACCGCTATCCGCACGGCTGTTCGGAGCAGATCACCAGCCGCGCCATGCCGCTGCTCTACGTCAACGATCTGGCGGCGGGTGCGCATCTGGCGATGGATACCGCGGTCGATCAGCGCATCAAGGATGCGATCGACCGGCTGCTGGCGCGGCAGGGCTCGAACGGTTCGTTCGGGCTGTGGTCGGCTGGCGGCGACGATTCTTGGCTCGACGCCTACGTCACGGACTTCCTGACCCGCGCCCGCGAAAAGGGATTTGCGGTGCCGGACGTCCTGTTCAAGAGCGCGCTCGACCGTATCCGCAACTCCGTGGTGAACGCCAACGAGCCGGAAAAGGACGGCGGCCGCGATCTGGCCTACGGCCTCTACGTGCTCGCCCGCAACGGCGCGGCACCGATCGGCGACCTGCGTTATCTCGCCGACACCAAGCTCGGCAATCTGGCGACGCCGATCGCCAAGTCGCAGCTGGCGGCGGCGCTGGCGCTGGTCGGCGACAAGGGCAGGGCGGAGCGGGTCTATGCCGCAGCCGCCGAAAGCCTGGCGCCGAAGCCGGTGCTGGAGTTCGGCCGGGTCGACTATGGCAGCGCCTTGCGCGATGCCGCGGCGCTGGTTTCGCTGGCGAGCGAAGGCAATGCGCCGCGGGCGACGCTCACGCAAGCCGTCCAGCGTGTCGAAGCCGCGCGCGGTCTGACGCCCTACACCTCGACTCAGGAAAATGCCTGGCTGGTGCTGGCGGCGCGCGCGCTCGCCAAGGAGACGCTGACGCTCGATGTCAACGGCGCCTCGGTCAAGACCGCCCTTTATCGCAGCTACAAGGCGACGGAGATGGTGGGCCAGCCGATCAAGATCACCAACACCGGCGATGCGCCGGTCCAGGCGGTGGTCTCGGTCTCGGGTTCGCCCGTTACGCCGGAGCCCGCGGCCTCGAACGGTTTCAAGATCGAGCGCAATTACTTCACGCTCGACGGCAAGCCGGCTGATGTGTCCAAGGCGAAGCAGAACGACCGTTTTGCGGTGGTGCTGAAGATCACGGAGGCCAAACCGGAACACGGTCACATCATGGTGTCGGATTATCTTCCGGCCGGCCTCGAGATCGACAATCCGCGTCTGGTTTCGTCCGGTGATACTGGCACTCTGGACTGGATCGAGGACGGCGAGGAGCCTGAGAACACCGAGTTCCGCGATGACCGCTTCACCGCGGCGATCGATCGGGCCAGCGACGACGCGGCGGTGTTCACGGTGGCCTATGTGGTGCGCGCGGTTTCTCCAGGGAAATACGTGCTGCCGCAGGCCTATGTCGAGGACATGTATAATCCTTCGCGCTACGGCCGCACCGGCACCGGCTCGGTGGAGGTGCGTGCGGCGAAATGAGTGCATCCGCCTCACACACTCCATCGTCATGCCCGGGCAAAAGCGCGAAGCGCGTCTTCGCGCAGATGACCCGGGCATCCACGACCTTTGCCGCTTCGGAAAAGGAAGACGTGGATGGCCGGGTCAAGCCCGGCCATGACGGGAGGAGAAAGCGGCGATTACTTCGTATCGCCGCCGTTGCTGCGCTCGGCGCCTTGCTGACGATCGGCGCCTTTGCAGCGTGGGTCATCTCGCTCGGCCCATTGCCTTTCGAACAGGCCCGGCAAATCTCCACCACTATCGTCGACCGCAACGGCAAGCTGTTGCGCGCCTATGCGATGGCTGACGGCCGATGGCGGCTGCCGGTCAATGCGCGGACCGGCGTCGATCCGTCTTATCTAAAACTGCTGCTGGCTTATGAAGACCGACGGTTTTATTCCCACCACGGCGTCGATCCGCAGGCGCTGGGCCGCGCCGCGTGGCAGCTCGTGACCAGCGGGCGCATCGTCTCCGGCGGCTCGACCATCACGATGCAGCTGGCGCGGCTGATGGAGCCGCGGCGCGAGCGATCGCTCTCGGCCAAATTGCGCCAGATGGTCCGCGCGATCCAGATCGAGCGGCAGCTGACAAAAGACCAGATTCTCGATCTCTATCTGGCGCTGGCGCCGTTCGGCGGCAATCTCGAGGGTATTCGCGCCGCGTCGATCGCCTACTTCGGCAAGGAACCGAAACGATTGTCGCTGGCGGAAGCAGCTGTGCTGGTGGCGTTGCCGCAATCGCCGGAAACCCGCCGGCTCGATCGCCATCCCGAGGTGGCGCGCATCGCGCGCGACCGCGTGCTCGATCGCATGGTCGAGGACGGCCTCGTACCGACCGAGGACGCAGTTCAGGCCAAGGCTGTTTCCGTGCCGCGGCTGCGCAAGCCGATGCCCATTCTGGCGCCGCATTCCGCCGATCAGGCGCTGTCTACCGTGAAGGATTCGCCAGTCATCAAGCTGACGCTGGAGTCCGGGCTGCAGAAGGTGCTGGAAGCGCTGGCGCGCGACCGGGCCATCGCGCTGGGCTCGAATATTTCCGTCGCGATCGTCGCGGTCGACAATGAGAGCGGCGACGTGCTGGCGCATGTTGGCTCGCCCGACTATTTCGACGACCGGCGCGCCGGCCAGGTCGATATGACCCGCGCCGTGCGCTCGCCGGGCTCGACCCTGAAACCGTTCATCTATGGGCTCGCGTTCGAAGATGGTTTCGTGCATCCGGAAAGCCTGATCGACGACCGGCCGATCCGCTTTGGCTCTTACGCGCCGGAAAATTTCGACATGACGTTTCAGGGCACGGTGCCGGTGCGCAAGGCGCTGCAATTGTCGCTCAACGTGCCGGCGATCGCGCTGCTCGACCGCGTCGGCTCCAGCCGCCTGTCGTCGCGGCTGAAGCAGGCCGGCGCCAATCTGGTGCTGCCGAAGGACGAGGCGCCGGGCCTCGCGATGGGTCTCGGCGGCGTCGGCGTCACGCTGCAGGATCTGGTGCAGCTCTATTCCGGGCTGGCGCGGCTCGGCAATACCAGGCCGCTGCGCGAGATCGTCAGGGCAACCGATGATGCCCGCGATAATCTGCGGCTGATGGATCCCGTCGCCGCCTGGCAGGTCGGCAATGTGCTGATCGGCACGCCGCCGCCAGAGAATGCCGCGCACAACCGGATCGCGTTCAAGACCGGCACCAGCTACGGCTACCGCGATGCCTGGTCGGTCGGCTTCGACGGCAGGCTCACCATCGGGGTCTGGGTCGGACGGCCCGATGGCGCGCCGGTGCCGGGGCTGGTCGGGCGCACCGCCGCGGCCCCGATCCTGTTCGATGCCTTCGCCCGCACCGGAAAGCTGCCCGCGGCGCTGGCTAAGCCGCCCAAGGGCACGCTCGTGGCCAGCAATGCCAAACTGCCGCTGCCGCTGCGCCGGTTCCGGCCGGTGGGGGAACTGGTCCGCACCGGAACGGAGCAGGCGCCGCGCATCCAGTTTCCGCTCAATGGCTCGCGGATCGACGTCGATCGCGGTAATGGCGGGCAGTTCTCGGCGATGCCGGTCAAGATCGCCGGCGGCGTGCTGCCGCTCACCATGCTGGTGAATGGCGTGTCGGTGGGCGAAATCGACAGCCGGCGCCAGCGGCTGGTCGAGCCGCCCGGTCCGGGCTTTGCCAGGTTGACCGTGATCGATGCGGTGGGCGCCGCGGACACAGTTGTCATCCGAATTCAATAAAGGGTGCCTAACCGGTTGTGGGAATAGCGGTTTCGGCGTAATCGGAACCAATGGTCGAGACCTATGCCCGTCCCCGATTTGGAGAGCCGCGCGAGCCGAAGAACCGGGTCAATCCGGGCAGCCGGCTTGCCGGCCTGCTTGACCTCGTGGCGGCCAGCCACCTCAGGGCGGCGCTGTTCCTGCTGGCCTGCGGCCTCGTGCTGTTTCTGCCGGGCTTTTTCAATATCCCGCCGATCGATCGCGACGAGGCGCGGTTCGCGCAGGCGACCAAGCAGATGGTCGAGAGCGGCGATTTCATCGACATCCGCTTCCAGGAAGATGTCCGCTACAAGAAGCCGGTCGGCATCTACTGGATGCAGTCGGCCGTGGTCGAGACCGCCTCGGCGCTGGGCCTGCCACGGGCGGAGGTTCGGATCTGGCTGTACCGCATTCCCTCGCTGATCGGCGCGATCGGGGCGGTGCTGCTGACGTACTGGACGGCGCTGGCGTTCGTGACCCGGCGCGGCGCCATCCTGGCCGGGCTGATCATGGCCAGTTCGGTGCTGCTCGGCGTCGAAGCGCGGCTGGCGAAAACCGATGCCATGCTGCTGCTGACGGTGGTCGCGGCGATGGGCGCGATGGCGCGGGTCTATCTGTCGTGGCAGCGCGGCGAGGATCCCGTGCGGCCGCCATGGTCCTGGCCCGTGATCTTCTGGACGGCGCTGGCCGGCGGCATCCTGCTCAAGGGGCCGCTAATCCTGTTGTTCGTCCTGCTCACGATCGCCACGCTGGCGATCCTCGACCGCTCGGCGACGTGGCTGTGGCGGCTGCGCCCGGTCTGGGGCCTGATGTGGATGCTGGTGCTGGTGCTGCCGTGGTTCGTCGCGATCTACTGGCGCGCCGGCGAAACGTTTTTCACCGATTCAGTCGGCCGCGACATGCTGGCGAAATTCGCCGCGCAGGAATCCCACGGCGCGCCGCCCGGATTCTATCTGGCGCTGTTCTGGATCACGTTCTGGCCGGGCGCGGCACTGGCGGGAATGGCGGCGCCGGCGGTGTGGCGGGCGCGGCGAGAGCCCGGCGCGCAGTATCTGCTGGCGTGGCTGATGCCATCCTGGATCGTGTTCGAACTGGTGATGACAAAACTGCCGCATTACGTGCTGCCGCTCTATCCGGCGATTGCGATCCTCACGGTCGGCGCGCTGGAACGCCGCATCCTGTCGCGCTCGTGGCTGATGCGGGGCGCGGCCTGGTGGTTCGTGATTCCGGCCGGAGCCTCGGTACTGGTCGTGGTCGGCGCGATCGCATTGACGCGCCAGCCGGTGTTTCTGGCCTGGCCGTTCATCGCGGCGGCGTTGATCTTCGGGCTGTTTGCGTGGTGGCTCTACGAGGACAGCCGCGCCGAACGTTCGCTGCTGAACGCCGTGGTCTCGGCGATGTTTCTGGCGATCGCGGTCTATGGCATCGTGTTGCCGTCGCTAACGCCGCTGTTCCCGAGTCCCGAAATCGCCCGTGCCTTGCGTAACGTCGTCTGCGTCGGACCTAAAGCCGCAGCCGCGGGCTTTCACGAGCCGAGCCTGGTCTTCATGACGGGAACTTCGACGCTGCTGACGGACGGATCGGGGGCTGCGGATTTCCTGGGGCAGGGCAGTTGCCGATTTGCGCTGGTGGAATCGCGCTCGGAACGCAGCTTCGCCGCGCGCGCCGAAGCCATCGGGTTGCGCTACAACGTGGCCAGCCGCATCGACGGCTATAACTTCTCGCAGGGCAAGGCGATTTCGATCGCGATCTTCCGCTCCGAAGGCACCGAGTAAATGTCTCCCCGGGCCGGCGCCTCATCGAACTATTTCTCGGGCCTTGTGGCCGTCATGCGCCAATCGGCGGTGCAACTGGTGCGCTCGCCGTCGCATTCGCGCCGTGCCGAGGCGGCGCGGCGATCGGCGCGCCATGTCGTGCAGCTCACCGCCATTCTCGGCGCCGCGATCATCGCGCTGATGTACTTGCTGGACGCGACGGAGATCGGCTGGATGCCGAAGCGCGGCACGCCGAGCCTTTGGCCGATCCGCATCCTGACCGACTTCGGCAAATCCGCCTATGTGCTCTGGTTCCTGGCCGGGCTGTTGTTCATGGTCGCATTTATCTCCCCGGCGTTGCGCGGGCAGGCGCGATCCCTGCTGCTGGGTTTGGGGACGCGTCTGCAATTTGTGTTTTTCGCCGTGCTGGTGCCGGCCCTCGTCGGCGACGTTCTCAAATGGATCGTCGGGCGCGGCCGGCCGTTCGTCGGCGACAATGTTTTCAACTTCAGGCATTTCGGCGGCACGGAGGCCTTTGCGAGCTTCCCGTCCGGCCATGCCAATACCGCCTTTGCGCTGGCGTTCGCGGTTTCCGCGCTGTGGCCGCAGGCTCGCCCCGTGATGCTGGCATATGCCATCACGATCGCGCTCAGCCGCCTGGTGTTGCTGGCGCATCATCCGAGCGACGTGGTGGCGGGCGCGCTGATCGGCGTGATCGGCGCGATGGCGGTGCGCTACTGGTTTGCCGCGCGTCGCCTCGGCTTCGCGATCCGCGGCGACGGCGCCATCGTGCCGCTTCCGGGCCCCTCGCTGGGGCACCTCAAAAGGGTTGCCGGAGGGGCGTCAGCCCCATAAGAAGCGGACGCCGCGAGGCAGCGGCGCAGCGGGTTCCGGCTGCAGGCCGACTCAAACGACGAGCATCGATTTGCCTTCATCCGACGCGACAGAAGTGGTCGTTTCCATCGTGGTTCCCGTGCGCAACGAGGCCGGCAATGTGGCCCCGCTGATCACGGAAATCGCCGCCGCGCTCGACGGCCGATGGCCGTACGAGATCATCTATGTCAATGACGGCTCCACCGATGCGACCGGCGAGCGGCTTGCGGAATTGATGAAAGCGCGTGCCAACCTGCGGCAGATCCGGCATGCGACGTCATCGGGGCAATCGGCCGCGGTGCGCAGCGGGGTCCGTGCCGCGCGCGGCGCCATCGTGGCGACGCTCGATGGCGACGGGCAGAACAATCCGGCCTTCCTGCCGGATTTGATCACGGCGATCGAGAACGGCGGCGACCGCGTCGGCCTTGCCGCCGGCCAGCGCGTCGGACGCAAGGACACCGGTTTCAAGAAGTGGCAGTCGCGCACCGCCAATGGCGTGCGCAACGCCATCCTGCACGACGGCACCCGCGATACCGGCTGCGGCCTGAAGGCGTTCCGGCGCGAGGTGTTCCTGATGATGCCCTATTTTGACGGGCTGCATCGCTTTCTGCCGGCGCTGGTGCGCCGCGAGGGTTTTGACATCGTCTATGTCGACGTCATCGACCGTCCCAGACATTCCGGCGTGTCAAATTACGGCTTTTTCGATCGGCTATGGATCGGGATCATGGATCTCGTCGGGGTGTGGTGGCTGATCCGCCGCAAGAAGCCGACGCCCGTTGTGACCGAGGTGACACGTCATGACTGACCTGTTCAACATGCTCACGACCTATCTGCATGACGTCTTCGTCATCAAGTTCGATGGCTGGGTGATCCTGGGCTTCGTGGCGCAGGGATTCTTCACCATGCGCTTCGTGGTGCAGTGGATCGCGTCGGAACGGGCGCGCAAGAGCGTCATCCCGGTGGCGTTCTGGTTCTTCTCGATCGGCGGCGGCATGCTGCTGCTGATCTACGCGCTGTATCGCCGCGATCCGGTGTTCATCGCCGGCCAGGCGCTCGGCCTCGTGGTCTATTTCCGCAATCTGTATTTCATCATTGTCAACGGACGGCAGTCGTCCGCCCAGGACTGAGCGTTGCCGGAGCGTTGCGTGCAGCGCCGGACCGCGTGCCAAAAATGAACTCGCGACCGGCAGCCGGGTGCTCTAAAAGCGTCTCGATGCCGCGAAAGGCGCGCGTCGGAATCCGGGTCGTTGATTGAATGCCGCATAATTCCAGCCTGGAAGTCACGAGCCGCATCGATGGCTGGTGGGCAAGTGCAAAGCCCGACATCCTAACCGACCCGTTCGGGCCGATG
>NZ_JAUSLT010000086.1 GCF_030646015.1 Bradyrhizobium sp.
GACCAACCTCGATCCGTCGCGCGGCCAGGCCGAACTCACCTTCAAGAACTGCAAGGCCGAGCCGCTCGGGGCCGCCGGCGAGGGCTGGGGCGTTCTCACCCAGGTGCTCGACCGTGCCGCCGTGCTGATGGCGTTCGAGCAGGTCGGCGGCGCCGACCGCGCGCTGGAAATGGGCCGCGACTATGCGCTCGACCGCATCGCCTTCGGCCGGCCGATCGGCTCGTTCCAGGCCGTCAAGCACATGCTGGCCGACATGTACGTCTCGGCGACGCTGGCGCGCTCGAATTGCTACTACGGCGCCTGGGCGCTCTCGACCAATGCGTCGGAGCTGCCGGAAGCCGCCGCCGCCGCCCGCATCAGCGCGACGCAGGCGTTCCAGCATTGCGCCAAGAACAACATCCAGGTCCATGGCGGCATGGGCTTCACCTGGGAATTCGATTGCCACATGTACTACCGCCGCGCCAACGCCACCGCGCTCGGGCTCGGCAGCCTGTCGTACTGGGAAGATCAGCTGATCGACCGCATGCGCAAGAAGAATGCGGCGTGAGGATCGTAGGGTGGGTTAGCGAAGCGTAACCCACCATCGCGCAGCAAGGATGATCGATAGAAGTGGTGGGTTACGCCTTCGGCTAACCCACCCTACGCAAGAAAGAACCGCTATGAACTTCGATGACACCCCGCAGGAAGCCGCGTTCCGCGCCGAGGCCAAAGCCTGGATCGCTGCGAACGCGCCGAAGCAGTATGAGGACGAACTGAAGAAGTCCTCGCTCGGCCGAAGTGCGCTGAAGGGCGCCAACATCCTCGAAGTGGCAAAGGCCTGGCAGAAGAAAAAAGCCGACGCCGGCTGGGCCTGCCTGCACTGGCCGAAGGAGTATGGCGGCCGCGGTGCGACGCCGATCGAGCGGGTGATCTGGCAGCAGGAAGAGGGCGCGTTCGGCAGACTCTCCGGCATGTTCATCATCGGCCACGGCATGTGTGGCCCGACCATGATGGCGTTTGCCGGTGAGGCGGAGAAAAAGAAATATCTGCCGCCGCTGGCGTCGGGCGAAAAGATCTGGTGCCAGCTGTTCTCCGAACCCGCCGGCGGATCCGACGTCGCCGGCCTGCGCACCCGCGCCGAAAAGAACGGCGACGACTGGATCATCAACGGCCAGAAGATCTGGACCTCGGGCGCGCATTATTCCGACTACGGAATTTTGCTGACGCGCACCGATCCCAATGTGGCGAAGCACAAGGGCCTCACCATGTTCTTCCTGGACATGAAGAGCCCCGGCGTCGAGATCAAGCCGATCAAGCAGGCCAACGGCGCGTCCGACTTCAACGAGGTCTATTTCACCGACGTGAAGATTCCGGACAGCCAGCGGCTCGGCGCCGTCAATGACGGCTGGAACGTGTCGCTGACCACGCTGATGAACGAGCGGATGTCGATCGGCGCCGGGGTCTCGACCGGTTTCCCTGAGTTGTTCGAGTTCTGCAACAGCCTGATGCTGGACGACGGTCCCGCCATCGAGGACCGCAATGTGCGCTCGAAACTCGCCAGCTGGGCGGTGAAGGCGAGCGGGCTGAAATACACCAGCATGCGCGCGATCTCGGCGCTGTCGAAGGGCGAGCGGCCGGGACCGGAAAATTCCATTGGCAAGCTGGTGGCGGGTTCGATGATCCAGGACGTCGCTACTTACGCGCTCGACCTGCAGGGCGCCGCCGGCGTGCTTGTTGGGGCCGAGGATGCCGAGGCGACGGGAAAGTTCCAGGCGATGCTGCTGCGCGCGCCCGGCACCCGCGTCGAGGGCGGCACCGACGAGATCATGCGCAACATCATCGCCGAGCGCGTGCTCGGCCTGCCCGGTGACATCAGGGTCGACAAGGACGTGCCGTTCAACAAGATACCGACCAGGGGACGGTCGTAAGGAATCGTAGGGTGGGTTAGCGAAGCGTAACCCACCATTTTCGCAATGACGTTTGATAGAACTGGTGGGTTACGCCTATGGCTAACCCACCCTACGCAGACAAGAGGTTCGCCATGAATTTCGATGACACCCCGCAGGAAGCCGCGTTCCGCACCGAGGCGCGGCAATGGATCGCCGCCAACGCGCCCAAGCAGTACGAGGCGGAGCTTTCCAAATCCTCGCTCGGCCGCATCAGCCTGAAGAAGGACGACATCGTCGATGTCGGCAAGGCCTGGCAGAAGAAGAAGGCGGAGGGCGGCTGGGCCTGCCTGCACTGGCCTAGGGAGTATGGCGGCCGCGGCGCCACGCCGATCGAGAAGGTGATCTGGCAGCAGGAAGAGGGCGTCTACGGCAAGCTGACGCAGCCGTTCCAGATCGGCGAGGGCATGTGCGGCCCGACCGTGATGGCGTTCGGCAGCGAGGCGCACAAGCGCCATTATCTGCCGAAGCTCGCTTCCGGCGAACAGATCTGGTGTCAGCTGTTTTCCGAGCCCGCCGGCGGATCCGACGTCGCCGGCCTGCGCACCCGCGCCGAGAAGCAGGGCGACAACTGGATCGTCAACGGCCAGAAGATCTGGACCTCGGGCGCGCATTATTCCGACTACGGTCTGTTGATCACCCGCACCGACCCCAACGTGCCGAAGCACAAGGGCCTGACGATGTTCTTCCTCGACATGAAGAGCAAGGGCGTGGAAGTGCGCCCGATCAAGCAGGCCAACGGCATGCAGGAGTTCAACGAGGTCTATTTCACCGATGTCGTGATTCCGGACAGCCAGCGTCTCGGCAATGTCGGCGACGGCTGGAACGTGTCGCTGACCACGCTGATGAACGAGCGGATGTCGATCGGCGCGCGGCTGGCCACCGGTTTCCCCGAAATGTTCGAGTTCTGCTCCAGCCTGATGACCGAGGACGGCCCCGCGATCGACGACCGCGCCACGCGCGCGAAACTCGCCAGCTGGGCGGTGAAGGCGAGCGGCCTGAAATACACCAGCTACCGCGCGGTGTCGGCGCTGTCCAAGGGCGAGCGCCCGGGGCCGGAAAACTCGATCGGCAAGCTGGTCGCCGGCGTCATGCTGCAGGACATCGCTACTTACGCGATGGATCTGCAGGGCGCGGCCGGCGCCCTGACGGGTGCTGCGGAAGAAGAGGCGGCCGGCCAGTTCCAGCAGATGCTGCTGGGCTCGCCCTCGATGCGCATCGCCGGCGGCACCGATGAAATCCTCCGCAACAGCATCGCCGAGCGCGTGCTCGGCCTGCCCGGCGACATCCGCGTCGACAAGGATGTGCCGTTCAACAAGATCCCGACCAAGGGAAGATGAGCCTCGTGTCCCGGGCGCGGCGCAGCGCACTCCCGGCGATGCGAAGCATCGTCCGGTGCGCTGCGCTCAGAACCGGGACCCATAGAGCAACACGTGCAGTGTGGGCCCCGGCTCTGCAGCGCATCGCTTCGCGGCTCACGCAGCGTCCGGGGCACGAAATGTGAGATACCAGAAAGTCCATCAATGACCTCTTCTAAACAAGACCGCGTCGCCGTGCTCGAGGAGCTCCTGAACGAGCGCTATTCCGTCCGCGCCTTCTTAGCCCAGCCGGTCCCGCGCGAAACCATCGACCGTGTCCTTACCATCGCGCAGCGCACCGCGTCCTGGTGCAACAGCCAGCCGTGGCAGGTGCTGATCGCGAGCGGCGAGGCCAAGGAGCGGTTTCGCAAGTTGATCTATGCCGAGGCCGCTTCCGGCGCGGAGGACGGTCATGATTTTCCGCCGCCGCGCGAATATCTCGGGGTCTATCAGGAGCGCCGCCGCGAGAGCGGTTTCCAGCTCTACAACACGCTCGGCATCGCCAGAGGCGACAAGGCGGCCTACGGCAAGCAGGCGCTGGAGAACTACAATTTCTTCGGCGCGCCGCATGTCGCCATCATTCACACCGACGAGCCGCTCGGGGTCTACGGCGCGGTCGATTGCGGCGCCTATGTCGGCAATTTCATGCTGGCCGCCCAGGCGCTCGGTCTCGGCACCATTCCGCAGGCGGCGCTGGCGCGGCATTCCGGATTGATCCGCCGCCACTTCAAGCTCGGCGATGACCGGAAAGTCGTCTGCGGCATTTCATTCGGTTTCGCCGACCACGCGGCCAAGGTTAACAGCTACCGGACCTCGCGCGCCAGCATTGCGGATACCGTCACTTTCGTCGACGAATAGAACCGGGAAAAGCCCCGGCCGCTGACAGGTGCCTTCCCCTCTCCCCTTGTGGGAGCCGAGACGAGCGAAGCTCGCTCTTGGGTGGCCGCGATGCGCAGCATCGCGGACGGGTGAGGGGTTGCCTCAACGAAGAGCCTGTCCGTTGATAGAAACCCCTCATCCGGCGCTTCGCGCCACCTTCTCCCACAAGGGGAGAAGGGAGAAAGTGCTCGCATCCGTAAAAATTTCGGCGGACTCTTTCCGTCGCTAATGCGAGAGCAGGATCGGCAGCGGCGGCTTCGACAGCAGGCTGCGGGTCGCGCCGCCCAGCACGAACTCCCGCCACTTCGAATGTCCATAGGCGCCCATCACCAGCAGATCGGCGTTTTGCGACGAGGTGTAGGATTCGAGAACCTCGCCGATCGGACGGCCCTTGGCATCGACCTTGTCCAGCACGACATCGATGCCGTGCCGGGAAAGATTCTTGGCCAGCTCTTCGCCGGAGCGCTTGGTGCCCAGTGCCTTCTCGTTGGCGACCGTCACGATCCGGACCTGCTTCGCCAGTTCGAGAATCGGCAGGGCGTCCGAAATGGCGCGTGCGGCCGCGCGGCTGAAATCCCAGGCCACCGCGACGGTTTCGATCTGGAACGGCCGTCGGCTCGGACTTACCGGCAGGATCAGGGTCGGTCTGCCGGATCCGAAAATGACCGCTTCGGCGTACCATTGATCGGATGACGAGGGCAGGATGGTCAGGTCGCGTAGCCGCGCATATTCCACCAGCAGGTCCGGAATTTCCAGCGTGAGGCATTTCTCGAAGATAGCTTCGTGGAGAATGCCGGCCTTTGCCGCTGCCGCGTCGAACGCGGCCAGCAGTTCGTGGGCGCTCTTCCGGCTCTTGGCGGCTTCGCCGGCGATCATTCCATCGACCATCGGGGCCGAGATGAAGTGCCCCGGCAGCTGAACGTGGGTCTCGCAGGAAATGGCGGCGAGATGCGCGCCGAGGGTGGCGGCGACGGCCACCGCATCCTCGACCACCGACACCGGTGTCGGATCGGGATAACTGTTGAGCGCGACAAGAATATCTTTGAACGGCATGAATGTCTCCTATCGAGCCTGACAGTAGATGGTTTCGGTGACTGGGCAGGTTGATCTAGCTCAATTGAGCAAACCGCCCAAGCCTGATTGTGCGACTTGAAGGTTCAGAAGATCACGCAGCGTCCATGCTTCATCCTTCGAGACGCATCGCCTTGCGATGCTCTTCTCCCCTCCCTCCACGCGCCCTTGCGCGTGGCGGGGTGGGGTCGGGGGTGGGGGGTAGCACAGCAGACTCGCTGCCGGTTGTGCGCGCTGATAGACCCCCCACCCCCGACCCCTCCCCACCGCTTCGCGGGGGGAGGGGAGAAGAAAAGCGCGCTAGAATTTCGGCGGCCGCTTCTCCGAAAACGCCCTGATGCCTTCCTTGATCTCGGCGCCGCGCATGCTGTCGCGGGCGCGGCGGTCGGCGGCCTCCTCATCCAGCCGGCCGTGGGCGAACTCGTTGATGGCGCGTTTCATGCCGCGCATCGCGACCGGCGCATTGCCTGCGAGCACCGCGGCCAGCCTGTCGACCTCCGCATCCAGCGCCCCGGCCGGCGCCATCGCGGTCAGATAGCCGATCCGCAGCATCTCCGCGGCGTCGATCTTCTCGGCGGTCAGGAACAGTTTTCGGGCGTTGTCGGCGCCGAGCCGCGACACGTAGCGTTTGATTCCGCTCTTGTAGTAGTGCAGCCCGAGCCTTGCCGCCGGCATGAACATCTCGCAGGTATCGATGCCGATGCGGAAATCGCAGGCCAGCGCCAGGTCGGTCGAGCCGCCATAGACCCCGCCATTGAGCCGGCAGATGGTCGGTATCGCGAGGTCCTCGAGCCGGTTGACGACGACCTCGAACGCCGATCCGGCCGTCTGCTCCTCCGGAGCACCGCTGGCGCGCTCCGCAATCGATCCGAGGTCGTAGCCGGCGCTGAAGGCGCGCCCGGTGCCGGTCAGCACCAGCACCCTGACATCGGGATCGGCCTCGATGCGGTCGAACAGCTCCATCAGGGCGTCGAGGTCGTCGGGCTGCAGCCGGTTCAGATGCTTCGGTCGGTTGAGCCGGATGGTGGCGCGCGCGCCGGCGATCTCCAGGATCGGCGTGCTCGCTGTCTCGGCTGCTTCCGGCATGGGCTTCGTCATGACCTGGGGTTCTCCATGATGTTCTCCAGCGCGTGGCGACTCCGCGGAACGGGCTGCCGGCAGGCGTTCGCAGCCGGACGTGTACTCCTCGTCATGCCCGGGCAATAGCGCGAAGCGCGTCTTTGCGCAGATGCCCCCGGGCATCCACGCCTTGCTTGAAAAATTATCGCGCCCACCATATGATATACATCGAATATTGTATATCCTCAGGAGGCATCGATGATGGTTTCCAAGTGGGGCAACAGCCTTGCGGTGCGATTGCCCAAGGCGCTGGTCGAGCAACTCGGCCTCGCTCCCGGTGACGAGTTGAACGTGGTCGAGGCCTCGAAGCAGCAGCTTGTCGTCGAGAAGGTCGACAGGCGCGCCGAGTTTCTGAAGCAGATGCAGCAGTTCCGATGGCCTGCTCCCGAAGACTACAGGTTCGACCGTGACGAGGCCAACGAGCGGTGACGCCGTTCTTCGACACCAACGTCCTCGTCTATGCGTTTCTCGATGTCGCCAGGCGCACACGCGCGGTGGATCTGATCGCTTCCGGCGGGGTCATCAGCGCGCAGGTGCTGAACGAATTCACCAATGTCGCGCGGCGCAAGCGCGAGCGCGACTGGGCCGACATCGAGCGCGCGGTGTCGGTCATTCGCGCCCGTTTCCCCGAGATCATGCCGCTGACCGCGGACACCCACGCCGCCGCGCTCGGTCTCGCGCGCGACCACGGCCTCACTTTTTACGATGCGCTGATCGTCGCCTCCGCGATCGAGGCGGAGTGCGACATCCTCTACAGCGAGGACATGCAGCATGGCCGCAGCATCGGCGGGCTGACCATCGTGAACCCGTTCATCGAAACTGCGCCGTGAAGGCGGAATTCACGCCGCATCCGAGGGGCGGCACCAAAAAGCGGCAGCAGAACGATATTGAGGCGGCGTCGCGCCACTGGCGCAGCTACAAGGCGCGCAAGGCCGCCGAACGGACCAGGAGGAAGTGACCATGCCCCTGACCAGGAGTTTTCGCGAGACGGTACAGGCGCGGGCGCGTCGCGATATCAAATTTCGGCAGGCCTTGCTCGCCGAAGCCATGCAGGCGTTGCTCGACGGTAATGTGGAAGAGGGTCGCGCGGCGCTGCGTTCCTGCATCAACGCCACCATCGGCTTCGAAAAGCTTGGTGCGGCGCTCGGCCGCTCGCCCAAGAGCCTGATGCGGATGTTTGGTCCATCCGGTAATCCCACGGCCGAGAATCTGCTCGGTGTCATCGGCGTCTTGCAGCAGGAGGCGGGTGTCCGTTTGCAAGTACGCGCCGTGGCCGACGCGGCCTGACGGAAGCCCGCCAACGCACGTCCTTCCATTTCGAAAGGGCCAGTCGACGCGAGGTTCGCAATCATGCCGAAGATACCTGAGGCCAGAAGGCCGCCGCTGACCGCCGCTGATGGAAGTCCGCAAGCCGACCAAAGCCGATATCGCCAGAATGCGCCCTGCGCGCGATGTGCTGCCGGCGAACCCGGGCCGATGCCGTGGGATCAGATCGACCGGCTCGGCGACACGCCCTTTATGCCCGGGGGACGTGACCAGCCCGCCATGCCGGCCGACCGGGTGGTTTTCGACGAATGATCCATCTCGACACAATGTTGCCCCCGCGAAGTCCGCCAATACGCGGAAGGGTGATGCGATGAAGGACGAGTATGATTTCTCGACCGCCGAGCGCGGCAAGTTCTTGCGAAGGCGCGTGCCTCGTGCCGCCGGTCCATTTGGACCCGGAAGTGCTCGACTATCTCTCGGAGCGCGCCTCGGCGCGGCGCATTTCGCTGAGCACGCTGTTGAACACGTTGCTCAGGAAATAGATCGACGCGGCCACGTAGCGGCGCCCGGTGTCCCGACCCGCCTCGAAGGTGGCCGACGGGAGTCGACCGAGAACACCAAAAAAGAATTTCCGAAAATCAGAATCTTCCCTTGACTCCTCCCCCAAATCACCCGCACATTTCCGTCCATCCCGGCCCTTTCAGAGGGGCGTATCATGATCGTCACGAAACGTGGGCCGGGGACGCGGTGGACGCGACGGTGTCGGGCGCGCAGGCGGTGGCGGGGCGGGATCAACTCCGTGAGCTATCGAGCGGCGGGCAGACGGACGGCACTTCAGCGTACGGCAAAATCGTGTGGACCCGACGCCTCGACGCTGGCGTCAAGTCTGGCGGAGGCGCTGCAAGCCCGACCGGGCCTCAGTGCCGGTTTCCGCCAGGCGACGGAGACTAGACAGCCCGCTACTCCGGGGTGAGCGCGAGATAAGCCGTAAAGCCATTGCGCAGGGAAGGCCGGAGTGTTTCCGCTGAACCTGTATGCTCATGTGCGTTTTTTGTTGCACGAGTTTGCACATGAGACCGCGGGTGCAGCGCGCACCCGGTCTTCCCTGCGCCCTCTGTATCCGGGGCGCCGAACTTTCCGGCAAAGCTCGGGCGCGTCGCGCCGCGAGAACGCGGAAGGATGCCTGGGCCTCGTGGCCCCCCGATTTGAACCGGAATCCGGCGGTTTTTTTTGCGATACCGCCCCCAAATCAGCCGGAATCCCTGACAAGACCTTCGTCTTTTCTCAGTATATCAAAAGCGGCCTGCCATCATTACGATGACGGGCACGCGCTGAACCACGATCTTTTCGTTCATTTCACTCCTTCCAAGCTGGCTGGCTTCCCATGGATACCTCGAATCTCGCACAACACGCCGGAACGGCAGGCGCGGTCTTCGCATCGATCTTCGTGATCGCGACCACCACGATGCGGACCATGATCCCGCTGCGGGTGCTCGGCATTTTCACCAACCTCGTGCTGATCGCGACCGCGATCCCGAGCCGCAATTACCTGATCATCGTGGTGCAGGCGCTGGTGCTGGTGCTCAATTCCTACCGGCTGCATCAGATGCTGCAGCTGGTGCGGGACGTGAAGAAGTCGGTCCAGGGCGACCTGTCGATGGACTGGCTGAAGCCGTTCATGACCGAGCGCCAATGCGCCGCCGGCGAGGTGCTGTTCTACAAGGACGAGAAGGCCGAGGACATGCTCTACATCGTCTCGGGCCGCTTCAAGCTGGTCGAATCCGGCATCGAGCTGCCGGTCGGCGCCATCGTCGGCGAACTCGGCATGCTGTCGCCATCGAACATGCGAACCCAGACGCTGGAATGCGTCGAGGCCGGTCTCATCCTCAGCGTCAGCTACAGCAAGGTCGAGGAGCTTTACGTGCAGAATCCGGAATTCGGCTTCTACTTCCTTCGTCTCGCCAGCGCCCGGCTGTTCGAGAACATCGCGAAGCTGGAGGAGAGGCTGGCGCAGCAGACCGCCGCAGCACCGGCGCCCGCCGCGCCGAAGCCCGCCTGACCGGCCGGATCGCCGGAGTGGCAAGCTTCCTGTCCTCGCTGCGCTATTTGCTCTCCGATTTCATCGGCGAGGGCGACGGCACGCCGCCATTCCTGCCCCCCGGCCTGCCCGATGCCGTGGAGCCCGACGTCAGCGAGGGCATTCATCTGTTGATGGAGTATCAGGGCGCGCGCTACGCGAAGCTCTATGTGGACCGGCTGCGGCGGTTCATCGGCAAGCCCGGCGTCGACGATGCGCTGTTCGCCGACGTGGCGCGGCTGATGGCGATGCGCATGAGCTATCAGGATCCGATCCGGATCGCGCAGCTGAAGCTTGGCGAACTGGACCCCGGCACCGGCGATCCGAGCGCCCGCGGCGATCCGAGCGCCCGCGGCGATCCAAGCGCCCGGGCGGCCGACGACGTCAGGAAATTCCGGCTGGATGAACTGGTCGAGGCGCTCCCCGCGGCGATCGCCGATCCGGTTCTCGGTCTCCTCGAACGCCTGGGATGGACGCGCAAGCAGGTCTCGATCCGCTTCAGCACCAAAAACCGCTGGCGCGTTCGCCGCCTGAAGATCGAGGCGTCGTTGCGGCGCTGGCGGCGGTTCTCGGTGCGCTATGCCAGGGAGCGGGTCTGGGTCGAGCGCTGGCTGCATATGATCGACCGCGCTTTGACCAAGCAGCCCGAGGCCGCCTCGGCGATCGTGCAGACCGCGACCATGGTGCAGGGCTACGGCGCCGCCTATCGCCAGGGCCTCGCCGACTGGCATGCGATCATCGATGGTCTCGCCAAGCCGACCTTCGACGGCGTGCTGCCGCTTGCGGATCTGGCCGGCGCCGTGGCGGAGGCGCGCGCCACTGCCTTGCCCGACCCGCGGCAGGCCGCACTCAAGCGCAGCATCGCGGAGATCCGGGCGCGGGCGCTCGCGGCCCGGGAAAACATGGCGGTATGATTCGATCCCTGCAGTGCGGAAGGCGAGAGCCGCTAACCGCCCGTTAATGGTGAATGCAACCTTAAGTCTTTGATTTCCCGATGGAACCAAATTCGGCTTTGGCGCAATTTGATGCGATTTCGTGCTGAATCGGACAGCGACTATTGCAGAAATGTCGCACTGCTCCCGCAATGCACGTCGCTTCGCCCGGAAACCGCGAGTTTAACTTGTTTCGAACGGCAGTTGGGGCTCTTTAGCGACATCGATTTCAATTTTAGGGGGATATCCCATGCAGTCCAAATTTATCGCACTCCTCGGTGGAGCAGCCCTGAGCCTCGGGCTCGTCAATGCCGCTTCGGCCGCCGACATGGCAGCTCGTCCCTACACCAAGGCGGCCCCGATCGCCGTTGCGATGTACAACTGGACCGGCTTCTACATCGGCGCCAACGGCGGCTGGGCATCCAGCCACAAGTGCTGGGATTATGCCGGTACCGTTGCTGCCCCCTTGGCTGTGAATCTGGCGGAAGGTTGCCATGATGCAACCGGCGGCACGATCGGCGGCCAGATCGGCTACAATTGGCAGGCCGGCTCCTGGGTGTTCGGTCTCGAAGCGCAGGGCAACTGGGCCGATCTCAGCGGCCGGAACGTCAGCATTGCCTTCCCGGGCTTCACCAATCGCTCGCGAATCGATGCCTTCGGCCTGTTCACCGGCCGCGTCGGTTATGCCTGGAACAACGCTCTGCTCTACGTCAAGGGCGGCGCCGCGGTCGTGAGCGACAAGTATAACTACTACAATACCGTAACCGGTGTTGACGTCGGAACCGCTTCGGAAACCCGCTGGGGCGGCACGGTCGGCGTTGGCCTCGAATACGGATTCACCCCGAACTGGTCGTTCGGCGTCGAATACAACCACATCTTCCTCGACGCGCGTAACATCGCGTTCGCTTCGCCGGCCCAGACCGTCGATCGCATCCATCAGGACGTGGACATGGTCACCGCGCGCATCAACTACCGCTTCGGCGGCCCGGTGGTCGCAAGGTACTGATCTGATCGGCTAGTACCTGTCTCGAACTCAAAAGCCCCGGCATCGTCCGGGGCTTTTTTGCGCCGCTCACGCGCTCTGCGCGGTCTTGACGATCACCACATTGTCGTCATGGCCGCCGTGCCGCTTCAGGCTTTCGCGCCGCAGCGCCAGTTCGTCGCGCACCAACTCATAGCCGAGCTTGAACGTATCCAGCCCGTCCTTCGAGATGGTGCCGTCGCGCAAGCCTATCACCACCCCGCGAAGCACGGTCTCGAGTTCGTCCTGCAATGCGTCGAGCGCCTCCATCGAGGTGGCATGCTCCATGCGCTCGCCGATATCGAGAATGGCCGTGGCCAGCTCGCTGGCCTTCTCCGGCGCAATCCGGGTCACCTTGGTGTAGAGCGCGGCGAACAGCGAGCCGATGACGCCGAGCACGGCGACGCCGAGATAGGCGAGGTCGCTGTAGCGGTCGACGAATGATTTGGTGTCGTCGTTGATGTAGTCGGCGGCGCCCTGGTGCGCGACGATGAAGGCGTCCTTGTCGGTGCTGGCCGGCTCGATCCGGGAGGCGAAGCCGTTCTCCAGCGCAAGCTCGCCCTTGTTCTCGTAGATCGCCCGCGCCAGATTTCCCGCGACCGCGGTCGAAAGCCTGGACTGCGCGACCAGCACCCACTGCAGCCCGACCGTATCGAGATCTTCCGAAGGGATAGCGGGTGTGGAAGACAGCATGCCGGCCGACAGCGTTTCCTCGGTAAGGCCGGGATATCTCCTGACCAGCGCCTTCGACTCGCCGATGTCGTTCAGGATCAATCTGCCACGCCTGACCTGCTGCTCGATGCTCTTGTCCCGCAGCATCCGGGAGACCGGCGCAATGGCGATCACCGCGCCATAGCCGCCCGGCGCCAGCAATTGATCGAAGGTCGCAATCGGCGGAGCCGGCTGGAGACGCGAAGCGAAAGCGGGATCGTCGGAGACTTCGAGCAGCTTGCGGATGAAGGTGGCGCCGCCGTCGGCGTCAGCCACCAGCGCAACCTTCCTCTTCCTCAGCTCCGCGAGCGATTTGATCTTCCTGCCGGCGGGGCTGACCAGCAGCACCACGTCGTGCTCCAGGATCGCAACGGCGCGTGCGCGGGACGGGACCTTGACGTCGGTGCGCAGGATCGCAAGATCCGCCTGCTTGCGATCGAATTGCGCAAGCGCCTTGGCGCTGTCGGGATTGGCAACGATCTTGAGGTGCAGCCGCGAATTGGTGGTCTTGAGCATGGCGGCGAGCTTGGCGGCGAACCGGGCCTCCGGGCCGTTGGCGTTGCCGACCGCGAACACCAGTGTTTCGGAATTCAGCCAGACCCGGGAGCCCCACACCGTCGCGACCGTCAGGATCACCGTCAGCGCGGCAAAAAGCAGCATCTGCCTGCGGTTGCTTTTGACAAGCCGTGAACGCGTGGAGGGCTTTGCCGCCTGCGCCGTCGGGATTTCTGCGCTCATGGCTCATATCCGGGCCGGGTCGGCGCACCGCCTCTACTGGCTCCGCGGGCCGCCGGCGAGATCGTAAATATCTAAAAAAGAACGACAATTTTTCAGTTGTCGGATGATATCCCGCTCCCGGCCGATTGCAAATCGGCCGCTCGAGTAACCTTACCCGCGGTCGCGATCAGCCGGGCTATCGCCGTTGGGCCACACCTTGGGTTTTTCGAACCACCCACAGGTGCAATCCGACACAGGAGATGTCATAAATGACAAATACCGGTCGAATTGTCCGGGTTTGAGAAGAGTTGCGCTGAACGCCTCCGGTCCGTGCCAATCAGTCCCAGCGAAGGGCGTCAGCTTTGTTGTTTCCCACAATGTCGTCGTCAGTCCCGGTAGGTGCGCTGGTCGGATGGATGCTGCTCCTCACCGTGAAGCACATCATCGCGGATTTCGTCCTGCAGAATTCCTGGATGGCGATCGGCAAGGACCAGAAGACCGGTTGGGCGCTGCCGCTGCTGGCGCACTGCCTCGTGCATCTCGCCGTGGCCATGACCCTGATTTTGATCATTGCGCCGAAGTTCTGGTTCGTCGCTATCATCGATTTTCTCATTCACATCATGGTCGACCGCGCCAAGGGACTCTGCTCATCCACATTCGGCATGACCTACGAACATCCATGGTTCTGGACGCTGATCGGCGTCGACCAGGCCCTGCATCATCTCACCGGCTTCGGCCTGGCGATTTTCATGTCGGCGAACGGCTGATCCCGCCGGCATCGGGACCGGCGCGGCGCGAATCGCAGCGGGCGCACGACCGATTCGGCAGGGTCAAGATACCCGGGTGACTACAGGGGCCCTTGGTTAACCTTTCGTTAGAAGATTGCGCTGCATCCTTGCGGTCAGGGAGAACTGCCATGTTTTCAAGCCGCGACGCCTACGAAAACGATTTTTGCCCGGTCCGGGATGAATTGCTTGGTGAGATGTACCGCGCCAACGAGAACGGCCTGCCGGTTCTGGTGGAGAGCGTTTCCTCCGATGTCCGGGCGATGCTGGCGCTGTTCTGCTACCGCCGAAGCCATCTGCACTCGCTGGCGCTTTCGATCGCCTCGAGCTGCAGCGAACGCGAACTGATCCAGCTCGGCGGTCGCGTCGGTTCCACCCTCTATGCGCTGTCCCGTGAAGCCCGGAGCAGCCGCGCCGCGCCGTCATCCTCCTACGGCAGCCGCAAGCCGATCACGCTTTCGACCAAACCGCTGAGCACCTTCTCGCCGGTCGAGGACGAACTCGATGAAGAAGATTTCGCACAAGCCGTGACCGCTTGATCTGATCGCGAGTAATCCTCGCTGTCGTCCCTGCGAACGCAGGGACCCATAATCCCGGTCGTCGATTGTTTGGCGAGATATCTACCGCCAGGGGTCTATCGATAGATCACGCGGTATGGGTCCCCGCGTTCGCGGGGACGACGATAAGCACCGCCAGCCCGTGCCTCTTTCGCGCCATGTCGCATTCGGCATCGCCGGGCATGCAGGTTCGGCAGACTTCAGGCCGCATTGCGTAGATCCCGCATGCGGTCGCAACCCCGACCTTGCCTGATAGCGCGGAACAGCGGTCGCCGTCGCAGCGCATTCCCGACAACCGGTCGTTGACGAATTTTTCCGGAATGAGATCGAGCGCCGCGTCGTCCTCGATGGTGAAGCGGGGCCAGTTCGACGAATACGAACAGCATGCGCCGCAGGCCTGGCAGGGGCTCTCGGCATCCGTGGCTGGGTCTCTGTTCTCCATGGCTTCGTCTAGCGCGGAATGGAGAGGGCGGCCAGCCATCTGCGATCCGGATCAGGCGTCGCTCGGCGGTTCCCAGACCAGGCTCTGCCGCCATTTCGCCCGCAAGGCGTCGCGCCGTTCCGGATATTTCTCGTCGAGGTAGACCGCGTCGACGACACGGTCGGTTCGAAAGCTGCGAAAATCCTTGCGCAGTTCGCACCACGCCGCCAGCAATCGCACGGCTTCGTGATAGCCGATCGCGATCGGCCAGATGATGCGTTCGCTGTCGCGCCCGTGTTCGTCGCGATAGCACAGCGCGATCTTCTTGCCTTCGTGGATATGCGCGCGCGCCCGCGACATGTCGATTCGGTCGGGTTGCCTGTTCCAGCCCGGGCGGACGCGGCTGGCGGGCTCGAGCACGAAGGGCCGCAGCCGTTCCGGGACGGTGTCGGCGATCTTGGCCATCAGGTCGGCGGCGGCTCTGGCCAGCACGGGATCGGCATGGCCGACCACCCATGACGCGCCGAGCACGGCCGCCTCGATTTCGTCGGGCGTCAGCATCAAGGGCGGCATGTCGAAGCCCTTCTCCAGGATGTAACCCATGCCGGCTTCGCCGCGGATCGGCACCCGCTGTTCGATCAGCGTGGCGATGTCGCGGTAGATCGTCCGCTTCGAAGTTTCCAGCTCGGCTGCGATGGCATCCGCCGTCAACGGCTTCCGGTTGCGCCGGAGCACCTGGATGATCTGAAACAGCCGGTCCGCGCGTCTCATGGCGAATCTCTTTTTGTGGTGCGGCCTTGCCGATGCTGACAGCAGGTTGGCAGCAGAGGGTCAGTATACCGGGACAACACCGCAACAAAGAGGATTTTGTCCATGATGATTCTGTACGGCCTTGATCTCTGCACCACGATGTTGCCGCTGCTGACACCACGGTGGCAGCAGGGGGTCGATAGCCTGAAGCGACTGCTCAGGAAATCGGGAGCCTCGACATGATTACCCTCTATGGCTTTGGCGCCGGCTTCGGCCTGCCGGAAATCAGCCCGTTCGTGACCAAGACCGAGGTCCAGCTGAAGATGGCCGGGCTCGACTATCGCAAGCGAAAAGCCATGCCGCCGGCTTCTCCCAAGGGCCAGCTGCCCTATATCGACGACGAGGCCGAGACCATCGCCGATTCCACCTTCATTCGCGCGCATATTGAAGGCAAATACGGTTTTGATTTCGATGCGCCGCTGAGTTTGCAGGCGCGTGCGCAGGCCTGGGCGTTCGAACGGATGATCGAGCACCATGTCTATTGGGCGCTGGTCGGCGCGCGCTGGGTCGATACGGAGAATTTTGCCAAGGGGCCTGCGCATTTCTTCGATGCCGTGCCGGAGCACCAGCGCGAAAAGATCCGCGAAGACGCGCAATTCCGCGTCGCCGAGAATTATTTGCTGAGCGGCCTCGGCCGCCACGCGCCGGACGAAGACGTTGACCTTGCGATGCGCTCGCTGTTTGCGCTGTCGGTCCAGCTCGGCGACAAGCCCTATCTGATGGGGGAGGCGCCCTGCGGCACGGATGCCACCGCCTTCGGCGCGCTGGCCGGAATCTTGACACCCTACTTCAACTCGCCCCTGCGCGAGCGGACCGAGCATTTCGGCAATCTGACAGCCTATGTCGACCGAATGATGCTGCAATACTATCCAGACTTCGTCTGGGAGTCGCAGCGCGAGGCGGCGTGATTTGCTTCGTCGTCCCTGCGAACGCAGGGACCCATACCGCGTGATCTATCGATCTGAAACAGGTGTTCGACGACATCCTGTAACCCCACCGCCGGTGGCAATGGGTCCCTGCGTTCGCACTGCGTTCGCAGGGACGACGATAGATTCAAGCGAGCCGCTCGCGCTTCAGCGCCGCCAGCTCGGCTTCCAGCTCCGCGATCCGGCTATCGCGCGAGGCCAGCGCCGCCGCGACGTCGGCGGCGTCGAATTTTTGCGGGATGTGCTGCGGGCAGTTGGTGTCCCATGCCGCGATCTTGAACATGATCACCTGCTCGGGCCGCGCCTTATAACCCTTGGGCATCAGCGATGCCAACAGTGCCGGATCGTCATCCACCACGCGCGCCTCGCCCCAGATCTTGACGCGGCGACGATGCGCGTAATCCATAACGAAGATGTAGGCTTTTGGATTTTCCGACAGATTGCCTTGCGTGATGTATTGCCGGTTGCCGCTGTAATCGGCAAACGCCAGCGTGCTCTTGTCCAGGATTTTGACGAATCCTTTCGGGCCGCCGCGATGCTGGATGTAGGGCTGGCCGTCCGCGGTACTGGTGGCGAAATACAGGCTGCTGGCGTTCGCCAGAAACCCGGCGATGTCCTCGTCAACTTCGGTGCGCCAGCCGCCGCGCTGTTCGACGCGGGCATAGGCGTCGCGCGATCCCTTGCGGGCCTGAACGGTCTTCACCGCCGGCGTGAATGCCACGTCGCTGGAATAATTGTGGGTGTCGGACATCGGGACCCCTTTCGAATTTTGGCTGCTGCGGGGTATGCGGCGCATCCACATAAGCGGATGCGCCGCTTTCGTGGCCTCATGCCGCCTTGGCGGTGACGACCGGGAAGTCGATTTCGGTCTTCGCAACTTCGTTGACGTAGTTGGTCAGCGTGTTCAGCGCGACGTGCAGTACGATTTCGATCACCTGCGCGTCGGTGTATCCGGCGCCCTTCACGGCCCCGATGTCCGCATCCGAAACGTGACCGCGGGCGTTGACGAGCTTGACGGCAAAGCGAACCGCTGCGTGGGCCTTTTGATCGGTCGATCCGCCGTTGCGATTGAGCTCGATTTCGGCGTCGGAGAGCTTGGCGAGGTTCTTGCCGAGATAGGAATGCGCCGAAAGGCAGTAGTCGCAGCCGTTGATCTCGGCGACGGCGAGCGCGATGCGCTCGCGGGTCGGGGCTTCGAGCGCGCCCTTGGCGAGGGCGCCGTTCAGCCCGAGATAGCCTTCGAGCGCGGCTGGGCTGTTGCCGACCAGACGGAACAGGTTAGGCACCACGCCGAGCTGCTTCTTGACGGCCTGCAGCAGGGGCTGCGAGGCGGCGGGTGATGCTTCGATCGAGGCGGGGGTGAGGAGGCGAGACATGGACGATGATCCTTTGAGTTGCCGGGAGCGAGCGCCTGCTCGCCATGGCCGCAACATGCCTCCTCTTCCTTTTTGAAACAATTATATGAATTGACACTTCATAATTGCAATATATGCAATAGTCTATGGATCGCATCGACGCCATGCAGGCTTTTGTCGCTGTCGCAGACCTCCGGGGTTTCGCGCCGGCGGCCCGCAAACTCGGGCTGTCACCGTCCGGCGTGACGCGGCTGGTCGCGGCGCTGGAGGCTCGGCTCGGCGCGCGGCTGCTGCAGCGGACCACGCGCAAGGTCGCGCTGACCGATGTCGGCGCGCGGTATCTTGAGCGGATCAGACGCATTCTCGGCGATGTCGAGGAGGCAGAAGGCTCGGTCGAGGGCGAACGTACGCGACCGGGTGGGCGGCTGGTGGTCTCGGCGCCGGTCGGCTTCGGCCGCCTGCACGTCAGTCCGGTGATGTCGGCCTATCTGAAACGCTATCCCGAGGTCTCCGGCGAATTGCGGCTGTCGGATCAAATGATCAACCTGGTGGAAGACGGCGTCGATCTCGCCATCAGGATCGGTCACCTCGCCGATTCCAGCCTGGTCGCGCGCCACGTCGGCGAGATGCGGCAGATCGTGGTCGCCTCGCCAGCCTATCTCAAGGCGCGCGGCGAGCCGAAGATGCCGGGCGCCCTCGCGTCGCACACGACCATTCAGTTCGGCGGCATGAGCGCCTCGCCGGACTGGCGCTTCATCGAAGACGGCCAGGATATCCGCATTGCCTGTACCCCGCGGTTCACCACCAATAGCGCCGACGCCGCGATCCAGCATGCCGAGCAGGACGGCGGGCTGACCCGGGTGATGGCCTATCAGGCTGACGCCGCGCTCAAGGCCGGCCGGCTGAAAATCGTGCTGGCGAAATTCGAGCAACCGCCACTGCCGATCCACATCGTCTATCCGACCTCGCGGCTGCTGTCGGCCAAGGTGCGCAGTTTCATCGATCTCGTGGTTGAACTCAGCAACTGGCAATTCGGCAGATAGAGCCATCGTGCCCCGGACGCAGTGCAGCGCCTAAGCGCTGCGCTGCTGAGCCGGGGCCCATGTTCGCAAGGTCCCGGTTCGCTGGGTCCCGGCTCTGCGGAGCGGCGTGAAGGACGCCGCACCGCGTCCGGGACACGAGATCCTTCAGGCCTTCTTCGGCACCACGCGGAACGTGGCATTGGCGCGCGCGATCACGGCGTCATCTGCTTTAACGAAACACTGTGCAAAGCAAAGCGTGCTGCCGGTCTTGATGACGTCGGTCTCGACCGCGAGCCATTGCCCGATCTGGGCGCTGCTGACGAAGTCGATCGACATGCTGACGGTCACCAGCGAATAGGCGCCGCGCATCTTGTGGCCGCAGCTGTGTCCCATCGCCTTGTCGGTCAGTGCGGCGATCAACCCGCCATGGGCGAACCCGCGCGCGTTGGTATGGGGGGTGGCCAGCCGAAGGCCAAGAATGATCGCGTCAGGGGTCTCTTTCGAATAGATCGGCTCCCACGGATCGGTGAGCGGACTGGGCCGGGACTGGCGCTCGAAACCGTCGGGAATATCGGTATTGGTCATGCGGTGCTCCATCCCGCCATTGAACGAGCTTTCGCCGCGAAATGCACCGCCTACAAAGTTTTAAACGGAATTTGGGCGGGTGTTTGAAACGGGGAGTGATGCCCAGAGGACTGCGATGCTTCAACAAGCATCGCCCTCATCCTGAGGAGCCGCGCGCTCTTCGGGCGGCGTCTCGAAGGATGGCAGCAGTCAGTGTGCCCGATGGTTCGAGACGCGCGACGGACAGCGCGAGCGCGCTGCCGACGCGCTCCTCACCATGAGGGAGCGGCGCCCAGTCGACAACCAACTAAAACTAATACGGCAGCCCCACATAATTCTCCGCCATCGACGCCGTCGCCGCTTTCGAGCTCACCAGATAATCCAGCTCCGCCACCTGAATCCGTGCACTGAATTCGCCCTGGTCGGGAAATTTGTGCATCATCGCGGTCATCCACCACGAAAACCGCACCGCCTTCCAGACCCGCGACAGCGCCTTTGCGGAATAGGCGTCGATCCCGGCGGAGGATTTCTCGTCGTAGAACTCGCGCAACGCGTGCGACAGAAATCGGACGTCGCTGGCGGCGAGGTTGAGCCCCTTGGCGCCGGTCGGCGGCACGATATGGGCGGCGTCGCCGGCCAGGAACATCCGCCCGAACCGCATCGGCTCGGCGACGAAGCTGCGCAACGGCGCGATGCTCTTTTCGATCGAGGGCCCGGTGATCAATTTGTCGGATGCCTCCGGGTCCAGCCGCTGCTTCAATTCATCCCAGAACCTGTCGTCCGGCCATTGGTCGACATGGTCGTCGAGCGAGCATTGCACGTAATAGCGGCTGCGCCGCATCGAGCGCATGGTGCAAAGCGAAAAGCCCCTGGCGTGGTTGGTGTAGATCAATTCGTGGCTGACCGGCGGCGTCTCCGACAGGATGCCGAGCCAGCCGAACGGATAGACCCGCTCAAAGGTCTGGATCGCAGACGGTTTGACGCTGGCGCGGCTGACGCCGTGAAATCCGTCGCAGCCGGCGATGAAATCGCAGGCGATCTCGTGGGTAACGCCGTCCTTGACGTAGCTCACCCGCGGATGGTCGGTGTCGAAGTCATCAGGCTTGACGTCCGCGGCCTGATAGACCGTGGTGAGGCCGGCCGCCTTGCGCGCATTCATCAAATCCAGCGTCACTTCGGTCTGGCCGTAGATCATCATGGTCTTGCCGGTGGCGGCCTTCAGGTCGATGCGGTGGCGCTCGCCGCCGAAGGCGAGCTCGAGACCGTCATGGACCAGGCCCTCGCGATGCGCGCGCGCGCCGGCGCCGGCTTCATCGAGCAGGACCACGGTTCCTTCCTCGAGCAGGCCGGCACGGATGCGGCCGAGCACATACTCCGGCGTCTGCCGCTCCAGGATGACGTTGTCGATGCCGTAGGCGTGAAGCAATTGCCCAAGCAGCAAACCCGCCGGTCCCGCGCCAATGATGACGACCCTTGTCCGCAAACCCTGCTCCCCTGGTCCAATGTAAGTTGACCTGCCGACGACCGCGGCGGGCTTGCAATGATGGTTATATCATATAACAATTTTGGCAAAGTGCCGTCGGTGCGAAATCTGATATGCCGCTGTGCCGCAGTGCAAGAGCCCGCAGGATTGATGTTCAATGGGCGAAACAGGTTTCCTATGTCCGGCTTGAAAAACCGGGCACATTATATAACATGTTAAATAACAAGACCGGGTCCTCCAAACCCGACTTCATGATCAAAGGGAGAGAACGTCCATGAGAAAAGCGTTTTTGGCGTTGCTGTTGGCTGCCAGCGTGACGCCCGCGTTCGCGCAGGAAAAGACCTTCGAACTGAAGCTGTCGCACTGGGTGCCGGCGTCGCATCCGCTGCAGAAGGCGCTGGAAGACTGGGGTGCCGCGGTCGAAAAGGAATCCGGCGGCACCATCAAATACAAGGTCTATCCGGCGCAGCAGCTCGGCAAGGCCTTCGACCATTACGACATGGCGCGCGACGGCATCGCCGACGTCACCTACATCAACCCCGGCTATCAGCCCGGCCGCTTCCCGATCATCGGCGCCGGCGAACTGCCGTTCCTGATGTCGGACGCCAAGGGCGGCTCGATGGCGCTCGACGCCTGGTACCGGAAATATGCCGAGAAGGAGATGAAGGACGTCAAGTTCTGTCTCGGCTTCATTCACTCACCCTCCACGTTCCATTCGCGCACCAAGAAAATCGTGGTGCCGGACGACATCAAGGGCATGAAGATCCGCCCCGCCCACGCCACCATGGCGAATTACGTGACCTCGCTCGGCGGCACCAACGTGCAGTCCTCGGCGCCGGAAGTCCGCGACATCATCGAGCGCGGCGTCGCCGACGCCGTCACCTTCCCGTGGGGATCGGTGCTGCTGTTCGGCATCGACAAGGTGACGAAATATCACATCGAGGCGCCGCTCTACGTCACCACCTTTGCCTTCGTGATGAACAAGGACAAATACAACCAGATGTCGGCGATGCAGAAGAAGGCGATCGACAACAACTGCAACACCGAGGCCGCCGGCCGCGTCGGTGGACCGTGGGGCACCTATGAAAACTCCGGTGTCGAGAAGATCAAGGCGCTGCCCGGCCATGAGGTCTACAAGCTGACCCCGGAGCAGACCGCGCTGTGGAAGAAGGCCTCCGAGCCGCTGGTCAAGACCTGGTCGGACAACGTCAAGAAAGCCGGCGGCGACCCGGATGCGGCGATGAAAGAGCTTCGCGCCGAGCTGACCAAGAACAACGCCCTGGCGCAGTAAAACACTCCGTGCGCTCCCTCTCCCGCTCTTGCGGGGGAGGGCTGGGGTGGGGGTGTAGCCGCGATTCCTACTGTTCAAGTGGAGAGAATTTCCCCCACCCGGCGCTTGCGCGCCGACCTCCCCCGCAGGCGGGAGAGGTGAAGTGAATTTGTGGCGGCGGATCGATTCAACAGCATGACATCAAGCGATAGGAAACTGCGGATATGAAGCGCGCTTCGATGGATCGTTTCATCGATACGATCGAATGGATCGCGGCGGCGTTTGTCGGCATCGTCGCCGCCAACATTTTCATCGCCGTACTGCTGCGCAACATCTTCAACTATTCGATTCCGGACTCCTTCGATATCGGGCGCATGATGCTCGGTATTCTGATCTTCTGGGGGATCGCCGCCACCAGCTATCGCGGCGGACACATCACCGTCGATCTGGTCTGGGCCAATGTCGGGCCGCGATACCAGCGCTGGATCGACGTCTTTGCCACGCTGGTCCTGCTGTTCGTGGTGACGGTGCAGACCTGGACGCTGTTCGACAAGGTGCATGGCACCTACAAGGATAATGTTCTCACCTTCGACATGGGCATGCCGACCTGGCCGTTCTTCGCGGTGGCGTGGGCCGGCGACGCCGCCGCGGTGCTGCTGATCGCGATCCGCACCTGGCGCCTGATATTCAGTCCGGAGCTGATGCACGACGATCCCAAGATCAAGCCCGTGGAGTAGACGGCATGAGCACCGACGCCGTCGCCATCCTCGGATTTGTAGCGCTGTTCGCGCTGATGCTGCTGCGCGTGCCGGTGGGCATGGCGATGGGCCTCGTCGGCGTCACCGGCTTCGGCTACCTCGTCGGCTTTTCCCCGGCGCTCAAAATGGTCGGCCAGACCTCGATGCGCACGGTGACCGACTATACGTTCGGCGTGATTCCGATGTTCCTGCTGATGGGGGCGTTCGTCACCAATTCCGGGATGAGCCGCGAACTGTTCCACGCCGCCAACGGTTTCGTCGGCCATTTGCGCGGCGGGTTGGGCATCGCGACGGTCGGAGCCTGCGGCGGCTTTGCCGCGATCTGCGGTTCGTCGGTGGCGACGGCCGCGACATTTTCCGCCGTCGCCTATCCGGAGATGCGTCGCTTCGGTTATCCGCAGTCCTTCGCCACCGGTGTGATTGCGGCCGGCGGCACCTTGGGCGCCATGCTGCCGCCATCGACGGTGCTGGCGGTCTACGGCATCATCACCGAGCAGGACATCGGCAAGCTGTTCATGGCCGGCATCATTCCCGGCCTGCTCGCGATCGCCATGTACATGCTGACCATTGCGCTGATCGGGTGGCTTCGGCCGGGCTTTCTGCCGACCGGCCCGCAAACCTCATGGCGCGAGCGGTTCGCCGGCCTGAAGGATATCTGGGCGCCGGTGCTGCTGTTCGTCTTCGTTATCGGCGGCCTCTACGGGCTGCCCTACTTGCCGCGCTTCACCCCGACCGAGGCCGGCGGCGTCGGCGCCACCGGCGCATTCCTGATCGGCGTGCTCACCGGACGGCTCGACAAGGAGAAAATCCTCAATTCGCTGCTGCAGGCGACCCGCACCGCCGCCGCGGTCTTTACGATTCTGATCGGCGCGCTGATCTTCGGCTATTTTCTCACGGTGACGCAGACCCCGCAAAAGGTCACGGAGCTTCTCACCGGCCTCGGCCTCGGGCCCTACGGCGTCCTCGCCCTCATCATGGTGATGTATCTGGCGCTGGGCTGCCTGATGGACGCGATGGCCATGATCATCCTGACCGTTCCGATCGTCTTCCCGGTGGTCGTCCATCTCGGCTTCGACCCGATCTGGTTCGGCATCATCATCGTGATGACGGTGGAACTGGGCCTCATCACGCCGCCGGTGGGCATGAATGTCTTCGTCATCAAGAGCGTGATTCCCGACGCATCGTTCGCCACGATCTTCAGGGGCGTGGCGCCGTTCGTCTTCACCGACGTGATCCGGCTGGTGATCCTGATCGCATTTCCGATCCTGGCGCTCTGGTTGCCGCAACGCATGATGGGGTAATTCCATGATCCCGGAGCTTGCGACCAAATATGTCTTCACGCTCACGGTGCGTATCGGCGAGGTTACGTCGGCCGGCGAGATCGGTCACGGCGTGCGCCGGATCATTCCGATCCTGGGCGGCGAGGTGCGCGGCGAAGGCGTCAATGGCAAGATCTGCGCGTTCGGCGCCGATTTTCAGATCATCCGGCCCAACGAACTGATCGAGCTGGAGGCGAAATACGCCTTCGAGACCGACGACGGCGCGGTGGTCTATGTCGAGAACACGGGCATCCGCTTCGGGCCGGTCGACCTGCTGCAGAAGCTGAAGCGTGGCGAGCCGGTCGATCCCAAGCTGATCTACTTCCGCACCGTGCCGAGGTTCGAGACCGGGGCCGAAAAATACCGCTGGCTGATGGAAAACCTGTTCGTCGGCTCCGCCGCCCGCCACGCCGACCGCGTCGTGATCGACGTGCATCAGGTGCTGTGAATCTCTTACCCTCCCCTGGAGGGGGAGGGTCGACGCGCGCGCACCGCGCGGCGGGGTGGGGTGACAGTGTTTCCCCGCAAACAACGCCCAAGTAGAGAGACCGTCACCCCACCCCGTCTCGCATTTCGCTGCGCTCCATGCGAGCCGACCCTCCCCCTCCCAGGGGAGGGTAAGAAAGAGCTCGGATCGCGAGCAAGAAAACCTGGCTTGTTGACTCCCTCCAAATTCGTTATAAAACATAACTATTCTGGACAGGACGTAAAACACCCATGGGAAACGCCGCACCTGCCGCGACCGCCGAGCGGTCCGCGCTGCTCAAGATCGAGACGGTGGGCGCGGTCATGACCGTGGGTCTCAACCGGCCGGCCAAGCGCAATGCGCTGAACGATGGCATTATTCTCGCGATCCAGGATTGCTTTTCCGACCTGCCCGAGGGCGTCGGCGCGGTGGTGATCCACGGCATCGGCGATCATTTCTCGTCGGGCCTCGATCTGTCGGAGCTGACCGAGCACGACGCCACCGAAGGTCTGCGGCATTCACAGATGTGGCACCGGGTGTTCGATCGCATCCAGTACAGCCGCGTCCCTGTCATCGCAGCCCTCAAGGGGGCCGTGATCGGCGGCGGGCTGGAGCTCGCCTGCGCGGCGCATATCCGGGTCGCCGAACCCTCGGCCTATTTCGCGCTGCCCGAGGGCCAGCGCGGCATTTTCGTCGGCGGCGGCGGATCGGTGCGGCTGCCGCGGCTGATCGGGGTCGCCAGGATGACCGACATGATGCTGACCGGGCGGGTCTATTCGGCGACCGAGGGTTCGGCCTATGGTTTTACGCAGTATCTGACCGAAGCGGGTGGTGCGCTGCCGAAGGCGATGGAACTGGCCGAGCGTGTCGCCGCCAATGCGCCGCTGACGAATTTCGCGGTGCTGCAGGCGCTGCCGATGATTGCGGAAGCCAATCCGCAAACCGGCCTGCTGATGGAATCGCTGATGGCGACGGTGGCGCAAAGCGATAAAGAGGCCAAGCGCCGGATTCGTGACTTCCTCGACCGCAAGACCGCAAAGGTGAAACCGGCCTGACATGAGCGTCAAGCCCCAAATGTCGACTGCGACCGGAGCCGGCGATGCGCCGCTGCGGCCGATCTCGTTCGGCGATCCCGCGGTAACGATCGAGCGCCGCGACGATGGCGTCATTTACCTGCGGCCGAAAACGCCGCTCGGCGACTATCCGGTCCGTCTGACCGACCGCCTGCACCATTGGGCCAACGCAGAACCCAATCGCGTATTCATGGCGGAGCGCGATGCCGGCGGCGGCTGGCGGCAGATCACCTATGCGCGCTTGCTGGTCGCGGCCCGGCATATCGCCTCGGCGCTGCTGGCGCGCGGCCTCTCCGCCGAGAGGCCGATCGTGATTCTCTCGGGCAATTCGGTCGATCATGCGCTGGTCGCGTTCGGTGCACTCTATGCCGGCATCCCCTTCTGTCCGGTGTCGCCGGCCTATTCGCTGGTGTCGAAGGATTACGGCAAGCTCGCTTACCTGATGAAGCTGTTGACGCCCGGCCTGGTGTTTGCCGATGACGCCGGCAAATTCGCCGATGCGCTGGCCGCCAATGTCCCCGATGGAACCGAGATTGTGGCGTCGCGCGGCGCCGTTCCCGGCCGCCAGGTGACGATGCTCGCTGAGTTGCTGGCGACCCCGCAGCTTCCCGGCCTCGATGCCGCGCATGACGCCATCGGTCCGGATACCATCGCAAAGTTCCTGCTGACCTCGGGCTCGACCGGCAATCCGAAGGCGGTCATCAACACCCAGCGGATGATCTGCGCCAACCAGGTGATGCTGCGCGAGACGCTGGCGTTCCTGAAGGACGAGCCGCCCGTCATCGTCGACTGGCTGCCATGGAACCATACCTTTGGCGGCAACCACAATATCGGGCTGACGCTGTTCAACGGCGGCTCGATGTATCTCGACGAGGGCAAGCCGATGCCCGGCGGCATTGAGGAAACCGTGCGCAATCTTCGCGAGATTTCGCCGACGGTCTATTTCAACGTGCCGAAGGGCTATGAATCGCTGCTGCCCTATCTGCGTGATGACAAGGCGCTGCGCGCCAAATTCTTTCACCGCCTGCATGCGATGTTCTTCTCGGGTGCGGCGCTGTCGCCCTTCGTCTGGAACAGGCTGGACGAACTCGCCGTGGCTGAAACCGGCTACCGCGTGCCGATGCTGACCGGCCTCGGGGCCACCGAGACCGCGCCGTTCTTCATGTCGGTAAAACCCGCCACCAGCCGTTCCGGCCATGTCGGGCTTCCGGTCTCCGGCAACGACGCCAAACTGATCCCGAACAACGGCAAGCTCGAGGTCCGCGCCAAAGGGCCCAACGTCACGCCGGGCTATTGGCGGCAGCCGGAATTGACGGCGGCGGCGTTCGACGAGGAAGGCTTCTACAAGTTCGGCGATGCGCTGAAGCCGGTCGACCCCGATGATTTCAACAAGGGTTTCGATTTCGACGGCCGCATTGCCGAGGATTTCAAGCTCGCCAGCGGCACCTGGGTCAGCGTCGGGCCGCTGCGCGCGCGGCTTGTTGCGGCATGTGCCCCGATGGTGCGCGACGTCGTGATCGCCGGTATCAACCGCGACGAGATCTCGGCGCTGGTCATCCTCGACCTCGACGGCTGCCGCCTGATCAATCCGACGCTGCCGGTGGACGACCTTGCCGGCACCGCTTCCGATCCGCTGATCCGCGAAGCGTTTCGCGAGCGGCTGGCAAGGTTTCTGGGGACCGCGACGGGATCGTCGACCCGGGTCACGCGCGCGGTCCTGCTCGATTCGCCGCTGTTGATCGACCGCGGCGAAGTCACCGACAAGGGCTCGATCAACCAGCGCGCGGTGCTGGATCACCGCAGCGGCCTGATCGACCTGCTCTATTCGCCGACACCGCCGGACCACGTCATCACGCTGTAGCCGGACACGAAGAACAATCTTTCCAGGGAGAAGACCATGCAGTTGAAAGATCAGGCCGCCATCGTCACCGGAGGTGCCTCGGGACTGGGCGCTGCCACCGCGCGCCGGCTGGCTGCAGGGGGCGCGAAGGTTGCGGTATGCGACCTCAACGCCAAGTTGGCCGAAACCCTTGCCGCCGAAATTGGCGGCGTCGCGGTGGCCTGCGACGTTTCGGATGCTGCTTCAGCGGAAGCCGCCATCGTCGCCGCATCGAAGGCCCATGGGCCGGCGCGCATTCTGGTCAATTGCGCCGGCATCGGCGTGGCCAAACGGGTGGTCGGCCGCGACGGCCCGATGGCGCTTTCCGATTTCGACAGGGTGATCAAGGTCAACCTGATCGGTTCCTTCAACATGCTGCGGCTGGCGGCCGCCGAAATGGCCAAGCTGGAGCCGCTGTCGACCGGCGAGCGCGGCGTCGTCATCTCCACCGCGTCGGTCGCGGCCTATGATGGCCAGATCGGGCAGTCGGCCTATTCGGCTTCGAAGGGCGGCATCGTCGCGATGACGCTGCCGATCGCGCGTGAGCTGGCGCAGTTCGGCATCCGCGTATTGACCATCGCGCCGGGCCTGTTCCTGACGCCGCTGCTGGGCGGCCTGCCGCAGGAGGCGCAGGACTCGCTCGCCGCCGCGATCCCGTTCCCGCACCGGCTCGGCCAGCCGGAAGAGTTCGCATCGCTGGCGCTGCACATGATCGACAACCCCTACCTCAACGGCGAGGTGGTGCGGCTCGATGCCGCGCTCCGCATGGCGCCGAAATAAAGGACGGGCGCATGTTCGTCCACCGCCGCGAAGTGCAGATCCAGTGGGGCGACTGCGACCCCGCCAATATGGTTTACTACCCGCGCTACTTCGCGATGTTCGACGATTCGACCTCGATCATGTTCGAGGCGGCCGGCTTCTCGAAGCAGGACATCATCCACAAATACGGCCTGGTCGGCATTCCCATGGTCGATACCAGGGCAAAGTTCTACATCGCCTCGACCCATGGCGACTGGATCACGATCGAAAGCCGGATCGAGAGCTTCAAGCGTTCGAGCTTCGAGGTCACCCACAAGGTGTTCAAGGGCGAGGCGCTGGCGATCGAGGCGTTCGAGACAAGGGTGCTGGTCGGCCGGCACCCGGACGACCCCGGCAAGCTGAAATCGGCGCCGATGCCGGAAGAAATCATGGCGAGGTTCAAGCAAGGCTGAGTTGAAGAGGCTGACTTGAGCGGGCTCATGACCTAAAGAAGGGGCTGAATAATCAGCCCGGATTTGATCTAGGTTGGATAACAACGTCAAAAGGGAGGAATGAATGAACAAGTTTTACCTGTCGGCCGCGGTCATCGCGGCGTCGCTGGCACTGCCGGCCTTGCCGGCCAGCGCGCAAAGCAGCGAAATCGTCATCGGCATCACCGTCACCACTACCGGCCCCGCCGCGGCGCTCGGCATTCCCGAGCGCAATGCGCTCGAATTCGTGCCGAAGGAAATCGGCGGCGTGCCGATCAAGGTGATCACGCTCGATGACGGCGGCGACCCGACCGCCGCCACCACCAATGCCCGCCGCTTCGTCACGGAGTCCAAGGCCGACATCATCATGGGGTCGTCCACCACCCCGCCGACGGTCGCGGTCTCCACCGTCGCCAACGAGGCCGGCATTCCGCATTTCGGCCTGGCGCCGTTCCCGATCACGCCGGAGCGCGCCAAGTGGTCGGTGGCGATGCCGCAGCCGATCCCGATCATGGGCAAGGTGCTGTACGAGCACATGAAGGCCAACAAGGTCAAAACCGTCGGCTATATCGGGTACTCCGATTCCTACGGCGATCTCTGGTTCAACGACTTCAAGGCGCAGGGCGTGCCCATGGGCATGACGGTCGCCACCGAGGAACGCTTCGCCCGGCCGGATACCTCGGTCGCGGGCCAGGTGCTGAAGCTGGTTGCCGCCAATCCCGATGCGATCCTGATCGGCGCATCCGGCACCGCGGCGGCCCTGCCGCAGACCACGCTGCGCGAACGCGGCTACAAGGGCCTGATCTATCAGACCCACGGCGCCGCCAGCATGGACTTCATCCGCATCGCCGGAAAGGCCGCCGAAGGCGTCATCATGGCGTCGGGTCCGGTGATGTCGCCGGAAACCCAGGCCGACAGCGCGCTGACCAAGAAGCCGGGCCTCGCGCTCAATGCCGCCTATGAGGCCAAATACGGCCCCAACAGCCGCAGCCAGTTCGCCGGACATTCCTACGACGCCTTCGAAATCCTCAAGCGCGTCATTCCGGTGGCGCTGAAGGCCGGCAAGCCGGGCACGGCGGAATTCCGCGAGGGCATCCGTAAAGCGCTGCTGAGCGAAAAGGACATGGCGGCGAGCCAGGGCGTCTACAACTTCACCGAAAAAGACCGCTACGGCCTGGATGATCGTTCGCGCATCATCCTGACCGTGAAGGACGGGAAGTACGTTCCGGCGAAGTAGACGGGGCGTCTGATTGAATAACGAAGTGGGCCGGTCTCCTTGTTGGAGGCCGGCTCTTTTCTTACGCTGCCCTGGAGGGGGAGGGTCGGCGCGTAGCGCCGGCTGGGGTGACAGAATTGTAGGGTGGGCAAAGCGAAGCGTGCCCACCATCATGCTGATCGCAATCGACGAAAAATGGTGGGCACGGCGCAAGAGCGCCGTTTGCCCACGCTACGCCCTCAGATTTTGCTCTCACCCTCGTGCGTGAAGCCAAGATAGCTCGCCGCCACCCGCGCGTTGGTGGCGATTTCGCTGGCCGGGCCGTTCAGGATGAACTCGCCGAGCTCCATCACATAGGCGCGATCGGCAATTTTCAGCGCGGCCTGGGCATTCTGTTCGACCAGCAGCACCGAGACGCCGGCGGCGCGCAATTCGCCGATGGTGCGGAAAATGTCGGCGACGATGATCGGCGCCAACCCCAAGCTCGGCTCGTCCAGCATCAACAGTTTTGGCGCGCCCATCAAGGCGCGGCCCATCGCCAGCATCTGCTGCTCGCCGCCCGACAGCGTGCCGGCCAGCTGCTTGCGGCGTTCCTTCAGCCGCGGAAACAGCGTGTAGACCCGTTCGAACGATCGCGCCGCGACGGCTTTCGCGATCCGGAAGGCGCCGAGCTGAAGATTGTCCTCGACATTCATGGTGCCGAACAGTTCGCGATGCTCGGGCACCAGGCTCAAGCCCGTCGCGACGCGGTCCTCGATTTCAAGCTGCAGGATGTCCTTGCCGGCAAAGGCCACGCCGCCGGTCAGCGGCAGGATGCCCATGATGGCGTTCAACAGCGTGGTCTTGCCGGCGCCATTGGCGCCGATGATGGTGACGATCTCGTTGTCGGCGACCTCGAGCGACACCGCACGCACCGCTTCGACCTTGCCGTAGGCGACATGGGCATCGGTTACTTTCAGCAGCGCGCTCATGCGACCGCTCCGAGATAGGCCTTGATCACATCCGGATTGCGCTTGATCGCGTCGGGCGTGCCCTCGGCGATCTTGGTGCCGAAGTCGAGCACCACGATGCGGTCGGCGAGATCCATGACAAAACCCATGTCGTGCTCGACCAGCAGCACCGACATGCCGCCGTCGCGCAGCTGCCGCAGCAGTGCGGCGAGCCGTTGCTTCTCCATGTGCCGCAATCCGGCCGCCGGCTCGTCGAGCAGCAGCAGGGTCGGGTCGACGCACAGCGCGCGCGCGATCTCGACGATGCGCTGCTGGCCGAGCGACAGGCTGCCCGCCGGCTGATCGATCTGGTCGATGAGCCCGACGCGCTCGATCTGGCGCGCCGCTTCGGCCAGCAATTTCGCCTCATCGGCGCGGTCGAGGCGCAGCATGCTGGAGATGGCGCCGGCGTGGCCGCGCAGATGCGCGCCGATCGCGACGTTTTCCAGCACGCTCATGTCGGGCACCAGCTTGACGTGCTGGAAGGTTCTGGCGATGCCGAGTTTGACCACTTCCTGGGGCGGCGCGTTATCGATGTTTCTGCCCTGCATCGAAATGGTGCCGCCGGTGGCGGTGAGCACGCCGGTGATCAGGTTGAAGGTCGTGCTCTTGCCGGCGCCGTTGGGGCCGATCAGGGCGACAATCTCGCGGGCCTGGACGTCGAAGGATACATTGTTGACGGCGATCACGCCGCCGAACTGCTTTCGTGCGTTGTCGATCTTGAGCAGCGCGCCGGGAGCGGCGGCCGGCCGGTCGCGCGCGGGCAAAGTGAGGGAGGTATCGGGGCGCTTGCGGGCCGGCTTGAACGGCAGGCGGCTCATCAGCCAGGGCCAGACGCCGGTCGGCGCCAGCTGCAATAGCAGCACCAGCAGGATGCCGAACACGATGGTCTCGAGCTGGCCCTCGCCGCGGAACAGCAGCGGCAGATAGCTCTGCAGGATCTCCTTCAGGATGACGACGATGCCGGCGCCCAGCACCGCGCCCCAGACATAGCCGGCGCCGCCGACCACCGCGATGAAGAGATATTCGATGCCGGCATGGGCGCCGAACGGGGTCGGGTTGGCGGCGCGCTGGAAATGCGCATAGAGCCAGCCGGACAGCCCGGCCAGAACGGCCGCGTAAATGAACACCAGCAGTTTTGCGCGCGGCGTCTGCACGCCGAAGGCCTCGGCGGCGATGTGTCCGCGGCGCAGAGCGCGGATCGCGCGGCCGGTGCGGGAGTCCAGCAGGTTCATGCTCAGCAGCGCGCAGATCAGCACCGCGATCCAGATCGCATAATAGATCGTGCCGGCATCGAGCATCTTGAGCGTGCCGATCGACAGCGGCGGAATCCCGGTAATGCCGTCATTGCGGCCGAGGAATTCGAGTTTGCTGAACAGATAGAACAGGCCGATGCCCCAGGCGATGGTGCCGAGCGGCAGATAGTGGCCGGACAGCCGCACCGTGACGAGGCCGAGCAGGACTGCGGCGCCGCCGCTGACCAGGAGCGACAGCGGCAGCGTCAGCCATGGCGACATGCCATAGGCGGTCGAGAGCACCGCCGTGGTGTAGGCGCCGAAGCCGCAAAACGCCGCCTGGCCGAACGAGGTCAGGCCGCCGACGCCGGTCAAGAGCACCAGGCCCATCGCCACCAGGGCGGCGAGCCCGATATTGTTGAGCAGCACGATCCAGAACGGCGGCATGCCCGGGATCAGCGGGATCACCGCCATCAGGGCCGCGAAGATCGAGATGGGTAACAGCCGTTGCGTCATCGCCGTCAATCCTTCTCTTCCTCGACCTCGGGCGCTGCGAGCGACCGCAGCACGAGGACCGGAAGGATCAGCGTGAAGACGATGACTTCCTTGAAATTGCTGGCATAGAACGAGGAGAACGCCTCGACGGTGCCGACCACCAGCGCCGCGACCGCGGTCAGGGGATAGCTGACGAGGCCGCCGATGATCGCGGCGATAAAGCCCTTCAGGCCGATCAGGAAGCCGGTGTCGTAATACAGGGTCGTGATCGGCACGATCAGGATGCCCGACAGCGCTCCGATCACGGAGGCGAGCAGGAAGGCGATCTGTCCCGATAGCGTGGTGCGGATGCCGACGAGGCGAGCGCCGAGCCGGTTGACGGCGGTGGCGCGCAGCGCCTTGCCATAGAGCGTGAGGCCGAAGAACAGCCACAGCCCGACGATGAAGGCGATGGTGATGGCGTAGACCGCGATGCTCTGGCCGGTGAAGCGCAGCGGGCCCACCATGAAGGCCGCATCCGAGATGGTTGGGCCGCGCTGGCCTTCGGCGCCGAAGAACACCAGGCCGAGGCCCTGCAGCGCGAGATGGGCGCCGACCGAGGCGATCAGCAGCACCAGCACCGAGGTGTGCGCCAGCGGCTGGAATACGAGGCGGTAGAGAAACAGCCCGATCGCCGCGACGATCAGCAGCGACAGCGCGATATTGACCGCGATCGGGGTGTTCTTGCCGGCGAACCAATAGGTCAGGGCGTAGATCGCCACCGGCAGCAGGATGTTGATCGCGAAGGCCCGCGCGACCAGGCGCAGGTGCAGCGAGCGGCGGCCGCCGAACAGATCGAGGCCGAACGCCACCACGCCCATCGCCACCGCGAGCTGGGCGGTGCCGGGCATGTTGCCGGCCGACAGCGTGGCATAGGTCAGCGCGCCGAAAGTGACGAATTCGCCCTGCGGAATCAGGATGACGCGGGTGACGGCGAACACCAGCACCAGCGCAAGGCCGAGCAGGGCGTAGATCGCACCATTGGTAATGCCGTCCTGCACCAGGAACAGCATGATCGTCGTGTTCAAGACCGGGCGCTCCCCCATCACGCGTCGGACCAGTCGCGGCCTTGAGCAGCCGCTGACCGTCAAATAACAGCAGTTGAAAAGTCCCGCCGATATTCGGTATAGTGCATAACAATTATCAAATATAACTTCAAGGCCCGTCCACTGTATCCGGGTCTTGTTTGAGCCTACCGGGATTGCGAGCCGCGAGCGATGACTGTTTCCAAGCCTGCCGCCGTCGATGCCGCCAAGCCGTCCCGCGCCGCCCGCAAGGAACCGGCCGAGGGCGCGGTTGATGACGCGGCGCTGCAGCTCGGCGAATTGTCCGAGCTGCTGGGCTATTCGCTCAAGCGCGCGCAGCTTCGGGTGTTCGAGGATTTTCTGCGCTGCGTGGCGCCGCTGCAGCTGACGCCGGCACAGTTCTCGGTGCTACTGCTGCTCGACAGGAATCCCGGCCGCAACCAGACCGAGATCGCCAATACGCTCGGCATCCTCCGGCCGAATTTCGTGGCGATGCTCGACGGCCTCGAGAGCCGCGATTTGTGCACGCGGGTCCGTTCGACCAACGACCGCCGCTCCCACATCCTGATGCTGACCGACAAGGGCAGGGCGGTGCTGGCGCGCGCCAAGAAGCTGGTCGCCACCAAGCACGAAGCCCGTCTCAACGAATTGCTCGGCCCCGCCAGCCGCGCCGCGCTGCTGGACATGCTGGCGACGATCGCAAGAGAGTTTTGATCGCGGGGTGCGTGCCCCGGGCGCTGCACAGCGCGGAGCGGTGCGCTGCCGACCCGGGGCCCATGCTTCACGCGCGCCAGCCTTGACGGGGCCCGGCTCTGCGGAGCAGCGCAAGGGCGCTGCTCCGCGTCCGGGTCACGGTACTGCTGCCGCCTCACACTCAGTCCACCAGGATCACCCTGACATCGTTCACATTGGTCAGCGTCGGGCCGGTCAGCACGAGATCGCCGGTCTTCTCGAAAAACGTCGTGGCGTCGTTGTTGTCGAGATGGGCCTGGGCGTCGAGGCCGAGCGCCTTCATTTTCGCGAAGGTGGTGTGGTCGATCATCGCGCCGGCGGGATCGGTCGCACTGCCGGCGCCGCCGTCGGCGCCGTCGGTATCCGCGGCCAGCGCCGAAATATCCGGCGTGTCCCTGAGCAGGCCGGCCAGCGCCAGCGCATATTCCTGGTTGGGGCCGCCGCGGCCCTGGCCGCGGACGGTGACGGTGAGTTCGCCGCCGGAGAGGATCGCCAGGCGCTTGCCCTCGGCGCGCGCCTGCAGCGCCAGTCGCGCATGGTCGGCGGCGACGCTGCGGGCCTCTCCCTCGAGGTCGGCGCCGAGATCGATGATCGCGTAGCCGGCGTCCCTTGCCAGCTTGATCGCGGCGTCGAGCGAGGCCTTGGGTCGCGCGATCAGTTCGAAATGCGCGCGCGCAAAGGCGGGATCGCCGGGCTTGCAGCTCTCGTTGGTGGGATCATCGAGCGCCGTGCGGACGGCGTCGTCGACCACGAGCCCGTATTTCGCCACCAGCGCGCGCGCATCCGAAAGCGTGGTCGGATCCGGCACGGTCGGTCCCGATGCGATCGCGGAGGCGTCGTCATGCGGAACGTCGGAGATCGCCAGCGTCACGATGTCGGCCAGCCTGCCCGCGCGCGCCAGCCGGCCGCCCTTGATCCGCGACAGATGCTTGCGCACGGTGTTGATCTCGCCGATCGGCGCGCCCGAGCGCAGCAGCGCGCGGGTCACCTGCTGCTTCTGCGCGAACGACACGCCATCGACCGGCGCGATCCAATTCGCCGAGCCGCCGCCCGACAACAGCACCAGCAACAAATCGTCGGGACCGGCATCCTGCGCCAGCAGCAGGCTGTCCGCCGCACCCCGGAGGCCGGCCTCGTCGGGCACCGGATGGCCGGCCTCGACCACCCTGATCCGTCGCGTCGGCACGCCATGGCCGTGGCGGGTGGTCGCGATGCCGGTAAGCCGCGACGGCGGCAGCGATAGTTCGTCGAGGTAGTGCCGCTCCGCCGCCGCGGCCATCGCGGCCGCACCCTTGCCGGCGGCCAGACAGATCACCCGGCCCTTCGGCGCCGGGCGTAGGTGCCGCGCCAGCACGACGTCGGGGTGGGCCGCGGCGATCGCCGCGTCGAAGATCGCGCGCAGGAGAGGGCGTCGGTCAGTCATCGTGTCACGGCTGTTGAGTTGAAAACTTGCAACGCCGGTTATCCATCCGTTTGGCGCAAAAGAAAACCCCCGCAGCACGCTGCGGGGGTTTGTGGTGTGAGCTGCGTCCGGTGGACGAGCTTAGTTGGTGGCGTCGCCGCTCAGGACCTCGCCGAACCGTTCCCAGGCTTCGCCCTTGAACCTGACCAACTGCACCTGCGAGATCGGCGCGAAGTCGGTGGCGCTGGTGTTGACCTTGATGCCGGGCAACAGGCCGCCGAGTTCGAGATCCTTGATGCTGGCTGCCTGCTTCATGACGTTTTCGCGGGTCAGGTTGTCGCCGCACGCCTTCAGCACGTGCACGATGCCCTGCGCCACGGTGTAGCCGAACATCACCGAACCGTCGATCCGGTTGCCTTCGGGGAAGTACTTGGTCAGGAACTCGTCGAACGCCTTCATGCCGGCATCGTTCTTCCACTGCGGGTCGGACGTGTCCTTCAGGTATTGCGACGAGATGATGCCTTGGCCGGCGTCGAAGCCGGCCGGCTTCATCACGGCGCCGATCGACGCCGAGACGTTGTTGAGGAAATGAACCGGCTTCCAGCCGATCTCATTGTTCTTCTTGATCGCCTGCGCCGCGAATTTCGGCGTGGTGA
>NZ_JAUSLT010000087.1 GCF_030646015.1 Bradyrhizobium sp.
GCACCGGATTCCCTGTCCCTCGCCGCGACGCTAGCGCATCCGCGAAACTCGGTTGCCCAACCGGCCGATATGCCATCCCAGCCCTCTCCACAGCTAGGTCGCCAGTGAATCGCAGATTCGCCTTTATGCAAAGCTCTCGCAAGCGAGCGGGAGAGGGGCGCACCGGCGATGCTGCTAAATTGAGATCCTATTCGATCAAGCCTGGTCCAACCCATACAGCGTATGCAGCGTGCGTACCGCGAGTTCGGTATACGCCGCGTCGATCAGCACCGAAAACTTGATTTCGGAGGTGGTGATGGCGCGGATGTTTATGTTGCGGGCGGCCAGGGCTGCGAACGCCTGCGCCGCGACGCCGGCATGGCTGCGCATGCCGCTGCCGATCACCGAGACCTTGGTCACGTCGGTGGCGCTGTCGAGCCGGGCATAGCCGATGGCGGCCTTGGCTGCCGTGATGGTGTCGCGGGCGCGGGCATAGTCCGAGGCCGGCACCGTGAAGGTGAGGTCGGTGGTCTTGCCGTCTTCCGAGACGTTCTGCACGATCATGTCGACGTTGATATTGGCTTCCGCCAGCGGGCCGAAGATCGCCGCGGCGATGCCGGGCTTGTCCTCGATCTGGCGGACGGAAATCTGGGCTTCGTCCTTGGAAAAGGCGATGCCCGTGACGACGTGGCTTTCCATGATTTCCTCCTCGCTGCAGATCAGCGTGCCCGGCGGCTGATTAGCGTGCGGGTCGATATCCTCGGGCTTGTCGAAACTGGAGCGGACGAAAATCGGCATGTTGTGCACCATGCCGAGTTCCACCGAGCGGACCTGCAGCACCTTGGCGCCCTGCGACGCCAGTTCCAGCATGTCCTCGAACGCGATCCGGTCGAGCCGGCGGGCTTTTGGAACCACGCGCGGGTCGGTGGTGTAGACGCCATCGACGTCGGTATAGATGTCGCAGCGGTCGGCATGGATCGCGGCGGCGATCGCCACCGCCGAAGTGTCGGAACCGCCGCGCCCGAGCGTGGTGATTCGCTGCGTGGCGGGATTGATGCCCTGGAAGCCGGCGATCACGGCGACTTCCTTGCGGTCCTTGAAACGGTTGATCAGCTCGGCGCCGTCGATCTCGAGAATCCGGGCCGAGGCGTGGGCGTCGCTGGTCCGAATCGGGATCTGCCAGCCCTGCCAGGAGCGCGCCTGGATGCCGAGCGCCTGCAGCGCGATCGCCAGCAGGCCGGCGGTGACCTGTTCGCCGGAGGCCACCACGGCGTCATATTCGCGCGCGTCATGCATCGGCGACGCCTCGCGGCACCATTCCACCAGCTCATTGGTCTTGCCGGCCATCGCGGATACCACCACGGCGACCTCGTGGCCGGCGTCGACCTCGCGCTTCACATGGCGCGCGACGTTGCGGATACGTTCGATATTGGCGACGGATGTGCCGCCGAATTTCATCACGAGGCGGCCCATGACGACTGGTGCATTCCCTGAGGGGTTGAGTATGGTGGCCGGCGCGCAAAACCAGAGCGCGCCGCCCGAAAGGCGCGTATACATAACGGCGCGGTTGCGGGCAAGCAACCGGATCCCGGCTATCCCTCGGCTATTCCCCGGGATTGGCGGGAATGCAGCGGTTCTGAGGTAATTGAGGCCAGCGTATGGGGCGTTATATCGACGATATCCTGCAGCCCGGCGAGAAGGTGCTGTATTCGACCAACACGCACTGGATCTTCTTCCTGCCGGCGATCACGGGCTGGATCGTGGCCATTGCGTTCTTTGTGGTGTCGGGAATGGTCCCGGGCGGCACCCCGATGCTGCTGTCCCTGTCGATGTCGGCGCTCTCGGCGATTTTCGCGCTGTACAAGACCGCAACCGCCTGGTTCCACCGCTGGACCACCGAGACCGACGTCACCAATCTGCGCGTCGTCCACAAGACCGGGTTCATCCAGCGGCAGACATTCGAGATGAGTCTCGACAAGGTCGAGAGCGTCGACGTCAACCAGAGCATTCTCGGCCGCATCCTCAACTACGGCAACGTGTCGATCTTCGGCGTCGGCGAGGGCAACAAGACCATCGACACCATTGCCTCGCCGCTCGAATTCCGCAACCACATCACCGCGCGATAGGAGCGGCGCGCAATCCATGGCCATGCAACAGAATCCTGCCAATTTTTCCGGCGCGTCCGCATCCCCGGGCGCTACTGCATCCCCGGGCGCTACTGCGTCCCCGGGCGCAGCGGCGTCTACCGTCGACCCCGCCGAGATCGCGAAATTCTCGAAACTGTCGGACGAATGGTGGGATCCCAACGGCAAGATGGCGCCGTTGCACAAGATCAATCCGCTGCGGCTGACCTATATCCGCGACGCCGCCTGCCGCAAGTTCGAGCGCAACGTCAAAAGCCTGAATTGCCTGTCCGGCCTGCGCATCCTCGATATCGGCTGCGGCGCCGGCCTGCTTTGCGAGCCGTTCACCCGGCTCGGCGCCCAGGTGATCGGCGTCGATCCGTCCGCCACCAACATCGCGGCGGCGAAATTGCACGCCGACAAGGCCCATCTGTCGATCGATTATCGCTGCACCACCGTCGAGGAGATGGACGTGCGCGAACGCTTCGACATCGTGCTGGCGATGGAGGTGATCGAGCACGTCAGCGACGTCGGCATGTTCCTCAATCGCTGCGCGGCGATGCTGAAGCCCGGCGGCATGATGGTGGTCTCGACGCTGAACCGCAACTGGAAGAGCTTCGCGCTCGCCATCGTCGGCGCCGAAGACGTGCTGCGCTGGCTGCCGCGCGGCACCCATCAATGGGACAAATTCGTCACCCCCGACGAACTGACGCACCATCTGCACAACAACAAGCTCGGGATCACCGAGCAGGCCGGCGTGGTCTACTCACCGTTCGCCGATAAATGGAGCCTCTCGTCCGACATGGACGTGAACTACATGGTGGTGGCGGAGGGGATTTAATCTCTTACCCTCCCCTGGAGGGGGAGGGTCGGCGCGCAGCGGAAGATGCGCGACGGGGTGGGGTGACGGTCCCTCAACCCGCGGACCTGTTCGAACGAGAGACTGTCACCCCACCCCGACCGCTCCGGACGATGCTGCGCATCGCCGGGCGCGGTCGACCCTCCCCCACCAGGGGAGGGTGAAGCAGGTCCCCCCATGTTCACCCTCGCCTCGCTCTGGATTCCCTTCACCATCGTTGCTGCGCTCGGCCAGGTCGCGCGCAATGCGATGCAGCGGCAGCTGACCGGGCCGCTCGGCACCTGGGGCGCCACCAATATCCGCTTCCTGTTTGGCTTTCCGTTCTCGATCCTGTTCTTCGTTGTCGTGATTTTCGCCACCGGCGATGCGGTGCCATGGCCGACCGCTTCGTTCTTTCCTTGGCTGCTGCTCGGCGCGCTCAGCCAGATCGCCGCCACCGCCCTGATGCTGCTGGCGATGAATGACCGTTCCTTCGTGGTGACGACGGCGTATCTGAAGACCGAGGCGATCCAGACGGCGATCTTCGGCTTTGTCTTTCTCGGCGATCACCTCACCACGCTGAAGGTGATCGCGATCGTGATCGCCACCGTCGGCGTGGTCATCACCGCGCTGCGGCCGGGCGGCGAAAAGGGTTTTGCCGAGTTGAAGCCGACCATCATCGGCCTGGTGGCCGCGGCCTTCTTCGCGCTGTCGGCGATCGGCTTTCGCGGCGCCATCATCACGGTGCCCGGCGTCTCCTTCGTGACGGCCGCGACCTATACGCTGGTCTGGGGGCTGTTCGTGCAGACCTTGGTGCTGACGATCTATCTGCTGACGCGGGCGCCCGACGTGCTGAAAAAAATCTTCGGCCTGTGGAAGCCCTCGATGCTGGCGGGCTTCATGGGCGCGTTCGCCTCGCAATTCTGGTTCCTGGCGTTCGCGCTGACGGCGGCCGCCAATGTGCGCACGCTGGCGCTGGTCGAGGTGCTGTTCGCGCAGGCGGTGTCGTATTATTCGTTCAAGCAGGCGCTGTCGGCGCGCGAATTGTCCGGCATCGCACTGATCGTGATCGGCGTGGCCATGCTGGTGGCGGTGTAACGACCTTCCCCCTCCCCTGGAGGGGGAGGGTCGGCTCACATTGAGCGCAGCGAAATGTGAGACGGGGTGGGGTGACGGTCTCTCAACTCGGGCACTGTTCAGGATGAGAGACCGTCACCCCACCCCGCCGCTCATTTCATTCGCGTCGACCCAAGAGCGAGCTTCGCTCGTCTCGACCCCTCCAGGGGAGGGTAAGAAAGATCAATTCCTGTCGTCCGGCAGCACCGGCAGCGGCGACACTTCGACGCCTTCGTCGATCAGGGAGCGGGCTTCCTCGGGCGAGGCCTCGCCGTAGATCGGGCGGTGCTCGATATCGCCGTAGTGCATTTTGCGCGCTTCATGGGGGAAACGCTCGCCGACATTGTCGGCGTTCTTGACGATATGGTCGCGCAATTCCTTCAGCTTGGCGCGCAGTTCGCGCTCCTGCGCCATCAACAGCGGGGTCGATCCCGGTGCGGTGACCTCGGCGGGCTGCGCCGGTGCCGGAACGTCGGTAACCTGGCTGTCGCGGCCCTTCTTGCTGACGATCTGCGGCGCCATGATCGCCCGCTCGACTTTTGCCGACCCGCAAACCGGGCAGTTCACCAGCTTGCGCTTCTCCTGGCTCTCATAGGCCGACGAGCTCTGGAACCAGCTTTCGAAGGTGTGGCCGCGGTCGCAATGCAGGCTGTACCGGATCATGACGATCCTCGCACCAGATGCAGATGCTCCGGACCGGCCTTCGGATCGGCGATGCTGAAACGCCGGCCATGCTGCAGCGACGGCACCGTCTTGCGCGCGGTCTCCACAAGGGACGGATCGATCTTCGCCAGGAACACGCCCGGCTCGGCGCCGCCCTCGGCGAGGATCTCGCCCCAGGGGGCGACGATCAGCGAGTGGCCATAGGTCTCGCGCTTGTTCTCGTGCAGGCCGGCCTGCGCCGCGGCAAAGACAAAACAGCCGGTCTCGATGGCGCGGGCGCGCAGCAGCGTGTGCCAGTGCGCCTCGCCGGTCTTTTTGGTGAAGGCGGAAGGCACGGTGAGGAACGAGGCGCCGCTTTCGGCCAGCGCCCGGTACAGCGCCGGAAAGCGCAAATCGTAGCAGATGGTCAGGCCGATACGGCCCCAGGGCAGGTCGGAGATCACGGCGGTCTCGCCCGGCTGGTAATTGGCGGATTCGCGATAGCTTTCGCCGCCGGGCAGGTCGATATCGAACATGTGGATCTTGTCGTAGCTCGCCAGCACCATGCCGTCCGGGCCGATCAGGAACGAGCGGTTGACGGCCTTTTCCGGCGAAAAGCGCAGCGCCAGCGACCCGACATGGAGATGGATTTTCAGTTCCCGGGCGAGCGCGCGATAGGCCTTCAGCGACAGGTCGTCTTCCTCCGGCGCGAGATGCTCGAACAGCGCCTTGCGGTTCAGCTGCATCATGTTGCTGACCTCGGGGGTCTGCACATAGTCGGCGCCCTGGGCTGCGGCCTCGCGGATCAGCTGGGTGGCTTGTTCGAGGCTGGGACCCGGCAACAGCCCGGTGCGCATCTGCACCATGGCGGCGGTAAAGCTGAGGTCAGTGCTCATCAATTGGCCTTCTCGCCCGCGAGCAACGAATCGAGCTTGCCCGCGCGGTCGAGGGCGTAAAGCTCGTCGCAACCACCGACATGGCTATCGCCGATCCAGATCTGCGGAAAGGTCGCGCCCATGCCGGCGCGATCCCACATCTGCTGGCGAAGCGCCGGATCGGTGGCGACATCGTGTTCTGTGAACGCGGCTTTTTTGCGCGCCAGCAGCGATTTGGCGGCGGTGCAATAGCCGCAGCCCGGACGGGTATAGATTTCGATGGCAGCGGTCATGTCGCGCTCGACTGTTCCAGTGATCCCGGCTTGAAGTATCTGATTATATGGGGGCTTTGAAGGTGTCCACAACCCGGGCGAAGACCAGCACGTCGACCGAAGCAGCTTTCGCGCGCAACAGCGCCCGCGCGCAGGCATCGGTCGTCGCCCCCGTGGTCAGGACGTCGTCGATCAGCACCACGCGGCGGCCCTGAATGTCGGCGGCACGATCGGGCGCGACCTTGAAGGCGCCCTGTACGTTGCTGGCGCGCTGCGACCGCGACAGCCCGATCTGCTGCTGGGTCGGCCGTACCCGCCGCAGCGCCTCGGCAGCCAGTTTGACGCCGGTCTGGCGTTCGATCACCCGCGCCAGCGCACCGGACTGGTTGTAGCGGCGGCTCCAGCCGCGCCGCCAGTGCAGCGGCACCGGAACCAGCACGTCGGCCTCGCCGAGCAGCTCGCGGCCGGCCCGCGCCATCCAGCGGCCCATCGCGGGCGCGAGATCAGTGCGGTCCTGGTATTTCAGGGCATGCACCAGCGTGCGGGCGACGTCGTCATAGCGCACCGCGGCGCGGGCGCGCGCATAGGCCGGCGGATTGGCGATCGCCTCCATCGACAAAAGATCCGGGCCGGGATCGTAGACGAAGGGAATGCCGAGCCGCGGGCAATAAGGCGGTGCGATGAACGACAGCTTGGCCCAGCATCCGGCACAGACGCCTTCGCCATCGACCGGCTCGCGGCAGGCGACGCACAAAGTCGGCAGCGCGATGTCGAGCGCGAGTTTTGCGGCGTGCGCCCACGCCCCGTGCGCGAGGCGCCATGCGCCGCGCAGATGGCCGGTGAGGGAGCGGGACGGTGATGTCTGGGCGTCCATGGGATGAGGCTAACGTTGGCTCCATCAACTCTCAAGCAACAAAGTCGGCATCGTGCCCCGGATGCAGCGCAGCGCGAAGCGGTGCGCTGCTGAGCCGGGGCCCATCTTCTTTAGCCGCATCTGGGTCCCGGCTCAGCGGAGCAGCGCAAGAGCGCTGCACCGCGTCCGGAACACGAGATTGCATTTGACCCGCCGGCCGGCGTACCAACCCGGTCATGGCCCCGAGTCCAACCGCAGCCCCCCTCCTGTTCGACCGCGCTTTGCTGCGGGCTCGGCAGTCGCGTGCGTTGGCGCTGGGCCCCGCGACCTTCCTGCTCGATCGCGTCGCCGAGGATATGGCGGAGCGGCTGCAGGCGGTGCTGCGCGAATTCAGGGATGCTGCCGATATCGGCACATCAGGCGCACAGCTGCGTACCGCGTTGTCCGGCCGCGTCGAAGCGCTCGCGTCGGTCGATCTGCCCGACGTCGAAAGCCGGGGGCTCGCACTCGCGCCGCAGTCGCTCGATCTCGCGGTATCGGCGCTGGCGTTTCAGTTCGTCAACGACCTGCCTGGGGTGCTGGCGCAAATCCAGCGTGCGCTGAAACCTGACGGGCTGTTGCTGGCGGCGATGATTGGCGGCGATACGCTGACCGAACTGCGGCAGGCCTTTGCCGCGGCGGAGGCGGAATGTGAAGGCGGCGTGTCGCCCCGCGTGGCTCCATCAGCCGACCTGCGCGAGATCGGCGCGCTGCTGCAGCGTACAGGCTTTGCGCTGCCGGTGACCGACGTCGACCGTGTCGTGGTGCGCTATGACAGCGCCTTCGCGCTGATGGCCGATCTCAGGCGGATGGGCGCCACCAATATCCTGGTCGAACGGCGGCGGACGCCGACCCGCCGCGCCACGCTGCTGCGGATGGCGCAGATCTACAGCGAGCGTTTTGCGGATTCCGACGGCCGCATCCGCGCCACCTTCGATGTGATCTGGCTGTCCGGCTGGGCGCCGCATGCGAGTCAGCAGCAGCCGCTGAAGCCGGGTTCGGCGAAAGCCAGCCTGGCCGAGGCGGTGAAGCGGCTTGCGCCCGAATGACCTGTCCCAGCGCAGTATGAGGTACTTTGATACCATCAATCTTACTGTGCATGGGTTGTTTTCGAGATTTTTGTCCAGGCCCTGCAGCGCCCCGCCGAAGGGACGCTTTGCCGGGTCACATCAACAGATCGATCAGATGCGGGATCAGCGGGATGTCCGCCTGCGGCATCGGAAAGTCGCGCAGTTTGTTGGCGCGGACCCAGGCCAGCTGCTGCCCCTCGCGCGCGATCACCTCGCCGTCCCAGCGCCGGCAGATGTAGAGCGGCATCAGCAGGTGAAAATCATCATAGGCGTGGCTGGCGAAGGTCAGCGGCGCCAGGCAATCCGCCTTCACGGTGATGCCGATTTCCTCATGCAGTTCCCGGATCAGGGTCGCTTCCGGCCGCTCGCCGCGCTCGATCTTGCCGCCGGGAAATTCCCACAGCCCCGCCAGCGCCTTGCCCGGCGGACGCCGGGCGATCAGCACGCGCTTGTCGACATCGACCAGCGCGCAGGCGACCACGAGGGTGAGCTTGATGTCAGTCATGCGCGGCGGATGCTTTTCGAAGACGCGGGTTCCGGCGAATTGCCGGCAGTTGGGACAGGGTTCCTTAACCACCAATTTGCTTACCGCCAACTTGTTTATTTGCCCTGTTTTTCTGCGATCGGGATAAGCCGACCTTAATGCGCCGCCGCTAGATTTCGCGGGATTTTGAACCGGTCAGGCATCGTTCATGCGCAAGCTCCTTGGTGAAATCGGCCGCTTTCGCAGCGACAGGTCCGGCAACGTCGCGGTGATCTTCACGCTGGCGCTGCTGCCGATCCTGTCGGCGATCGGCTGCGCGGTCGATTACAGCCGGGCGACCCAGCTCAGGAGCAAGCTGCAATCGGCGATCGACGCCGCCAGCGTCGGATCGGTCGCCAGGAAATCGCCAGCCTTCATTGCCGCGGGTTCGATGACCGTGGACGGTCCGATAGCGGTCGGCGTGACCGACGCGAAAGCCATCTTCGACGGCAACATGTCGGGCGTAACCGGCTATACGCTCAACAGCGTGACGCCTGTCGTGACCAAGACCGGCATGGTCATCACCTCCACCGTGACATTCTCGGCCGATGTCCCGACGGTATTTCTCACCGTCATGAACAAGAGCACGATGACGGTCACCGGCAGTTCGACTTCCGTCTCCAAGATGCCGCAATACATCGATTTCTATCTGCTGCTCGACAATTCGCCCTCGATGGGCGTGGGGGCGACTCCGACCGACGTGGCGACGATGGTCAACAACACATCGGACAAGTGCGCCTTCGCCTGTCACGATCTCAATGACAACAACAACTATTATAAGAAAGCCAAGGCCCTCGGGGTGACGACGCGGATCGACGTGCTGCGAACGGCGACACAGCAATTGATGGACACCGCGTCTGCCACGCAGACCTACACCAACCAGTTCCGGATGGCGATCTACGACTTCGGCGCGTCGGCCAGCACCGCCGGCCTGCGGACGTTGTTTGCGCTGTCTTCATCCCTGAGCAGTGCCAAGACCGCCGCCGGCAACATCGATCTGATGACCGTCCAGGGTCAGAACCAGAACAACGACATGGATACGCAATACACCAAAATTTTTCCGGCGATGAACAGCGCGATCAGCAATCCGGGAACCGGCACCTCCGGGTCACCGCTGAAGTATCTGTTCTTCGTCTCCGACGGCGTCGCCGATGAACAAAACAGCGGCTGCCTTAAACCAAAGGCGTCGAGCAATCGATGCCAGTCGCCGATCAATCCGGCGCTCTGCAAGCAATTGAAGGACCGCGGCATCAAGGTCGCGGTGCTGTACACCACCTATCTCGATCTGCCGACCAATTCCTGGTACAATACCTGGATCAAGCCGTTCAATGCCGGGCCGTACGACCCCGCCTCGGTGAACAGCGAGATCGCGACGAAGATGGAGGAGTGCGCGTCACCGGGCTTCTACTTCGAAGTCACCCCGACCCAGGGCATCTCGGAGGCGATGAACGCGCTGTTCCAGAAGGCCATCTCCGACGCCCGCATCAGTAACTGATACTCCGTCATCCTTCGAGGCGCGCCCAAGCGGGCGCGCACCTCCAGCGACAACGGCCAGGCCGTTGCGCGGGGATGACGGCGAGATCGTTGCGCCGGGATGACGGTCGTGGATTACGACCGGTAGTCGCCGTTGATCGCGACATACTCCTTGGTGAGGTCGCAGGTCAGCACGCGGTCGCGGCCCTTGCCGAGGCCGAGCGCGATCTTGATCTGGATCTTCGGGTTCTTCATCGCCGCCGATACTTCGGCCTCGTCATAGGACGGATCGCGCGCGCCGTTCCTGGCGACGCGGATGCCGTTGAACGAGATCGAGAGCTTGTCGCGGTTGGCGGGTTCGCCGGCCTTGCCGACCGCCATCACCACGCGGCCCCAATTGGCGTCCTCGCCGGCGATCGCGGTCTTCACCAGCGGCGAATTCGCCACCGACATCGCGATTTTTCGCGCGGATTTCTTCGTGGTGGCGCCGTCGACGACGATCTCGATCAGCTTGCGCGCGCCTTCGCCGTCGCGGGCGATCTGTTCGGCGAGATCGGCCAGCACCGCGTGAAACGCCCTGGCAAAGGCTTTCAGGCGCGGGTCGCTGGCCCGGCTGATCTTCGGCGCGCCGGCAGCACTTGCGGCCCCCGTGGCGAAGGCGAGCAAGGTGTCCGACGTCGAGGTGTCGCCGTCGACGGTGACGGCATTAAAAGTGTCCTCGACGCCGCTCTTGAGCAGCGATTGCAGCGCGCCCGCGCTGAGCGGCGCGTCGGTGAACACGAAGGCCAGCATGGTCGCCATATCAGGCGCGATCATGCCGGAGCCCTTGGCCATGCCGTTGATGGTGACCTTCGCCTTCCCGAGCTTCACGGTCGCGGTCGCGACCTTCGGAAAGGTGTCGGTGGTCATGATCGCTTTGGCGGCGGCCATCCAATCGCCCGGCGCGGCCGTTTCAGCCAGCGTGTCGAGCACGCCGTTGAATTTGCTGGCGTCGAGCGGTTCGCCGATCACGCCGGTCGAGGCGAGAAATACCTCATTGAGGCTGCATCCGGCCGCCCTGGCGGCTATCGAGGCCGTCAGCGAGGTCGACTGCCGTCCGGTCTTGCCGGTGAAGGCGTTGGCGTTGCCGGAGTTCACCACCAGCGCGCGGGCAATCCCGCGGCCCAGTTTGGCCCGGCACCAATCGACCGGCGCCGAGGGGCATTTCGATTGGGTGAAGACGCCGGCAACGGTGGTGCCCTTGTCCATCAACGCCAGCAGCACGTCGGTGCGGCCCTTGTAGCGGATTCCCGCGGCAGCGGTCGCGAGCCTGACGCCCGCGATCGCGGGCATCTCGGGGACATCGGTCGGGGCGAGGGGAGAGACAGCAAGGGACATGAGGGCTTCCGGCTATGAGGCGAGGGAAGCGCTCTGTATCATCTCTCCCCGCTGGCGGGGAGAGGGCGTAAATCTCTCGTCGTCCCCGCGAAAGCGGGGACCCATAACCACCGGCGTCGAATGTGACAAATGGCCTCGACCACTTTCCCAAGTCGGGGAAATCACGCGGTATGGGTCCCGGCGTTCGCCGGGACGACGGTAAAACTTACTTCTTCGCCGGGGGCGCCATCTTGGAGTCGGCGGGCTTGGCCGCATCCGGCTTGGCGTCGGTCTTGGCGTCGGTTTTGGCCGCCTCGTCGGGCTTGTCCATGCGCTCGACCTTGGCGGCCTCGCGCAGCTTCGCCACGTAGTCGGCCTGCGCCTTGCGCGTCACATAGGTCTCGATCTGGGCCTTGACCTGTTCGAACGCCGGGGCCTGCCGGTTGCGCTTTTCCTCGACCTTGATGATGTGCCAGCCGAACTGCGACTTGACGGGATCCGAGATCTTGCCGGGCTCCAGCGTGAAGGCGACGGCGGAGAATTCCGGCACCATCTGGTCCTTGGTGAAGAAACCGAGATCGCCGCCGTCGGAAGCGCCGGGATCCTTGGATTTCTTCTTGGCGAGCTCGGCAAAGTCGGCGCCCTTCTTCAACTCGGCGGCGATCGCCTTGGCATCGTCCTCGGACTCGACCAGGATATGCCGGGCGTGAACTTCCGCTTCGCCGGTGATCTGCTTGGAGGCGTCCTCATAGACCTTCTTCATGGCCTCGTCGGTGGTTGCGGTCTTGCCCTCGCTGGCCAGCAGGCTGTCCATCAGGAGGCGGTTGCGGGTAAACGCCAGCCGCTTCTTGAAATCCTCGTTGTTTTCGACCTTCTTGTCCTCGGCGGCCTTGGCGACGATCTTCATGTCGATCAGGAAGGCCAGCACGTTTTCCCGCTTGGTCGAAGGGTCCATCTGCGCGAGGCTCGGTCCGAGTTCTTCCTCGGCCAGCGTGAGGTCGCTCTGGCGGATCTCGGCGCCGTTGACCTTGGCGAGCACGGGGTTGGCGTCCTGCGCCCGCACCGGCAGGGCGGCCAGCAGCACCATGGCGAGCGCGCCGGTCACGGCGGCGGAGGCGACGCTGAGACGCAGGCCGGGTTTCATTTCCGGGAACGACGGGGTCATGGAAAATCCTTATCTTCAAAGCTGGGGGCTGTTCGGGGCCGCGGGACACTCGCCCAATCGGCCAGCCTTGGCAACGCGAAAAGGGTGTCAGAATGATGAAATCCTTGAGAGTTCGCGCCGTTGACAAGCCTCTGGCACAGCCATATCTCTGCAAAACCGGGTCGATGGGGATGGCGCGTATTTGGCTGCGTTTTGGCCGTTGAACCTTGGATTGCTGAATTCCCACTCATTGGGCGGATGCTCCCCGGATCGGGGTCCGCGCCGCGATGCGTCACGATGAGTTGATAGGCACCCGGTGGACCATTTCACGGCGGCAACGCCGAACGATACAGACAGGAATTTGGCATGATCGGCGCGCTCGCCCGCAAGTTTTTCGGCTCCGCCAACGACCGCCGGGTCAAGGGGTATCAGTCCCGCGTTAACGCCATCAACGCCCTGGAACCCGAGATCGCGGCGCTCTCCGACGAGGCGCTGAAAGCCCGCACCGCCGAATTCCGCGCCCAGCTCGCCGGCGGCAAGACGCTGGACGACATTCTGGTTCCCGCCTTCGCCACGGTGCGCGAGGCGGCCAAGCGCACGCTCGGCCAGCGCCATTTCGACGTGCAGCTGATCGGCGGCATGGTGCTGCACGAGGGCGACATCGCCGAGATGAAAACCGGCGAAGGCAAGACCCTGGTCGCGACGCTCGCGGTCTACCTCAACGCGCTGGCCGGCAAGGGCGTCCATGTCGTTACCGTCAACGACTACCTCGCCAAGCGCGACTCCGAATGGATGGGCCAGATCTACGGCTTCCTCGGCCTCACCGTCGGCGTGATCGTGCATGGGCTGGATGACGGCGAGCGCAAGAATTCCTACGCCTGCGACATCACCTACGGCACCAACAACGAATACGGCTTCGACTATTTGCGCGACAACATGAAGTACCGGCTCGAGGACATGGTGCAGCGCGGCCACGCCTACGCCATCGTCGACGAAGTCGACTCGATCCTGATCGACGAGGCGCGCACGCCGCTGATCATTTCCGGTCCGCTCGACGATCGTTCGGAATTCTACAACACCATCGACACCTTCCTGCCGAAGCTCGACAAGGCCACCGACTTCGAGGTCGACGAGAAGCAGCGCACGGTGACGCTGACCGAAGCCGGCATGGAAAAGATCGAGACCCTGCTGCGCGACGCCGGGCAGCTCAAGGGCGAGTCGCTGTACGACGTCGAGAACGTCTCGGTGGTGCACCACATCAATCAGGCGCTGCGCGCGCACTCGCTGTTCCAGCGCGACAAGGATTACATCGTCCGCGACGACGAGGTCATCATCATCGACGAGTTCACCGGCCGCATGATGCAGGGCCGCCGCTATTCCGAAGGCCTGCACCAGGCGCTGGAAGCCAAGGAGCACGTCCAGGTCCAGCCGGAAAACCAGACGCTGGCCTCGATCACGTTCCAGAACTATTTCCGGATGTACGACAAGCTCGCCGGCATGACCGGCACGGCGCTGACCGAAGCCGACGAGCTGTTCGACATCTACAAGCTCGAAGTCGTGGAAATCCCCACCAACGTGCAGGTGGCCCGCCTCGACGAAGACGACGAGGTCTACCGCACCCAGAACGAGAAATACGCCGCGATCCTGGCCGAGGTGGAGCGCGCCAATGCACGGCTGCGGCCGGTGCTGGTCGGCACCGCCTCGATCGAGAAGTCCGAAGTGCTGGCCGATTACCTCAAGAGCCACGGCTACAAGCAGCTCGACTTCGAAAGCCCGAAGTCGATGCAGAAACTGTACGACGCCGCCCGCGCCGGAAAACCGGCAAAACTGTTCGCGGTGCTGAACGCGCGCTTCCACGAGCAGGAAGCCTATATCGTCGCAGAGGCCGGCGTGCCCGGTGCGATCACGATCGCGACCAATATGGCCGGCCGCGGCACCGACATCAAGCTCGGCGGTTCGCTGGAAATGCGGATCCTGCATGAGACCGCCGATATTACCGACGAGGCCGAGAAGGCCGCCGCGATCGAGCGCATCAAGGCCGACGTCGAACGCTTCCGCGAGATCGTGCTGAAGGCCGAGGACGTGGTCGAAATCGAACCCGCGAAGGGCTCGAAGCCGGCCAAGACCATTACAAAGCCCGGCGGGCTCTACATCATGGGCTCCGAGCGCCATGAATCGCGGCGCATCGACAACCAGCTGCGCGGCCGCTCCGGACGCCAGGGCGATCCCGGGCGCTCGAAATTCTTCCTGTCGCTGGAAGACGATTTGATGCGGATCTTCGGCTCCGACCGGCTCGACAGCATGCTGACGCGGCTCGGCCTGAAAGAGGGCGAGGCCATCATCCATCCCTGGATCAACAAGGCGCTGGAGAAGGCGCAGCAGAAGGTCGAAGCCCGCAACTTCGACATCCGCAAGAACCTGCTGAAGTTCGACAACGTCCAGAACGACCAGCGCAAGGTGATCTTCGAACAGCGCGTCGAGCTGATGAAGAGCGAAAGCGTGGCCGAAATGGTTTCGGACATGCGCCGCGACTTCGTCGACGACGTCGTCGCCAAGCACGTGCCCGAGCACGCCTATGCCGAGCAGTGGGATGTCGCGGGCCTCAAGGAAGAACTGAAGCGGGTGCTCGACATCGACCTGCCGGTCGACGAATGGGCCAGGGAAGAGGGCATCGCCGACGAGGAATTGCTGACCCGCATCGAGCAGCGCGTCGACGAGCACATGGCCGCGAAAGTGGCGCAGTGGGGCCCCGACGTGATGCGTTACGTCGAGAAGACCATCCTGCTGCAGACGCTGGATCATCTGTGGCGCGAGCATCTGGTGATGCTCGATCTTCTGCGCCAGGTGATCGGCCTGCGCGGTTACGGCCAGCGCGATCCGCTGCAGGAATACAAGTCGGAAGCCTTCGCCCTGTACGAGGCGATGACCGCGCACTTGCGCGAAGCGGTGACGGCGCAGCTGATGCGCGTCGAGATCGTGCCGCCGGACGAGCAGCCGCCTCTGCCGGTGATGGAAGCGCACAAGCTCGATCCCACTACCGGTGAAGACGAGATGGCGTTCGCCAGCGCCTCGCTGGTGCCGGCGGCCGCCGCCGATCGCGACCCGAAGAACCCCGCGACCTGGGGCAAGATCGGCCGCAACGAGGATTGCCCCTGCGGCAGCGGCAAGAAGTACAAGCACTGCCACGGCAAGTATGCCTGAGGCGGTAAGCTTCGGCGTGACTTCGTAGGGTGGGCAAAGGCGCTCTTGCGCCGTGCCCACCATCCCTACCAGCGTGCGAGCATGACAATGGTGGGCACGGCGCGAAGAGCGCCTTTGCCCAACCTACGATTCTTCGTGATTGCTTACTTCGCCGCCGAGAAGCGACTGTCGAACGAGCTCGCCGGCACGATCGGCTGCGAACCGGCGACCATGGCGGCAGGCGGGGGCGTATCCGACAGCGAGGGCTTCAGCGCAGGCTTGGCCTCGGCCGGCTTCGGTGCGGCGGGGACTTTCGGCACCGATGCTTCGGGGCGCGGCGGTTCGTGGCGCCTGGTCTCGATGACCTTCGGCTTGGCGGGTGCCGGGGCGGGCGCGGCCGCTGGCTTGGTGGTCGCGGTGGTTTCCGCTCCGCCGATGCCGACCTTGCGGGCCAGGCTGGAGAAGAAGCCGTCGGATTTTTCGGGTGGTGCCGCCGACGCCACGCGGGTTGCGGGAGCAGCCTGAGCGGGGGCGGCCTGGGCTGCCATGGAGGCCGCCAGCGGCTCTTCGGGCGACGAAACGGATCCGCGCGGCGGATTGACGTGGGCCGGAATGGTGCCGGGCGCGCGGGAAATCGCTGCCAGCGACAGGCCCTGGCCGTCGCCGCCCTCCGACAGGCCGGTCGAGGCCTCGGGCAGCTTGGCGGCGAACACCCGGTGCATTCCGCCGTCGATACCGGTATTCAGCCGCGCGACCGGTGTTCCCTTCGAAATCAGCTTGGCGGTCTCGACCTGGTCATGCTGCTGCTTTTCGCGCACGGCGTCGGCGATGTCCTCGGAGATCGCATAGACCGGGCATTTGGCCGAAGCATCGAACACCGGATCCCGCTTGGCATCCGGCGCCTTGATGGCGTCGAACACATATTTCTTCTCGCAGAAATCGACCTTCGGCTCCTGCCGCGTCACCTCGAAATGATCCCAGCCCTGCTTGATCATTTTCCAGAACGGCATGTTCGGGTTGTTGCGATGTTTCGCCATGTTGACCGGCGTCATCTTGAACGGATAGGCCTGCAGCTGGAATGCGCGCTGGCCGCCGAAGAAGGATTCCCGCCCCAGCGAATAGATTTCCGCGATCTGTTCGTCGGTCATGGCGTAGCAGCCGCGCGACGAGCAGTCGCCATGCACCATCAGCTGCGAGCCGGTGCGGCCCAATGCCTTGTCGAAGGCATTGGGGTAGCCGGTATTGAACGACAGATAGAACGACGATTGCGGGTTCATCTGCGCCGGGCTGATGGAATAGAAGCCTTCCGGGGCCTGGCGGTCGCCCTCCCTGACCTTGGGTCCGAGGTCTCCCGACCAGCGGCAGATCGGATAGGTCTTCAGCAGCGCAAAGCGGCCGGAGCGATCCTGTTTCCAGACCTCGAGTTCGGCTTCCTGCTTGAAGATCCGGACCAGCATCGGCGACTGCAGGTCCATGTCCTTCGCCGTCATGTCGGCGATCAGTTTGGGCGAGACCGGCTGGTTGGCCTTGGCGTTATTCGCCAGCGAGATCTGGTCGGTGTTGCAGCCGGCCAGCAGCACACCGGCCGCGAGCGCGGCCGAGGTGATGAGCGCGCGAACCGGCGAGCGATAAATCAATGCAGAGCTCCACACCCCAACGGCCATTCAAAGCGCAATTTTCGCACCCCAAACATAGCGTACATGCCCTGAAGCCATTGACTAAAATACTACCCTTTGGGTCCCCTTGTCGCAAGCCGACGAGGGCCTCCCGGGAGGGTCCCCGTCAGGCATGGTCAATAGAGGTTAAATATTGATGTCCGGGCCTAATTGGGGCGGAAATGGCGGATTCCCAAAAAAGCCTGACGTTAACGAATCTTACCCTCCCCTGGAGGGGGAGGGTCGGCTCGCATCGCAAGATGCGAGACGGGGTGGGGTGATCTCTCAACTCGGGTACTTTTCGGGTGGAGAGACTGTCACCCCACCCCGCCGCTCATTTCATTCGCGTCGACCCCAGAGCGAGCTTCGCTCGTCTCGACCCCTCCAGGGGAGGGTGGGACCGGAGCCTCCAATCAGGCCAGCTTGCGGCCGATATCGAGGAACTTCTGCCGGCGCTGCTGGCGAATCATGCCGGGGTCGAGATTGCGCAGATCGTTGAGGGCCTGCTCGATGGCGTCGCCGGTGGTCGCGATCATGGCGGCGGGATCGCGATGGGCGCCGCCGGCGGGTTCCTTCAGGATCTGGTCGATCACGCCGAAGCGCAGCATGTCCTGCGCCGTGATCTTCATGGAGGTTGCGGCTTCCTGCGCCTTGGTGCCGTCGCGCCACAGGATCGAGGACGCCGCCTCCGGCGAGATCACGCTGTAGATGGCGTGTTCGAACATCAGCACGCGGTTGGCCGTCGTGATCGCGATGGCGCCGCCCGACATGCCTTCGCCGGTGATGATCGCGACATTGGGCACGCCCAGTGCCAGGCAGGCATCGGTGGAGCGCGCGATCGCCTCGGCCTGGCCGCGCTCCTCGGCGCCGATGCCGGGATAGGCGCCGGCGGAATCGACCAGCGTCAGCACGGGAATGCCGAACCGGTCGGCCATCTCCATCAGCCGGACCGCCTTGCGGTAGCCCTCCGGGCGCGCCATGCCGAAATTGTGCTTGATGCGGGATTCGGTGGTGGCGCCCTTTTCCTGGCCGATCACGCAGATGCTCTCGCCGCGGAAGCGGCCGAAGCCGCCGACCAGCGCCTCGTCCTCGCCGAACTTGCGGTCGCCCGCCAGCGGGGTGAATTCGGAGATCAGCGCGTTGATGAAATCGGTCAGATGCGGGCGCTGATGGTGCCGCGCCACCAGCGTCTTCTGCCATGGCGTCAAATTGGCATAGAGGTCGGTCAGCGCCTGCGCCGCCTTCTCCTCGATCCGCGAAATTTCTTCGCCGATGTCGCTGCCGGTGGCCGCCAGCGCGCGCAGTTCGTCGACCTTGGAATCGAGTTCGGCGACGGGCTTTTCGAAATCGAGATAGGTGCTGCGCATGTGATCCGGCATCTGAACAATATAGGGACGAAGCGGCGTGGACGCGAAGCGGTTTCCAGGCGTGCGGAGAAAGCACGCAAATTCAATCGTTTAGCGTGCAGTCCGACGCAAATCGGGGTCCCGTTTCGCATCAAACGCGGAGGGGTCGCGGGCGGGAGATGGCTGTTTCGGGGGAGAAGGCGCCGAAGTCAAGGCGGGCGACAGAGCGATCCTTGTTACCCTCCCCCACCAGCGAGGGTAAGGGTTGCATCGCCGGCAGTTGGGCATCGTCGCCGCTGCCCCTAGAGTATGCCAACGGCATTTTTCTCCCATCCGGAAATCCCCCCATGAGCGCCCTGTTTTCCCCGATCACGCTGCGCGGCCTGACGCTTTCCAATCGCATCATGGTGGCGCCGATGTGCCAGTATTCCGCCGAGAACGGCGAGGCCAATGACTGGCACTTCACGCATATCAACTCGCTGGCGCTGTCGGGTGCGGCGGTGTTCTGCATCGAGGCCACCGCGGTGGAGGCGATCGGGCGCATCACGCCGGGCTGTCTGGGCTTGTGGAACGACGCCACCGAGGCCGCGCTGAAGCCGATCCTGGCATCGGTGCGCAAGCATTCGAAGGCCGCGGTGGTGATGCAGCTCGCCCATGCCGGCCGCAAGGCCTCCAGCCACAAGCCGTGGGACGGCGGGCAATTGATCCCGATCTCCGAAGGCGGCTGGCAGACCGAGGGTCCCTCCGATGTGCCGCACAAGGAAAGCGAAGCGGCGCCGCGCGCACTCGACGATTCCGGCCTGAAACGCATCCGCGACGCCTTCGTGGCGGCGGCGCAGCGCACCGCGCGGCTCGGCATCGACGGCATCGAGGTGCATTGCGCCCACGGCTACCTGTTGCATCAGTTTCTCTCGCCGATATCCAACAAGCGCACCGACCAGTATGGCGGGTCCTTGCAGAACCGCATGCGGTTTCCGCTCGAAGTATTCGACGCGGTGCGCGCGGCGTTTCCGCACGACAAGCCGGTCGGTTTGCGGGTTTCGGCCACCGACTGGATCGAGGGCGGCTGGGATCTTCCGCAGACCATCGAATTCGCGCATGAGCTGAAGAAGCGCGGCGTCGACTGGATCGATGTGTCCTCCGGCGGCGTGTCGCCCTTGCAGAAGATTCCGCTCGGGCCCGGCTACCAGGTGCCGCTGGCGCAGGCGGTGAAGGAAGCCACCGGCGTCACCACCATCGCGGTCGGCCTGATCACGGAAGCGAAGCAGGCCGAGGAGATCGTGGCCTCCGGCAAGGCCGACATGGTGGCGCTGGCGCGCGGCTTTCTCTACGACCCGCGCTGGGGCTGGCACGCCGCCGCCGAACTCGGCGGCGAGGTATCCGCGCCGCCGCAATACTGGCGCTCGCAGCCCTCGACGCAAAAGGCGTTGTTCGGCGCCACCAGTTTCGGGACAAGGTAGGTTTCTTTTTGCTGTCGTCCCTGCGAACGCAGGGACCCATACGCCGTGCAATTGATGTTTGTGCATGGTGTTAACGGGCCTGTTGAACCATTACGCCGTGGCCTCAGATGACCGGGATTATGGGTCCCTGCGTTCGCAGGGACGACGCAAGAGGGTAAGCGTCAGCCAAACCACACCTCCGCCATCTCGCGGCGCGATGCGTCCGAGGTTTGCGTGTATTGCCTCGCCCTCGATAACGCGAGGGCGCAGGGAAAGCCGGGTGCGCGCTGCATCCGCGGTCTCGTGTGCGATAGTGGAAGAAGCAGGCGGCACACGAGCATACAGGTGAAGCGGAAGCATCCGGCTTTCCCTGCGCAGTGGTTTAAGGCTTATACGCGCTCTCCTCGGTGAGCCCTGCACTTTTGCCACCGTCGCCCGCGCAGCCTGGCGCGAACTTGACACCTGCCATTGGGGTGTCGGGACCACACGATTTCGCCACCCGCATCAGGCGTTCTCGTCAGAAGCGCCATCCGCGTCCACCGCTTCCCCGCCCCGCGCTGGTACGTTGCGCAACGCCCCTCTCGATGGGACGGGATGCGGGGATATATAGCGCGGTTTTCATTTCTGGAAAACAGAAATATTTTTGTCGAGGGGGCTTGACACGGTTTCTGGTAATCGGAAGTGATTTGCCCGTCGGGGTGGATTTGTTGAAAGGGCTCGACAATTTGGCGCGGTGCGCGCGACCGCAAGACTCCGTCGCCCCGGCCCCCGAGCCGGGGCCCATACGCCGCGGCCTCACGATGCGGCACGAAGGCCGACGCCTCGCGAAACAATATCCGCCGGTGGCTATGGGTCCCGGCTCGGGGGCCGGGACGACGGCTGTGGGTGTGCCGGGCTTACGCGTCACCCCTCACGCCCCGTCGTCCTGCTTCGCATCATCAGCCAGCCCGGGAGCGGGCGGGGTCTCCAGCGGCACCGCGGTGTACGTCGCCGGCATGTTCACCGGCCGGTACGTCTTGTCCTGCGCGATCTTGTCGAGCGCGGACTGGTGGATCAGGGCGCCCTCGGGAATCAGCCGCGGCTCGCAACACGGAATGTAATAGCCGAACATCGATTTCCGCTCCGGCCATTCCTTGTATTTGTCCTTCTTCGGGATCACCTCGAGCACGCGCCAGCCGGCGTTCATCGAATCGTGCGGCTGCCATGCGGCGGACTCGGGATTGTCGGGATAGGGCAGGAAGTCCGGCGCGACATAGTCGAACGGGCTGCCCTTGCGCTTGCGGCCCCAGCCGAGCTGGTTGACGGTGCGGCGGTCGACCTTGAGGCCGTGCTTGACCGCTTCCTCGATCATCCACAGCAGCGGATATTTCGACAGCGCCGATTGCTTTTCCGGATAACCGCCGCCGATATCGGAATGCACGCCGGCGAACCAGACCTGCACGCTGTCCTGGTCCGTCCAGCTGGACTCAGGGGCGTAGCGGTGCGGCCGGAATTTGCCCGCGTCCCAGGGCTGCGGCCGGAACATGCGCCGTCGCTCGTCGATCGAGATCGCCTGCCGAAAAATCTCGATCGAGGGATTTTCCCGCACGAAGGCCAGTTGCTCCATGCTCCACGGGCTGAACTGCAGTTTTAAGGGATTGATGCGGTCCCAGCGCGGCACGATCACGCTGGCGACGGTGTCCCAGACCCCGACGAATTTGATCGTAGGCCATTTCACGCTGAGGATGCGCGCGTACTGCGCCGCCGGGTCTTCCTTCTGGTCGGGGGCGACGTGAGCGGTGGAAAACTGCTTGTAGGCGGTGAGGCCGCTTCCTGCGAGATTGTTCTGCGGCCGCGAGATCAGCCCGATCTTGTGGATCAGCGCCGCCAGCACCCGCACCGTGTAGGCGCCGCGGGAAAAGCCGAACAAATAGATGTCGTCGCCTTCGCGGTGGTTCTCGACGATGAACTGGTAGGCGCCGAGCACGTTGTCGTCGAGCCCGTATCCGAACGCCAGCCCGATCACCAGCTGGATGTCCTGCCGCAATTTCTTGAACGGATCCGGCCGCTCCAGCGTGCCGACGCCGGGATCGTAGAACACCAGCTGGTTCGGATGCGTCTTCTCGGTCTTGCGCAGCGTCCGGTACAGCTTGAGGACGTTGGAAATGTTTTCGCTGATTTCGTTGCCGGTGCCGTCGCAGCAGATGACGATGTGGCGCTTTTCGGGTTTGGGTTCGGTCGTGTCGGTCATGGATGTGATTTCCCCCGCCTGCAGCCGGAAGTTTAGCGAGGGAAGTGGGGGATTGCGAGGGGGATCTAGGAGTTTGATGGTAAGAGCGAGTTCGTGGCACGAAGCTTGTCGTGACGCACGCGCTACGCCTCACCCACACCCCACCTGCCCCTCAAACCATCCGCTCAACGTCCCCGCCAGCGGCTCCCACGCCCGCTGCAGCCCGCCGAACTGCCTGACCCCCTCCCGATACATCCCCCTCAACTCGCGCTCGATCGCATCCAGATCGACGCCGACCACCTTGCCCTCCCGCACGATGGTGCGCCCGTCGACCACGACATCGCGCACCAGCGCGGCGTTGCCGCGCGCGAACAACAGCTGCAGCGGGTCGACGTCCATGATGGCGTCGCGGTCGAGGCGGTCGAGGTCGAGGGTGACGAAATCGGCGGCGGCGCCGGGCGTGAGTTCGCCGGGGCCGGGGGCGCCGGTGGCGGCGCGGCCGTTGCGGATGGCCAGCGAAAGGAATTCGGGGCGGGTCCAGGTGCGATTGAAGCCGAGGCCGCCATGGGCGAGCTGCACCAGGCGCATCTCGCGGATCACGTCGTCGTCCTCGTCGAGCGCGAGGCCGTCGACGCCGACCGCGATGGCGCAGCCGCATCGGTGCGCGGCGGCGATCGGCGCGAGGCCGGAATGCAGTTGCAGGTTGGACGAGAAATTGGTGACGAGGCGCGCGCCTGACGCGGCGATCATCTCCAGCTCGTCCGGCCGGGCGTGGATGCCATGGGCCAGCGTCAGCCGGGGTGACAGCAGGCCGATATCGCGGAGATAGCGGACGACGCCATCGGGGAAATGCCGGTCGGCATAGGCGCGCTGATAGATGGTCTCCAAGAGATGCATGTGCACGCGGCGATCGGTACGCGCGGAGCTTTCGGCGATGGCTTCCAGCAGCGCCCGCGAGCACCATTGTACGCCGGCGGGGCCGAACTGCACGTCGAGTCTTGGGCCTGATATTTCCGACGCAATGGTCTCGGTCAACGCGATATAGTCGCGCGGCGGCATCGCGGGGCGGACGAACAGTTGCTCGACGGTGCTGCGGTCCTCGGCGGAGAGGGCGGAGAGCACCGGCTCGCTGTCGCCGTAGACAACCGGGTTCTGGTCGCGCACGGCGAGCGCGAAGGCGATGCGGATGCCGACATCGTTGGCGGCGCGGGCGATCTCTTTTGTCTCTTCGACCATCGGCAGTTTGCCGCTCGGCCTTGTGTAATGGATCATCATCGCGCCGCAGCCCGCGCGGGCCGAGCGCGCCATCGCGGAGGCGGCGGCGAGGTAGGGGTCGGGCGGGCTGCCCATGGCGGAGCGGAGAATCCAGCTTTCCAAGGGCATGTCGACGGCGCCGAACGAGGACGCGGTCGGGCGGGCGTGGTCGTGGGCATTGACGAAGGCGGGGATGATGAAGCTGCGCTGCGCTTGTGGCGGTGCTGCGCTTGGCGTGATTGATGTGATGAGGCCGGCGTCGTGGCGGAGCACGACGTTTTGCAGGGTGCCGCGGACAGGGCCGGCGAACAGACTGGTTGCTGTTACTTCGGTGGCCATCACTGCAGTGCCTGTTGTTGCACGAGACGCATCAGCGCTTCACTCCCATCCTCCCACGCGCCCTTGCGCGTGGCGGGGAGGGGTCGGGGGTGGGGGGTGCCTCAGCAAATTCGCTGGCAGTTGTATGCGCTGATAGACCCCCCACCCCCGACCCCTCCCCGCCGCTACGCGGGAGGAGGGGAGAAGAAGATCAGTTCGCGGTATACACCAGCTCCCGCTCCTTGCGCGGCGGCAGGAATTCCCGCGAAAACACTTCCGCCGGCGTCGGCGAGCGGGCGAGCTGGTAGCCTTCGACCACTATGCCGATGGCGCGGGCCATGCGGTCGTCCTTGACGTCGCCGACGCCGATCTCCTTCATCTCGGGCGAGACGATCAGTTTGTCGTAGGAAAACTGCAGGCGGCGCTTTTCGACTTCCTCGTTGATGAGGTTGTCGTAGTTCACCGTCGCCTTCATGCCGGCCTTTTGATCCTTGGCCACCGCGATTACGGCCTTGTTGACGGCGCGGACCAGGCCCGCCACCGCCTTCGGATTCGAGGCCAGCAGCTTCTTCGACACCATCATGCCGTTGGAATAGAGATCGAGGCCGTAATCGCCGAACATGAACCAGTTGTAGTCCTTGTCGGGATCCTGCCGGTTCAGCACCAGGTTGAAATAGCTGGTGATGTTGAACACCAGCGCGCCGTCGATATCGCCCTTGATCAGCATCGGCTCCTGCAGGTTCGGCGCCATATTGGAGATCTTTATCTTGTCGCCTTCCAGTCCGTTCTTGCGGGCGAACACCGGCAAGAGCCGCGTGGTCGGCGTGCCCTGCGCGCCGCCCAGCGTGTGGGTTTCGAAATCCTTGATGGTCTTGATGCCGCTGGTCTTCTTGGAGACGATCGCGAATGGCGGCTGGTTCCAGATCATGTAGACCATCACGGGCGCATCCGCCGGCCTCGTCGAGGCGTTCTGGATGATGGCGTTGATGTCGCCAAAGCCCGCGTCATAGGCGCCGGACATCACGCGCGTCACCGTGGCGCCCGAGCCTTCGCCCTGGTCGATCACGACGTTGAGGCCCTCTTCCTTGAAGAAGCCGTTGTCCTTGGCATAGAAGAACGCGGCATCGCTGCCCTGGGTTTTCCAGCCCAGCGTGAATTTTATCGTGGTCTCCTGCGCCGCGGCTGTGCCCGCGAACAAGAGCATTCCAAGCAGCGCGGCGCTTGTTTTCTTCAGCATGTCGATCTCCTCAAGTGAGCGATTAGGTGGTGATCAGGTCGTTCTTGCGGGTGGCCCAGCCGGTGACCCGGCCCTCGATGACGGCGAAGATGGCGTAGAGCGCGACACCAAGTGCGGCGAGCACGAACAGGCCGGCGAACACCAGCGGCACGTTGAAATTCGACGACGCGGTCATCATCACGTTGCCGATGCCGCGGTTGGAGGCGACGGTCTCCGACAAGACCGCGCCGACGAAGGCGTAGGAGATCGCGACCTTCAGCGAGGCAAAGAAGAACGGCATGGTGCGGGGCAGGCCGACATTCCAGAGGATGTCGAATTTTGTCGCGCCGAGCGCCTTCAGCACGTCTTCCAGTTCGGGTTCGGTGGTGGCGAGGCCCGTGGCGATGTTGACGACGATCGGGAAGAAGCAGATCGACAGCGCGGTCAGCACCGCCGGAACCGAGCCGGAGCCGAACCACAGCACGAAGATCGGCACCAGCGCGACTTTTGGAATCGAGGAGAAGCCGACCAGCAGCGGATAGGCGGTGTCATACGCGGTCTTGGAAACCCCGATGATGGCGCCGAGCACCACGCCGAGCACGACGCCCAAGACAAAACCGATCATGGTGGTGGCCAGCGTCTGCAGGATGTGCGGCCACAGCAGCGGAAATTTTTGCACCAGCGTGACGATGATCTGCGACGGGCGCGGCAGCACCAGGTCGGACATTCCGGTGATGAGACAAAACAATTCCCAGCCGGCGAAGAACATCACGATCAACCCGATCGACCAGGCTTTCTGGCGGTAATCGAGATCAGGCATGGTCGGCTCCATCCGGCTTTGCCGCGCCGTGCTCGCCGACGATGAATTCGCGCAGCCGCTGGTTCAGCGCGACGAAGTCAGGCTCGAAGGTCATCGCCACGGTGCGCGGGCGCGCGAACGTCACGGCGCGGTCGTCGAGGATGCGGCCCGGCCGCGCGCTCATCACGCAGATGCGGCTGGCGAGAAAGCCGGCCTCGCGCAGATCGTGGGTGACCAGCAGCACGGTCGGCCGGTGCAGGATCCAGAGCTCCTGCAGGATCGACCACAGTTCTTCACGGGTGAACTGGTCGAGCGCGCCGAAGGGCTCGTCGAGCAGCAGCATGCGCGGCTCGTGGATCAGAGCACGGCAGAGATTGGCCCGCTGCAGCATGCCGCCGGACAGTTGCCACGGAAAGCGGCTGCCAAAGCCTTTCAGGCCCACCTCTTCGAGCAGCGCATTGGCCTTGTCGCGGAAGGTCGTGCGCTTGAGTTTGGCGAATTGCGACCGGTACGGCTCGACGATCTTGAGCGGCAGCATGATGTTCTGGTCGATCGTCAGCCACGGCAGCATGGTCGGATTCTGGAACGCCATGCCGATCCGCAGGGCCTTGGCCGCGACCTCGCGGCCGCCGAGAATCACGACGCCGGTCGACGGCTGCACCAGCCCCGCCACCAGCCGCAGGATGGTGGACTTGCCGCAGCCGGAGGGTCCGACCAGCGCGACGAATTCGCCGTCGCCGATCTTCAGCGTAGTGGGCGCCAGCGCTGGAACGGCGCGCTCGCCGCGGCCGAAGGTGACCGAGACGTCGGACAGTTCGATCGCGATCGGGCCGCCGGAATCGGGCGAAACGGGGCTGGCGGCGAAGGCCTGATCTGGCTGCATGCGCATCATGAAGTGAAGTGCATGCAAGCGGGATGCCAGCAGTTTCAGGCCGTTTCGCACGAAGATTTGGCAGAAGCGGGGCCTGGAAGCGGATTCAAATTAGGCAATCCGGGCATCAAAGTGCATGCAATTGAGGCGTTCAGGTCATCGGCGAATATGATAAGGAACTGCACATAGGATAAAGACACACGTCTTCAGGGATCAGCCCATGGCGCCGCGCGCCACTGCCAAGTCAGCCGAATCCACCGACAAGGTCGGCGTCATCTGTCGCGCGCTGCGCCGCGCCATCATCGAGCAGGCGCTGGAGCCCGGTGCCAAGCTGCCGGAGGATTCGCTCGGCGAACGCTTCGGCGTCAGCCGCACCATCGCGCGGCATGCGCTGGGCCAACTCGCCGCCGAAGGCCTGGTCGAACTGCGCCGCAATCGCATCGCCGTGGTGGCGACGCCGAGCTGGCAGGAAGCGCGCGACGCTTTCGATATCCGGATCGAACTCGAGCGCCTCGTGGTGCGTCAGCTTGCCGGCAAACTGACGAAGGCGCAGGTCACAGCCCTCAACGCCCATGTCGACGCCGAGGACGCTGCGTGCGGCGGCGCCGATGCGGTTTCCATTCGCCTCGCCACCGAATTCCACATCCTGCTCGCCAGCATGACCAACAGCCCGATCCTGGTGCGCTATGTCAGCGAGGTCGCCTATCGCTGCTGCCTGACGCTGTCGCTCTACAGCCGGCCGCATTCGAGTGAATGCGGCGTCACCGAGCACCGCGCCATCATCGCCGCTTTGGTGAAGGGCGACGAAGCCAAGGTAATGGGGCTGATGCACAGCCATCTCGATTCGGTCGCCACCCGCGCCCTGGTAGCCCCCGCGCCACAGCGCGGCCGCGATTTGCTGGATATTCTGGCGCCGTATGCGGAGGAGGATAGCGGCGAACGGGTGGTGAAGCTGGCGAAGGCTGTCCGCGCTCGTTAGGCTTGAACCGTCATTGCGAGGAGCTCTTGCGACGAAGCAATCCATCGTGCAACAAGCAAGAAAGCTGGATTGCTTCGCTGCGCTCGCAATGACGTTGAAAGAGCTACGCCACAATCCCGCGATTGATCAATATCCGCTCCGCGCTGTCGTTCCACACGTCCATCTTGACGATGAACCCATCCCGCACCACGAAGCGGTCGACATAGCGGTTGCCCTCGAACCGGGTGCCGTCGATCCATTCGCCGTACAGCGTGCCGACCGAATACACCACGGTCTCGTCCTCGCCGGGGCAAACGTCAAAACGGTCCATCTTCTTCTTCACCCAGCGATAGCGCGCCGCGTTGAAACCGGTCGGCCCGCGCGGATGGTCGAATTCGCGCCCGCCCGTAAAGGTGATGATGGTGCCCGGCTTCATATAGGCCGCCGCGGCGTCGGGATCGGGGATCATCGATGCCGTCAGATACGCCTCGACGATTTCGGTATCGCTCAACTTCGGTTCGGCTTTGGCGGCAACGGACATCGCAAATCCCCTTCATCTTACGAAATACTACAATCCGGCACTCAAATTGCATGCACATAATTTGAACAATCTGTGCTCAACCTGCACACAATCTGGAGCTGCCCTTGTTCCGCGCCTTCGCTAGTCTGTCCGCCCGATGACCCCGAAAACCGCCTTTGACCTGATCTTCCGTCGCGCGGTGACGCCGGCCTTCGCCACGCCTGTTGATATCGGCGTCTCCGACGGCCGGATCGCCGCGATCGCGCCGCGGCTGGAATCGGAAGCCCGTGAAATCCACCTCGATGGCAAACTCGTGCTTTCCGGCTTCGTCGACACCCACATTCACCTCGACAAGGCCTGCCTGCTCGGCCGCTGCGGCCATCACCACGACAGCGTCGGCGAGGCCATCAAGGCGGTCGCCGCCATGAAGCGCGATTTCACCGTCGAGGATGTCTATGCGCGCGGCGCCCGCGTGCTGGAGCGCGCGATCCTGGCCGGCACCACGCGGATGCGCACCCATGTCGAGATCGACCCGCGCATCGGTCTCCGCGGCTTCGAGGCGATCAAGACGCTGAAGCGCGACTACGCCTGGGCCATCGATCTCAGCGTTTGCGTGTTTCCGCAGGAAGGCCTGACCAACGATCCCGGCGCCGAGGAGCTTTTGGTCGCGGCACTGCGCGATGGCGGTGAGGTGATCGGCGGCTGTCCGTACATGGACAGCGATCCTATGGCGCATCTGGAAAAACTGTTCGACCTCGCGCAGGCCTTCGACGTCGATGTCGACCTGCATCTCGACTTCGACCTCGACCCGTCGTGGTGGCATCTCGACGAGGTCTGCCGGCAGGCCGAGCGCCGCAACTGGCAGGGCCGCGTCGCCATCGGCCACGCGACAAAACTGTCGGCGCTGCCGCCGGCCGAATTCGACGCCGCCGCCGCAAAACTGGCGCGCGCCGGCGTCGCCGTCACGGTGCTGCCCGCCACCGACCTCTATCTGATGGGCCGCGACGCCACCCATCTGGTGCCGCGCGGCCTGACCCTGGCGCACAAGCTCGTCGAGAAAGGCGTCGTGTGTTCGGTCGCGACCAACAATGTGCAAAATCCCTTCACCCCGTTCGGCGACGCCTCCCTGCTGCGGATGGCGAACTTCTACGCCAACGTCGCGCAGGCCAGCGTCGGCGAATTCGACGCCTGCCTCGACCTGGTGACGAAGCTGCCCGCCCGCCTGATGAATCTGAAGGACTACGGCATCGCGCCGGGCAACCCCGCCGACCTCATCGTGCTCGACACCGCGAGCGGGGCCGGTGCCATCGCCGAACTGCCCGACGTGCTGATGGGCTTCAAGAACGGACGGCAGGTGTTTGAGCGGCAGAAGGCGGTGCTGATGCGGCCGGGGTAGGGGGGTGAACGTGTCGCAAGCGAACAGGTTGGCCAAGCAAATGTCACTGGATCGAAGCTGATTCAGCGCAGAAGAAGTGCTGCGATTCCAAGTGCTTGCTTACTGTGCATGGGGTTGTTTTCGCACTTTTTGTTTTGGGCCCTGCCGTGCGGCCCTGTGGCTCGCCATGGCGGCGGGCCTTTCATCCCCGCACACGCCCCCAAACGAAAATGGCCGGGTCTTGCGACCCGGCCATTCAAAACTCTCAACCGCCAATCAGGCTCTCGCCTTATGTCCGCTCAGCTCGCCGCGGCTACCGGCGCGCCTTCCGCGATCTTCTTCTCGATCGCCTTCTTCAGCAGCAGCGCCTTTTGCGACAGCTCGGGGCCCTTGGCCTTGATCAGGAAGGCGTCGAAGCCGCCGCGGTGGTCGACCGACTTGATGGCGTTGGTCGAGACGCGCAGGCGCACGTTGCGGCCGAGCGCGTCCGAGATGAAGGTGACGTTGCACAGGTTCGGCAGGAACCGGCGCTTGGTCTTGATGTTGGAGTGGCTCACCTTGTGGCCCACCATGGGGCCCTTGGCCGTCAGTTCGCAGCGCCGGGACATCTTGCAAAATCCTCTTCCATCCCCGACCCATCCGTCAGCCCTTTTGAGGGCGCGGCGCGGGGGTTCAAATTCACGTCCATTTCAGGAACCGCGGACGTATAGGGGGAGAGCGGCGGGGCGTCAAGGTTTTGGCGAGGCGAAAGATCGCCCAAACCGGGCGGAAGGGCCTGTTCCAACAGGGCTTCGGGCGGTTGCGCCATCATATAAACGGCGTATTCGCCGCCGACATCAGGGCTTCCGGGCGCGGATGCATTGTTTGCCGGATATTTCCGCCTAAATGATACATGAGCTCCGATTTTGTGCGCTGTTTTGAGGATCGCCGTTCAGTGACCACCATCCGCATGATGTTGCCCCGGCCGGCCGGATTTCCGCTGTGGGCGCTGGGCGGGCTGTGCGCCCTGGTGCTGTCGGGCGCGCCGACCTCCGGCTTCGCGCAAGGGCGGCTGGATGCCCGCTATGAGGCGACGCTGTCGGGGATTGCCGTCGGCAAGGGCGCCTGGAACATCGAAATTTTGGACGATTCGTTCTCCGCCTCCTCTTCCGGCGGCACCTCGGGGCTGTTGAAGGCCTTCTCCGGCGGCTCCGGCACCGCCGCGGCCCAGGGCAGGGTGGTGGCCGGCGCGCTGGTCGCGACCAATTACCAGGCTTCGACCACGACCGCGAAGAAGACCGAAGCCATCCGCATGGTCCTGACCTCGGGCTATATCAAGGAATACGCGATCGAGCCGGAACCGCCCGTCGATCCCGACCGCCTGCCGGTCACCGATGCGCATCGCCGCGGCGTCTATGACCCGATGACGGGATCGATGCTGCGGGTGCCGGGAACGGCCGATCCGCTGACGCCGGAAGCCTGCCGCGTCAGCGCCGGGGTCTTCGACGGCCGCATGCGCTACGACCTCAAGCTCGACTTCAAGCGCATGGAAACCGTCAAAGCCGAGAAGGGCTATCAGGGCCCGGTGGTGGTCTGCGCGGTGTATTTCACGCCGGTCGCCGGCTACATCCCGGACCGCCCGGTCATCAAATACCTCGCCGCCCAGCGCAATATCGAGATCGCGTTCGCGCCGGTTGCGGGAACCCGCATCCTGGTGCCGTTCTGGATGAAGATCCCGACCCCGCTCGGCCCCGCCATGCTGGAGGCCACCCAGTTCATCACCACGGCGACGCCGCCGCGGGTCGCGAAGACGCAGTAACTTCCTTCTTCCCTTCTCCCCTTGTGGGAGAAGGTGGCGCGAAGCGCCGGATGAGGGGTCTCTATCCGCGGAGGCAAACTCCTCACCCGTCTCGAATGCGCGAGCGCATTCGATCCACCCTCTCCCACAAGGGGAGAGGGGAAGAAGAAAGAGCGCCGACTCATCGCTTGACTCTTGCCCGCTTCTGATTCGACTCCGTGTTCTCATTCGCCTTAAGGATTCGACCGCCATTCGCTCGCTTCTCGCCCCGCGCCAAACCCGATCTAGTGCCACGACGAGGCGTTGTGCCGACATGTTGCGGTGAACGTAACGACATCCGGAGTGAGTCAGCGATTCGGGCGCGATTCGTTCCGGACTCGTTCCAGAACTTAAGTAGCGACTGCAAGGCGTCGCATAATGAAACAATTCACAAACCTTCGGCGACGCAGAAACTCAATAAAACATGGCCTTTTCGACATTCTCGTCCTCCTCGGCGCATGACCGCGCTCCCGGCGCCGGCGTCACCGCGGTGCTCGGGCCGACCAACACCGGCAAGACTCACCTCGCGATCGAGCGGATGGTGGCGCATTCCTCCGGGATCATTGGCCTGCCGCTGCGCCTCCTGGCGCGCGAGGTCTACAACAAGATCGTCGGCAAGGTCGGCGTCGAGCTGGTGGCGCTGATCACCGGCGAGGAAAAGATCAAGCCGCCGAAGGCACGCTACTGGGTCTCCACCGTGGAGGCGATGCCGCGGGATCTCGACGTCTCGTTCCTCGCGGTCGACGAAATCCAGATCGCGGCCGATCTGGAACGCGGCCATGTCTTCACCGACCGCATCCTGAACCGGCGCGGCCGCGACGAGACGCTGCTGCTCGGCGCCGCCACCATGCGCCCGATCATCGAGCGGCTGCTGCCCGGCGCCTCCATCGTCACCCGGCCACGGCTGTCGCAACTGGAATTCTCCGGCGACCGCAAATTGACCCGGCAGCCGCGGCGCACCGCGATCGTCGCGTTCTCGGCCGATGAAGTCTATGCGATCGCCGAGTTGATCAAGCGCCAGCATGGCGGCGCGGCCGTGGTGCTGGGCTCGCTCTCGCCCCGCACCCGCAACGCCCAGGTGGCGATGTTCCAGTCCGGCGACGTCGATTATCTCGTCGCGACCGACGCCGTCGGCATGGGGCTCAATCTCGACGTCGATCACGTCGCCTTCGCCTCCGACCGCAAATATGACGGCTACCAGTTCCGCAGGCTCAATCCGTCGGAATTCGCGCAGATCGCCGGCCGCGCCGGGCGCGCCACCCGCGACGGCACGTTTGGGACGACTGGCCGCTGCGCGCCGTTCGAGCCGGAACTGGTCAATGCGCTGCAGAATCACACCTTCGATAGCGTAAAGGTGCTGCAATGGCGCAATTCGAAGCTGGATTTCTCTTCGCTGGGGGCATTGCAGGTGTCGCTGGCGCTGTCGCCGAGCCATGACGCGCTGACGCGGGCGCCGATCGCCGAAGATTTGCGCGTGCTCGATCACGCCGCGCGCGACGCCGATGTGCGCGACATGGCGCAGGGCGCCGCCGCCGTCGAGCGGCTGTGGGACGCCTGCCAGATTCCGGACTACCGCAAGATCGCGCCCGCCGCGCATGCGGAACTGGTGACCACTTTGTTCGGTTTCCTGATGAAGAAGGGCCGGATCCCGGATGCCTGGTTTGCCGCCCAGGTCGAGCAGGCCGACCGCATTACAGGCGATATCGACACATTATCGGGCCGGATCGCGCAAATCCGGACCTGGACCTTTGTGGCAAATCGTCCCGATTGGCTGGCCGATCCCGAACATTGGCAGGGAATCGCCCGCGAAGTTGAAAATAAACTGTCAGATGCCCTGCATGAACGGCTCACGGAGCGTTTCGTTGATCGTCGTACCAGTGTATTGATGCGCCGCCTGCGGGAGAACAGCGTTTTGAATACTGAAATCGGCAAGACCGGCGAAGTGATCGTAGAAGGCCATGTGATCGGCCGGCTCGACGGATTTACCTTCGCGCCCGACGCCGCGGAAGCCGGCTCCGACGCCAAGGCTTTGCAGGCCACTGCGCTGAAAGCGCTGGCCGGCGAGATCGACGCGCGCGCCGAGAAACTGGCGGCCGCGCCCGACGAGCAATTCGTGCTGACGTCGGACGGCACCATCCGCTGGACCGGCGACGCGGTGGCGCGGCTGGTCGCGGCCGACGACGCGTTGCATCCGCGCCTGCGCATCATTTCCGACGACCGGCTGGCCGGCGCGGCGCGCGAGGCGGTGCAGACCAGGCTCGATCTGTGGCTGAAGACGCATGTCGAAAAGCTGCTGGGACCGCTGTTCGACCTGCACAAGGCCGAGGACATCACCGGCATCGCGCGCGGCATCGCGTTCCAGCTGATCGAGGCGCTCGGCGTGCTGGAGCGGCAGAAGATCTCCGCCGAGATGAAGGATCTCGACCAGCCGTCGCGCGCGACGCTGCGCAAATACGGCGTGCGCTTCGGCGCCTATCACATCTACATCCCGGCGCTGCTGAAGCCCGCGGCGCGCGCGCTGGCCTCGCTGCTGTGGGCCGAGAAGCAAAGCAATGTCGACATGTCGGCCTTGTCGGGGGCGCAGCATCTCGCGGGATCGGGCCGCACCTCGTTCCCGGTCGACAAGTCGCTCGACCGCGACGCCTATCGCGTGCTGGGCTACCGGCAATGCGGCGAGCGCGCGGTGCGGGTCGATATTCTCGAACGACTCGCCGATCTCATTCGTCCCGCGCTGTCCTGGCGCGAAACCTCGCCCGGCACCAAACCGGCCGGCGCGTTCGACGGCCGCGGTTTCGTGGTGACGCAGGCGATGACCTCGCTGACCGGTTCCGCCGGCGAGGATTTCGCCTCGATCCTGCGCGCACTCGGCTACCGCATGGAGAAGAAGGCGCCGCTGCCGCCGAAGCCGGAGGTGGTTGAAGCGCCCGCCGTGGCGGAAACCGCATCGGAACTCGCTGCCGAAGGCAATCTGGAAACCGCGGCCGATATCGCGGAAGCATCCGAAGGCGATGCTGTTGCCGCCACCACCAGCGATGCGCCGCCGAATTCCGAGGACGTCGCCGCCGCGCCTTCGGCGGCATTGCTGCCCGACATCGCATTTTCGCCGCCGGCGCCCGCCGACGAACCGGTTGCGGTCGAACCCGAGCCTGTCGTTGAAGCTGCGCCTGCCGAAGCCGCTCCAGTCGAAGCCGTTGCTGCCGAGGTTACGCCGGAGCCGGCGCCTTCGATCGAGGCTCCGGCTACGGAAACGCCGCAAGAACCGCAAGAGCAGGCCGCCGCTGAAGCCGCGCCGGAAACCGCCGCTGCGGTTGCTGCATCTGACGATACCGGTGTTGCCGAGGCAACCACACCCGAAGTCGCCGCCGCACCTGAAATGGTCGAGGTCTGGCGGCCCGGCGGTCGCTCGGAAGAACGCCGGCCGCGTCACGATCGCAACCGTCCGCGCCATCACGACCGTCCCGCGCAAGGCGCGGACGCCGCAGCCCCCGTCCCGGGTGAAGCGGGCGACGCTGCCAAGGGCGAGCGGCATCGCCGTGGACGACGCACCCCTGATTTCCGCAAGCCCCGCACCGACGCACCGCCGGCTGATGGCGCGACGCCGGCCGTGGCCGCCGATGGCGCGCCGGCAAGCCCGCCGCGCGAGGACCGGGGTGGCCGGCCGCCGCGCGAGCGTTTTCAAGGCAAGGGCAGGGACAACGACCGGCCTCAAGGCAAGCCGCAGGATAGATCGCAGGGCAAGCCGCCGGGCAAATTCGGCGGCGGCGACCGCGACAAGGGTGGCCGTGACAAGGGCGGACGCGACAAGGGTGGTTTCGGTGGCAAGGGCGGTCGCGACAGCGGCCCGTCGCACCGGCAATGGGCCACCAGTGCCGCGCCTGCGCCGCGCGAGCGCGACCGTCCGGTCGACCCCAATTCGCCCTTCGCAAAGCTGGCGGCGCTCAAGGAACAACTCGCGGCCGGTCGCAAGGATAGCTGATCCTTCTCTTGATGGTGTTGCTTGGAGCGCCAGCGTCTCGATAAATGGTTGTGGCACGCGCGGGTGGTGAAGGCCCGCAGCAGCGCCGCGGCCCTGGTCGAGGCCGGCCATGTCCGCGTCAATGGTATCAGAGAGAAAGCGCCCGGCCACGCCGTCAAGCCTGGCGACGTCTTGACCATCGGGCTCGACAACTCCGTCCGCATCCTGAAGGTGGTCGCGTTTGCCGAGCGCCGGGGCGACGCCACCGCCGCCCGCATACTCTACGAAGATTTGCAGGGCCGCCGGGAATGACTATCTAAAGCGCTAGCTGGAGCGGTTGAAAACGCCTCCCAAAGATGCCGTTGCTTGACTTGCGGCTACGGTGTTCCTGCGCTACGCAAACCACTGAAAATTGACCTTTTCGGAGCCTTGGATGACTTACGTCGTCACTGAAGCCTGCATCAAATGCAAATACACCGATTGCGTTGAAGTCTGCCCGGTAGACTGTTTCTACGAGGGTGAGAACATGCTGGTCATCCATCCGGACGAATGCATCGACTGCGGCGTGTGCGAACCGGAATGCCCGGCCGATGCGATCAAGCCCGACACCGAGCCCGGCCTGGAGAAGTGGCTGGAGGTGAATACCGAATACGCCAAGACGTGGCCGAACATCACCCAGAAAAAGGACCAGCCGGCCGACGCCAAGGATTTCGACGGCATGGAAGGCAAGTTCGAGAAATATTTTTCTCCGGCGCCGGGCAGCGGCGACTGATTTGAAGCGTTTGGGCCGGGATGAATTCGGGCCGTTTCGGCCCCCGGCTTAACCCTAATCCGCGTGAGATCGCCGAAACCGCCTGCCGGAGCCCCCGGACAGGGCGTAAACCATTGATTTTTCCGGAAAATGTGCTATATTGGATATAATACTAGCCGAATCCAGCCATGCGTACCTGTGGCCCTCGGGTTCCCGTGAAAAACATCCAACAGGGGCGTGGCAGTTTCCGCGCGCAGGCTGTGTCACAGAAAACGCGTAAAAAGAGTGCTTCAAAGGCCACGAAAAAAGCCGCTGCGGTGAGCCGCAGTGCAACCAAAGGCCGTGCCCGGACTTCCCTCAAGGAGACCCGAAAGGCCCCGGCTGCCAAATCCTCGAAAAACAAAAGAAGCGCAATGCCAAACAAGACTGCAAAAACTGCCGCGAAAGCGACGGGTTCGAAGGCCACTGCTTCGAAGGTCGCTCCCAAGAATGTCGTTCTTCCCCCGAAGACTGCGGCCAAGGCGCCTGTGGTGTTGAAGGCTGCCGCCAAGCCGGTTGCCGCCGCCGCCAAGCCGGTGGCTACCGCCCCCCGGGTCGAGGAGCCGAAGAAGGTTCTGACCCAGCGCCAGGGCTTCAAGACCAATGAATTCGTGGTGTATCCCGCGCACGGCGTTGGCCAGATCCTGGCCATCGAAGAGCAGGAGATCGCCGGCGCCAGGCTCGAGCTGTTCGTGATCAATTTCATGAAGGACAAGATGACGCTGCGGGTGCCGACGGCGAAGGTCGCCAATGTCGGCATGCGCAAGCTGTCGGAGCCGGCGCTGGTCAAGCGCGCGCTGGAAACCCTCAAGGGCCGCGCCCGTGTCAAGCGCACGATGTGGTCGCGCCGCGCCCAGGAATACGAAGCCAAGATCAATTCCGGAGATATCGTCGCGATCGCCGAAGTGGTGCGCGATCTCTATCGTTCGGATTCGCAGCCCGAGCAGTCCTACAGCGAACGCCAGCTGTATGAAGCAGCGCTCGACCGGCTGTCGCGCGAAATCGCCGTGGTGCAGCATTCGACCGAGACCGAAGCGGTCAAGGAAATCGAAGGCCAACTCGCCAAGAGCCCGCGCCGCGGCGCCAAGGCCGAGACCGAAGCCGCCGACGGTGACGCGGATGCCGACGCCGATGGCGACGATGCCGCCGTTGCGGACGAGGCGGCATAACGCCGCTTCCGGTTCAGAATTGAAAAAGCCCGGTCGAGAGACCGGGCTTTTTTGCTTCGTCATTGCGAGCCAACGGGTCGGCGCGAAGCGCCGCCCGATGACAGGCTCCGCGAAGCAATCCATCTTGCACAGCAAAGAAAGAATGGATTGCTTCGCTGGCTCGCAATGACGGTGAGGGATTTCAGCAAACCCTTATCATCGTCGTCCCGGCCAAGTGAGCGCAAGCGAACGCCGAGCCGGGACCCATACGCCGTGCAGTTGCGTTACGGCGGGGAGACAGAGACCTTCTGCAACAATGGACATCGGTGGCATATGGGTCCCGGATCAGCGGTCGCGATGCTCGCTTGTCCGGGACGACACCGAGCGTGCGGATCGAGATCCCGGGTTCGCTTCGCGCCCTCTGATGCGCAATTGCGCATCAGAGATGACGCGCTTCGCGCGTCAATCCACCACGATTTTCACGCGGTCCCGCGCCTTCACCTGCGCGTTGGCATCGAGCCCGTTCAGAATCCGGAAGCGCTGGGCCGGACGGTCGACGCCGGACATGCGGTGCGCCAGCGATTCCACGGTGTCGCCGGGCTGCACGGTGATGACCTTGATGCGCAGCGGCCGGGCGGCCTGGATTTCTTCCAGCGTCAGGCGGCGGAATGAGCCGACGGTTTCGCGGGCATTGCGGTCACTCTCGGTGGTCTTCTGTTTCGAGGCAAAGATGAAGCGGTAGACGTCGCTGCCGAAGCGCAGCGCGTAGACCTTGAACTGCCATTGATCGCCGCGCGCGGTGGCGGATGCCGCCGGAAAGCCGTTGATGGTCAATTCCTCCGCCGAGCCCTTCTCGACGTTCTCCATCCAGCCGGAATTGAGATAGTCGGCGAGCGTCTGCTCCGACGGCACCCGCACCACGTCGAAGCGCATTGCCTGGGTGCCGCCCTCGCGCACGCCGATCACGGCCTGTGCGGTATTGTCCAGCGTGAAGGTTTCCGGGGCGGCGAAACTGAAGCCGAGCTTCGGGTGCAGGAAGCGGCGGCCGCGCACAAAACCTTCGCTGGGGTCTTCGCCATAGACGATGTTGTCGATGGCGGCGAGATAGGTTTCGCGGTCGCGTTCGCCGCCCTCCGGCGAGGAAAATTGCCGCGCCGAATTCTGCGCGTTCTGCACCCGCTCGGGCGTCGCCGGATGCGACGACAGGAAATCCTGCGCGCGCGGATCGAGCGAGGTCTTGCCGGCCTTGAGGGCTGCGTTGCGCTCCATCGAGGTCAGGAAGCGCGAGGCGCCATAGGGGTCGAACCTGGCGCGGGCGGAAATGCCGACGCCGATGCCGTCGGCCTCGAACTCCTGGGCGCGCGAAAAGCTCGCCATCGTCAGTTTTGTCTTGGCCAGCGCCAGCGCGGTCAGATCGGGGTCATTGCCCATGTCGGTGACGACGCGGGTGACGACGGCGGCTTGCCGCGCCTGGTCCTCGCGGATCGAGGCGTGTTTTGCCAGCACATGCGCCATCTCGTGTGACAGCACCGAGGACAGTTCCGAGGTGTCGCTGGCGAGCGCGATCAAGCCGCGCGTGACGTAGAGTTGGCCGGTCGGCAGTGCGAAGGCATTGACCGCGCCTGAATTGAGAATGGTCACCTTGTAGGCCTGATCGGGACGATCCGACGCCGCCACCAGGCGGTCGACCGTCCTGCTGATCAGGGCTTCCAGCCGCGGATCGTCATAGGCGCCGCCATAGGAGGAGAGAATGCGTTCATGCTCGCGCTCGGCGGCAGGGGTCTGCGCCACCGTTCGCGCCGGCTTGGCCGCACCGCCCGCCGAAGGCGGGGCGGTGGTGAAGCGGTCGACACCGCCGCAGGCGGAAAGCGTCAGGATTGCGCACAGCAGCGGACCCGCCGCCCAAAGCCGGCGGCCTGTCCCCTTGTCGCGCCGTCCCGCACACCCCGTCACGTTAGTACTCGTATCTGGCCGGCGGGCTAATTCCCACCAAGCATTTCAATCTGCCCCACAAGGAGCACCTCGATTCGCGGGCCACCCCGCGCCTCGACCCAGCCACGGACCCGAATCCGCCTATTCTCCAGGGACTTAAGGGCGATCCCGGCCGCCGCATGCGCCGCCGCCGCCCGCCTTGAAATAGTCACGGCAAAGTCGCGTGTCCAGTTCCGGCCGAAATTCAGGTAAGTCGTTGCCCCGGCCTGCCTGACCGACAAAACCTTGCCCTCGACCAAAGTAAAGCGCCCGATCCCGGCCAAAATATCGCCCGGACTTTCCGCGTTTTTTATGGCTGCCGGATCGGCCCAGGTTCCCCGTTTGGCCCGCCGCGCTTCCGCCTCGGCGGCCAACAGGGTCGCGGCGCAGTCCTTGTCGGTGACATCAGCCGATACCAGCGCCTCGCCTTGCGCCAGCAGCAGGCTTTGCACCGACGCGTCGGAGCCGGCGAGATGGACGAACGCGGGCTGCCGGCCATAGCGGTCGGGGCTGTCGTCATCGCCTGACAACGTCACCTCGCGCCCGGCGATGATGGCAGCCAGCGCCGCTGTCCGGCTGGCCTTCGTGCCGGCGACCGGCTCGATGCCGGCGAGCCTGATCTCGCGGCCGTCCGTTAGCCGAAACGTGCGCGCATCGATCACGGCGGTGACGCGGCCCTCGCCCTGCGGTTCGAATGCGCAGCCCGCCGCGTGAGCCGGGGTGACGGTTGAAAGCAGCCAAGTCAACGCCATGGCCCATCCGGCGCAATGCGCCCGCGTGGCGGTCACCGGTTGCATGACGCTGCCTGGGATCGGATCCATTCCTGTATGCTTGCCGCGATCGACAGATTAACTTTAGCCGAAATCGGTTTGTCGACGAAGGGGGAGACGATGGAAGTCAACGGCATCGCGCATTTTTTTCTCACCGCATCGAATTTCGAACGTTCCCGCGCGTTCTATCGCCAACTGCTGCCGTTTCTCGGGCTGAAGCCGGTGATGGATACCGAGACGACCTATTACTGTGTCGGCGGCCGTACCGCCGTCGGCATCCGCGCACCATCGCCGGAGCATGAAGGCGCAGCCTTCGAGCAAAATCGCGTCGGCCTGCACCATCTCTGCTTCCGCGCTCGCGAACGCGCCGACGTTGACGAACTGCACGCCTTCCTGGGCACGCTCGACGGCGCAAAAATCATCCGCGCGCCGCGCGAGGACCAATGGGCGCCGGGATATTACTCGCTGCTGTTCGAGGATCCCGATGGCATCCGGCTGGAGCTGAACCATGTGCCGGGGAAGGGGTTGTTGGGGTGAGTAGCAACGGGGCGACTAGTTGTTGAGACCGTCATTGCGAGCGCAGCGAAGCAATCCAGCTTTGTCGCAGCAAGTTAGATTGCTTCGTCGCTTCGCTCCTCGCAATGACGGCGTAGCGGCGAGTGCATCCCATTCCATTTTGCGGAAAATGCGTGTGTCCGCAAAGCTCCGCATGACTGCCGCGCCGCCGCGCACCTTGCCGCTGTGCGACGCTTCCGGCATGATTGCGGCAACAGAAGTGAGGCCGCAGCGAATGCGGCCCTTCGCAGGGAGGCCTTTATGCGACGGGTATTTTCAGGCGTTCTCGCATCGGTGCTGGCATTGTCGGCAAGTGCCGCCCTTGCGCAGACAAAACCTCCGCTGAAACTCGGCGGCATCCTCGACATGTCCGGCCTTTATGCCGACATCACCGGGGCGGGCAGCGAGGCTGCAGCGAAGATGGCGGTGGAGGATTTTGGCGGCGAGGTGCTGGGCCGCAAGGTTGAGATCGTCGTCGCCGACCATCTCAACAAGGCCGACGTCTCGGCCAGCCTGGCGCGCGACATGCTCGACAACCAGGGCGTGGAAATGATCTTCGATGTCGCGGCTTCCGCAACTGCGCTTGCCGCGGGTGAGATCGCAAAAGCGCGCAACAAGCTCATCATTTTCAATGGACCGGCCACGGTCGCGCTCACCAATGAGGCGTGCGGCCCCTACACCGTGCACTATACCTACGATACGTATGGGCAGGCCAATGTGACGGGGCTTGCGGCCGTCAAGTCCGGCCTCGACACCTGGTTCTTCCTGACCGCAGACTATGCCTTCGGACAGGCGCTGGAAAAGGACACCACCAATGTGGTGCTGAAGAATGGCGGCAAGGTGCTGGGCAGCGTCCGCCATCCCCTCAATACATCTGATTTCTCGTCCTTCCTGCTACAGGCGCAGGCGTCGAAGGCCAAGGTGATCGGTCTCGCCAATGCCGGCGGCGACACCATCAACGCGATCAAGCAGGCTGCCGAGTTCGGCCTGATGAAGGGCGGGCAGAAGGCTTCGCCGCTGCTCGTCTTCATCACCGATATCGACAGCATCGGCCTTGAAATCGCGCAAAACCTGCTGCTGTCCGAGGCCTTCTACTGGGATCTCAACGATGAGACGCGTGCGTTTTCAAAGCGCTTCACCGAACGCAGGAAACGGCCGCCGACCACGGCCCAGGCCGGCGTGTATTCCTCGGTCCTGCATTACCTGAAGGCGGTGAAGGCCGCCGGCACCACCGATGCGGCGGCTGTGATCAAGGTGATGAAGGAGACGCCGATCAACGACATGTTCGCCAAAAACGGCAAGATCCGCGACGACGGCCGCATGGTGCACGACATGTACCTGTTCGAGGTCAAGAAGCCGTCGGAATCCAAGGGGCGCTGGGACTACTACAAGCTGGTCGGCACGGTTTCCGGCAACGATGCATTCCAGCCGCTGGAGCAGTCGCGCTGCCCGCTGGTGAAGAAATAAGTGCTTTCCTTCGTCGTCCCCGCGAACGCGGGGACCCATACGCCGCGGCCCATCGTTCCGGACGGATGCAGACATCTTTAGAACAACTGATGACCGGGATTATGGGTCCCTGCGTTCGCAGGGACGACGACCACGAAAAACAACCAACAAAGGCACCACCCCATGAACAACGAAATCGTCCTGCAGCATCTCGACCAGGGCCTGCTCACCATCACCATGAACCGGCCGGACCGGCGCAACGCGCTCAATCCCGACATGACGCTGGGGCTGGTGGCGGCGGCGCGGCGCGCGGCGGAGGATCACGAGGTTCGCGCCGTGCTGCTGAAGGGCGCCGGCGGCACCTTCTGCGTCGGTGGCGACGTCAAGTCGATGGCGGAGGGGCGGGCGCCGCTGCCGTTCGAGGCCAAGAAGACCAATCTGCGCCGCGGCATGGAGGTCTCGCGCATCCTGCACGAGATGCAGAAGCCGGTGGTGGCCCAGGTCGATGGCGCCGCCGCCGGCGCCGGGCTGTCGATCGCGCTGGCCTGCGATCTCCGCGTCGCCTCGGCGTCGGTCAAGATCACTACGGCGTTTGCCAAGGTCGGGCTATCCGGCGATTACGGCGGCACCTATTTTCTCACGCAAATGCTGGGCAGCGCCCGCGCCCGCGAGCTCTATCTGATGTCGCCGGTGCTGACAGCGCAGGAAGCCCTCGCGCTCGGCCTGGTGACAAAAGTCGTTCCCGATGCCGAGGTCGAGGCGGCCGCACATGAACTGGCGATGTCGCTGGCGCAAGGGCCGTCGATCACGCTCGGCTATATCAAGAAGAACATCAACAACGCCGAACACATGTCGCTGGAAGCCTGCTTCGACGCGGAAGCCATGCATCACTCGCGCTCGGGCGAGACCGCCGACCACAAGGAAGCGGCGAAAGCCTTCGTCGAGAAGCGCAAGCCCGTGTTTCAGAACCATTGATCGAGGGGGCATGCGATGGCTGGTTTCATGAGGCTGCGGCAGATCTGCCTGGTGGCGCCGGCCATCGAGCCCGTGGTCGGCGATATCGCCGCCATCATGGGGCTGAACATCTGTTACCGCGACGGTAACGTCGCCAAGTACGGGCTGGAAAACGCGCTGCTGCCGGTCGATACGATTCTGCTCGAAGTCGTCGCGCCGTTCCAGCCCGGCACCGCGGCGGGGCGTTTCATCGAGAAGACCGGGGGCCGCGGCGGCTACATGGCGATCTTCTGCTGCGACGATCCCGACGAACGCGGCGCGCATGCCGCGAAAATGGGGGTGCGCACCGCCAATGTCATCGACCACGCGCCCTATCACGGCGTGCAACTGCACCCCCGCGATTGCCGCGCCGCCTTCATCGAATTCAACCACACCGCCGGCAGCGACAATATTCTGGGGCCGTATCCGCCGGCCGGACCGGACTGGCAAAAGTCGATTCGCAAGGACGTGACGAAGGCGCTGACCGGCGTGGAGATGGAAAGCCCGGAGCCCGAGGTGCTGGCCGCGCATTGGGGCAGGATCATCGGGATTCCCATGAGCACGGGCGAAGCCGGCGAGCCGGAGCTGAAGCTGCCCAATGCCAGTTTCCGTTTCGTGGATGGCGCCAGCGACATCATGAGCGGGCTGACGTTCAGGGTGGGTGATGTTGCGAAAGTGCGCGACGCCGCCAAGGCCAGGGGTTATGCCGTGTCGGGCGATTCGTTCGATCTCGGCGGCGTGACGTTCCGGCTGGTGGGGTGAGGCCGTCGGCCTCTCAACGTCATTGCGAGGAGCCCTTGCGACGAAGCAATCCATGTCGCTGCGCAAGGAAAGAATGGATTGCTTCGCTTCGCTCGCAATGACGCTTCGAGAGCGCCGCTTACGTCCGAAGGCCTCGCTCGCTGAACAAAAAGCAAAAAGGACCCTTCCCCCATGCCCCACCCGCTCGACTCTTTCTTCGCGCCCGACAGTATCGCGCTGATCGGCGCGTCGCGCGACCTGGAGAAGATTCCGGGGGGGCTGTTGTCGATGCTGCGCAAGAATGAGTATCCGGGCCGGATCTATCCGATCAATCCCAACTACGGCGATATCGATGGGCTGAAATGCTACAAATCGATATCAGACGTCGGCCAGCCGATCGATCTCGCCATCGTCATCATTCCCGCCCGCGCCGTGCTTGCGGCACTCGAGCAATGCGCAGCGGCCGGCGTGAAAAATGCCGTCATCATTTCCTCCGGATTTGCGGAGGAGGGCGGCGACAGCGCCGCGATGCAGGATGCCATCGTGGCGCTGGCGAAGCGGACGGGGATGCGGATTTCCGGTCCCAACGCCGAAGGCTTCCTGAGCGAGGTGCAGAAAGTCGCGGCGACCTTCAGCCCGACCGTCGATGTCAAGCCGGGCGATGTGCCACTGGTCGCGACCAAACGCCGGGCAGCCATCGTCGCGCAGTCGGGCGGTATCGGCTTTGCCATCAAACATCGCGCGAAAGCGCTTGGCGTGGCGATCAGCTATTGCGTCAGCGCCGGCAATGAATCCGATCTGGGCGCGGGTGAATTCCTCGACTACATGGTGCAGGATGCCTCCACCGACGTGATCCTGCTGTTCATCGAGGGCATCCGCGACGTCGACAAGTTCCTCGCCGCAGCACGCCGCGCGGCGGAGACAGGAAAGCCCGTCATCGTCACGAAGGTCGGCCGCTCCGGCGCCGGCGAGCGCGCCGCCGCCTCGCATACCGCCAGCATGGCCGGCTGGTCCGCTGCCTATGACGCGGTGTTCGCAAAATGCGGCTTTATCGTCTCCAACGATCTCGACGAGGCCGTCACCATCGCGGCGGTGCTCACCACCAACCCGCTGCCGAAGGGCGACCGCGTCGCCGTGCTGACGGTGTCGGGCGGGGCCGGGATCTGGGGCGCAGATACCGTCGCGCTGCAGGGCTTGCAGGTGCCGGAACTGTCGCCGGCGATCCAGACGGAAATCAAGAAGCTGCTGCCGTCCTATGGCGCCGCGGGCAATCCGATCGACGTCACCGCGCAGGGCGTGCACTCCGGCGGCCTGCAGAACAGCATCGACCTGCTCAGCGCGTCCGACGAGGTCGACGCCATCCTGGTCGTGCTGTCGCTGTCGAGCGACACGCGGGTGCCGTTCAGGCAGGCCGAGTTGAGGCCGGTGATATCGGCGCAGCACAAGCCGATCGTGTTCTATTCCTACACGCTGCCGTCGGCCTTCGCGCGCAGCGAGTTCGCGGCCTGCGGCGCCGTGGTGCTGTCGGGACTGACGCATGCCGGCGTCGCGATGCGGCGGATGGTGGAGCGCGCCCGGTTCAAAATGGCGCCAGAGGTCGACACCGCGACGGTGCCGGGGCGCGATCTCTCCGCGCACCTGAAATCCGCGACGCTTTCCGAGCATGACAGCAAGTCGCTGCTGCGCGCGGCCGGCATTGCGGTGCCGGAAGAAGTGCTGGTGACGGAGAAGAGCGGACTCGACGCGGCGGTCGTCCAAGTGGGCTTTCCGCTGGTGGCAAAAATCCAGTCGCGCGACATCCCGCACAAGAGTGAAGTCGGTGGCGTGCGTGTCGGTATCGCGAGCAAGGGCGAGGTGTTTCTGGCCTATGAGGCGTTGCTGAACAACGCGCGGCGGCACCGGCCGGATGCCGATATCCAGGGCGTGCTGGTCGGGCCGATGGCGAACAAGGGCGTCGAGATCATCGTCGGCACCATGCTGGACGCAACGTTCGGCCCGATGATCATGGTCGGCCTCGGCGGCGTCACCACGGAATTGTTTCGCGATGTGGTCTACCGCCCCGCGCCGGTGAGCGCGGTAGAGGCCGGCGCGATGCTGGCGGAGCTGAAGGCAGCACCCCTGCTCAACGGGTTTCGTGGGGCCGCGCAAGCCGACGTGCCCGCGTTGGCGCAATTGATCGCGCAGGTGTCGGTGCTGGCCGCGCAGCAGGCGCGCGAGATTTCCGAGATCGAACTCAACCCGGTGCTGGTGCATCCGGAAGGGCAGGGCGTGACGATCGTGGACGCGCTGGTGGTAAGGAAGAAGTTCTAGCCGCGAGCGCTTACTTCCCTCTCCCCTTGTGGGAGAGGGTGGACGCGATGCGAAGCATCGCGGACGGGTGAGGGGTTTGTATCCACGGCTAGAGACCCCTCATCCGGCGCGCGGACTGCGTCCGCGCCACCTTCTCCCACAAGGGGAGAAGGGAAGTAAGTTTACCGCCCCTTGAAATTCGCCACGCGGCGCTCGGCGGTCGCCTTGACGCCCTCCTTGAAATCCTCGGTGGCGCGCAGGCGACTTTGTTCGGCGAGTTCATGGTTGGTGGCGGCGAGCACGCGGTCGGCGAGGCCGGCGCGCATGGTGGCGCGGGTCGAGAGCAGGCCGAGCGGCGAGCATTCGGCGATCTCGGCGGCGAGCTTCATCGCCTCGGCGCGAACCTGGTCCTGCGGCACGCACACATTGGCGAGGCCCATTTTCGTGGCTTCCTCGCCGGTGACGCGGCGGCTGGTGTAGAAAATCAGCTCGGCGTTGTTCTTGCCGACCAGTTCGGGAAGCGTCGTGGTCAGCCCGAAGCCGGGATGGAAGCCGAGTTTGGTGAAGTTGGCGGAGAACCGCGCTTCCGGGCAGGTGACGCGGAAATCCGCGGATACCGCGAGGCCGAGGCCGCCGCCGATGGCGGCGCCCTGTACGGCGGCGACGATCGGCTTCTTGGCGCGGAAGATGCGCACCGCGTGCAGGTAAAGACTGTTGATCGAACCGAGGCTGTCGGCGGGATCACCCTTCGCATCACCCTTGGCTTCGGCCGCTTCCTGCGCCTGCCGCTTCGGATCGCTGAAATTGGCGCCGGCGCAGAACGCCTTGCCTTGCGCGGCGAGCACCGAGGCGCGGATCTCGATGTCCTTGTCGAATTCCTCCAGCGCGTCGGCGATCTGGTTGATCAGCGAGATGTCGAAGAAGTTCAGCGGCGGCCGCTGGATTTCGATCAGGCCGACGTGGCCGTGCTTCTCGACGCCGATGTCCGTGAATTTTGTCATGTGCTTGTCTCCGAGATGAATGGAAGTCCTGCAACGAAGAAGGTGCGCCCCCTCTCCCCTTGTGGTCGAGACGAGCGAAGCTCGCTCTGAGAGGGCTGGGGTGAGGGGTTACGGTCTATTGATAGGCCGTAACCCCTCACCCGGATTGCATCTGACGATGCAATCCGACCTCTCCAACAAGGGGAGAGGTTTAGAAAGTCAGCGCAGCCCGAGCCCGCGGGCGATGATGCCGCGCAGCACCTCGGTGGTGCCGCCCTGGATGGTCAGTTTCGGCGCGGTCTTGATCGCGAACGACAGCTGGTTCTCCAGCGTCTCGCGGTTGGTGGCGTTCTCCTCGACGAAGGCGGCGAGGTCGCGCACCCGGTGCGGCAATTGCTGTTCCCAGATGGTGCCGATGTCCTTGACGATGGAAGCTTCCACCACGGGCTCCTTGCCGGCCTGCAGCATGCCCGCCACCGACACCGACATCCGCCGCATGGTGTGCAGTTGCGCGACGAGGCGTCCGATGCCTTCGGCGCTGCGGGTGTCCGGCTTGGGCCCGACCGCGCGAACCAGTTCGGTCAGCACGTAGTAGGTTTCGAGAAAGCGCTCCGGCCCGGAGCGTTCATAAGCGAGCTCGGAAGTCGCCTGCTTCCAGGCGCCGTCGATTTCGCCCAGCATATGATCGTCGGGCACGAAGTAGTCGGTAAACACCACCTCGTTGAACTCGAACTGGCCGGTGATCTGGCCGATCGGGTTCACCTGGATGCCCGGCTGCTTCATCTTGACCAGGAATTGCGTCAGCCCGTGGCGGCGGTTTTCTTTCGTCGGCGGCGAGGTACGAAAGATCGCGATCATGTAGTCGGCGATATGCGCCGACGAGGTCCAGATCTTGGTGCCGTTGATCAGGAAGCCGCCGTCGGTCTTGGTCGCCTTGGTCTTGGCGGCGAACAGGTCGGAGCCGGAATTCGGCTCGCTCATGCCGATGGCGAAGCAGACCTCGCCGCGGCAGATCCGCGGCAGGATGTCCATTTTGATATGCTCGGGCGCGTATTTCAAAAGCACCGGGCCGCTCTGGCGGTCGGCGACGAAGAAGCGGCGCGTCGGCGCATTGGCGACGCGCATTTCCTCGGTCACTACGTAGCGCTCCAGAAATGAGCGCTCGTGGCCGCCATATTTCTTCGGCCAGGTCATGCCGAGCCAGCCGCGCTCGCCGACTCTGCGGGAAAATTCCGGCGCGTCGGTGTCCTCGCGGTTGGGCTGGTGCGGATCGAAAGTGCCGGCGGCAATTTCGTCGGCGAGAAACTGGCGTACTTCCTTGCGCAACTGCTCGCATTCGGGCGGCAGGCGGATCGGATCGAAACGGAGGGCTGCGGTCATGTTCTGGTCCCGGATGTTCTCTTCACCCTCCCCTGGAGGGGGAGGGTCGCTCGCGTAGCGAGCGGGGTGGGGTGACGGTCTCTCATCGCGAACAGTGCCGGGGTTGAGAGATCACCCCACCCCGTCTCGCATCTTGCGATGCGAGCCGACCCTCCCCCTCCAGGGGAGGGTAAGGGCTGCGTCGTTTTGAGTTTACATCTCTCATCGACATCCCTCAGCGCGACGCTACCAGCGGCCATAGTTCGTCGGCGCCGCGGTCGGCGACCAGTTTGCCGAGTTCGACCGCCCAATAGCTTTCCGAACCGAAATCGTCGCGCCAGGCCAGCGCGCGCAGGGAGTAGCGGTGCAGGATGTGCTCGACGGTAAAACCGATCGCGCCGTGCACCTGGTGGGCGATCGCGGCGCCTTTCTCGGCAGCTTCCGAACAGCGGATTTTGGCCGAGGCCGCTTCGAGGAAGAAGGCGTCGTCGAACGAGGTGCTGTTGGCGATGGCGTCCGCCGCCGAAGTCGCGGCTGCCAACGCGGCTGCCGACTCGCCGGCGAGCTTTGCCAGATTGTGCTGCACCGCCTGGAATTTCGAGATTTTCTTCTCGAAGGCGACGCGCTCGTTGGAATAGCGCACGCTGATGTCCAGCATCGATTCCAGCGCGCCGGCGATCTGCAGGCTGCGCGCCACGCCGCCCATCAGCATCAGGGCGGTCTGGTCAAAGCCCTTCGGCGCCGGTTTGGTCGTGATCGGCGCCACATTGCTGAATGTCACGGTGTCGCTGGCGTCGCCACCGAGTCCGAGCCCTGCCTCGATCCGCACGGCGGCGGCATCGACCAGCGCGATCGACAAGCCGCTGGCACCGCTTGCAAGGACGGCAATATGTTTGGCGGCCTTGGCGAAAGGCACGCCACGGGCGCGGCCTGACAAGGTGCCGTCGGCGTTGAGCGTGATGCGATCCCGAGGGCTCGCGGGCGCCACCGTCATCTCGCCCTCGGGGGAGGCGATCTTCGCCTGCGCCAGCAGCCATCCCGCCAGCATGGTCTCGGCCAGCGGCACGGCAAGCGCAAAGCGCCCGGCCGAACTCAGCACGCTAAAACCTTCGGCGAGGCTGGCGCCGGAGCCGCCCAAATCGTCAGGCACCCAGGACAGCGGCAGGCCGGATTCGGTCAGCGCCTGCCACAGCGGCGCTTTCCAGCTGCCGTTCTTGTCGCTGTTGATGGTCTGGGCGTCGGCGAGATCCGCGAAAATCTTCTCGGCGGTCTCGGCAACGATGTTCTCACTCTCCGCCACAGCGTTCCCCATTTTGAATTGGCACCGCGCCCGGCAGTTCCGCCGGACCCTGAGTGCGATCTTTTCTTGCACCGCATGATGAGGAAAAGCCACTGCTAAGACAAGCGCCTGCCGCAGGGCCGCCTGCGGGGCCGGCATGCAGCAATGGTTGCCGAGCCATGAATTCCGCCCAGTGGAGTTTGGCGGATTTGCGGGCATTTGCCCGCGCGATGTGGTAGATCGCGGCCCGGATCGAATAATCAAGAAAAGGAAGTTTCGGATGTCGAAGGATGGTTTGTGCGCAGTCGTCACCGGTTCGGCGTCCGGCCTGGGGGCCGCGACCGCGGCCATTCTGGCCAAGGGCGGCGCGCGCATAGTGGTCAATTATTCCTCCAGTGCTGGGGAAGCCGAGGCCACCGCCGATCTCTGCCGTGCCGCCGGCGCCGAAGTGGTGGTGGTGCAGGGCGACGTCTCCCGCGACGAGGACTGCAAGAAGATCGTCGCGGCCGCGGCGCCCTGGGGACGGATCGATGCGCTGATCAACAATGCCGGGATTACCAAGCATGTCCCGCATGCCGATCTCGACGGTCTGTCGGCGGAGGATTTTCAGCGGCTGTTCGGCGTCAATACCATCGGACCGTTCCAAATGGTCCGCGCAGCGCGGGGCCTGCTGGAGGCCGGCGCCAAGGCCTCGGGCCGGGCGTCATCAGTCGTCAACATCTCGTCGGTCGCCGGCATCAGCGGCGTCGGCTCGTCCATTGCCTATGCCGCCAGCAAGGGCGCGCTCAACACAATCACCTATTCGCTGGCGCGCGCGCTGGCGCCGCTGATCCGCGTCAACACGGTATGCCCCGGCTATATCGACACGCCCTGGTTCACCAAGGGCCGCGGCGAGGCGGGCGCCAAGGCGGTGCGTGACAGCGTGATCGCGCGGGTGCCGCTCAAGGTCGCCTCATCGGCGGAAGATATCGCGCAGCTGGTGTGCTTCCTGGCGACGCCCGCCTCGAGCAACATGACCGGCGAGGTCGTGCGAATGGATGCGGGGCTGCATCTGATTACGTGAGGATATCGAAAAAGTAGGGTGGGCAAAGGCGCCCTTGCGCCGTGCCCACCAGATTTTCCAAATGCGACATGTGTCGGTGGGCACGCTTACGCTTTGCCCACCCTACGACACGGTCACCTATTGCCGGGATCCGAAATCATCCGGCTCGCCACCAGCCGGTTCCAGATGAACAGCACCACCACCGCGCCGATGGTCGCGGTGATGAAGCCGGCGCCCTGGTCCGGGCCGTAATGGCCGATGGCCTGGCCGATGAAGGTCGCCAGAAACGCGCCGGCGATGCCGAGCACGGTGGTCAGGATGAAGCCGCCCGGTGTGTTTGGGCCCGGCGACAGCCATCGCGCGATGAGGCCGGCGACAAAGCCGACCAGAATGATCCAGAGGATGCCGCTCATTTGTATCGTCCTTTTCCAGAATGCAGGCTGGCAGGCGCGGCCTGCGTCAGATCCATTTCGACAATTCGCTTTCGGTCGGCAGCCGTCCGTCCGGCGTCAACTGGTCGATGACGCCGGGCAATTGCTGGCTCAGTCCATCAAGCAACTCGTCGCGCGATAGACCCGTTTGCGACGTCAGCGCATTGATCTGATCGACGCCCAAGGCCTTGCCGAGATCGCCGGGCGCAATCGACTTGTTCTCGCCCTTGCCGACCCATGAATCCGCCACCTCGCCCTGGCCGTGCTGCTGGAATTGCTTGAGCAGGTCGCCGAGCCCGCCCGAGATCACGGTGCCGGCGGCAGCGCCCCCGAGCAGACCGCCGAGGCCGCCCTTCAGCAGGTCACCGAGACCGCCGCCCATGCCGCCGCCGGGCAGCCCGGCATTGACGGTGTTGGGTGAGGGCGCCGGCGCGGGAGCAGTCTGCGGTTTGCCGCCGCCGCCGATGTGCTTGACCGCCTTGTAGGCCAGCAACGCCAGGATCGCCATGGTGATGGGCGACATTCCGCCCTTGCCGCCCTTGTCCTGCGCGTTCGGATTGCTCGGGCCGCGCGGGCCGTTCTGCATGCCGTTGAGTACGTCGAGTAAACCCATTGTCGTCTCCTGCCGCGTACCAGCCCCGCGACAAACATAACGGCGCGCCATGACGGTTACAAGGCGCGGGGCCGGCGGCGGCGGCGCGCTCGCAGAGCGACGCGGCATCGCAGACGAAAATCTGCTATTTGAACGAGAGCTGAACGAGGGCGGGGCGCGATGACGGCAGACAGGTTGATCGGCATCGCCGGGGCCGGCAGCATCGGCTGCTTTGTCGGTGGCATGCTGGCGGCGGGCGGCCGCCAGGTCGCCCTGCTGGCGCGGCCCCGCGTGATCGCCGAGATCGAAAGCAACGGACTGCGGCTGACAAGCTTCGAAGGCCTCGACCGCAGGATTGCGGCGGACCAGCTGACGCTGTCGGAAAATCCGTCGATTTTTGACGATGCCGGCGTGGTGCTGGTGACGGTCAAGAGCGCCGATACCGCCGAGATCGCCGGCGTTATCGCGAGGCACGCGCCGCATGATGCGGTCATCGTGTCCCTGCAGAACGGCGTCGGCAATGTCGGCGTGCTGCGCGAGCGATTGCCGGGGCGGATCGTGCTCGGCGGCATGGTGCCGTTCAACGTCGTCTCCGTGGGCCAGGGCCGGTTCCACCGCTCCACCTCGGGCGACATCGTGATCGAAGCGGATGAGGCCGCCACCGCGGAGCGGCTGTCGGTGCCGGGGCTGAAGCTGCGCGCCACGCAAGACATTTCAGGCGTGCAATGGGGCAAGCTGCTGGTCAATCTCAACAACGCGCTCAACGCGCTGGCCGGCCTGCCGCTGCGCCGGCAGCTGGCGCTCAGGACATGGCGCAGGCTGTTCGCCGACCAGATGGCGGAGGGACTGGCGGCGCTCAAGGCCGAAGGCATCAAGCCGGTGTCGTCGACGCCGGTGCCGGCGAACTGGACGCCGCATCTGCTGCGGCTGCCGGACGGCATTTTCAATGCCGTGCTGGGGCGAACGATGAAGATCGATCCGGAGGCGCGCTCGTCGATGTGGGAAGACCTGCAGCGCGGACGGGCCACCGAAATCGATTATCTGCAGGGCGTCATCACTGAAATCGCCGACCGCCACGGGCTGCAGGTGCCGCTGTCGCGCCGCATCGTGGCGCTGATCCGGAATGCGGAACAAGCCGGCAAGGGCTCGCCGGGACTGACGCCGGAGCAGATCCGCGATGCGCCGCTACCTTGAGACGTGTGGATGATCGCTCCACACGTCGTCCCCGCGAACGCGGGGACCCATACTCCGCGGTGGTAGCTGTTTGCGTGGTGTCTGCCGCTGGTGTTCTCACCGAGAGGACACGGCGTATGGGTCCCTGCGTTCGCAGGGACGACAGCAATCAGCTCCGCTTGGCCTTGCTCGGCGATGGGCTGAACAGCTTCTTGATATCCTTGATGCCTTCGGAGAGTCGCGGCCACTCGCAGGAGAAGGAATCCCTGGCGCAATTGGTGGCTCTGGTCCGTGACCTCACCTCGCCAGACCTCACCTCGCCAGATCTGGGCTCGCTGGTGGCGGCGGCCTGATGTTGTCGCGCCGGATTCCCCCTGGGCACCGGGACCTTTTCAACTTCGCTTTTCAGCGAGACCTGCTGCACTTGCCGCTGCCTGGCCGTGAAGGCGGCGGCGATGGTGGAGCGCCGCTCCTGCTCCAGATAGGCAATATACTCTTCGTCGATTTTCTTCTGCTCTTCCGGCGTCGGGTTCGGTCCCGCGATGTCGAAGTGCCGGTTCTGCATGAAATCGAAATAGGTGTAGCCGCCGCCGGGCTTGCGCCGGCCGGCGAATTTCGAATGGCAGTCGCCGAGCCTGGATGTCTTTTCTTCCTTGGTCGACGCCTTCTCGGCGGTGTCGGCGCATGACTCGAAATCGGCCGGCTTGCTGCTCCACCACTGCGCCTGCGCGCACGGCGGCGTCAGCACGACGCAGGCCGCGAATGTTGCCATCAGCAAGGTGGATGTACGTGACGCCATCACCGACGATTTTCCGAAATTTTCAAGACCAGGTTCCCGCGACACAACGTATACCAATTGTCGCCATTATCGGGACGCTTGTCACCCCGGAACTGGGCGTTTTTCCGGCACACATTCTGACGTATTGGATTCGCTGTGAAGGCCGGATACATCGGCATCGCACTGAAATTGCAGAGAATATCGTGACGACGCCGGCGAACGGCTATTTCCTGCACCTGATATAGGCAGCGCCGTTGATGCGAATGTTGTTCCGATCCAGCACCGTCACCGTCACCGTGTCATGCCGCGGGCTTTTCTTCGCTCTGTAGTCGTCCCAGAATTCGAAGCAGGTCAGCTTCAGCGTGATCGCATTGCCCTTGGTCGCATGGCTGTCGACGCGGCAATGGTTTTCATACTGGTCGTACAGCGGAGCGGGTTTGCCATTCTCTGAATTCTTCAGGTCGATCATGGTTTTCGAATCCGGGCCGTCGCCATAGCGGCATTCCTTCCGGTTTTTTGCCCAGTAACCTTCCCACTTCTCGGCGGCGGCGGTCGACGGCTTTGACGCGGCGGCGGTCGCCTTGGGGGCGGCCGATGCCGGCGTCGCGCCGCCATGGCCTGGAAGCGCGAGTAGCGCGAACGCCAGGACTGCCGTGCGTGCACGTTGCAACAAGCGCGATTCGTTGAGACATTTTCTCTGCATCATTGGCACTCTTGTCCGTTGCCGAATATAGTCGCTGCTGGCCGATTTCGAGTTCGATTTCCTGCAGGAGACTTCAGATGAATCTTTTCAGCAAGCTGCGGGAACGCGAGGCATCCGGCCGGCCGCTCCTGATGGGCTTGATCGGCGCCGGCAAGTTCGGATCGATGTACCTGGCGCAGGTGCCGCGTACGCCGGGCATTCATGTGGTCGGAATCGCCGATCTTTCGCCGGCCAATGCGCGGGCCAATCTCGCGCGCGTCGATTGGCCTGCGGAGCGCTATTCCGCATCCTCGCTCGACGAGGCCATGAAGACGAGAACGACACATGTCGGCGACGACTGGCAGGCGCTGGTGGCGCATCCGGAAATCGAGATCATCATCGAATGCACGGGAAATCCGCCCGCGGCGGTGGAGCACGCGCTGGCGGCGTTCCGCCACGGCAAGCATGTCATCAACGTCACGGTGGAAGCGGATGCGTTCTGCGGACCGCTGCTGGCGCACAAGGCCGCGCAGGCCGGCGTGATCTACAGCCTGGCCTATGGCGATCAGCCGGGGCTCGCCTGCGAACTGGTGGATTGGGCGCGAACCGCCGGCTTTCCGGTGGTCGCCGCCGGCCGCGGCCATAAATGGTTGCCGCAATATCGGGAGTCGACCCCAGATACGGTCTGGACCCATTGGGGCCTGACCGCCGAACAGGCCAAAGAGGGCGGCCTCAATCCAAAAATGTTCAATGCGTTTCTCGACGGTTCGAAGCCGGCGATCGAGAGTGCGGCGATCGCCAATGCGACCGGCCTCGAGGCATCAGACGCGGGACTGAGTTTTCCGCCGGGCTCGATCGACGACATCCCGACCCTGATGCGGCCGAAAAGCGAAGGCGGCATCCTCGACCGCAAGGGGCTGGTCGAGGTGGTTTCCTGCCTGACGTCCGACGGCGTGCAGATCCCTTACGACATTCGCAAGGGTGTCTGGGTCTGTATCGAGGCCGACACGGATTACATCCGGCGCTGCTTCAAGGAGTACAGCGTCGTGACCGATCCGAGCGGGCGCTACATGAGCATGTACCGGCGCTGGCACATGATCGGGCTGGAACTCGGCATCTCCGTCGCCTCGGTGGGACTGCGCAACGAACCGACGGGTGTCGCGACCTGCTTCAACGCCGACGTGGTGGCCACCGCCAAGCGCGACCTCGCGGCGGGCGAAATGCTCGATGGCGAGGGCGGCTACACCGTGTTCGGCAAGCTCGTGCCCGCGCGACGCTCGCTCGCGCAGGGCGGTCTTCCGCTGGGGCTTGCTCACCAGCTCAAGCTGGTGCGGCCGGTGGCCAAGGACCAGCTGCTGACCTGGAGCGACGTCGCCATCGACGAGAATCAGCCGGCGGTCAAGGCGCGGAGGGAAATGGAGGCGATATTTGCGCCCCGGGGCGCGGTCGTCAGCGCGGCATAGGTACGATGGGCTGGTACGATGGTTTCCTGAATATCAGCTATTGAAGGATTGGTTCAGGGCGTAACTTGACCTCACCACGGTACAGGCTGCAGATGTCGCGCCGGAGGCGGAATGCGAGCGCAGACCATGCCGCAGCCGCTCCCGGAGCGCGCGCCGGAATGCGCCGAATTGCCAAAGGAACCAGCTAGATGAGCGTCACCACGGCCATGACGAGCGTGCCGAAGCCCGCCGCCGATCTGATCGAGGCATTCCGTAGCGCGCCGACCTGCGTGATCAGCGACAATCTGGCCCGGTTGCCGGGCGCGGTGGGACTGCGCCAGTTCCATCGCAGCGGCCGATTGGTGGGCACCGCCTTCACCGTTCGCACCCGGCCGGGCGACAATCTGGCCATTCACAAGGCGCTCGAGCTGGTCGGGCCGGGCGACGTCATCGTCGTCGATGGCGGCGGCGACGAGACCCGCGCGCTGGTCGGCGAGATCATGAAGAACATCGCCGAGCACAGGGGCGCCGCGGGCTATGTGATCGACGGCGCCATCCGCGACGTCGCCGCCTTCGCCGCGTCTGATTTTCCATGCTTTGCCCGCGCCGTGATTCACCGCGGGCCCTACAAGAGCGGTCCCGGCGAAATCAACGTGCCGGTGTCGATTGGCGGATCGGTGATCTCGCCCGGCGACATCGTGGTGGGCGACGAGGACGGCGTGCTGTCTTTTCCGGCCGCGATCGCAACCACCTTGCTTGAGGCGGTTCGCGCCCAGATCGCGCGCGAAGAGGAAACCCTCGTTGCGATCCGCGAGGGCCGCTACCAGGGCTCCTACGCCAAATCCTGATCGACACGTATCGATATTGAGAGAAACTGACGCCAAAGGAAGCCACGATGAGTCAGAGGGACGAGTTTCACAATCTGGACAATCCGCATGACGGCCTGTTTCGCGAACTCGCGGCGGGCGTCACTACGCGGATTTTCGCCGGCGAGCATGCGATGCTCTCGGTGGTGACGCTGGAACCGCATTCGGAAGGGACCCGGCATCATCATCCTGAAGAGCAATGGGGCGTGTTGCTCGATGGCTCGGCGATCCGGTTTCAGGGCGACGAGCAGATCGAAGTGAAAAAGGGCGATTTCTGGCGCACCCCGGGCAACGTGCCGCACACCATGCGCGCCGGGCCGGAAGGCGCGCGCGTGCTCGATATTTTCAGTCCGCCGCGGCCGGAATATAAAAAGCCCGGATCGGGTTTCGGCAATTCATAGATCTGCGAATTAAAAAAACAGCGCAATCACCGGAGGAATAGCAATGCGGAAGATCACGAGACGTACCATGCTGGCGGCGTCGGCCGCTTTCGCCGTCACTCCGGCGCTGGCCCAGCCCGCCAAGATACTGACACTGGTGGTGCCGTTTCCGCCGGGAGGTTCCACCGACGCGCTGGCGCGGCTGCTGCAGGCGCATCTGCAAACCAGGCTCGGCCGCACCGTGCTGGTCGAGAACAAGTCCGGCGCCGCCGGTTCGCTCGGCGCCGCCCAGGTCGCCAAGAGCGCGCCGGATGGCCTGACGTATCTCGTGACCTTCGACTCGCATGCGGTGATTCCCGCCATTCTCGAAAAGCCGCAGCTCGACGTCGAGAAGGACCTGGAGCCGGTGTTCCTGGTCGGCACCGCGCCCTATGTGATCGCGGCCAACGCCAGCCGGCCGTTCAAGACCTTCGCCGACGTCATCGCGGCCTCGAAAGCCAAGCCGGGCTCGATCCAGTACGCCTCGGTCGGCATCGGCACGCTCGGCCATCTCGCCATGACGATGCTCGCCAAGCAGGCCGGCGTGGAAATCACCCATGTGCCCTACCGCGGCGGCGGTCCGGCCATGAACGACGTGCTCGGCGGACATGTCGATCTGATCGCGGGATCGGCGGCGCTGGTGACGGCGCAGCTCGGGCCCAACCTTCGTCCGCTGCTGCAGCTGGGGCGTGAGCGGCTGCCGTCACTCAAGGACACCCAGACGGGCATCGAAGCCGGCTTCCCGGATTCCGAGACGCTGGCCTGGTGGGGCATCTTCGCTCCCACCGGCACGCCTGCCGAGGCCACCGCCAGCATGGCGAAATCGGTCCGCGAGATCCTGAGCGAGCCCGCGATCGCAGCACAGCTGCGCGATACCCAGCAGATGTCACTGCTGCTGGCCGACGGCAAGGAGTTCGGCTCCTTCTTCGCCAAACAGGTCAGCCTCTGGGGCAAGGTGGTGCGCGAGAACAACATCAAGGCGTAGGCGCCTCATCGGCCCGGATCGAAGCCATCCGCCACGCTTTCGCTTTGATGCGTTGTCAGGACGTGAACAGGCAGCCCCCGCGCATCAGGCGCGGGGCCGGCTGTTGGTGGCATCCGGTGATGAGGCGACGCGAACGAAATGAAAGTCCTGTTCGCTATTGTTCTCTCCCTGCCGTTGAGCCTCGGCAGCCCGGCATCCGCAGAGCCGTCGCCCGCATCGCTGATTTCGGAATTCCGTGCGAAGCAGGGCGAAGGCAGTGTCGTCATCGATGCGACCCTGAACCGGATCGCATTGGACCAGGCCAGGGCCATGGCCGCCAGGGACAGGCTCGACCACGACGTCCTCGGATCCTTCAATTCGAGAATGGCGCCGGCAAAAGCCGGGCGGGCCGCCGAGAATATTGCGTATGGCTATGAAGATTTCAAAAGGACGCTCGACCAGTGGATCAACTCGGCGGGCCATCGCAAGAATCTGCTGCTCCCGAAAGCCTCCCGCGTCGGCGTCGCCAGCGCCAGGAGCGTCACCTCCAAAACCTATTGGGCGATGGTGATCGCAGGGGACTATGAGAAGCCGCAGCCGGCGGCCAAGAAAACCGCGTCGAAGACGGAAAGCAGAAAGCCCAGGCAGTCCTGCCGGATGACGGTGCTGGGTATCTGCTTCTAAGGCGCGGTCCTGCGCCACGCCGGAACTGGGCGTCGGGCAGGCTCTCGTCCGAAAACGCCATGGCAACGGTCTCCGGAGGGCTGGCGATCACCCGTCCGCTTTGGTATGAAACAGCCAAGCCCCCACGCATCGCGCGGGGCTTCGGTCCCGTAGCTCAGCCGGATAGAGCGACGGTTTCCTAAAATAATGCCCCATCATAAGTCATTGAGTTGATAGGGTTCACGAGATACACCCAGCCGCAGGTGAACACCGTCAAAGTGAAAAGAAAAGCGAGAGTGATGCCCCACTTGTCAGTGATGGCTTCGAACTTCTGGAAGACAGCGTTCATCACACCGCCCGGCGAAGGATGTGTGATGTGTCCGTGATGCGCCGGCTCATGATTGATGACCGGCGGCTGCGCCTTCGGTCGATCAATCTCAATAGCCTTAGGGATATGCTCGATAACGTCAGCAGGAGGCGTAGACATTTTAGGTCCTCGTTTCCGTGCGGGGACCGTCTCTTCGCCGTTTCTTTAATGAGTAGCCCTGCGTGGGCGACTTAAAGAAACGAAAGAACGGTACACCGCGTTTCGGTGCATGCTTTCCCCGCCATCAACCAAAAGGAGGCGGGAGCCTTCCGTCCGTCGTTGCTTTAAGTCGCGTCATCCCTTGGAGGGGACTTCGTCGGTTCGCCTCCGACTGCCAGTCATTTGGAACAGATGGGTAGTTCCCCACCTGGCGGCTGTCCGGCCTCTTGTCCGGATACCTACCGACTGACACACGACCACAGGCACGTGCGAAACTAGCTCCAAGGTAGAGCCCGAGTCGGGGGTTAGTCAACAGTTGCGCCTACGCGTTATCGCATTGGTGCTATAATATTTTCGTGTTCAACGCAAAAACATGAGCAATATCTATACGTTCGTCGCAAAACAGCGGGACGGCTGCTGCTCAAATAAGGTCACAATTACCGAGGGATACGGCTTTCCCAGTACGAAACCTTCCGGACCATTTTTACGATAACGACCGATTCCCATCCGGAAATACCGACAGCCTCGATCGCGAGAAGCCTTTCTTCAACATCGTGTCGTTGCGCAAGAACGTGGCCATACGTGCCACGGACCTCGACACTAAGGATGAAAAGATCGAGAGCGAGCGGATCACCAAGACCAGCTACGCCGAAACCTTCCTGCTCAATCTCGAGAGCCGCAATTGGATGAAGCTGGCGGGCTTCGCCCAATTCCTCAATCGTATGGGACAGACCCGCGCCAAGTACGGCGGCGTCCTGGTCAAGAAGACTGAGGCGGACGGGGGAGCTCGGCATCCATGTCGTCGCGAAGCTCACCTGCACCGGTTCAGCCGATCGCATCTCAACAGGCTCAAGATGCATAGCTACTTTTTGGCTGGGGCTTGGCTCCAAACAGTTTCGTCTTCCTCGCTGGGCGAGAACCCGAGTTTCGCGGCCAAGGCTTTGCCGCCGCGAGTAACAGGTTGAAGCTTTAGGTCAGGAAACTTGGCGCACAATGCCTCCAGCATGTTTGCACCGAATCCTTTGCGTTCCATACCATCGCGCGTTGCTATCGTGACAATTTCGCCCTTCTCTGGCTCGTAGTGCGCAAACGTAAGCGGTCCCTTTTCATCGCGTATGATCCAAATCTTTCCGGCCTCGCAATGCTCCTTAACCCAGCGGAGGAGCATTTCACTCTCGCCCCCTCGTAGGTTTTCATTCCGGTTTTGCTGAACACCTTGTTGTACAGCTCAGCTACTTGCTCTGCATCGTCAGCGGTCGCCTGCTCGACCTCCCCCATACTCGTCCCCTTATCCCCATGACAGCAGAAGATTGCAACAGCGTCGCGTTACACTCAAGGCATGACCCCCGACAAACGTGCGCTCGTAACGGCTTTCCTCGCAAACCCTCTGTTGGTCGAGGCCGTGCCAGCCGTGCGGTAAGACGTTTCGCTTGGACCTTGGATGCAATCTGCATCTGGCTTCGATGATCGCCTTGCTCACGCGGTTGTTCTAATCGGATCGGCCACCACAGCAATGTGGTGGCCTTTTCGTTTTAGAAGGTGCGGTCTTCCACGCGCTTCATTGCCGGACTGTTCGGGTTCTTAATCTTCAGCCAGCGCTGCGACCTCCCGCTCTCATAAGCGAGATCCTTGCTTCGCGACAATCCACTTCATGGCCGAGCTTGCAGACGTGCTCGAAGATGGCGGTGCCGTCACCTTCGATGTGGGCGTTGAACTCTATTCCGCCCTTCGCCTTCGCCAGCAGCTTCTGCAACTTGGACTTCCGATCGATCAGCGGCTCCCGGCGCAGTTCGGCACCATTCAGCTCCAGCAGGTCGAATGCCATGAGCGGTACGGCTTTGTCGTGCTTCCGTGAGTGCAGCAGGTCGAAGCTGGGCATGCCGGCGTCGTCGTACACGAGGCCTTCGCCGTCGATCAGCGCTGAGTGAGCCTTTAGCTGGCATACGGCTTCACTCCTCTGAGCCGGCACTAAGCTACAATAGGTTAATATCCAACAGAAACCTACGACAGCTCCGACACATATAGCGCGAGAGAATGGCAACGGCGGGCGACCAAAAAAGGGAGTGCCGCTCGCCCTTAAGCCTCTTTCCGATGCTTGAACGGTGTTTGCGCTATTGGCGGGCTCAATGAAAAACTCGCTTTAAGGCGAAGGTCTTTCTCTTTTGTCTCGCTCCATTCAGTAGTATTGTCGCTCAACTCCGAGGAGAAAATACCCATGAGTGATGCGTCTGTTCCTCCCGGAACAATGTCTATCCTGCGCGAGGTCTTGGACGCTTGGGTGAACCGCAATGAGCGCAAAGCTGCCAAGGGAGCCGGCAGTCTAACGTTTTGGCGGGATGGGATGTTGAGCCAACTGGACATAATCGCAAAGGATGGACCGTCTCCCGCTGTGGTGAAGGAGCTAAAGCAAAATTTCGAAAGTTCCAAGGACAGGGTTGATGACGCGATACAGGAGCTTCGGCAAGTTCGCTCGAAGATTGGCCCGACCAAGATCGGCGAACAATTGGATGCGATATTGCACCATCATATATACGGAAAATCCGGTATCAGAGACGATATTGAGCGGTTGATTCACCGTTGTGAATGGACTGATACCCCAGATCACTTACTCGAACTCCATAAGCAGACAGTCAGAGAGGACGCGCAGTTCATCGGGCGCCAAATCGAATCGTTCAATGGCGAGGTTCGTAGACTTCAGAGGTTAGTTCGCCCAAGTTAGAAGGCCTCACGGAAAGGGAGGCCTTCGGTAGAGCGAGTATAACCCGCCTTTGAAGCGCCTGTGGACGAAGGCGTGAAACGCTCCCGCGACCGTTGCGGACCGCCCATAGGGTCGTGCCCTTCACGTAGACGTAGGTTGTTGCGGCTGCCGAAAACGGTGGGTCCCAAATGTTCTCTTCACCCACTCGACGAGCAACGAGACGACCCAGGGTGAGGGCAGCGTCGCCATCGATGCGACCCTGAACCGGATCGCGCTGGATCAGGCCAAGGCGATGGCCGCCAAGGACAAGCTCGATCACGACGTCCTCGGCCCGTTCAATTCGCGCATGGCGCCGGCCAAAGCCGGGCGTGCCGCCGAGAACATCGCCTATGGCTACGAGGATTTCAAAAGGACGCTCGACCAGTGGATCAACTCGTCGGGCCACCGCAAGAATCTGCTGCTGACCAAAGCCTCCAAGGTCGGCGTCGCCAGCGCCAGGAGCGCCACCAACCGCACCTACTGGGCCATGGTGATCGCCGGGGACTATGAGAAGCCGCGGCCGGCGGAGGGGAAGAAGAGCGGGTCGAAAGCCGAAAGCAGAAAGCCCAGGCAGTCGTGCCGGATGACCTTGCTCGGTATTTGCTTCTGAAGCACGGTCCTCGCCACCCCTGAACTGGGCGTCGGGCAGGCTCTCGTCCGAAAACGCCATGGCAACGGTCTCCGGAGGGCTGGCGATCACCCGTCCGCTTTGGTATGAAACAGCCAAGCCCCCGCGCATCGCGCGGGGCTTCGGTCCCGTAGCTCAGCCGGATAGAGCGACGGTTTCCTAAACCGTAGGTCGCATGTTCGAGTCATGCCGGGATCGCCAACGCTCCAAGCACCACAAAACCAGCAGCAGATTTTTGGGTGCCCACTCGGTTCGGCGAGACGTGTTTCCGCCGCCACACACCAGATTTCCTGCAACCCGTCCCGATCTCACTTCGCCGCAGCAATCGCCCGTTCGACCGTATGCGCGGCATCGAGCAGGGTTTCGGCCACTTCCGCCTCGCGCCGCGGGTTGAGCCGGTGGCGGACCGCCGAGATGGTAATGGCCGCCGCGGGCGCGCCGTCCGGACCTCTGATCCAGGCCGAGAGGGACTTCGTTCCCGGCACCAGGCCGATGTCGCGCAGTTCATAGCCCCGGCGCCGCGCGGCCTGAATCTGCCCGAGCACCGCCGGCATGCTGGTGCGGTAAGCCTTGAACCTCACCTGATTGGCCGCGACGATTTTTCGCGCGTCCGGCGCCGGCAACGCGGCGAGGATGGCGACGCCGGCACTGCTGACGCCGAGCGGGCGCCGCGCGCCGACTTCGATCGACAGCACCTGGATCGGATAGGAGCCGATCCGGCGCGCGACGCACAGCGTATCGAGCCCGGTCCGCACCGTCAGGAACAACGTGTCCCCGAGTTGTGCGGAGACCTTCGCCAGATAGGGTTCGGCCGCGACCAGCAGCGGGGAGCGCGACTGCCGCGCCAGTGCCAGCTCGGACACCTGCCGGCCGATGACGTAACGCCCGCTCTTGTCGCTGCGCTCGGCAATGCCTTCCTCGACCAGCACGTGCACGATGCGGTGAACGGTGGGCCGGGTCAGGGCGGTGGACTGCACGACCTCCGAAAGCCGCACGCCCTCCTCACGCCCCGCCGCGAGAATGCGCAACACCGACAGCGCCCGCCGGATCGCCTGGGCGCCCGGTCGGGGCTGCGGAATCTCCCGTCCCGATGCGCTTCGCCGCTCCGCCATTGTCCTGAGATCCCGCCTCGCCGACGTCCATAATGTGGACATATCCAGCACAATTCCGTCGACAACGAACGGGGGCCGGCCATGATCGCGGCGCCCGACCAGCGACAGGTGCGCGGGCAGTTCCGGTTCACACCGCAACAACAATCTGGCGGCTCCAGCCGCGCGGCATTCGGGAGGATATGATGAGATTTTTCGCGATCATGTGGGCCGCCGTCGCCTTGTTGATGACCCCGCTGACCGGTCCGGTGGCAGCCCAGCAGTGGCCCGCGCGCACCGTGCGCCTGGTGGTGCCGTACCCGGCGGGCGGCAATGTCGACGGCGCGGCGCGCATCATCGGCAGCAAGCTGCAGGAAATCCTCGGCCAGACCTTCATCGTGGAAAACAAGGCCGGCGCCGGCGGGCTGATCGCCGGTGAGGCCTTCGCCAAATCCGCGCCCGACGGCTACACATTATTTGTAGGCGCCAACGGGCCGGTGCTGTTCGCCCCCGAAATCGCCCAGCGCGATGCCTACAACTGGAAGCGGGACTTCCTGCCGATCACCTCGATCTCGATGACGCCGCTGGTGCTCGAAGTGCATCCGTCGGTGCCGGCCAAGACCCTGAAGGAATTCTTCGAGCTTGCCCGCCGCGAGCCCGGCAAGCTGACGATGGCCTCGCCCGGCCCGGGCACCACCAATCATCTGCTCAGTGAACTGGTGCAGTCGACCCTCGGCCTGCAGTGGCTGACGGTGCAGTACCGCGGCAACGCGCCGGCTTCCACCGATCTGATCGGCGGCCAGGTCCAGTTCGCGTTCGACCAGATTTCGGTTGGCCTGCCCTTCATCAAGAACGGCATGGTGCGGGCGCTCGCGGTCACCGGCGCCAACCGCGCATCGTGGATTCCCGATGTGCCGACCTTCACCGAGCTCGGTTACAAGGAATTCGACGGCCAGACCTTCACCGGCCTGTTCGCGCCCGCCGGCACGCCCGCCGAGATCGTGACCAAACTCCACGACACGCTGGCCAAAATCCTGAAGGACCCTGAAGTCGTCGCGAAATTCAACGCACTCGGCGCCGAGGCGGTGGCGATGACCCCGGCCGAGTTCAAGAGCTACCTCGAGCGCGAGGATGCCAAATGGATTCCGGTGGTCCGCAAGGCCAATATCAAGGCCGGATGAACGGGGCGTTTGATGCGGATCGATCCGTCTGACCTTGCAGCCGAACAGGCCTACCGGCTGCTGACCGGCATCGTGGTGCCGCGCCCGATCGCGTGGGTCACCACTCTGTCCGGTGACGGCGTCGTCAATCTCGCTCCCTTCAGCGCCTTTACCTTCGTGTCGCCGAAGCCGCCGATGCTGGCGATCAGTGTCGGCCGCAAGGCCGGGGTCTACAAGGACACCGCGCACAATATTCTCAACAACGAGGAGTTCGTCGTCCATATCGCCGACTCCTCGCTGATGAATGCGGTGCATGAAAGCTCAACCGAACACCCGCCCGATGTCAGCGAGGTCGAGGAGCTGAACCTGGAGACGCTGCCGAGCGAGCGCGTCAAGGTGCGCGTCTTGCCGTGGCGCCAATCGCGATGGAGTGCCGGTTTCGGCAGTGTCTCGAATTCGGCGAGACTCGCAGCCGCCTCTTGGTCGGCGAAGTCCTGGTGTTCCACATCCGCGACGGCCTTCTCAACAACGGCAAGATCGAGACCGAAGCGCTCGATCCGATCGCCCGCATCGGCGGGCCACGCTACGCGCGCCTCGGTGAGATCTTCACCCTGAAACCGGTGTTCCAGACTTCGAAGTCGCCATCCTGAAGAAATGATTTCAGCCGTCTGAACGCGCTGATCCGGAGATCGAATTATGCGTCTTCTAAGTTATCTCGCGAGCGGCAGACCTGGCTACGGCGCTGCCGTCGATGCCGGCATCGTCGACCTGACCAGGCGGCTCGGAGCGCCATTTTCCGATCTGCGGAGCCTGATCGCCGGCGACGGGATCGACGCCGCGCGCAACGCTTGCGCCGGTCAAACGCCCGATTACGCGCTCGACGACGTGGTCCTGCTGCCGCCGGTCCCGGCACCCGAAAAGATCTGGTGCATCGGGGTGAACTACAAGGATCGCAATGCCGAATACAAGGACAATTCGGACCTGCCCAAATATCCGAGCCTGTTCGTTCGCAACCCGTCCTCGGTGGTCGGGTCCGGACAGGGAATCGAGAAGCCCAAGATATCCGAGCAACTCGACTATGAGGGCGAGCTGGTCATCGTGATCGGCAAGGAGGGGCGGCATATCCCGCGCGAGCGCGCCCTTGAACACATCTTCGGCATGACGCTCTGCAACGAGGGCAGCGTGCGCGACTGGCTGCACCACGGCAAGTTCAACGTCACGCAAGGCAAGAATTTCGACCGCTCCGGCAGCATCGGGCCGTGGATCGTCACGGCAGACGAACTCGATCCGCGCGGTCCGCACGACATCCTCACCCGCGTCAATGGCGAGTTGCGGCAGCAGGACTCCACCGAGCGGCTGATGTTCCCGTTCGATTTCCTGATCGCCTATCTCTCCACCTTTGCGACGCTGAAGCCCGGCGACATGATCGCCACGGGAACGCCGACCGGTGCCGGCGCGAGATTCGATCCGCCGCGCTGGCTGAAGCCCGGCGACGTGGTCGAGGTCGAGTCCTCCGGGATCGGCATCCTGCGCAACACCGTCGTCGCCGAGAAGTAGGCCCATGCTCGACCAGCCCACCATCGATCGCCTCGCGCACCGCCTCGACGAAGCCGAGCGCAGCAAGTCCCTGATCCGCGCATTCACGCAGGAACAGCCTGACCTGACGATTGAAGACGCCTACGCGATCCAGCGCACCTGGACGGGGCTGCAGCTGGCGCGCGGACGCATCGTCAAGGGCCACAAGATCGGGTTGACATCGAAGGCGATGCAAAGCGCGGTGGGCATTTCCGAGCCGGACTACGGCGTGCTGTTCGAGGACATGTTCTATCCCGACGCCAGCCCAATTCCGTTTGATCGGTTCCACGCGCCGCGCATCGAAGTCGAGTTGGCGTTCATCCTGAAAACCGCGCTGAAGGGGCCGGACTGCACCATCTTCGACGTGCTCAACGCCACCGATTACGTCACGCCCGCGCTCGAGATCCTGGAAACCCGCATGCATCGCATCGATCCCGAGACCAAGGCGCCGCGCAAGGTGATGGATACGATATCCGACAACGCGGCCAATGCGGCGCTGGTGCTGGGCGGGCGGCCGTTCCGGCCGCTGGATGTGGATTTGCGCTGGATCGGCGCGCTGCTGTTTCGCAACGGCCAGATCGAGGAAACCGGCATCGCCGCGGGGGTGCTCAACCATCCCGCGCGCGGCGTCGCATGGCTCGCCAATCGCCTGGCGCCTCACGGCGAGCAGCTCGAGGCCGGCGAAGTCGTGCTGGCGGGATCGTTCACCCGCCCGGTCGACATCGTCAAGGGCGACACGTTCCATGCCGATTACGGTCCGTTCGGGTCGGTGTCCTGCCAGTTCGCCTGAACCTACAGATATGAGGAAGCAGCGATGACGCGACGCAAGAGTATTCACATTGGCGAATTCAAGCATGCCAATCCGATTCCGAACGCCTGCCGCATCGGCAACTTGCTGATGTCTGGCGTCATTCTCGGCCGCGACCCCGCGACCGGAATCATGCCGGAGCGGATCGAAGACCAGTGCGCCAACATGTTCGGCCACATGAAGACGATCGTGGAGGCCGGCGGCGGCAGCACCGACGACATCATCAAGATGACGGTGTGGCTGCAGGACCGCAGTCAGCGCGCGCCCGTCAACACCGAATGGCTGAAGATGTTTCCCGACGAACGCTCGCGCCCCGCCCGCCATGCGCTGCAGATGCAGATGGATGGCGGTGCGCTGGTGCAATGCGATTTTACGGCCGTGATCGATTGAGAGACACGATCGACTGACCCGGCGTCATCAAGAGGACCTGCGAATGCCGACTTACCTTGCCTTCGATCCGAACCCGCGCCGTCCAACCCGGCTGCCGCCGCCGAAAAGCATCGACAGCCAGTTTCATGTGATGGGGCCGGTCGATAAGTATCCGGTGCGCCCGGGCGCGGCCTACGAGATGCCGACGGCGACATGGGAGGCGGCGCTGCGGGTCCACAAGGCGCTCGGCATCGAGCGCGGCATCATCGTGCAGACCACGACCTATGGCGCGGACCATGCGGTGGTGCTCGACGCACTCGCCGCCATGGGTCCGAATTACCGCGGCTGCGCCAACGCGCTGGTGTTCGCGGAAGCCGACGATGGCTATCTCGGCAAGCTGCACGACGCCGGCGTGCGCGGCGCGCGCTTCAGCTTTCGCAAGGAACTGGGCGCGGTGCTGTCGGACGCCGACTTCGCCCGCGCCATCGCGCGGATTCGCGAACTCGGCTGGTATGCAAAAATTCAACCGGAAAAGGACGGCATCGTCTCCAGCGTCGCCAAATATGAATCGCTCGACGTCCCCGTTCTGATCGATCATATGGCGCGCCCGGACCCGGCACGCGGCAACGACGATCCGAACCTGCGGAAGATGCTGGAGCTTTTGTCCAAGGGAAACTTCTGGGTGATGCTCTCGCTCGGCGAGAAGACCTCGAAGGCCGGGCCGCCGTGGGACGACGTGATTCCGATCGCGCGCGCCTATATCGATGCCGCGCCGGATCGTTGCGTGTGGGCGAGCGATTGGCCGCACCCGGTCTCGGTGGTGCAGCCGCCCAACGATGCGGATCTGCTCGAACTGCTCTATCGCTATGCGCCTGACGAGGCGGAGCTGCAGAAGATCCTGGTGACCAATCCGTCGAGACTGTTCGGATTCGATACTTAGGAGCAAGCGCTGTTGGCCGCGGCAGGGATCGCCAGAAAGCTGATGCTTGTTGGCGCGATCGACACAGCGCCGCGAGAAGTCCTGATACCCTGAAGGCGCGGCAGTTCGCCGCCGGGCTCCAGGGCGAGCGGACGGCCGTTCAGCCGCACTTGCGCATCCAGCAAGCCCGCCGCTTCCAGCGTATAACGTTCGGAATCATTGCCGAGTTCCAGCGTGTGGGATGCGTCGCGGTCGGTGTTGATGACCAGCAGGGTTACGCCACCCGGCATCCCGCGCTGGCAATGGGCATAAATGTGCAGGCCGGCCCGAATCGGCATACGTGAGTCGAGCACGCCGGTTCCCATCAACCGTCGCCACAACAGCGCGCCCCAGTAATTGGGCCGGGGCGCCAGCGTCTTCTCATCGAGCAGGCCGTAGTCGCTGGCCGCGAGCGTGTTGTGCATCACGACTTGAACGCCGGCCCTCGCCAGCCGTCCCAGCTGATCGAGATATCTGAACGTGTCCAGGAAGGTCGCGGCCCAGCGGTTGCCGCCGCAGGCGGCTTCCGCGGTTTCGGTGAGCCAGATCGGCTTGCCCGGTTCGAACCTGTCGCGCAGCAAGCGGTAGAACGTCAGGGTCTGATCGGTCCGCGCCAGCCATTGTTCGGACAGCGCCGCTTCCGGGGTATGCCCGCCGCGGCACCGCTCAGACAGCGTGCCATAGTGATGATATGAAAACGCATCGAGCCCGGTGGGGCCGGATGCAACGAGCAGCTCCGAAGCCGTTTCGGTCTCCCCGACCGTGCCCGGACCGAGCACCATGATGTCGGGAAAATTCTGCTTCACGAACGCATGGAAGTGCCTGAAGTCGCGTCCGTAGGCTGCTGCATCATAGCCGGCCGGTGCGCCGCCCATCGCGGCGAGGTTCGGCTCGTTCATGAATTCGGCGGCGGCGATCGCCCCGCCAACCGAGCTTGTGTAGGCGAGAAGGCGGCGCGCCTGCTCCGGCGTCCAGACGCCGGAGGGATCGCGGGTGCCCGGGCTTATGGCGAAAGAAGTCACGATCCCGGCCCCGACCGATTGCGCGAAATCGACCACGCCGCGCCATTGCCGGCGGCTGAGAATCCCATTGAATCCAGCCGGTGGCGCCGATGGCGCGGGTTCGGAGTCCGCAAACCAGGTGGCGTTGGCCCAGGTTCCGCTGACACGCACATAGGCCGGCGCCAGGGCCGCAGCGAGCATTCGTAGTCGAGGGTTGGTCAGGTCAATCGGCGTCCGCCAGGCGTACAGATCGGCGTCCGATGGGTTCGGCGCGTACGGCCGCCAAAATCTTCCACCGGTCACCTCGACCATTTCAACATTATAGGACTGGAAGCGTTCGTCGACCGTGCCGATGCGGGCCATGGTCGCGGGCGTCACCGTGACCGTCTCGGCGAGAGCTGGCGGGCAGACAGCTGCGATGAGCAGCGTGGAGATCAGGCCGGCCCGAAGGCAGGGCCCGATCCGCCGGACCTGCTGCACGCCAAAGCTCTCCGTCCGACCGAACAATACTCCCTCCCCAGCGCAGACGCACCATGGGGCGCAAGCGCCGTCCGAGTCATCGGGACTTCGAATCCCTAACTGCGGACGGGCGTGTCAGGTTGCACGATACCGGGGCTTTTCTCGGTCGGAAACACGCTTTCATAGAGGGCGCGTGACTGCTGAATAAGCCTGGCCTTATCGACTGCGGGATCGGGCTTCCGGAATTGTATTACTTCGCCCATTTGCTTTCCAGTCCATGAGGAATCGGTTCTGAGGAATTGGCTTGCATTTCACGCTTCGCGTTTGGGCGTGTATGTGCCCGCGACGCATTTGTAACCTTGCAGCCGCCACTCCCGGTAGGGACCCGTGGTCATCCACTGGGCAATGCCGATTTGCGCGTTGACCTGACAGGCAGTCATGGTGATGCCCGACTGATCACTGGTCGTGACGACTTTCTCAATGCATAGCTGGCTGCTGCAGAGAACAGCGACAAGGGTAACAAGCATCATGCACCTTTCCGACGAGAGAGCCCGGTCACTCCGCCTATGCAGCAATCGTGCCACGATTGATTGCAGCAATCGTGCCACGATTGAGTCGGCTGGTACGGGCGCGTTGGCAGTTGGACGCATCCGGCTGTCACAGCACGAAATTGCTGCAGCTCTCAAAGTGAAGCAGCGATGCGTTCACGCGAAGTTACTGATGCGTTTACGCGAGGTTACTATCGCGCGAAATCGTCACAGAAGTTCCTCGCGGTGAAGAAGCCGTTCTCTGGTCAACATGAACAGCCGTTCAAGAAGCTGTCGCCGATTTAATGTCGCGGTCCGGAACGTTGAACGTCTGCGGCGATTATCACTCCACATGTTAATTGGAGTGTTCCATGAAAAAGCTAGCTCTCGTATTTGCCGTCGGTGCAGCCGCGCTGTTCGGAGGTTCCGCCGCGAACGCCGCTGACAACACGGTGAAAGCGAAAGCCGCGACCGACGTGGCGCAGCAGTCCACCGATATCAGTGCGCACCGTCGCCATCGACATTATGGCCATCGTCATCACGGTTATCGTCACTATGGCTACCGCCACTACCGCCCGTATTACGGTAACAGCTACGGCTACGCGCCCCGGCCGTATTATGGCGGCTATAACCGCGGCTATGGTTATGGCGGCCCCGGCATCACCTTCGGCTTCGGCGGCCGCGGCTGGTAATCAGCGACAAAAAAGGCCCGCTGCCACGGTGGCAGCGGGCCTTTTCGTGCGACGGCTACGGCTCGGCGGTGCGGATGCCGGCGGGGCTCGCCTTCAGCGCGATCGGCGTCCCCCTGGTCAGGGTCTTGCCGTCGAAGGTGAACGGCACAATCTCGCTCTCCACCATGCACTGCGCCAGCAACGCCCTGGAATCCTTCGACCACGCGATGCCCTGGCACCAGTGGCCGATTTTGGCTTCCGTCACCGGCGTCAGCGTGGTGCCGTTGATGCGAAAAATCTGCAGCAATCCAAAATCATTGTAGAACGGCGAGGCCTTCGGCTTGTTGGAGCCGTTCATCGCGGTGACCGCCACATACGCCCCGTCGGGCGAAATCTTCAGCCCCTCCGGGGTTTGCGCCACGGACACCGTGGTGACGACGCGAACCGGCTTGGCGCGCATATCGATCAGGCTGATGCTGTCGTTGTCGCCGCTGCCGGTGCCGATATTGGCGACGACGGCCACGTCGCCATTGCCGGTGGAGTCGATCTGGTAGGGCCGCATCCCCGCCGTCAGGTCGCGCTTGGCGTATTCCACCTTGTTGCCGTCGACCGTGAGCACGGCGATCTTGTTGTCGCCATCCCGTGTCACCAGCGCTGAGGTGCCGTCACGGGAAAACATCGGGTGGCTGGGGCCAGACTTGGCGTCGCCGAGCGCGACCTTGCCGGCCGCGGTCAGCGTATTGCCGCTGATGGTGAACACCGAAACAGTACCCTCGGCGCGGTTGGCCACCAGCGCCAGCGTGCCCGCGCGATTGATCGAAACGCCGGCCGCGCCGGCACCGGACTGCAGCGTCGCCAGCACTTTCGGCGGCGAGGATTTCAGGTCGATTACGGTCAATTTGTCGTCGGGGATCGCCTTGGTCGGATCGGCGGGATCGATCTTCATCGCGCCGGTGACCAGCGCAAAACTTTCATCGGAGGCGACCGCGACGCTGGAGGGCGGACCGACCACGCTGGCCGGCACCGGCAGTTCCGCGACGATGCGCGGGGCGGCGCCCGAAAGCTCGATGATGGCGACGCTGTCCGGCACAGGCTGCTTGCGCACCTTCGCCACCCCGTCTTCCAGCACCATCTTGCCGTCATTGGCCGAAACCGCGAGCTCGGCGTGAGCCGCGCCTGCCAAAGCGACCAATGATGTCGTGATCAATGCCAGCATAGCCTTGCTGAATCGCATGCCGTCCTCCCGGAATTGGTCGGACCTCTGTCGGGTCCATGCTTGATAGTATTCAACGTGCGCGCGCGGTTGTCGACTGGCAAGATCAGTGGGCGCAATACCATTCCGGCCTGCGGGCGAATTCGGTGGGATCAAATGAAGATCGGCAGTCCACAACAGCTCGAGATCGCGGTCGGCAATGCGGGGTCAGTCTCCGCGCTGCTGATCCGCCCCGCCGATGCGCGGGCGTGTTTTATCTTCGCCCATGGGGCAGGGGCCGGAATGACCCATGCCGCCATGGAGGCTGCCGCCCAAGGCCTCGCCGAACGCGGCGTGGCGACGCTGCGCTACCAGTTTCCCTACATGGAGAAGGGCAGCAAGCGGCCTGATCCGCCGGCGATTGCGCATTCAGCCGTGCGCGCGGCGGTGGCTGAAGCCGGGCGATGTTGCCCCTCGCTGCGCCTGATCGCCGGCGGCCGGTCCTTTGGCGGCCGCATGACCTCGCAGGCGCAGGCGCTTTCGCCTTTGGCCGGGGTCGACGGGCTGGCGTTTTTCGGCTTTCCGCTGCATCCGGCCGGCAAGCCGTCCGACGATCGCGCCAAACACCTCGCCGGGATCAGGATCCCGATGCTGTTCCTGCAGGGCACCAACGACAAGCTCGCGGAGCTGGCGCTGCTCGAACCCGTGGTCGAGCGCCTCGGGCCTCGGGCGTCGCTGCATCTGGTGAGAGATGCCGATCATTCCTTCCATGTGCCGGCGCGTTCGGGCCGCAATGACCGTGAAGTCCTGAACGAAATCCTCGATGCGTTCGCGGACTGGATCGGCGCGATCGAGCCAGCCCAAGGGGTATCCTGAATTCGCGATCGAACGCTGCTTTGCGATATTGAGCTGCCAAATGGCCCGGCTCGCCGCCGCATTACTGGCAGAGCGGTTCGCCGGACTTCATCGGGCCTTCCGATTTCAGGCCGGGCAGGTCTTCCAGACGGTCGAGCGGCACCGCCGGCTTTGGAGCCTCGTACTTGACCTCCCGGTTCACCGGAATCTTGTCGAAAGGCAGAGCGACAACCCCGACGGCCTTCACCCAGTCGTCGAACCGGCGCCACTGCACACCATTGCTTGCCAGCGCCTTCTCGTAGGTGCGCCACCATTTTGTTTTCGTGCCGCCGAGATAGGCATGCGAAACCAGGATCATGTCGGAAGGCCGCCGCGCCAGCACCTTGTCGACAACATTCGCAAAGTCCTCGTCGGTCGAACCGCGCGCCCAGAGGCTGTAATCGCATAGCGAGCCCGTGCCCATCTCTCCGAACGGCACGTTGGACACGGAGATGATCTTCGCCTTGTATTCCCGTGGGGCGTAGACGGTTGCGCGCTCGCCGGCCGTGCCGCGCGCCAGCACGTATTCCACGCCGAGAGCGTCCGCGGCGCGCAGGGTATTTTCGTCGTAGGCGAAATACCTGCTCCCGAATACCCGCATGGATTTGACGACCGTGATCTTTTCGATGGCATCCTTCACCTCGCGCATCCGCGCGAGCTGCTCCTCATACGGTACATCCCAGAAGGCCTTGTCGGCATACAGGCCCGCGATCGGGTAGCCCTTGAGCGCGAGACGACCGAAATCTTTCGGGTATTCGGCGATCACATTGTGCTGCGCCTGCACCAGCGCGGTCAGGCCACGGCCGTCGAGCTGGCGCTCCCACTGACGGATGCCTTCGATCTTCTCGAACTCGATGAGCATGATCAGGCCGTTGGTCTGGCGGTCCATCTTCGGCGCCTGCGCAAGAGAAGGTTGCATGCCCGGCATGAGCACGATCGCGCTCGCCAGCAGGACGGCCGCGATCCGCTTCGCAAGCCGGCAATCGCCATCCCGGCCGAAGAAGCGGGCTTTCTTCAGGGATTGGGTGACCATGGCCTCCTCCAGCCCCGTCGGAAGGACCGATAACAATTATAATGATGAGGTCTAAACTGCTAAGGGTCTTGATGCATATCAAGCTCGTTGCAGGGAGATACGGGAATGGCAGACAGGCTCGGGTTGAAAGAAGCCCGCGAGATCGTCGATGCGATGTTGAAGGCGGCGGCCGAAAAGCGATTGAAATTCTCCGCCGCGGTCGTCGATGCCGGTGGCGACCTCATTCATCTCTCGAGGATGGACGGCGCTTCGGCCCTCAACGCGCGCATGAGCTACAACAAGGCCTATACGGCGACGAAGTGGCAAAGAGACACCAAGGCCATCAAGGAACGGCTTTTCGACATGTCGCTGGGCGACGACAGGCGCGAGATCGCGTGGTTCTGCGATCCTCTCTATACGCCGGTATGGGGCGGCATCGTTCTGAGGTCCAGCGACGGAACCATGCTGGGCGCCCTCGGCGAGAGCGGTGGAACGCCCGCGCAGGACGAAGAGATCGGCCAATTGGGCGCGAAGGTCTTCGCGGCGCTCTGAACCGCACGCGTCCGCCGGCATGGCGAGAGCATTCGCAGCGATCCACGGTATCGACCCCTGCGACGCAAAAAATGCAGGGTCGCGGGTTCCTGAATGGCGACTCCAGGTGGCCCATTGCTTAGCCTTCGTCATTGCATATATTAGAAGATGCAAATATATGGTGCGCTCGCTGACGCGGTTCGAGGCCGCCAACGCGGTCAGGTCTCGTGACAAGGGAAAGGCTGGTTCGATGCTGTCTCGGTTCTTGAGCAAGTTCTTGGCTACCTCCAGCACTCCGGCCATTGCGCATGAGGAACTCCTGCAGGCGCATGGAAGCGGAGCGTGCACGGTCGTGGACGTGCGTGAGGCGCACGAATATGCCGGCGGGCACATTCCCGGCGCGGTCAATCATCCGCTCTCGCAATTCGATCCCGCTCGCGTGCCGCGCGGCGAGCGCGTCGTGCTGATCTGTCAGGCCGGGGGGCGATCCGCAGCCGCCATGAAGCGAATGATCGCTGCTGGCAGGCAGGACGTGCAGCATTATCCGGCCGGCATGGGGGGATGGCGGGCGCGCAAGGGTCCGGTAGAGAAATGAGCGAACTTCAGGCGCGCTGACGCGACATCCTTGCCGTAATCGCCGAAATGCCGCATCCTGCCCGAAACTGCGGAAGAAAATTCCAGCAAGTGCCATGTTCTAGCAAGTGCCATGAGGATTCGCCGATGATTACCGCCCTCGTCCGGTTCAAGCTGCCCGCAGCCATCGATGTCGCGAAGGCGGCCGAATTGTTCAGGGGCTCGGCGCCGAAGTACCAGGGCCTGCCCGGCTTGATCAGAAAATACTATTTGTTCGACGCCGAAAGCCGGACCGGCGGCGGCTGCTATCTGTGGGAAAGCCGCGAGGCCGCCGAGCGCGTCTACAATGCGGAATGGCGCCAGATGATCACCGATCGCTACGGCACGCCGCCCGAGATCAGCTATTTCGAGACGCCGGTCGTGGTCGACAACACGCTCGGCAAGACCATCCTCGACGCGGCGGAGTGACGGTAGCCGCCTCGCGCATCATGACCCAGCAGAACCAGATGCCGCCGACGGATGGCGCGCCGGTCACCACCGTCCGGCTGCAGAACATCGCGCAGTCCTACGGGCAATCCGCGGCGCTGATGGCGGCGGTCGAGGTCGGCATGTTTACGGCGATCAGCAAGGGCGCCGGGACCTACGAGGAAGTGGCCAAGGCCCTCGACATCCATCCGACCAACGCCGAGCGGTTGATGGTGATGCTGTGTGCCACGGGCTTGCTGGAGAAGGCGCAGGGTCGCCATCGCAATGCTCCTGATGTCGAGCGCTTCCTGGTCGAGGGCAGTCCCGGCTACATGGGGCCGTGGATTACGTTCACCAAGCCGCAATGGAACGAGTGGGGGCGGCTGGGCGAGCATATCCGCACCAGGGAACTGAAGGTGATGGGCGCGATCGAGACGTTCACGGTCGCCGATGCGCGGCGCTACCACAATGCGACCTACTCGATCGGCATGGGCGCGGGCCGCCGCTTCGTGCGCCAGGTCGACCTCGCGGGCCGTAAGCGCATCATGGATATCGGCGGCGGCTCCGGCGCCTATTGCATCGTGGCGGCGAAGGAACATGCCGGCATCAGCGCCGTGGTGCTGGATTTGCCTGTGGTGTGCGAGGTGACGCGCGAGTTCATCGCCGAGAACGGCGTCGCCGATCGCGTCGAGGCGCAAGCCTGCGACTTCACGCGCGATCCGTTCCCGGCCGGCTGCGACGTCGCCATCATGGCCTCCAATCTGCCGATGTACAGCCGCGAGATCATCGCTGCTGTGATCCGCAAGGCACACGACGCGCTGCTGCCGGGCGGCGAGATGCATCTGATCGGCGAGACCACCAATGACGAGCGCACCGGGCCATGGGGGCCGGCCTATTGGGGCCTCGGCCAGGCGATCGGGGATTCGCTGGGGCTTGCCCATTCGGAGGCCGACGTGATCGGCTACTTCAGGGCGGCGGGCTTTGCGGATGTCGGCGTGCACGAATTCATCGCGGGCTCGCTCAGCCGCATCGCCGGCACCAAGGCGAAATAATCTGGCGCTGCCGGCGATCCCGGCGTATTGCCACCACGACAATTGCAACCATCCAACGAAGGAAAGCGTCCATGCCTGCCAACCCGGTCTTGTGGGATCTCGACGAACGCGGCGTCGCCACGGTCACGTTGAATCGCCCGGAGGTCAACAATGCCTATGATGCCGGTCTGATCAACGGCGTGCTGGCTGCGATGGATGAGCTGGGCAAAAAGCCTCAGCTGCGCGTTGTGGTGCTGAGGGGCAACGGCAAGCACTTTCAGGCCGGAGCCGACCTGAAATGGATCAATGGCGTCCGGCCGAAATCGGTTGAAGAGAACGAAGCGGTGTCGCAGGCCACGTTCGAGGCGGTGCAGCGGTTGAACCTGTTGCCGATTCCGACTGTGGCGCTGGTGCAGGGCGGCTGTTTTGGTGGCGGCACCGGGGTGATCTCCGCCTGCGACGTGGTGATCGCGGCCGACAATGCGCTGTTCTCGATCACCGAAGTACGCTGGGGGCTGACCGCAGCGATCATCATCCCGCAACTGTGCGACGCCATCGGCGTCCGCCAGGTCCGCCGCTATGCCCTGACCGGCGAGCGCTTCGGCGCCGAAGACGCGCGGCGTATCGGTCTCGTCCACGAAGTGGTGCCGCTGGCTGATCTGGAAGCCGCGGGCGCCAAGGTGGTGGCGCAGTTGCTGGGCAATGGTCCCGAGGCCATCGCCGAGACCAAGGCGCTGGCGCTGGAAAGCTCGTTCGGCGGCATGGGCGTCGACGACGAGGCCTATGCGCGGCTGGTGCGGATGCATTCGGCGCGCCGCCGGACGGCGGAAGCTTCGGAGGGCCTGGCCTCGTTCGCGGAGAAACGCGCGGGCAATTGGAAACAGAAATAACCCGCGGGTTGAGTTGGTGGGATGCGCTTCTTTCACCTCTCCCCGCTTGCGGGGAGAGGTCGGATCACATCGCAGATGTGATCCGGGTGAGGGGGTACCAGTCCATCAATTCACACCAGACTCGCGGATATTCCCCCTCACCCCGACCCTCTCCCCGCAAGCGGGGAGAGGGAGAAGATCAGCATCCCCGGCAAATGCCGCGCATGCTCCTGTATAGCGCCTCGTCTTCCCGCCGCATCTCCTGCAGCGAATCCATCGTCGAGGTGTCGGCGGCGGGCTCGGGCTTGCGTTTGGCGGCGAGTTCTTTTTCCTGGCGTTGATAGCAGGCCTCGCGCTCGGGCTTGGCCTGGATGAACCGGCATTGCTCCACCGCCGCGACAGCGGGAGCCGCGCCGAGGATCAGGCCAACTAACGTGGATAAGAGGAGCTTCAAGGCCGCGGCCCTTCGTTGTTTCGCAGTTCAAGTGTAACCCGGATTGCGCTTCGCTCCATCCGGGCTACGATGTTTTTTGTGTTAGACGAGGGCCCATGACAAAAATCCTGATCGTCAATCCGAATACCACCGCGTCGATGACCGAAACCATCGGCGCCGCGGCGCGCGACGTCGCCGCCCCCGGCACCGAGATCGTGGCCGTGACGTCGGCGATGGGGCCGGCCTCGATCGAAGGCTTTTATGACGAAGCCTTCGCCGTTCCCGGCCTGATTCAGGCACTGATGAATGCCCCCGACGCCGATGCCGGCATCATCGCCTGCTTCGACGACACCGGGCTGGACGCCGCGCGATCGGCGGTGCGTTTCCCGGTGGTCGGGATTTGCGAGGCGGCGCTGGTCACCGCGGGACAAATCGCAAAGCGCATCGCGGTGGTCACCACGCTGCCGCGCTCGATCGTGCCGCTGGAAGAGCTGGTGCGCCGCTACGGCTTCGCCGAGCGGGTGCGCGTGAGCGCGTGCAATGTCGCGGTGCTCGATCTCGAAAAGCCCGGCTCGGGCGCCGCAGCCAGGCTCGACGCCGAGATCGCGCTGGCGCTGGACAAGGGCGCCGAAGCGATCGTGCTGGGGTGCGCGGGCATGGCCGATCTCGCGGCCACGCTTTCGCGGAAGTTCAGCGTTCCCGTGATCGATGGCGTCGCGGCGGCGGTCAAACAGGCTGAAGCCCTGGCCGGCCTGAAGCTCACGACCTCGCGGCGTGGCTGCTACGCTTTTCCGGCGGCGAAAGCGTATTCGGGGCTGCTCGCGCCGTTTGCGCCCAGGACTTAGCCGCCATAGATCCGGTCGCGCAGCCGCCGCATCCCGGTCAGCCATCGCTCGGGGTTGGACGCCTTGCGCTGCATGTAGTCATGCACCTGCGGGTGCGACAGAATCAAGAAGCGCTCGGCCTCCATCGCCTCCAGCACCATGCGCGCCACTTCCGGCGCCTGCAGCACGCCGTCGACGCGCGCGGCACTCGGCCCCGGCGTCGTCATTCCCGTCTGCACCGACTGCGGACACAGCACGGACACCCGGATGCCGCGGTCGCCATATTGAATGGCGAGATGCTCGGCCAGCGCCACCGCGGCATGTTTGGTCACGCCGTAGGGCATCGAGTTCAGCGACGCCAGCAGGCCCGCGGCGGAGGCGGTGTTGAGCAGATAGCCGGAGCCGCGCGCCAGCATGCCCGGCACCAGCGCGCGCGCCGCGAACACGTGGCTCATGACATGCACCCGCCAGCTGACGTCCCAGTCGGCGTCGGAGGCCGCTTCCTGTCCCTTGCGCGACAGGCCGGCATTGGAAAAGAACACGTCGACCGGCCCATACTTGTCCTCGGCCGCCGCGATCAGCGCCTTGATGTCCTCTTCCTGTCCGACGTCGCAGGTAACGGCGAGGCCGTCGATCTCGCCGGCGACCTTTGCCAGCCGGTCGCGCGACGTCCTGAGATCGCCGACCACAACCCCGCGCGCGCCGGCTGCCGCGTAAGCGCGCGCGACCGCCTCGCCGATGCCGCTGGCGGCACCGGTGACGATGCAGACCTTGTCCTTGACGTGCATGTTTTGATTCTCACTTCCGATCATGTTTCATTCGGATTGAAGCACTGGCGAGATGGTGCGGCAACGGCGGTGAGCCCCCTCTCCCCCTGTGGGAGAGGGTTGGGGTGAGGGGTTCAGGTCCATCGGTGGAGCAAAACCCCTCACCCGGATCGCATCTTCGATGCGATCCGACCTCTCCCACAAGGGGAGAGGTGAAGGGGAGCGCGCGAATGCTGCGAGTCCGAATTCACGCGATGCCGCTCACCCCTGATAAAGCCCCTTCTCCCGCGCCATCCTGATCGCCAGCGCCGCCATCAAGTCGAGCATCGGCGTCGACAGTCCCGCAGCACGGGCGAACGCGGCCGGCGCGCGCACCAGCACATCGATTTCCATGGCGCGGCCGAGCTCGTAGTCCTGCAGGATCGACGGCTTGTGGTCGGGCGCGGGACCCGTGCGGGCGAGGCGCTTGACGCCGGGAAAGCAGCTTTGCGCGACGGAATTGGCCTCGTCGAGCAGCCGCGGGATGATGTCCTGCAGGTCGGGCTCGTCCCGCACGCCGCGCGCGGTCTGTCCGGTCAACAGGCACAGCACCGACATCGACATGTTGGTCAAAAGCTTGGTCCAGATCGTCTCCCGGATCTTTTCCACCGGCGACGACTGGATCGAAGCCTCGTTGAGTGCGGCGCGCAGGGCCCCGATCCGCGCGCTGCCGCGATCGTCGCATTCGCCGACCAGCAGCATGTTACGTTCGGGCGAAAGATTGGCGACGATGCCGGGTGCGATGACCTCGTTGGATGAAAGCACCACGCCGCCGATGATCCGCTCCGGGGCAACCATCGATCGCAATTGGCCGCCGGGATCGAGAAAGCCGAGGTCGGGCGGCGGCACATCGGAGACAAGCCCGATATCGTACCACCAGGGAATGCCGTTCTGGGCAAACACCACGGCGGTGTGGTCGCGCAGCAGCGGCGGCAGCCCCGTGACCAGGCTGCCGAGCGAGTTCGCCTTCAGCGTCGAGATCACGACATCCTGCGGCCCCAGCTCCGCCGGGTCGTCCGACGCCTTGACGTGCGCCGTGAATCCGGCGCCATCGACCCGAAGCGTCAGGTCCTTGGCCTTGACCGCTTCCAGATGCGGCCCGCGCATCACGCAGGACACCTCGTGTCCGGCGAGCGCCAGCCGCACCGCAAAATGGCTGCCGACGGCGCCCGCGCCGAAGATGCAGATACGCATGGGGGAGGGTGTCCTTGTCAGGTGGGCGACGGCGTGGCGGCCAGTTTCCACAGACGGGTGTCGTAGCGCAACCCATCAGGCGAGCCTTGACGAGATGGCTAAATTTCAGCACCCGGGGCATGATCATCCGCCACTCATTCGGGAACTCCAAAATTGCCGCTCAAAACCATCACCGAACCCGCCCGTCAAATCCCGCTCTACGGCGAATACGAAGTCGTCGTCCTTGGCGGCGGCCCGGCCGGCATAGCCGCAGCGGTCGCCGCCGCGCGCGCCGGGCGGCGCACGCTGCTGCTCGAGCGTTACGGCTTTCTCGGCGGCATGGGCACCGCGGCGGGGGTAACGAATTTCTGCGGGCTGCACGCCAATGTGTTTGGCGAGATGCATCGGGTGGTGCAGGGGGTGGCCTCCGATCTGCTGGCAAGGATAGATCATCTCGGCGGATTGAATGCGCCGCATTTGATCCTCGGCAAGATTTTCGCGCAGGCCTATGACACTGCGGCCTACAAGATCGCGGCCGACGGTCTGTTGGCCGCCCACAAGGTCGATATCCTCTTCCATGCGCTCGGCGCCGGCGTGGTGATGCATGACGAGACGCGCATCAACGCGCTGATGGTCGAGACCAAGGCCGGGCGGCAGGCGGTGCGGTCGGACATTTTCATCGACTGCTCCGGCGATGGCGATCTCGCGGCCTGGGCCGGCGCGCGCTTCGAGGTCGGCGATAACGCCGGCAGCATGCTGTACCCCTCGATGATGTTCCGGCTCAACGGCATCGACCCGGATAAGGCCGGCGACGCCTGGCGGACCATTCCGGCACTGATGGAGGCGGCCGCAGCCGCCGGCACCCATCATTTCCCGCGCAAGGCTGCGATCGTGCGGCCGCAGCGCTCTGGAATCGAATGGCGGGTCAATTTCACCCAGCTGTCGCGCGAGGACGGCACCGCGATCAACGGGCTCTTGCCCGACGATCTCACCCGCGGCGAAATCGACGGCCGCCGCCAGGCAGTCGCCGCGTTCGATTTTCTGCGCACGGTGACGGGGTTTGAAAAATCCTACATCGTCGACCTGCCGCCGCAGCTCGGCATCCGCGAAACCCGCCGGGTGATCGGCGGCTACATGTTGAGTGGGGAGGACGTGCTCGGCTGCGCCGCGTTCGACGACAGCATCGGCGTCAACGGCTGGCCGATGGAATCCCATGTCGCCGGCGATGTGATCTTCAAGTTCCCGCCGATCCCGGAATCGCGCGGCTTTAATGAGCTGCCGTACCGGATGCTGACGCCCGAGGGCATCGACAATCTGCTGGTGGCCGGGCGCTGCGCCTCGATGACCCATGACGGCCAGTCGGCGGCGCGGGTCTCCGGCGCCTGCTTTGCGATGGGGGAGGCGGCGGGAACGGCGGCTTCACTGGCGCTCGGCGGCAACACGATTCCGCGCGACATCACGGTGGAAAAGTTGCAACAAGCGTTGCAGCAGCAGGGTGCGTTCATCGGGCGGGACCAGGCTGTGCCCGAAGGGCTGTAGGAGGTTCTGACGTTCGTCATTGCGAGGAGCGCTTGCGACGAAGCAATCCAGCTTGCTTCACGATGGATTGCTTCGCTACGCTCGCAATGACGGTTTCAGATGACGGAGGAAACGGGATGACGGGATTTGCGCGGCTCGCATTGGCGGGCCTGATGGTTTTGATGGTGGGCGGGGCCGCGTCTTCCGAGGGCCGTTGCCAGGAGCCATTGAAAGCCAAAATCGGCGTGCTCCGGCTGTCGTCGTCGGCGCCGGTGTTCATTGCGCAGGACAAGGGTTATTTCAAGGAGGCCGGGCTCGAGATCGAGCTGAAATTCTTCGATGCGGCGCAGCCGATCGCGGTGGCGACCGCTTCGGGCGATGTCGATTTCGGTGTCACCGCCTTCACCGCCGGACTCTACAATCTCGCCGGCAAGGGCGCGCTGAAGGTGATCGGCGGCATGAGCCGCGAGAAGGCCGGCTATCCGCTGATCGGCTATTTCGCCAGCAATAATGCCTATGCTGGGGGCCTGAAGACCCCTAGGGATCTCGCCGGCAAGCGCATCGCGGTGACGCAGACCGGCTCCAGCTTCCACTACTCGCTGGGGCTGCTGGCCGACAAATACAACTTCAAGCTCGCCGATATCAAGGTGCTGCCGATGCAGTCGCTGTCGAATGCCGCCGCCGCGCTGAAGGGCGAGACGGTGGATGCCGCGCTGTTGCCGGTCTCGACCGCGCGCAAGCTGATCGACGATGGCGGCGCCAAGCTGCTGGGCTGGGTTGGCGACGAAACGCCATGGCAGCTCGGCGCCGTATTCGCCTCGCCGAAGGCGCTGACCAACAAGCCGCTGGTGACCAAATTGCTCGCGGCACTGGCCCGCGCCGACCGCGAATATCACGACGTGATCCTGGCCTCGATCAAGGACGGCAAGGCTGACATCAACGACAAGACAAAACCGTTGCTCGAAATCATCGCCAAATACACCAATTTGCCGGTCGAGCAGGTGGTCGGAAACTGCGCCTATATCGACCCGGACGGCAAGCTCGACGTCAGGAACGTCGCCAATCAGATCGACTGGCTGCAGGAGCAGGGTTTTGTCGACAAGGGATTTTCGGTCGATGCGATTATCGCGAAGGAATTCGTCAAGGCGGATTGATGTGGGCGCGGCAACCTATTTCGTCATGGCCGGGCTTGACCCGGCCATCCACGTCTTTCTTGCTGTTGTGCCGTTAAAGACGTGGATGCCCGGGTCAAGCCCGGGCATGACGAGATCGTAAACCGGTATTCCAGATGGACCTGATCTCCGACCATATCAGCCACCGCTTCGGCGCGCTCGAGGTGCTTGACGACGTCTCGTTCACGGTGCGCTCGGGCGAGGTGGTGGCGATCGTCGGTCCCTCCGGCTGCGGCAAGAGCACGCTATTGTCGATCATGGGCGGGCTCTTGCAGCCGAGCTCAGGACGGGCGGAATGGCGCGGCGCGCCGCCGGCCGACAGCCGCAATCCGCTGACATTCGTGTTCCAGGATTTTGCGCTGCTGCCCTGGTGCACGGTGGCGGAGAATGTCGAATTCCCGCTGCTGCATGCTGACCTTTCCGACGCCGAGCGCTGTGCCGTGGTGGATGACGCGTTGCGTCGTACCAGCCTGTCGGATTTCCGAAGCGCGTACCCCAAGCAACTCTCCGGCGGCATGCGGCAGCGCGTCGGCATCGCCCGCGCGCTCGCGGTGCGGCCGGCGATCCTGCTGATGGACGAGCCGCTGTCGGCGCTGGATTCGCAAACCAGCGAATTGCTGATGGAAGACTTTATCCGCCTGCTCGCCGATGGGTCGATGGGTGCGGTCTATGTCACCCACAATCTCGAAGAGGCGGTGCGGATTGCCGACCGCATCGTGGTACTGTCGCGGCGGCCCGGACGAATTCGCGAAGTGGTCACCATTCCGCTGAGCCGCAGCGAGCGCGGCGACATCCATGCCTGCGAACAATTGCTGGCGCTGCAGAGCGAGCTGTGGTCGCTGATCCGCGAACAGGCCGTCGAGGCCGAACGCGAGGTCCAGCATGCTTGACCGCGCCGGGGATCAAGCGGCGTCGCCGCCGGGTGACATCGCCGCCGAAGCGCGGCCCGTCACTTTTCGCGGCGCGGGGTTCGCGCCGAAGGCCGGCCGCTATTCCGGCTGGATCGCATTGGTGCTGGTGATCGGGCTGTGGCAGCTGGCCGGCAGCGCCGGCTGGGTTAATCCCTTGTTCCTGCCGCCACCATCGGCGATCGGGCTCGCGATCTGGAAGCTCGCGGTGTCGGGCGCGTTGTGGAATCACGTGTCGGCGTCGGTGGTGCGTATCGGGTCGGGGTGGATTCTCGGTACCATCGCTGGCGTCGTGGTCGGCTTCGCCATCGGGCTCTCGAGTCTGGCGCGCGGCGTCGGCATCACTTTCATCTCGGCGCTGTTTCCGATTCCGAAAATCGCGCTGCTGCCGCTCTTGATCCTGTGGCTTGGGATCGGCGAGGAGCCGAAGATCGCCACCATCGCGCTCGGCGTGTTCTTCTCGACCGCGATCTCGGTTTATAGCGGCGTCGATGCGGTGCCGCGCAACCTGATCCGGATGGCGCAGAGTTTCGGCGTGCCGTTCGCCTCGATCGTGCGCCGGGTGGTCTGGCCGGGCGCGCTGCCCTCGATCCTCGCCGGCTTCCGCATCTCCGCCTCGGTGGCGCTATTGCTGGTGGTGAGCGCCGAAATGATCGGCGCCCAATTCGGTATCGGCGCGTTTGTGCTGCAGGCGGGCAACCTGATGCAGACCGATCAGCTGCTGGCGGGCGTCGTGATGCTGTCGCTGTTCGGGCTGGCGGTGGGCAAGCTGATCAATCTGCTGGAGACGCGACTGCTGCACTGGCGGTGATACTTACCCTCCCCTGGAGGGGGAGGGTCGGCTCGCATCGAGCGAAGCGAGATGAGAGACGGGGTGGGGTGATCTCTCAGCCCGGGCACCGTCCAAATGGAGAGACTGTCACCCCACCCCGCCGCTCCTTGCAGTCGCGTCGACCCTCCCCCTCCAGGGCAGGGTAAGATTCTCTCACGCATTGCCGCGATCTTCCCGGAACAGATCCAGCTTCTGCTGCACCGGACGGTCCGAGAAACTGAACAGCACCGAATCCACATCCGCCTCATGCGTGACCCACTGCCAGCTCGGCACCACGAACAGATCGCGTGGACCCCACTCGAAGGTCTGGTCGCCGATCCGGGTGCGGCCTTTGCCTTCGATCGCCGCGAATACGGTGGCATCGGTGGCGCGATAGCGCGCGGTCTTGAATCCTTTGGGCAGCAGCTGGATGAAAGTGCCGATGGTCGGCATCGCGAAATCGCCGGTCTCCGGATTGGAGAATTTCAGCTTCAGGCCATGGCAGGCGTCCCACTCGTTGCGGGCCTTGGCCTGTTCCAGCGCCTCGCGGGTGTGGCTGTAGGGATAGTTGAAAATCGGCGAGGTTTTGGAGCTGCGCTTGCCGTCGACCGGCAGCAGATTGTGGCCGTAGCGGCCAAAACTGTCGCCGGGCGGCTTTGTGATCTTCTGCTGGTCTTCCTTGGAATCTTCGGCGAACGACGCGTCGAAGAACTGCACCATCGGGATGTCGAGACCGTCGAGCCAGTACATCGGCTTCGACGTCTCGTTGGAATGGTCGTGCCAGGTCATCGACGGCGTGATGACGAAATCGCCGGGCTCCATCAGCGTGCGCTCGCCATCGACGGCCGTCGCCGCGCCCTTGCCCTCGAGCACGAAGCGCAGCGCCGACTGGCTGTGACGGTGCGCGGGGGCGATGTCGCCCGGGATCACCATCTGCACGCCGGCAAACAGCGAGGTCGTGACCTTCGACTGGCCGCGCAGGCCGGGGTTTTCCAGCACCAGCACCCGCCTGGTGGCTTCCTTGGCCGTGATCAGTTTGCCGGCTTCGGTCATGTAGTCGCGGATGGCGTCGAACTTCCACAGATGCGGCCGGCAGGCGCTCCTCGGCTCCGGCGTGATCAGGTCGCCCATCACGTTCCACAGCGCCGAGAGGTTCTCGCCGTCGATCTTCTTGTAGAACGCCTCGCGTTCCGGCGTCTTCTGTACGGCTTCCATGACGGGCCTCCCGTGGCTCTCTTGACGTGGTTCTCGTTGTCTCGATTGACAGCATACTTACAATATGGATAGCGTCAACGACGCAGTGCAACCGACAAGAAGAATTCAGGGGAGGTTCGTCATGAAGCTGCACGGCTATTTCCGCAGCAGCGCGTCCTACCGGGTCAGAATCGCGTTGAATCTGAAGGGGCTGGACGCCGATCACCTGTCGCACCACCTTCGCAAGGGCGAGCAGCGCGGTTCCGCTTTTCTCGCCATCAACCCGCAAGGGCTGGTGCCCGCGCTGCAGGACGATACCGGCGCGGTGCTGACCCAGTCGCTCGCCATCATCGAATGGCTCGAGGAAACCCATCCGCAGCCGGCCTTGCTGCCGAAGGATCCGCTGCGCCGCGCCAGGGTGCGCGCATTCGCGCAGGCGGTCGCCTGCGACATCCACCCGGTGCAGAACCTCAAGGTGCTGGCGCGGTTGCGCGAACTCGGGCTGGCCGAGGAGCAGGTGACGGGCTGGGCGGCGTGGGCCAACCGCGAGGGCTTGGCTGCCTGCGAAGCCCTGATCGCCAATGAGCCCGGCCCGTTCTGCTTCGGCGAAGCGCCGACCATCGCCGATCTCTGTCTGGTGCCGCAGCTCTTCAACGCGCGCCGCTTCAGCGTCGATGTCTCGGCCTATCCGCGCCTGTTGAAGGCCGAAGCGGCGGCACAGGCCATGAAGGCGTTCGCCGACGCCGCCCCGGACAAGCAAGCCGATGCCGAGTAAACCGGATCCGATCACGATGGACGCGGTTTATACCGCGCCCGGCTATCTGTTCCGCCGGATGCAGCAGATCGCGGTGGCGATCTTCGTCGAGGAGTGCAAGGCATACGACCTGACGCCGGTGCAATATGCCTCGCTGGTTTCGATCCGCACCCATCCCGGCATCGATGCCACACGGCTTTCCGCCGTGATCGCGTTCGACCGTTCCACACTCGGCAGCGTGATCGAGCGGCTGGAAGCCAAGGCCTATATCGAGCGCAAGCCCTCGCCCGGGGACAAGCGGACCAAACTGCTTTATTTGACCAGATCCGGCGCAGCACTACTGCGCGATATCATACCGTCGGTCGAGCGCGCCCAGGCGCGAATACTGCAGCCGCTGAAACCGGCCGACCGCAAAACACTGATGGCGCTGCTGACGCAGCTGGTCGATCTCAACAACGAGGCCTCGCGGGTGCCGCTGCGCGCCGAGGATGCGCTGGAACATCTGGGGAAATCGGGCTGATGGCGTCGGCCCCCGTCATTGCTTCGCTTCGCTCGCAATGACGATTGGGCCACGGCACTCCTTACCTCTCCCGCTTGCGGGGGAGGTCGACGCGCTCGTAGAGCGCGGCGGGTGGGGGCATGCCGCGACGGCAGTGGCTTCTGAAGCACCCCCACCCCGGCCCTCCCCCGCAAGCGGGAGAGGGGGCGCAGCGGTACACGCGGCTACGCCTTCAACAACGCCTGTCTGTCGATCTTCCCCGTGCCCGTCTTCGGCAACTCGTCGAGGAAGCGCACTTCGCGCGGATATTTGTACGGCAGCAGTTTCGCCTTGACGAAATCCTGCAGCAGCTTCGTCGTCTCCGCCGCATCGAAGGCGCGGTCGTTCATCACCACCACCGCCTTCAGTGTCATGCGCCGGTCCGGCAGCTCCGCCGCGAACACAGCGCATTCGCGCACGGCGGGATGCTCGGCGAGGCAGAGCTCGACTTCGAGCGGGTAGACCCATTGTCCGGAGATTTTTATCAAGTCGTCAGCGCGGCCACGGAAGAAGTGGAAGCCGTCGGCATCCCGCACAAAACGGTCGCCGGTGTAGATCCAGCCACCGTCACGAATGGTCTCGGCGGATTTATCCGGCCGGTTCCAGTACAGCGGCGTGTTGGAATCGCCGCGCACCCACAGGATGCCTTCCTCGTTGTCGGCGACGTGGCGGCCGTCCTTGTCCTTCAGCTCGATCTCATAGCCGGGGACGCGCAGGCCGGCGGCGCCGAGTTTTTTCTGCTCGGGACGATTACTGAGATAGATGTGCAGCACTTCGGTCGATCCCAGCCCTTCGACGATTTCGAGGCCGGTCAGCGCCTTCCAGCCGTTGAACACCTCGGCGGACAGCACCTCGGCGGCGGACAGCGCCATCCGCAGCGAGGAGAAATTCGTGGCCGCCGCATTGTCGGCCTTGGTCAGGGACGTGTAGAGCGTCGGCAGACCGAAGAAGACCGAGGGCCGGAAGCGCTCGATCGCCGCAAAGATCGAGGCCGGCCTGGGCTGGCCCGGCAGCAGCAGCGTTGTGGCGCCCGCCGCGAACGGGAAGGTGATGGAATTGCCGAAGCCGTAGGCGAAGAAGATCTTTGGCACCGAGAAGCAGATGTCGTCGGGCGCAAGCTTCAAGACGTTGCGCGCGAAGGCGGCCTCGCTATAGGCCATGTCGTGCTGCAGATGGACGATGCCCTTGGGACGGCCGGTCGAGCCCGACGAGTACATCCAGAGTGCCATCTCGTTACGGTCGGTGTCGGCTTCCGCAAGCTCGGTCGGAAACGCCGGCAGCCAGTTCTCGGCGACGATGGTATTCGCCACGGCGTGAGCGGGTGCTGCGCCATTGACCACGATCAGCGTGCGCAATGCCGTGTCCTTGCAGGCCTCGGCATCGAAGCGCGAACAGAATTCGGCATCGGCGACGGCCACGGCGGCGCCGGAATCCGCGAGGTAGAACTGCAGCAGGTCCGGCGGCGTCAGCGTGTTGATCAAGAGCGGCACGAAGCCGGATCGCACCGCGCCGAAAAACGCCGCCGGATAGGCCGGCGTATCGTCGAGAAACATCAGGATGCGGTCGCCGCGTTGCAGTCCGAGCGACATAAAACCGTGGCCCCAGCGGCAGGCCTCAGTGCAGAGTTCGGCATAGCTGCGCGTCCCCAGCGGGCCGATCAGCGCAAGGCGGTCGCCGCGGCCTTTTGCGAGATTGTCGAACAGGATGCGGCTGGCGTTGTAGGTCTGCGGAATCGTAAAACCGATTTCGCGCGCGCCGGGGCTGTCCGACGGTACCTGGTCGGCGATTTCGGGTGTCATCGGCTGGTCCCGTGCAGCTTCGACGCCTCGTAGCGCGCCATGAAGGCCGGCGACATCGCGCGCAAACGTGCATCGTCGATCCGGCCGGAGCGGGTGATGTAGCTGTAGGCAAAATCCATCAGGCCGAGCTGCATATGCTCGGGGAACTTCTCGTACCAGTCGGCGCTGGTTCGCGCCGCCTTCACCAGCTTTTGCACGATCGGCTTGCGTTCGGCCTGGTAACGTTCGAGCGCCGCGGGAACATCCGTCACCGCTTCCAGCGCCTTGACCAGCGCGATCGCGTCCTCGATCGCAAGCCGCGTGCCGGACCCGATCGAGAAATGCGCCGAGTGCAGCGCGTCGCCGATCAGCACCATATTCCCAAATGACCAGCGCTCGTTCCAGATCCACGGGAAATTGCGCCACACCGACTTGTTCGACACCAGCCTGTGGCCGTCCAGCGTGGAGGCAAATACCTGTTCGCAGATCACCTGCGACTGCTCGATGGTCTTGTCGGCAAAGCCGTAACGCAGCCATGTCGCGGAATCGCATTCGACCAGGAACGTGCTCATGTCGGGCGCGTAGCGATAATGGTGCGCATTGAACGCGCCGAGCCCGGTTTGCACAAAGGTCTGTGACAGCGTCTCGAAGCGTTTTGAGGTTCCGTACCAGGCGAATTTGTTGGTGGAATGCGATACCGATGCGCCGAATTCGGCTTCGAAGCCGCGGCGCACCAGCGAGTTCAGGCCATCGGCGGCGACGATCAGGTCGTAACCATCAAGCTCATCCACCGACTGGATGACCGTGTCGTAGCGCGGCTCGACGCCGACCGCGCGGACGCGCGCCTGCAGGATTTTCAGGAGATCGAGCCGGCCGATCGACGAGAAGCCGACGCCGTCGATCTCGACGCTTTCGCCGCGCAGATTGAGCGTGATGTTCTTCCAGCTCTCCATCCGTGGCGCGATCGCGTCCACGGTGTCGGGGTCGTCGGCGCGCAGGAATTCGAGCGCCTGCTCGGAGAACACCACGCCGAAGCCCCAGGTGGCGCCGGCCGGATTTTGCTCGAACAGATCGATCTGCGCCTCGGGGTGACGCTTCTTCCAGAGATAGGCGAAGTAGAGACCTCCGGGGCCTCCGCCGATCACGGCGACACGCAAGCTCGATCCTCCCTAATCGACAGTATACTTACAATCAGGCGGACACACTAACGCTCGCCGGACATCGGCGCTACCAGAAATATCGGTCAGGACCGGGCCGGCGTCAGGTGCAGCGGCGCACTTTAACGCCGTTCACCACCACGGTTCGGCAAACCACAGCCGGCTTGCGCACGACCACCGCGCCGCGGGCGCCGGCGCAGCCGGCCCGGACCACGCCCCTGGCGCAGACCACCGCATTGGCCTCGGTCGATTCGAAGGTCATGGTTCCGGCAAAGGCCATCACGGCTGCTGCCACAAGCAGAAATGAGCGCATGTTTTCACTCCTGGTTAAAGCGGGTTGCTCCTTCACTTCACCCTCCCCTGGAGGGGGAGGGTCGGCTCGCATCGCCAGATGCGAGACGGGGTGGGGTGACGGTGTCTCAACTTGGACACTGCCGAACGGGAGAGACCTTCACCTCACCCCGCCGCTCATTTCATTCGCGTCGACCCAAGAGCGAGCTTCGCTCGTCTCGGCCCCTCCAGGGGAGGGTAAGAAAGGTGCTTGCGATTTTGAAGGCCGCCTACTTCTTTTCGGCGGCGGTCAAAACCTTTTTGCAGGCCGGCGTGATCTTGTCGCTCTCCTTGGCCAGGCAGGCGATGATCCGTCCGCCGCCGGGTGCTACGCCTTTGCAGAATTTTTCATAATCGCCCATGCAGGCGCTGCGTTGCTCGGCGGTCATTTCCTGCGCGAGGGCCGCTTGCGAGGCGAACAGCAGGGCGGCGGTCGTCAACATCGTGCGTAGCATGGGTCGTTTCCTCTCTTGCGTCGGGGATCACAGGTCTTCGTTGGCTTGCTTCCGGGTCGTGGACCCGCTGTATTGCGGCTTTGAAACCATCGCCGGTCCATGAAGGAGTATCCATGGGGGACATCAGAAACAGGTGGCTTGCGTTCTATTCCGGACATATGGAGCAGGCCTCCAAGGAAATATTCTCTCACGTCGAAAAGGTGATCATCGGCACCTTGATTGTTTCGGCGGGAGCGCATGTCTCGAGCGCCGATCCCGCGATCGAGCTGTTCGGCTATTTGTGTCACAGCCTGGTCGGCCGCGGCGTCGAGCTGTTCGGCGTCATCCTTCTGGTCCTGAATTTCATCGACGGCCTCTACAAGCTGGCAAGGCTGAACTGGCATTTGGCGTACCAGATCGTCATGACAATTCTCTATGTCGCGCTGTCGGTTCGGTTGATCCAGTTGATCCTCGCATTTCGCACCGAATAGACTGCCGCCTGCTTGATCCGGCAGGCCGGAGGCAGCGTCATCTCGGTTTACTGCGCTGCGAACTGGGTCAGCACCTCCTTGCACGCCGGCGAAATCGAGCCCGCCTGCGTCGCCAGACATTGCATGATCCGGCCGCCGCCGGGCGCAACGCCGCCGCACAGCGTGCGAACGTCGCCGCTGCATGCCGACCTCAGGACGAACAATTCTTCGCGCGGCCGCATCGGCCGCAACACGATGACCGCGGGCGCAGCGGCGGGGGCTGCTGCAGCCGTGCCACCGGCGGCAGGCGCTGTGCCGCCGGCTGCGGGTGCTGCACCGCCGCTGGGCGCGTTGACGGCCTGCGCGCAGGGCGCCGAAACCTTTGCCTTGTTCTTTTCCAGGCATTGCAGTGCCGGCGCGCCTCCGGTCGGCACTCCGGCGCAGACCTTCTGATAGTCGGAGCGGCAGGCGCTGCGGATCGCGGCAACCTGCGCATCGGTCGGCTTGCTGGCGGTCGTGCTTGCCGCCGCTTTCGGGGCCGCAGGCGCCGCGGTTGCGGGCTTCGCAGTTGCGGCAGCGGGCGCGGCAGCCGGAGCAGATCCGGCCTTCGGTGCAGCGGCAGGCGCCGTCTCTGCCTTGGGCGCCGCCGCGGGTTCAACCGCGCGCACCGCGCTCTGGCAGCCGGATGAGAGGCTCGACATGTTTTTCTGCAGGCACTGCAGCGAGGCCTCGCCGCCCGGCGGCACGCTGGCGCAATGGGTCTGATAGTCGGCGCGGCATGCGGACCGGATGGCGTTGCGCTGGGCGTCGGTGGGAGCTTGCGAATGGGCCGGTGTCGCCACCATGAATATGGCGGTTACGAGCAGCGCCGCATGTTTTAACGTGTTGATCATTTTAGGAAATCCTTATGCGTTGTCGCCAGCCGCCGCTGCAATGGAAACGAAATTCGGAATGGGTCGAACGAAGAAATTCGGAGGCCCGCATCATTTTCGGTTTCGGGTTCCACTGCAAGAGTATTGTTGCTATTCATGAGTGTCGAAAATTTTCCATCGAACCGAATATTTCCAGAACAAAACACAATTGAGGCAGGGGAATAATGCCGACGCATTCGCCAATATGCACCGGTCCGGCAGACAACTTGCGGCGCGGGGTCACGCACGCCCTTCGCATGACTTTCGTCATATCGGCGTTCGTCGTTTTAAGTGCCTGCGAACAAAATGCTTTTGTGCCGCCGCCGCCGCCGAAGGTGGAGGTCGGACTGCCGACACAGCGCGCCATCACGCGCTACCTCGAAGCCACCGGCAACACCGCGCCGATCAAGAGCGTCGATCTCGTCGCGCGGGTGCAGGGTGTGCTGCAATCGATCAATTACAAGGACGGCACCCCGGTGAAAGCCGGCACCACGCTGTTCACGATCGAGCCCGAGACCTACAAGCTGAAACTGGAGCAGGCGCAGGCCGCCGAGGCCGGTACGCAGGCGTCGGTGAAACAGGCCGAAGCCGACTTCAAGCGCCAGTCGGATCTGGTGCAGCGGCAGGTGGTGTCGCAGGCGACGATGGATAATTCGACGTCCGCGCGCGACAACGCCCAAGCCAATCTGCAGCAGGCCCAGGTCAACACCAGGATCGCGGCGGTCAATTACGGCTATACCAATGTCACGGCGCCGTTCGACGGCGTCGTCAGCGCGCATCTGGTCTCGGTCGGCCAATTGGTCGGCGCATCGTCGCCGACCCAGCTTGCGACCATTGTGGCGCTCGACCCGCTCTATGTGAACTTCAACGTCAACGAACAGGACGTGCTGAAGATCCGGGCCGAGGCCCGGCGCCGCGGCATGACGCCGAGCGATCTCGAGCAACTGCCGGTCGAGATCGGGCTGCAGACCGAGAGCGGTTATCCGCACAAGGGCAAGCTCGACTATGCGGCGCCGACGGTCAACCAGTCGACTGGAACGCTGGCGGTGCGCGGCGTGCTGCCCAATCCGGATCGCGTCCTGCTGCCCGGATATTTCGTTCGCGTCCGCGTTCCCGTCGAGCAACAGGCAAACGCCTTGCTGGTGCCCGACGTGGCGCTGGGCAGCGATCAGGCCGGCCGCTACGTGCTGGTGGTGAACAGCGACAATATCGTCGAGCAGCGCAAGGTGGTGGCCGGGCCGCTGGACGGTGACCTGCGCGTGATCGAAAGCGGCCTGAAGCCCGACGACCGTGTCGTGACGGCCGGACTGCTGCGCGCGATCCCCGGCCAGAAGGTCGATCCGCAGCTGCAGAAGAATCAAGCGCCGCCGGCATCGGCCAAATAGGACCGGTCCATGATTTCGAAATTCTTCATCGAGCGGCCGGTTCTTTCCAACGTCATCGCGATCCTGATGATTTTGATCGGCGGCGTCTGCCTGTTTCGCCTTGCGGTGGCGCAGTATCCCGACGTGGTGCCGCCGACGGTGCAGGTGACGACGCGCTATCCCGGCGCCAGCGCCAAAACCGTGATCGATACCGTGGCGCTGCCGATCGAGCAGCAGGTCAACGGCGTCGAGGACATGCTCTACATGCAGTCCTATAGCGGCGCCGACGGCACCTATTCGCTGACGGTGACGTTCAAGATCGGCACCGATCTCAATTTCGCGCAGGTGCTGGTGCAGAACCGGGTATCGAGCGCGCTGTCGCAACTGCCGCAGGCGGTGCAGAACCAGGGCGTCACGGTAGCGAAGCGGTCGACGGCGATCCTGCTGTTCGTGACGCTGACCTCGCCGAATGCCACCTACGACAGCCTGTTCCTCTCCAACTATGCCACCATCAACATTCGAGACGAGCTGTCGCGGCTGCCAGGGGTCGGCAACGTCACGGTGTTCGGCGCCGGCCAGTATTCGATGCGGGTCTGGCTCGACCCCAACAAGCTGCAGGTGCGCGGGTTGATGCCGCAGGACGTCATCCAGGCGATCCAGCAGCAGAGCCAGCAGGTCACCGCCGGCCAGGTCGGCGCGCCGCCGGTGCCATCAGGTCAGGCATTCCAGTACACGCTGAATGTCAGCGGCCGTCTGGATGACGTCAGCGAATTCGAGAACGTGATCGTCAAGACCGGCACCAGCGGCGACGTCACCCGCGTGCGCGATGTCGGCTGGGTCGAACTGGGGGCGCAGACCTACAGCCAGGTGTTCTCGCTCAACAACAAGCCTTCGGTCGGCATCGGCGTGTTCCAGTCGCCCGGCGCCAACGCGCTCGAGGTCGAGAAGGCGGTCGAGGCGAAGATGGCGGTGCTGGCCAAGGCATTTCCGCAGGACATCAAATACGACACGCCGTTCGACACCACCAAGTTCGTCTCGGAATCGATCAAGGAAGTTTACAAAACGCTGATCGAGGCCGGGCTGCTGGTGCTGGTCGTGATCCTGATCTTCCTGCAGGACTGGCGCGCGATGCTGGTGCCGGCCACGACCGTGCCGGTGACCATCATCGGCGCCTTCGCGGCGATGGCGGCGCTCGGCTTCACCATCAACATCTCGACCCTGTTTGCGATCGTGCTCGCGATCGGCATCGTGGTCGACGACGCCATCGTCGTGGTCGAAGGCGCCGCCCACAATATCGAGAAGGGCATGTCCGGCCATGACGCCGCGATCGCGGCGATGGATGCGCTGTTCGCGCCGATCGTCGGCATCACGCTGGTATTGATCTCGGTGTTCCTGCCGGCGGCTTTTCTGCCGGGCCTGACCGGCAAGATGTACTCGCAGTTTGCGTTGGTGATCGCCGCCACCGCGCTGCTCAGCGCCGTCAACGCCGCCACGCTGAAGCCGACGCAATGCGCGCTGTGGCTGCGCCGGCCGGTGCCGCCGGAGCAACGCAACTGGTTCTATCGCGGCTTCAATGCGGTCTACGACCGCGTCGAGCGCGGTTATGCCCGACTGATCGGCCGACTGGTCGCGCATAGCGGCGTGTCGGTGATGGCTGCGCTGATCCTGATCGGCATCGCCGGCTGGGGCCTGTCGCGGGTGCCGACCGGCTTCATTCCGATCGAGGATCAGGGCTATCTGCTGGTCGCGGTGCAGCTGCCCGATGGCGCAGCACTCGACCGCACCCAGAATGTGATGAAGCAGGTCAGCGATCTCGCCAGCACGACGCCCGGCGTAGACCAGGTGATCACCATCGCCGGGATCTCGGCGCTCGACAATTCGTCGAGCCTCGCCAATGCCGGCGTCGCCTATCTGATCCTGAAGGAGTGGAGCGCGCGCGGTCCGGGACAGGACCTGCGGTCGCTGTTCGTCGGATTGAACGAGAAGATGTCGGCGATCCCTGAAGCCCGGATCCTGGTGGTGCCGCCGCCACCGATCCAGGGCATCGGCAACGCTGCCGGCTTCGCCATGCAGGTCCAGCTGCGCGACGGCAATGCCGATTTCGGCAAGCTGCAGGCGGTCGCCGGCGCCATCGTTGCGAATGGCCAGTCGCAAAGCGCGCTGCAGCGTGTCAGTTCCTCGTTCCGTTCGATGGTGCCGCAGCTCGATGTCGAGGTCGACCGGGTCAAGACCCAGACCCTGCATGTCACTACCGACCAGATATTCTCGACGCTGTCGTCCTACATGGGGTCGAGCTTCGTCAACCAGTTCAACAAGTTCGGCCGCACCTTCCAGGTCTACGCGCAGGCGGATGCGCAGTTTCGCCTCAACCCGCGCGACATCGAAAAACTGATGGTGCGCAACTCGCAGGGCGAGATGATCCCGCTCGGCACCGTGGCCAGGATCACGCCGGCGGTCGGCCCGTCGCTGATCAGTCTGTACAACCTCTATCCGTCCGCGACGGTGATCGGCCTGCCGGCCACCGGCTATAGCTCCGGGCAGTCGATGGCGCTGATGGAGGAGATCGCCGCCAAGACCCTGCCGCCCGGCGCCGGTTTCGAGTGGACCGCGATGTCGTACCAGGAGAAGGTGGTCGGCGGCCAGATCTACTGGGCGTTCGGTCTGGCCTTGCTGCTGGTGTATCTGGTGCTGGCCGGACAGTATGAAAGCTGGTACGCGCCGATTTCGGTGATCCTGGCGGTGCCGCTCTCATTGCTCGGTCCGATGGCGGTGCTGACGGGATTGCGGATCGAGAACAACCTCTACACCCAGATCGGCATCATCCTGTTGATCGCGCTGTCGGCCAAGAACGCCATCCTGATCGTCGAGGTGGCGCTGGAGCTGCATGTGCGCGACCGCAAACCGTTGATGGAATCCGCGATCGAGGCGGCGCGGGCACGATTCCGTCCGATCCTGATGACGTCGTTCGCCTTCATCCTCGGCGTCGTGCCGCTGGTGCTGGCGACCGGCGCCGGCGCCAGTGCCCGCAAGTCGATCGGCATCACGGTATTTTCCGGCATGATCGCCTCGACCTGCCTCGCCGTGCTGTTCGTGCCGACGTTCTTCGTCGTGGTGCAACGCTTCGAGAACTGGCTGGCGGGCCGGAAGAGCGAAGCGCCGGCGCCGGTGGTGTCACCAAGCGTTACGCATTAGGGCGTCGAACAATCTCCGCCGTCGTCCCGGACAAGCGAGCAAAGCGAGCGCCGATCCGGGACCCATACGCCGTGCCGTCGCGTTAGGGCACCGCGTCAGGTACCTTTTTCCACGATCACCTCCGCGGAGTATGGGTCCCGGCTCGGAGGCCGGGACGACGGGTTGATGGAGCGCGCCCTACACCTTCACCATCCGCTTGCCGCGGTTTTCGCCGGCCAACAGTCCGATCAGCGCCTTCGGCGTGTTCTCCAGGCCGTTGATGACGTCCTCCTGGACTTTCAGCTTGCCGGAAGCGACCCAGGATTGCAGGTCCTTCAGCGCCTGATCGCGCTGGTCCATATAATCCATCACGATGAAGCCCTGCATGATGAGGCGTTTCACCACGATCAGGCCGGGCACGCCGCGCGGCCCGGTGGCCGAGGGAACGCCGTCATATTGCGAGATCGCGCCGCAGCAGGCGATGCGGCCGCGATTGTTCATCAGCGCGAGGCAGGCTTCCAGTATGTCGCCGCCGACATTGTCGAAATAGACGTCGATGCCCTTCGGTGCCGCGGCGCGCAACGCCTTGAACACCGCGCCGTCCTTGTAGTCGACCGCGGCGTCGAAGCCGAGTTCCTTGACCAGCCAGTCGCACTTGTCCTTGCCGCCGGCGATGCCGACGACGTGGCATCCCTTGATTTTCGCGATCTGGCCGACGATCGAGCCGACCGAGCCGGCCGCAGCGGAAACCACCACGGTCTCGCCGGCCTTCGGCTTGCCGACGTCGAGCAGCCCGAAATAGGCGGTGAGGCCAGCGATGCCATAGACGCTAAGCAGATGCGTCATCGGCTCCAGCTTCGGCATCTTGCTCAAATGTTTTGCCGGCACCGCCGTAAAATCCTGCCAGCCGGTATCGCCGAACACGATATCGCCGGCGGCGAATCCCGGCGCCTTCGACGACACCACTTCGGCGATGCCGCCGCCGGCCATCACGGTATTGGCCTCGACCGCCGCGCGGTAGGTCGCGCCGTGCATCCACGCCCGGTTGGCGGCATCGAGCGAGATGTAGCGCACCTTGAGCAGCACCTCGCCGTCCTTTGGTTCGGGGATGGCGGCCTGTGTCAGTTTGAAATGCTCGGGCCCGAGCTTTCCGGTGGGCTTTTCAACCAGAAGGATCTGGCGATTGACTGTCTCGCTCATGGCGCACTCTCCCTGACATGCGGTTTCCCACATTATGCGTTGGGTTCGACGCCAGAGCAAATTCACCGTCAGAAGAACTTCAAATCCTCCGCGCGGCCGCCTCGCGCAACGGTGGCATATTCGATCGCCAAAAACAGTCCGCCGGCCACGTATATCTTTCGCTTCCGCTCGGCAGCGAGCTGCTGGCTCATTGCCACGGCTTCAGCGACCGTCGCCGCCATGCGAACATCGGCTTGCGGATTGACCTTGCGCACTGCGCTCGCGATGACGGCTGCGTCGGCGCCCTTGTGGTGCGCACGGGTGCAGATGATGGTGCCGAAGGATGGAGCCAGCGCGCCGACGATCTCGTCGGCCTTCTTGTCGCTGGAAATGCCGATCACGAGGATCCAGTCCTCCGCGCCATGGATTGCCTTGAGACCGGCCAGCGACTGTCTGACGCCGTCGGGGGTATGGCCGACATCGACGACGGTGAGTGGGTCAGGCTTGATGGTTTCAAGCCGGCCGGGCCAGCGCGTCTCGCGCAGGCCAGATCGCACGGCGGCCTCACACCCCGCGGTATCGGCCCCGGGCCGCACTCGCCGCAGCCACAGCAGGAATACGGCAACCGCGATCGCGGCATTGTTGAACTGGAATGCGCCGAGCAGGTTCATTTCCAGCGCCCGAAAATCGTAGGCCCCGAACCGGAAATCGAATTGCTGCCGTGATGCGGTAGCGGTTTCGCCGCCGATTGCGATGTCGTCGCGGACAAAGTGCGAGGTCACCTCGCGATGGCGGTTATATTCGATCAGATGCGACCGCAAGGTCCGGCAATTCTCGCCATAGACGATGGTGCCGCCGGCAGCGCAGGCGTCGCTCTTGTCGGAGGCTATCAACTCGAGCGAATGGCCGAGCAGTGCGACATGCTCGTAATCGACCGAGGTGACGCAGGTTGTGAGCGCGCCGACCAGGCGCGTCACATCGTAGCGTCCCCCGATGCCGGCCTCGAACACCGCGAAATCGCATGCGGTCTCCTGAAAATGCAGGCAGGCCAGCGCGAACAGGGCTTCGAAGCCGCCGAATTGTTCGTCGCGCCGCGCCGCGATCCTGGCGATCGCGGCTTCGGTCCGCGACGCCAATCGCGTCAGATCGGCATCGCCGATCTCGACGCCATCGACCTGAATCCGTTCGTTGAAACGGTAGAGATGCGGCGAGGTGAACAATCCCGTGCGCAGGCCATAGGCGCCGCCGATGCTGGCGCAAAATGCCGCGGTGGAGCCCTTGCCGTTCGAGCCGGTGACGACCACTGAGATGCGCGTCAGCCGTGCGCGATCGATGGCGAGCTCGTCCAGCAGCTCGGCCATCCGGCCCAGGCAAATGCCGTTGCCGAATTTCGGAAGGTCAAACACTACAGCAGTCCCATCGCGGAAAAGGTGTGATGCCAGATTCTCAGGATCAGGTCGCCGCGACCGGATTGCTCGAGTAGACGGATCGACGGGTTGGAATTGACCTCGATCACCTGCATCGCCCCAGGCTTGCCACCGATACCGGTAAACAGGTCGATGGCGGCGACGCGCAGCCCGAGCGCCCGCGCTGCCTGCCTCGCCAGCGTCAACGCGGCCTCGGAAGGTGGCGCTTCGAGCAACATCGTTCCCCCGGCGCTCAGGTTCATCCGCCCGGGAATCTCCCAGCGTTCGTCCGCGGGCAGCACGGCGTCGAACGCGGCGTCGGTTTCGATGCAAACCGGCGACAGGCCGCGCGATTGCAGGCCGTCATTATGCGCGCTCAGGAGGTCGCGAATGCGGCTGGCGCCATCGCCGACAATCGAGGGCGGTTGCTTGCGCGCGGTAAAGAGAACCTCGTCGTCGAGCAGGAAAACCCGATACTCGTTGCCTGCAACGATCGGCTGCATCAGGATCGCGTCGTAATATTGCGCGACCTCACCGAGATATTTTATCAGCGCGTTCCCGTCATGCAGGGCCTGCGCGAAGTCGCCGCGCGATCCCGTCAGCGGTTTGACGAAGGCCGAGCCGCCGAGTTTCGCAAAATTCGCCAGCGCATCCTCGCGCTCATGCCCAGCCGGGCGATGGGCGCGGTGCCGGTCGTGCAGAAAGAAGTATTCGCCGCCGAGTGCGGCGACGCCGGCCTGCGCCAGAATCCGGCCCGCGAAATACTTGTCGGACGCCAGCGTCGAGGCGGTGGCGCTGTTCTGCGGATACCATGAACATCGTCCGGCGCCGAAATGGAGGCTTCGGTTCGCCGAACCGACGCTGAAGACCAGCCCCGTCCCGGCGTCGATGTCCGTAAAATCAAGGCCGAATTCGGCGCAGGCGTAGGCCGCATAGACCGATTGGTCCGGGTAATGGCTCGGCTTGCCCGATCGGAATTCCCTTAGGTTTCGCATGCAGTATCCGGCGAGCTGGCATTCCATTTTGGTGTTTTTATCTTTAACGATGTTTCCGGCCGCGCGGGGCAATTTACTGCCGGATCGACACCTATTTCAGCAAGTTAATTGCGCCTGCGTCGTTTGCACGATGCCAATTTCCTGAACCTGTTTTGCAGATGGATCGACTGTCATTGTGAGCGCGCAATTGCGCTTGAAGGCTGGTTGACTATCTCTCGTATTGGCGTAGGTGAAACGCCAGATCACCCATCATTGCAGGGGTTTTTAGCCTCTTTCGGGGCCAAACAACTCGTTCGTTCCAAAGCAAGCCGTCAGGAAAAACGAAATCACATGAGCGCATTCCATCGAGAGAAAGTTCTTTCTGTCCGGCACTGGACCGATACGCTTTTCAGCTTCACCGCCACCCGCAATTCCGGCTTTCGATTCCAGAACGGCCAGTTCGCCATGATCGGGCTGGAGGTCGATGGCCGCCCGTTGCTGCGCGCCTACTCGATGGCGAGCGCCAATCACGAGGAAGCGCTGGAATTCTTCTCGATCAAGGTCGCCGACGGCCCGCTGACCTCGAAGCTGCAGAAGATCAGGGAAGGCGATACCATCCTGGTCGGGCGCAAGGCGACCGGCACGCTGATTTCAGACAATCTGATTCCGGGCAAGCGCCTGCTGCTGCTGTCGACCGGAACGGGGCTGGCGCCGTTCGCGAGCCTGATCAAGGACCCCGACGTCTACGAGCGGTTCGAGAGCATCGTGCTGGTGCACGGCTGCCGGCAGGTCTCCGAGCTCGCCTATGGCGAGGAGCTGGTCGCGAGATTGCGCGATGACGAATTGTTCGGGCCGCTGCTGACGGAAAAACTCTCGTATTATCCGACGGTGACCCGGGAGCCGTTCCGCAACCGTGGCCGCATCACCGACCTCATCACCTCGGAGCAACTGTTCAACGACATCCACCAGCCGCCGCTCGACATCGCGACCGACCGCATCATGATGTGCGGCAGCCCCGGCATGCTGGAAGAGCTGAAGGTGATGTTCGAGACCCGCGGCTTTCTCGAAGGCAGCCACAGCGAGCCCGGCCATTTCGTCATCGAGAAGGCGTTCGTCGAGCGCTAGTTAGCTCTCGTTGTCCCGGACGCGGTGCAGCGCCACTCTTCGGCGCTGCATCGCAGAGCCGGGACCCACAGCCACCGCTGTCAATCTTGCGACAGCTTTGGCGATGGCCTGGCGCAACAAACTACCATCGGTGGCTACGGGTACAGCCCGTCATTGGCGAGCTATCGGGCGCGTTCGCGTGACCCGTTGGCTTCTCTCCAGGACGCTCCTGTCACATTGCACTGCAACAACATTTCAAGCGCCGCCGCCTGCGCGGCCTGACGCATTGATTCTCCGCCCGCTATTTCGGTAGCCTGCCGTGAAACGGTCCACCGTCATATCCGTAACCTGTAACGCCTGCTATCGTGTACAGCATTGTTCTGAAGTTCGATAAGGCTCAAGGCCGACAATAATAATTTGGCGCATGCGCCGGAGGGGTCCCATGGAAACGCTGATGCTTCCGTTCTCGCCGCGCTACATCGTGCTGACGATTTGCGCCGTCGTCACGGCATTGCTCGTCACTATCGGGATAGTCGATGCCAAACTCAAGGTGTGGGAACTGGTCGCGATTCCGATTCTGATCTTCGGCGGCCTCACATTGCTCGGTATTCGTGACCTCCTGCAGGAGAACCACGCGGTTCTGCGCAACTATCCGATCTCGGGGCATCTGCGCTTCCTGCTCGAGGAGATCCGGCCGGAGATGCGCCAGTACTTCTTCGAGAGCGAGAAGGACGGCATGCCGTTTTCCCGCGACACCCGCGCCGTGATCTATCAGCGCGCCAAGATGCAGCTCGACAAGCGGCCGTTCGGAACGCAGGAGGACGTCTACAAGGAAGGCTACGAATGGATGCACCATTCGATGGCGCCCAAGACCCATGCCAGCGAAAAATTCCGCATCACCATCGGCGGTCCGGATTGCACCAGGCCGTATTCGGCCTCGGTGTTCAACATCTCGGCGATGAGCTTTGGCGCGCTCAGCCCCAACGCGGTGCGCGCGCTGAATGCCGGCGCCAAAAAGGGCGGGTTCGCGCATGACACCGGCGAGGGCGGCGTCAGTCCCTATCACCGCGAGAACGGCGGCGACATCATCTGGGAAATCGGCTCCGGCTATTTCGGCTGCCGCAACCGCGACGGCACCTTCAATCCGGAATTGTTTGCGAAAGTCGCCGCCGACGACCAGATCAAGATGGTCGAGCTCAAGGTCAGCCAGGGCGCCAAGCCGGGGCATGGCGGCGTGCTGCCGGCGGCCAAGGTCTCCCAGGAAATTTCGACGATCCGGGGCGTCGCGATGGGCGAAGACTGCATCTCGCCAGCGTATCACAAGGCATTCTCGACGCCGCTGGAAATGATGGCCTTCATCGGCGAGATGCGGCGGCTGTCCGGCGGCAAGCCCGCCGGATTCAAACTGTGCATCGGCCATCCCTGGGAGTTCCTGGCGATCTGCAAGGCGATGCTGCAGACCGGGATCTATCCGGATTTCATCGTGATCGACGGCAACGAGGGCGGCACCGGCGCAGCACCGCTGGAGTTCATGGACCATCTGGGCATGCCGATGCGCGAGGGCGTCAATTTCGTCCACAACGCGCTAATCGGCATCAACGCGCGCGACCGCATCCGGATCGGCGCCGCCGGCAAGATCGCGACCGCGTTCGACATGGCGCGCGCGATGGCGATCGGCGCCGACTGGTGCAATTCGGCGCGCGGCTTCATGTTCGCGCTGGGCTGCATCCAGTCGCTGAGCTGCCATACCGACCGCTGCCCGACCGGGGTGACGACGCAGGATCCCTCGCGCAACCGCGCGCTGGTGGTGCCGCACAAGATCGACCGGGTGTATAATTATCATCACGCCACCCTGCATGCGCTGGCGGAGCTGCTTGCCGCCGCGGGCCTCGAGCATCCGCAGCAGATCCGGCCGATCCACTTCTCGCAGCGGACCTCTACCACCGAGGTGCTGACATTCGCGCGGCTCTATCCATCGCTTCGCCCCGGCGAGCTGATCGATGGCACCAGCGATCCGCGCTTTCGCGAGGCCTGGGCGATGGCGCGGGCGGAGTCGTTCGCCGCAGCGGGGTAGGGGATTACGCCGCAGCGCATCGCCCTCAACGGGCCAGCGGCGTCGCATATCCCGCGACCAGCTTGACCAGATCGGCTTGTCGCTTCACCCCGGTCTTTTCGAACAGGCGGTTGACATGCGTCCTGACCGTCGTGTCGGCGACGCCGAGCGCGGTGGCCACTTCGGGAACGCCGCCCACCTCGACGATGGCCAGCAGCACGCGCAGCTCGGTCGGGGTCAATTTGAAGGCCTTGCCGATGACTTCGGAACGCGGCGGCATCGCCAGCGCGGCCCTGCGAACGAACAGCGCCTCCACGGCCGTGTAGATGATGCCCGCGCGGCGCCGTGCGCCCGAGGTCAGCGGCAAGGCATGGGCGACGTAACGCTCGCCGTCCCTGCCGATCAGCGGCACGGCGATCCCCCTGGTGCCGAGGGCCGCGTCGCCCTGATCGGCGGCGGCGAATACCTCGCGCAAGGTCTGGTGCGCCTGCGCATCGCAGGCCACCAGGCGGCCGGCGACATCGCACAGGATGTCGCCGGCATCGAGCATGGCTTGCCCGGCGAGGTTGGCGTGAATGATTCGTCCGTTCGCATCGACCAGGCACAGCCCGGCATCCAGCCCGTCGAGCGTATCGGCGAATGTCCCGGCCTCCGCGATCTTCAGATCGAACATCCTGGCGATCATGACCGCGCGGCGGAGGTGGGGAGCGATCAGGCGCATGTGATGGCGCGCTTCGTCATCGACGAAGCCGTTGCGCTCGTGGCGGAAGACCCCGAACATGACCACGCTCGCCGCCGATTTGTCGAGGACGGCGCTGACGAAGTCGATGATTCCCCGCGGCCGCGCCCATTGCTGATAAAATCCGGTCGCGGCGAGTTCATCGTAAGGCAGCAGATCGGCGGTCGCGACCGGCTCTTCGATGTCCGCGATGAAGTGCCCCACCGCGGCAGGGTATATCTGGCGAAACAATTCGACCGGCAATGGCCAGGCAACGCCGAAGCTGCGGGTTACCATGACATGCTGCGCATCGACGTCCTTGCAGAACAGACCCGCTCCGACGCCGTCCACGAACCAGGTCACCCTTTCGATGGCATTTTCACAAAGCGATTGATCGATGGCGGCATCGTAGACCAGGCTGATCAGATCGCTCAGCTGTTGACGATCATCGCGGCTGGTTGTCGAGGCAGCCGGTCCAGAGACCGGTCGCAGACGAGACACCTTGTTCATTCCAAAATTTCCCCGGAAGCGCCGCAGCCAGGCGCTGGTTCGCGAGCGACGCCCTGCGAGCGCGGTGTTCGAGCAGGTCCATCCGATGGAGCCGCATCGTTCATATACGTCGATCGGACGAAAGACGCATCCGCCGATCGGAGGATGGCGGATTTCCGAACGCGATACGTGGCTCGGGCTGCGATCCGCGTTTTCGCCAGTTAATACTGCACCACCGATCGCACGCCGATCACCACCGCATTCCTGATCGGTTCGGTCGGCGATCTCGGGTCGGGCACGTTCCCGCCGGGATGGAAAATGAGATGGGCGGTGGGATAGATGGTCCAGCCCGGAACGATCGCGGCGCCATAGGTGAATTCGAAAGAGAGCTCATAATCGCGCAACGGCGCCGGCAGGCCGGTGAACAAGCGTGTATCGCGATCGAGCCCGCGTGCCCGGTCGGACATGTGCGAGTAGAGAAATGAGGCGCCAAAGACGTCTGCCGGGCGCGACGGCAGCATGCCGGCAAAGATGATGCCGGCGTCGAGATAGAAGTCGTTCAGGCTTCGATCGGACGGACTGTATACAGCGCGGCTGAACATCGCCACGCCGGAATTCACATCGCCGCCGGGCGGCCGGTACAATTGCTGGTCGATGACGGCATAGATCCCGTCATTGCCGCGCAGCCGGCGCGCGATGCCGGTGCTGAGCGGGCTTGCCAGCGAATGGCCGGCAGTGTCGAAACGCAGATCGTCGAATGTGCCGAAGTGATGCCATCCGCCAAGGCGGATGCCGCCGGCAAGGCCAGTCGAGTTGGCATCCTGGTTGTAGCGGTATTGAAACTCGCTTATTACGAAGGGCGGATCGTTGACGCGAAAGTTGAGGCCGTAGCGGTTGCGCAGTTCGGGATCGTTCAGGCCGGGGCCGGCCGGATCGCCGTTCAACACCGAGAGCAGGAACGTCGTTTGCGGCGTCAGATCGACCTTGAGCCGAAGGCCGGGCGTCGACAGCGGATAGGCAGCGCCGCCGCTTGGAATGTTGACCGCCGGATTGGTAGGCCAGTCGCTGGAGAGGAAGAAGCTAAAATACTGGCTGAACAGGAATTCGGTATCGACCACGAGCTGGCCGGCGCGAATGCTGGCCATGCCGCCGAGAAAGGTCTGTTGCAGCCACAATTCGGAAAGCCGAATGGTCCGCAGTGCTTCGATATTGCTGATGGTGTTGAGATTGCCGACCAGGTTGCGTCCCGGTCCGCCATCGCCCTGAAGGTAAAAGATGTTGCTAAACAGCGTCAGGCCGTCCCAACCGGCAAGCTTGCCGAAATCTATTCCGAACAGTGCCTCGAACTTGCCGCCGAAGACGGCGGCACGGTTGATGCCGCCCCGGAGGTTGGCGAGGCCCTCGGTCGTGTACACGAATCCGAAGGTGACGCCATGTCGGGCCAGCCAGGCCCGGGTGCCGAAAGGATCGCCGTTGTATGGCAGGCTGCTGGCAATCGACAGCCGGGGCGCAACGCCTTTCTGGGCGTCGAGATCGGCCAAGGGAGCCTCGGTGTCCTGCTGCGCGAGGGAATGACTTGCCGCCAGCAAGGCCGCGCCCGCAGCGAAAAGTCCCCAGCCCCTGCGCGCCATCGGTTTCACAGCACAAATTCCATTCGCAATCCCCGGCGACTCCTCTCGTTATCTCACGCGCGCCTGGCGAGCGCGATGAGATCGAAGGGAGGCCGGCAGATCGACCCAACACGAGCTGCGAATTATTCGCAAGAAAGTTTGGGAATGAGACCATCGAATGACATTCCGCCGTGACAGGCGTGCAACAACAATAGCCGGGTCGACATCGAATCGGAGCGAACCGGCCTTTCAAAAAAGTTGACCCGCCCGGGGGGACAACCGGGCGGGTCGGGTGCGACACGGGGTGGATGAGGCGCCCGTGCCGGACGCAGTATCCACGGTCAGAGCGGTTGCGAATGCGCGCTCTGATTCAGTCGATCAGTAATTGCAGGTGCGGATGCGGCCGATGTAGTTGCCGTAGGCGTCGAACTGGCGAACGAAGCCGCAGCGGCGATAGTCGTCGTAGTAATAGCCGGGGCTCGAAGCAGCGATCGCGGTGCCGATGACGGCGGCGCCGAAGATGGCCGGTCCAACCCATTTCGGGCCGGCCTGGGCCTCCGTGGTGGAAGACGCGATGCCGCCGGTGACGGCGAGGGTGGCGAGAGCAAGGGCAGCAATTTTGGTCTTGATCGACATGGGAAACTCCATCCGGTTGAGCGCGGTACCGTTGTGGTCCGCATGCCCAGTTGGACGGAGGGTCCTCGAATCCGGTTCGAGTTACCCCTCATTAAATCCGGGTAATGATTATTCTGTAGTAATTACAGTTAATTAGACGGGAAATTGCTCTGCCTGGCAATCGACAGCGTCGCCGGGTCGAACTTGTCGACATCGGCGAGCAATTCGCAAAAGGCATGCGCACCGTGATCGAGCAGGCGTTCGCCCTTCTCCGCGGTGGCCAGGGTGGCATCGCCGGCAGCACCACTGGGATGCAGGTCCTGGGCCTGCCACGCGAACGGCACCGGCCGGTGCGCCGAAAGCCAGCGGTATTGCTTTTCCATCGCGATGCTACGGGGCCGGAAATCGGCAACCGCGTCTTTGCGCACATGCTGCGGATAGCGCGCCAGCATGATCGAGGTCTCGACCGCGCCGCCATGGATGCCGTGGCGCAGCTCCTCCGCCGGGAACAATCCCTCGGGCGTGCCGAAGCGCGACCAGCTCGTCGTCACCGCGAGAAGTCCGTGATGCGCGCGCAGATCCTGCGCGACAAGGCTCATCGCAGCACTATTGCCGCCATGGCTCGTGACCATCACCAGTTTCCTGATCCCGGCGCGCGCGACGCTCTCGCCGAGCCCCATCCAGGCCTTCAGCGCCACCCCGGTCGGCAGCGTCAACGTGCCGGGATAGTGGATATGTTCGGTTGAAATCCCGACCGGCTGCACCGGCAGGAAGGTCGCGGGAATGCCTGATGGTAGCAATTCACGCACCCGGGCCAGATAGGCCTCGCCGATCATGACGTCGGTCCCAACGGGCAGATGCGGACCATGCTGCTCGGTCGCCGCCAGCGGCAACACCGCGATCCACCGCGCCGCATCGACGCTGGAAATCAAGGGCCAGTCGATGTCGGTCCAGTCGCGTGGCGGAAGCGGAGAAGTCATCGAGGGAGACGTTTCTTCAGGTCGATTTGCAGGGTAGTTTGCTGGGGAGTTTGGTAGTCATTCCCGGGGGTGTCATGTCCCCCGGGGAAGTCCATTGCCTCCCATCATGGGCCAGAACGATCGACGGAGTCCAACCATGAGCCCGGCCTTTTTGCCGCGAGCGTTAACCGCAATCCTGCTGGCCCTGACCGCGGCGGTCGCGCCGGCAATGGCCGAGACGCTGGACAAGGTCTCGTTTGGCACCAACTGGGTGGCGGAGGCCGAGCACGGCGGATTCTTCCAGGCCGCGGCCGACGGCACCTACAAACGATACGGGCTCGACGTCACCATCGTGCCCGGCGGCCCCAACGACAACAACCGCATGCTGCTGATCTCAGGCAAGCTCGACTTCTTCATGGCCGCGAACACGCTGATGTCGTTCGATGCGGTCGCCAACAATGTACCGGTCGTCGCGGTCGCCGCCATCTTCCAGAAGGACCCCCAGGTCTTCCTCACCCATGCCGATTCGAAGGTGGCAAAACTCGAAGACCTCAAGCCGCTGACGCTGTTCGTCTCCAAGGAGGGGATCTCCAGCTATTTTCAATGGCTGAAGTCCGAATATGGCTTCAGCGAAAGCAAGGTAAGGCCCTACACCTTCAACTCGCAGCCGTTCATTGCCAACAGGCTGAGCGCGATGCAGGGCTACGTCACCTCCGAACCCTACGCGGTCGAAAAGGCCGCCAACTTCAAGCCCGGCGTCATCCTGCTGGCGGATCACGGCTACAGCGCCTACTCGACCCTGATCGAGACGCGCCGCGACCTCGTCGACAAGAAGCCGGATCTGGTGCAGCGCTTCGTCGATGCCTCCATCGTCGGCTGGTACACCTATCTGTACGGCGACAACGCGCCCGGCAATGCCATGATCAAGAAGCTCAACCCGGAAATGACCGACGAGTTGATCGCCTATTCCATTGCCAAGATGAAGGAATACGGCATCGTCGATTCCGGCGACGCGGTAAAGGACGGCATTGGCGCGATGAGCGATGCGCGCGTCGGCAGCTTCTTCGACAAGATGGCGCGGGCCGGCGTGGTGAAGCGCGACATCGACTTCCGCAAGGCCTATACGCTCCGCTTCATCAACAAGGGCGTCGGCCTCGATCTGCGGCCCAAGAATCAATGAACCAATCAATGAACTAATCAGTGAATCAGCGCGCCATGGCCGAGTCCGCAGCCCTGTCCGACCCTGGCGCGCCTCGCGCGGGCCTCGCGGTAAGCCTGCGCGGCGTCACCAAGATCTATGACAACGGCGTGGCGGCGCTCGGGCCGCTCGACCTCGACGTAGCCAAGGGCGAGTTCGTGTCGTTGCTCGGGCCCTCCGGCTGCGGCAAGTCGACGGCCTTGCGGCTGATCGCCGGCCTCAGCGCGCCGACCTCGGGCAGCGTCGGCGTGGCGCGATCCGCAGGCGCCGATGGCGCAAGGCATTCGATCGGCTTCGTGTTTCAGGAACCGACGCTGATGCCGTGGGCCAGCGTGCGGGAGAATGTGCGGCTGCCGCTGAAATTGTCGCACGCGCCGCCTGAGGAAGCGGCGGTGCGCGTCAGCGCGGCGCTGACGCAAGTGGGGCTTGCCGATTTCGCCGGCGCTTTCCCTCGCGAATTGTCCGGCGGCATGAAGATGCGGGTGTCGCTGGCGCGCGCGCTGGTGACCGATCCCGACATCCTCCTGATGGATGAACCGTTCGCGGCGCTCGACGAGATCACCCGCTTCAGGCTCAACAACGATCTGCTGGCGCTGTGGCGCAGCCTGCGCAAGACCGTCATCTTCGTCACGCATTCGGTATTCGAGTCGGTGTATCTGTCGCAGCGGGTGATCGTGATGAGCGCGCGCCCCGGCCGGATCGGCGCCGAGTTTCACATCGACGCGCCGGAGCCGCGGGCCGAGGAGTTTCGCACCTCCGCCGATTATGCCGGCTATTGCCGCAAGGTTTCCAGCGCGCTGGCGCCGTCGTACCAGGGGCAGTCGGTCTGATGAGCGCCCTGCCGTCACCACCGGTCGCCGCGGAGCAGGCCAATGTGGGCAGTCGCCCGCTATTTCTGCTGCGCATCCTGCTTCCCGTCATCGTGCTGGCGGCCGGCATTGCGGCCTGGGAGTTCGTGGTGCGGCTCAACGATATTCCGCCCTATGTGCTGCCGGCGCCGTCGGTCGTGTTCCAGACCTTGGGTACCGACTGGCCGGTGCTGTCGGGGTCGCTGCTGACCACGCTATTGACCACGCTGGAAGGTTTTCTGGCCGCAGCCGTCGGCGGCATCGTGCTGGCGTTGTTGTTCAACCAGTCGAAATGGCTGGAATATTCGCTGTTTCCCTATGCCGTGATCCTGCAGGTCACGCCGGTCATCGCGATCGCGCCGCTGCTCTTGATCTATCTGCCGCAGCAGACCGCGGTGGTGGCCTGCGCCTGGATCGTCGCGTTCTTCCCGGTGCTGTCCAACACCACGCTCGGGCTGAATTCGGTGGATCGCAATCTGGCCGGGCTGTTTCAGCTGTACGGCGCTTCCCGGATGCAGACGCTGCGTTACCTCAAATTGCCGGCCGCGCTGCCGTACATTCTCGGCGGATTGCGGATCGCGGGCGGCCTGTCGCTGATCGGCGCCGTGGTCGCCGAGATCGCGGCCGGTTCCGCCGGCGCGGGGTCCGGCCTCGCCTACCGAATCGCCGAATCCGGCTACCGTCTCAACATTCCCCGGATGTTCGCGGCTCTGCTGTTGCTCTCCGCCGCGGGGATTGTCATCTATGCGCTGCTGGCGCTAACCTCGCATCTGGTGCTGCGGCGCTGGCACGAGAGTGCGCTTGGAAAGGACAACTGATGGCTACCGGTAGTATTTCTTCGGAGAAGATCGATTTGCTGATCTATGGGCCGGGCAGGCCCATCCTCCAGAACGGTTTTTCCGACCAGTTCGTCCTGCATGCGGCCGAAACCAAGCACGACCTCGAGCGACTGGCGGCCGTGGCGGAGAAAATCCGCGGCATCGCCGTGACCTATCATACCGTGCACGCCGACAAGTCTGCGCTGGCGCTGTTTCCCAAGCTCGAGATCGTGTCGAGTTTCGGCGTCGGTTACGACCACGTCGATTCCACCTATGCGCGTGAACACAATATCGTCGTCACCAACACGCCTGACGTGCTGACCGAAGAGGTCGCCGACGTCGCGATGGGGCTTCTGATCGCGACCTTGCGCGAATTCGTCAAGGCCGACCGCTATCTGCGCTCCGGGCTGTGGACCACGCAGAACTATCCCCTCAGCGTTGGTTCGCTGCGCGACCGCAAGGTCGGCATCGTCGGCATGGGCCGGATCGGCCAGGCGATCGGCCGCCGGCTCGACGCCTCGCGCGTGCCCGTGATGTATCATTCGCGCAAGCCCGCCGCCGACGTGTCGTACAAGCACTATCCTGACCTGATCGAAATGGCGAAGGCGGTCGATACGCTCATCGTGATCGTCCCCGGGGGCGCCGCGACCGCCAATATGATCAACGCCGAGGTGTTGAAGGCGCTGGGGCCGCGCGGCGTCGTCATCAACGTGGCGCGCGGCTCGGTGGTCGATGAGCAGGCTTTGATCGCGGCGCTGAAGTCGGGCACCATTCTGGCTGCCGGGCTCGACGTGTTCGCCAAGGAGCCGGCGGTGCCGGAGGAATTGCGCGCCATGCAAAATGTCGTGCTGTTGCCACATATCGGCTCGGCTTCGGTGGTAACGCGCAATGCGATGGATCAACTGGTGGTCGATAATCTGAAAGCCTGGTTTGCCGGCAAGCCGCCGCTGACGCCGGTCGCGGAAACGCCGGTGAAAGGCCGCTGACGATGGGACGCTGCTCTGGCATCATGCTGCCGGCGCTGCCGGCGCTGTTGGCATTGGTCGTCGGTGCTGCGCCGGCGCGATCGCAGGATGCCTCGACCCTGAAGAAGGACATGATCGGCCAGTGGGAGCTGTCGACCACCGAGCGCGGCAAGACCTGCGTGGTGACGCTGAAGGGTGATGCCTCGCCGCAGGGCCTCAAGCTCGAGCTGGAGCCGGGTTGCGGGGCATCGCTGCCCTTCACCCGGGACATCGCCGCCTGGACCATCAAGGGACTGGATATCGTGCGGCTGCAGGATGCCGCGGGCCAGCCGGTGATCGACTTCACCGAAGTCGAGAGCGGGATTTTCGAGGGCCTGAGACAGGGCGAGGGCATCTACATCCTGCAGAACCTCGCCGCCGCGCGCTCGCTGGCCAAATCGATGGATCAGATGATCGGCGACTGGTCGATGGTGCGCGGCAAGGGTGTGGTGATCTGCGGCCTGACGCTGACCAATACCGAGGCGACACCGGACAATTTCCAGGTGTTTCTCAAGCCGAAATGCGATCCTGCCATCGCGGCGTTCGCGCCGACCCAGTGGCGGCTCGATCGCGGCCAGATGATCCTGATGTCGGCCAAGGGCGACATCTGGCAGTTCGAGGCCGACGACAACGCGCAGTGGCGGCGGGTGCCCGACAGCGCCGATCCCCTGATCATGCTGCGGCAGTAATTTCCGGGCCGTCCGTCAGTCGCTCGTCGTCACTTGCCCGCCGACATCATCCAGTTGGCGATGCGGATCGACACTGGCGTTGGAGACAGCCGGCTGGAGGTCGCCATCACCTTGTTGAGCAGCCCGGTGATGACCACGCCGCGGCCGGCCTTGAGGCCTTGATAGCCGATCCGCGCGACTTCCTTCGCGTCCATCACCGGCAGTAGGCCCTTGAACAGCGCCGAACTTCCGGCTTCCGCGACGTCGGCGAATTCGGTATCGGTGGCGCCCGGGCACAGCGTCGTGACGCTGACGCCCCTGAGTTCATAGGCAATCGCCTCGCCGAAACTGAGGACGTAGGTTTTGCTCGCGCAATACACCGCCATTTGCGGGCCGGGCTGAAATGCCGCCGTGGAAGCCACCAGCATGACCTTGCCCTTGCGCCGCTTCACCATGGACGGAAGCAGCAAGCGGGTCAGTTCGGTCAGGGCCACGACATTGACCTGCAGGATCTCGGCGACCCGGAGCGGATCCGAGGTGTCGAACCGTCCGTTGATGCCGAGACCGGCATTGTTGATCAGGACGTCGACGCTGAGCCCCTGCGTTTCGAGCTCCCGGACCAGCGCGGCGGCGGCGCCGCTCTTGCTGAGATCGGCGGCAACGATGGTACATCTCGCGCCGGCGGCCTTGAGTTCCTCGGCCAGGATCCGCATCGGCTCGACACGCCGGGCGGCTAGAACGAGATCGTGGCCGTCCCGGGCCAATTCACGCGCGAGGTTGGCGCCGATGCCGCTGGAGGCGCCGGTGACGAGCGCAAGGGGACGGGCGTTGTCTGTCATGATGGCGGCTCCGAATTGATCCGGCCGGACGAGCCGGCCAAAAAGCCTCAAATTCGCTGCGCCCTTGCTTTTGACGCCGCATCGACCAGCGTACCATTCAATTGTTTCGGTTTTGCCGCCCGGGCAGGGGCTGCTTCTTTTTTTGCCAGGACCATGTCGATCCGCTGCCGGCTGGTTCGTCTTATCCCAATAGCGAGACAGTTTTGCCGGGCTTGGGGTCCGCGGCTCGCCTCAGAGGAGATTTCGCCATGCGCTTTATGTCTATCGTCACCTCCGCCCACACCGATATGCCGACGCCGGAACTGATGGAGGCGATGGGCAAGCTCGCCGACCGCGAGATCAAGGCCGGCCGGATGATCGACATGGGCGGGCTGATGCCGCTCGCGACCGGCGCGCAGGTGCGCATCAAGGACGGCGAACTCAGCGTGATCGACGGTCCCTTTGTCGAGGCCAAGGAAGTGATCGGCGGCTACGCCATCATGGAATTCCGCAACAAGGAGGAGGCGCTGGCTTCGGCGGTCGAGTTCATGCAGCTGCACCGGCAGCACATGCCGGGCTGGGAAGGGACCTGCGAGGTCCGTGCGATGGCCGGGCCGGAAGACACCGGGTGTCAGGCGGGCCAGGTCGACGCGCTCGCTCACGCCTGATGCTTGTACCCGGTCAATCCCGCCGGCGGCCAATGACGGCCGCCGGCAACGATCGCGCTCATCGGACCATTCTCGCGGTCTGGCGGAACGAGCAGCCGCGGCTGATCACCAGTCTGGCGCGGATGCTGCGCGACGTGCCGCTGGCGGAGGACCTGACGCAGGAAGCCCTGCTGGCGGCGCTGGAGCATTGGCCCGCGACAGGCGTGCCGGAAAAGCCCGGCGCCTGGCTGATGGCAACCGCCAAGCGCCGGGCGCTGGATCATCTGCGCCGCGGCCGGATGCTGGCGCGCAAGCACGGCATGGTTGCGCTCGATCTCGCGCAGGAGCAGCAGGCGATGCCCGATTTCGACGCCGCGCTCGACGACGACATCGGCGACGAATTGCTGCGGCTGATCTTCACCGCCTGCCATCCGCGTCTGTCGCGCGAGGCCCGCGCGGCGCTGGCGCTGCGGATGATCTGCGGCCTGACCACCCCGGAGATCGCGCGCGCCTTCCTCACGCCGGAGACGACCATCGCCCAGCGCATCGTGCGCGCCAAGCGCACGCTGTCGGAATCCGGGCTGGCGTATGAGACCCCGTGCGGCGAAGAACTCTCGGAGCGGCTCGCCTCAGTCTTCGAGGTCGTCTATCTCATTTTCAACGAGGGCTATACCGCCGCGCGCGGCGACGACTGGCTGCGCCCGCAGCTCTGCAACGAGGCGCTGCGCATGGCCCGCGTGCTCACCTCGATCGCGCCGCAGGAGCCGGAAGCGCACGGCATGCTGGCGCTGATGGAGCTGAACGCCTCGCGGATGGCGGCGCGCACCGATGCCGCCGGCGAGCCGATTCTTCTGCTGGAGCAGAACCGGGCGTTGTGGGACCAGCTCCAGATCCGGCGTGGCTTGCAGGCGCTTATCCGGGCGCGCGAACTCGGCGGCGCCGGCGGCTTTTACGCGCTGCAGGCCGCGATCATCGCCTGCCATGCGCAGGCTGATACGGCGGATGCGACCGACTGGCCGCGCATCGCGGCATTGTATGCGGAGCTGGCTTCGGTGGCGCGTTCGCCGATCGTCGAACTCAACCGCGCGGTGGCCGTCGGCATGGCCGAGGGCCCTGCAGCGGGGCTGGTGCTGGTGGATGCTCTGGCGCACGAGCCCGCGCTGAAAAACTATCATTTGCTGGGCAGTGTTCGCGGCGACCTCCTGCACAAGCTCGGCCGTTTCCAGGAAGCCCGCGCCGCATTCGAGGCGGCGGCGGGATTGGCGGGCAACCGGCGCGAGCAGGAGTTTCTCCGGCGTCGCGCTGCGGAGGCGGGGGCCGCCGCGAGGTCATGACGAACGGTGCGCGGGCATCCATGGCCCGCGAACCGTGCCGTTCGCGTTAGGCTGCCATCGCCGCATCGGCGGCCTGGCGCATCACGCCGGCGACAGTGCCATAGGCGATCGTCCAGGCCTCCTTCGCGGCCGGTGTCCAGTGCTCGCCAAGACCCTGTTCCAGTGTCCACAGCAATGCCGCACCGACTGAATCGTAGTGCTTTCCAGTCACGCCGTAGGCCAAATGTTTCTTGCCGAGATTTTCCAGTACCGGGATCATCGGCGCCAGATTGTCGAGGCTGCCGACCACGGCCGCCAGCGCCTGCATCAGCTTGCGGCGTTGTTCGGCCATATTAGTGCCGCCAAACATCGCCGCGGTCGAGGCATCGGTTTCGAACAGTCGCGTGTAGAACAATGTGGCGGCGGTATCCGCGATCGGGACCACCATGGCCCATGTAGCTTCGATAATCGTCTTCTGTTCCGGGGTCATCATTTTCTCCAAATGGTTGGGGCAGGTTGGTTGTCGCGATGGGTTGGATCGCGGACGGCGGCGATGGCTTCGCCATCGGCGATCGATCACCGCCGGGGCGCTGCGACGTATTCGGGCTTGCCGATCTTGATGGTGTGAGACACCGCCGGCTTGAAGACCCTGATCGGGTGAAACGGCTGCGGCGCAATTCGATGCGGGACCATCCCGTTGATGCGTCCGAGTCCGATGTGATTGAAGGCCGAGGCATCGCCGGCCGTGAGAATTGCCAGGCTGGTCAGTGCGGCGAGATAGGCTGGAATACGGGTCTTCATGGTTATTTCCTTTTCAAGAGCATCCATACGGTAGCGTATGGTATGGCGGGAAATAATGCCGCCGCTTGCCTTTGTCAATACGGTAGCGTATGGAAAGTGCATGCCGTCACGATCGCCAAAGACGTCGAGCCGAACCGGCGCCCCCGCCGACGAACGCAACAGCCGCGCCGACTGGGTGCGGGCCGGACTTGCGCTCCTGATGAAGGACGGCATCGAGGCGGTCCGTGTCGAACCGCTGGCGCTGCGTCTTGGCGTCACCAAAGGCAGCTTTTACTGGCACTTCAAGGACCGGGCGGCGCTACACGCGGCGATGCTCGAAGAATGGTCCTCCACGGCCACGGCTGACGTCATCGCCGGCGTTGATCGCGCTGCCGACGCCCGTGCGCGGCTGCGGCAACTGATCGCGCGCACCACCGCTGACCCCAAGGTGGCGCGGCTTGAAACGGCGATACGCTCCTGGGCCAACAGCGACGACAAGGCGAAAAGAACCGTCGCGGCGGTTGACAGCCAACGGCTGGATTTCGTGGCAGGTTTGCTGCAGGAGACGGGCGTCGATCCCGCGGTGGCGCAGTTGCGCGCGCGGATCATCTATCTGGTGCTGATCGGAAGTTTCTTCGCGGCCGCCACCAGCCACGTTCTGCCCGAGCCGGCGTTGTGGATCGAAGTGGAAAAGTTCCTAGTGCGCTCATGATGCCGGAAATCCGTAACCGCGGGAGAAGCCTATGACCAGTTTCGAGGACAAGCCGCCGCCCGCCGTTGGCGCGTACTGGATCAAGGAAGAAGACTATCCGGCGCTGCTGAAAATTTTCGACGATGGCGACAAGCTGCCGCCGAGCTGGAAAGAGTGGCTCAGGATTGCCGAGGAGATGGAGCAGGGGCTCAAGGCCTATGGCCACGTCGTGCTGCGTGTCCCGATCGATCCGGCCACGTTCCCGGACTGGTGCGCCGCCCATGGCACGGTTCCGGGCAGTGCAGGACGCAGAAAATTCGTCGCGGCGGCCGTGACTGAAAGATTCGGCGATCAAACCTGACGGAACGCGCGGCGCCCTAAAACCCTGACGAGACCTGATTGCGATCGACATTGGCGCCGGTGCGGGCGCGCCGGACATTGCTCACGAGCATGCCGGGCTTGTCTTCGTTGGCGGGCTTGGCGGTCGCAAGCCGCAGCACGGCGGCATAGTTCGGCTGCACTTCCATCCGCGCCGCATGCGGGCTGCGCGCCAGGATTTTGTGCACGCGCGGCAGGTTGTAACAGGGCACGTAGAACAGCAGATGATGTTCGAGATGATAGTTGACGTAGTAGGGCGCGATGAACAGCCGCTCGAAAAAGCCCGCATGCGTGGTCCGGGTGTTGCGCAGCGGATCGGCGCTGTCGGGTACGACGGCGTGTTCCGCGATATTGCGGATGCGGGTGATGACCATCATCCAGGTCAGCAGCGGCAATAGCCACAGCAGCGGATAGGCCCACCAGATTCCAGCCGCGGCGAGAACGACGAGGAAAACCAGATTGAACAGGATCTGCGGGCCGAGTTTTTGCCAAAAGTGTGCGGCGCGCTGTGCCAGCGGCCACGAGGCGTCGCCGAGCGCGTTCTGCAACTGCGCCTTGCGCTGCGCATAGCCGGTCTGGCCCGAGATATCGCGCCAGAATTTCCGGCGATAGCTCGGCCTCGTAATCGGGAACGGTGCCGAAAGGATCAGGTCGGGATCGTCCTCCTGCTGGGTGCGGGCGTGGTGCTGCAAATGATAGCGGCGATACGCCTTGGTCTCGGCGAAAACCGGCCAGGCGCAGAACCACTGGCTGAGAAACAGGTTCAGTTTCTCACTCCTGGCCAGGCAACCATGGGCGCCGTCATGCATCAGGATCGCCAGCCCGAGCTGGCGCGAGCCGATGATCGTCACCGCCAGCACGAAGGTGAGGGGATTGGGCCACGCCGCGACCATCGCGATCGAACCCAGAATCAGCGTCCACGCATGCGCGATCAGGGCGACGCTCTTCCAGGTCGAGCGCGTGCGGACCTCGATCAGCTCCTGCTCGCTCATGATGTCGCGGGCACGCATGCGAAGCGCGGTCATGGCTGTTTCTCCTTGCCGGAATCGCGGGGAGCGGAATTTCCTGCTGTGACGAGCCTGAGCCGCGCGGCATCGGCAGGCGCATCGGCCTGCGGGCCGAGCAGGCGCAGCATCTCGGCGGCCAGATCGTCAGGCGAGCGGCCCATTGCCTGGCCTTCCAGGGTGACGCCGATCGCGATGGTCCAGAACCGCCGCGCGCTAATTTCAGGATCGAGCCGCGACTGCCAGCCACGCGCCGCCATCTCGGCCGCATAGGCGCGCAAGCCTTCCGCGTGCAGCCGCTCGACCGTCCGCTCCACCAGCGGCGCCAGATCCTGGCGGCGGCGGGTCAGCGTCATCGCTTCGACGAAGAAGCCGACGGCATCCGCGCCCATCACGCTGTCGACCAGCGCCCGCGTGTAATCCGACGGCGAGAGTTGCTTGCCCGCATGCTGCTCGGCGGCGCGCGCAACGTACAGCACGTCACGGCAGGCGGCTTCGACGAACAGCGCTTCCTTGGTGCGAAAGTAATAGGTGATCTGGCTCGGAAAGGCGTCGGCCGCGGCGGCGATCGCGACAATCGAAACCGCCGCCAGCCCTTGCTCCTTGAACAGACTGCTCGCGGTATCGAGAAGACGCGAGCGCATCTGCCGGCCCGCGGTGCGCGTGGCGCGTACGGTGTGCTTGGGATCACGATCTCGCGTGGAAGCGCGCTTCATGCGTCCTCGTCGTCGCGCCAGTGCTGATATCAGGCGGCTTCCAATGTTTGTATGTTATACAAACAAATTTGTCAATGCGCCCGTAACCTGTTCTTGCGGCTCAACTTCGGTGTGATGGCGATCTCGCCGTCGCGGCGGCTGGCACTGCGACCGCATGTCTCGCAGGAAACATCCGACCGCATGCTAATCCCGAATGGCCCCGTCATCGGAAACTGCGGTGACAAGCCTTCGAACTGGAGCTCGCTTGCTGTTTCCCTCCGACCTCACCTCGTTCTTCGAACTCATCCGCCAGCACGGCAATACGGTCTACAGCCTGATGTTCGCGTACGCGTCGTCGCACAGCCTGCTGCTGACGCTGTTCGCGGGCTACGCGTCGCATTCGGGCGCGCTGAGTTTTGGCACCGTCATCGCGGTGTGCTGGATCGGCAGCTTTACGGGCGATGTCATCCGCTTCTGGATCGGGCGGCGTTACGGCACCCGCTGGCTTGGATCATCCTCCTCCAGGATTACGCGCGCGGTACAGACCGCGGCCCGGCTGGCCGACCGCCACTACATCTGGATGATCCTGCTGCATCGCTACCCGCACGGCATTCGCGGTGTCGCCGGCTTTGCCTACGGGATGTCGCAGCTGCCCTGGTCCACCTTCCTCGCGCTCAATTTCGTCGCGGCGGGCCTGTGGTCCTGCGTGACGGTCTCGGCCGGCTACGCCTTCGGCCAGGTTTCGGAGAAGATGATGAACGATGCCTCGTCCGGCCTCGGCCTGGTGATGCTGGTCCTGTTCCTCGGCGTCTCCTGGCTCGTGAGCAAGAAGCTCGAGCGCGTGGCCGAGCGGGCCACCTGAGGCGCCCGAACGCGCCTCGGAGACAGCGTCAGGAAGTTTGCGTCATCGTGCCGTGAAACTTGGAGAATGTCGGATCGGGTCCGGGCGCCGTGATGCAGGTGATGATGGTATTGTCCCTGTAGTCTTCGACATGCACTACGGTCATGCCCTGCTCCTCCTTCCATGTCACCAGGAACAGCAGGTCCCTGATCGGCTCGACGGTGATGTCAACGGTCTCGGAATTGCCACTCAGCGTGCCGTCGGGCCTCACCCCGGTGTAGGTCATCGAGCTCTCGGAATGAAAGTCGAGCTGTACCCTGAAGCCGCCGCTGCCGTCGTCGGCCTTGAAATCGACCAGGTATTTGTGGCCTACAGCGGGAAATTTATCAGCCATGGATTTCTCCCTGAACGTGGCGGGCATCTGAAATCGCAATGACTGCAAGCATAGCTCTGGCAAAAAACAATCTCAAGTTGTTTGTCGCTAAATCAACTTCATCCCCTTCAAACTCGCATGCCCGTTCTTGCCGACGATGATGTGGTCGTGCACGGAAATCCCGAGCGGGCTGGCGATGTCGACGATCGCCCTGGTCATCTGGATATCCGCACTCGACGGCGTCGGGTCGCCGGAGGGGTGGTTGTGCACCAGGATGAGCGCGGTGGCCGACAGTTCCAGCGCGCGTTTGATCACTTCGCGCGGATAGACCGGGGTGTGGTCGACGGTGCCGGTCTGCTGTACCTCGTCAGCGATCAACTGGTTGCGCTTGTCGAGGAACAGGATGCGAAACTGCTCCTTGTCGGCGAACGCCATGCCGGTGCGGCAGTAGCCGATCACGTCGTTCCAGGACGACAGCGCGATGCTGCGCCTGATTTCGCCCTTTGCGATACGTTGGGCGGCTGCCGCTATTACCTTTAGTCCGTTGATGGTGACGTCGCCGACACCCTTGACCTCACGCAGCCGAGCCTCGGGTGCGTGAATAACCTCCGCGAACGAGCCGAATACCTTAAGCAAGGATTTGGCCAGTGGCTTCATGTCGCCTCGGGGCTGGGTGAGGAACAAGACCATTTCCAGCATCTCATAGTCGCTCAGCGCATCCGGCCCGGCGCCGTAAAAGCGTTCGCGCAGCCGCTCCCGGTGGCCGTGGTAATGCGGCGTCTCGGCGGGCTGGTCCTTGTCCGGCTGCTGGGTCTTGCTGATCTTGCCTGGCATCGGCGGCAAGCATGCCGTGTGGATCAGGTTTTGCAACTCTGAAGTGTCGGGCGGACTGCCGATTTTGGACGGCAAAAAGGCGCCACGCAGGGCACGGCGCCTTCGGTGGTTTCAAATCAGCAGGGCAGCGTCACGCCTTGACCGCGGCGAACGCATAGCCGTTGCCGTCTTTCGACAGCGTGCCGACGTTGGGGAAGCCGAAGTGATAGCCGGCGATCATGCCTTTCTCGGCGATCACCCGGTCGAAGAAGGCGCGGCGGGTGGCCTCCGCCTTCGGCGCGTCGGAATCGAACATCGAGAACCAGCCGGGGTTCTTGACGAACAGCTGGTGGATGCCGGTGACATCGCCCTGGATGAACAATTGCTGCCCGCCCGATGCCACCAAAAACGACATGTGCCCGACGGTATGGCCCGGCGTGGCAATGGCGCGCACGCCGGGGACCAGCTCGGCCCCATCGGCATACTGCTTGATGTTCTTCCAGGTCGGGAAGGTCGACTGAATACGCCGCACATTGCCGCGCGCGGCTTCGGGAAGTTTCTCCACCAGCGCCGGATCGGTCCAGAACTTGTATTCGACCTCCGGCATCAGGATTTCCGCGTTCGGGAACACCTGGGCGTTGGTCTCCTTCACCCACAGGCCCGAGATGTGATCGGGATGGAAATGCGAGATCACGACCGTGGAGACGGTGGCGGGATCAAGGCCGGCCGCCTTCATGTTGTCGGCGAGCTTGCCCACGCTGGGCGGGCCGTTGCCGCCGAAGCCGGTGTCGAACAGCACGACCTTGCCGCCGGTCCTGATCGCGGTCATCGTGAACGGGTTGTCGAACTTGTCCGGTCCGATCCCGCCGGCTGTCAGGGCCTTCTTGACCTCGTCGAGCGAAGCGTTCTTGACGAAGCCGTCATTGAGAACGCGCTCGATGGTTCCGTCATGCAGGCTGAAGACCTCGATGTCGCCGACCTTGTATTTGAGGCTGTCGGCGGCGCGCTGTGCCTGAGCCGCGCCGATAAACGATACCGGTCCCTTGAGTCCGAAAACCAGTGCTGCCCCGGCGCTTCCGAGAACCAGATCGCGACGCGAAATCTCGAACATGCCACCTCCCTTGATTGTTGTCCCTCGCGCATCGGAGCCTCTGCGGCGGAGATACGATGTCCTGATAGTCTACACCGGGCCATGCGGGCTATTCCCGTTGCGATTCATTCTCGATCAGAGGCATGTTGCCGCAGCGAACGAGCCGGCGATCCGTTCGGCCGGCGCTTCGCCTCAGCGCGAACCAGGGAAACCCATATGGATACATCCGCCGCGACATCTATCGTCGCCGAAGAAATCATGATCGCCAGCGATTCGCCCGGGATCGAGCTGTTCGTCCGCAACAAGCGCCGGGCTGACCTCGCGACCTTCACGTCCGAAAAGACCATCCTGTTCGTCGCCGGATCGACCTACCCCGCGTCGACATCGTTCGATCTTCCGCTGGCGGGAGTGTCGTGGATGGATCATCTCGCCGGCGGCGGTTATGACGTCTACCTCGTCGACATCAGAGGCTATGGCAACTCGACGCGGCCGCCGGAGATGGCGATGCCGGCGGCGGACAACGCGCCGATCGTCCGCACCGAGGTAGCCGTCCGCGACATCGCGACGACGGTCGCCTTCATCCGGTCGCGGCGCGGCGTCTCCAAGCTCAATTTGATCGGCTGGTCGTGGGGCACCACCCAGATGGCGAGTTACACCGCCGGCCACAACGCCGCCGTCAACAAGCTCGTGCTGCTCGCGCCGCAGTGGATTAGGGAAACGCCAAGCCTCGCCGATCCCGGCGGCGCCATCGGCGCCTATCGCGTCGTCGAGCGAGCGGCCAGCAAAACGCGCTGGCTCAATGGCGTTCCCGAGCACAAGAAAGCGGAAGTGCTGCCGGAGGCGTGGTTCGAAGCCTGGGCCGATGCCACCTTCGCGAGCGGCCAATCAGGGCCTGGTCCGGCGCAATTGATGGCGCCCAACGGAACGATCCAGGACGCGCGCGAATATTGGGCCGCCGGCAAGCCGCTGTATGATCCGAACCGCATTACCGTCCCGGTGCTGATCGTCCACGCGGAATGGGATCGCGACTGCCCGATCGAGATGTCGCGCGCCGTGTTTGACAGGCTGACATCCGCGCCTTACCGGCGCTGGGTGGAGATCGGCGAAGGCACCCATTCGGTCTTTCTGGAGAAAAACCGCTGGCAGGTGTTCGACGCGGTGGATGGCTTCCTCGGCGAGCAACCGGGGACCTGACACGAACAGGCCCGGCCTCTTGTGCGGTTGCGCCTACACCGCCGCCTGTTGCGGATAGAAGATTGGCGTCTGGGGATCCCGATGCCAGTCATATTCGGCGGCGCTCACCGCGTTTTCCGCAACTGCCCGGCCGGCCATTCTTGAAACGAGATGGAAGCCGAGATCGGTCCCGGCCGAGACGCCCGCGGAAGTCACGTATTTTCCTGCATCGACCCAGCGCGATACGTTGTCCCAGAGCGCCCGCGGCCCGTGGCTCGCTACCCAGCCGAACGCGCCGTGATTGGTGGTGGCCGGAAGCCCGTCGAGAAATCCGCATTTCGCGAGGACCGCAGCGCCGGTGCAGACCGACGCCATGATGCGCACCTTGCTGTCCATTACGCGCATCCATTCGAGCAGGGCCGCGACCCCGGTCGGATCCGCCCTGTCGTCAAGCAGCGGCCAGGTGCCGCCACCGCCGGGCACCATCAGCAGATCGAGCGGCTCCTGCCGCGCCCGGTCGAAGTCCCAGTCCGGCGCCACCGAGGGACCGTTGATGCTTTTGACATTCGCCATGGTCCTGCCGATCAACACGATTTCGAACGGATAGGGCGGCGGCGACGAGTAGCCGGTTCCGAGAAAGCGCGCGATCGAGAAGGCCTCGAGAAAGCCCCAGACGTCGATCGGCTCGAATCGATCGTAGACGAAGATGCCGATCCGCTGGGTCCGGGGGAATGTGGACGGGCCTGCCATCTGATGCGTCCTGTTTGGATCAGTGATGGGAGGCGGCGACGCCGCCGCGTCCGTCGGGAATGGCAATCCGGATGTTCTGCATCATGCCTTGATCTTCGTGATCGAGAATGTGGCAGTGGAGCACGAAGTCGCCGATGTAACGCTCGTACCGCGTGCGGATGACGACGGTGTATTGGCCCCGTGGCCCCTGCGCGAAATTCTTCACCAGCAGGGTGTCCTTCCACACGCCCTTGAGGCCCGGATATTGCGGATCGATCACCGGGTTGCCGTTCGCATCCCTTGCGAAATTATCCACCGCCCCCGGGGCGCTGACATCGGTGGTGCCGTCAGGGGCGATGATCTTGACGACCTGGAACGGGTTGACGTGGATGTGGAAGGGGTGACTGGCGAGATTCGATTTCAGCGTCCACTCATCGACGCCGCCCAGCTTCAGGGTGCGGTCGATCCGGTTGCCGTCGTAGGGCTGGCCGTCGATCTCGAAGAACACCTCGTTGATCTGCGAGACGTCGATGTTGAAGGTGAGGGTCTGCGTCCCCGTGAACTCATTGATATCAGGGTGCGGGATGAAGCTCGTAAGCTTCAGGCCGTCGGAAATTTCCGCCGTCACCTTGGTGCGGACATCTGGCGGCATGTTCGCCGCGGCGGCGGCCAGAAGCTGGGTCTTGAGATAATCCGTGAGATCGCCCGTCACCGCGGAGCCGCCGACGCGAACGGTGCCGAGCAGCTGCGTCGGCCGCAGGTTCTGGTTGATGTTGCCGCCCGCTGTCGAGGCATTGTCGAGGACGCAGTAGTCGCCCGGCTCGGGAAACACGACCAGCGCATCCCAGCGATAGCCGGGCTGGAGCACCGCGACCTGTGTCCGCGTGGCCGCCGCCATGGTCAGGCCGTCGGCGGCGACCAGATGATAGGGCACCGGCGCTCCCGTGCAGTTCGTATCGACAAAGACTTGCGCTGCGGCGGTGCGCAGGCCGGCAGGCTCTGCTGCGGCGGGCGCGCGCTTGCGGAACTGCAGCGCAATGCTGTCGCGCACGCCGCCGTGGACCATGCGCCAGCGCTCGACCTTGCCGGCCTCGGCCCCCTGCAGACGTCCGAGCACCGCGCCATTGATGCTGGTGAAACGTCCCGAGGTGGGCCAGGTGCCCGGGCCGAACTGGTCATAGTCTTCGACGCCGCCGATGTCGCCCGGATCGCATTTGTAGGTATTGTCCGGGTTGCGCTTGATGCTGCCATCCGGGTTGCGGCACGCATATTGAATTTGCTGGAACACCAGCACGCGCTCGGGAAAGGCCTGGCCGCTGATCGGCCGCAGCAGGGTGTCGATGTCGCCATTCGCCGATGGCGTCGGTGGACGCGTGCCGCGCACGACCAGCGCGCCGGCCATGCCGCTCGATACCTGCAGCGCGGTCGAGCCGTGCCGGTGCGAGTGATACCAGAAGGTTCCCGCCGGATGATCCGGCGGAATGTTGTACTCATACTGGAACTGGATGCCCGGATTGACCGATATCAGCACGTTGTCGCTGTTGCCGCTCGGATTGATCCAGAGCCCGTGGGTATGCAAATTGGTGCCGTTGAAGCAATGCGGAACGTTGGCGCTGCCGCCCCGGACCGGGCAGGTCGAATCGGCCGGCAGTTCGTTGTGCAGGGTCATGCGCACGGTCTGCCCTGGATAGACCTCGATCTGGGGGCCGACGAAGGGCGCGTCCGGATTGACGCCCCGGCCCTGATAGCTGCGCAGCTTGACCCTGTCCTGGCGGTTCGTGGTCGGATTCCACAGCTGCGACTCCGTGTATTTGACGATCAGGTCGTAGACGATGTCGCGCAGCTCGGGGGCGGGCGCGGCGGCTCTGGGCCCCACGTTCATCATCGTCTGCAATCGCCCGGCCGGCGCACGCGGCTGCAGCACGGAGGGGTTGACGATCTCGGGAGGGCCTTGAGCTATGGCCGGCGCTGGAATGGCTCCGTACGCGGCCAGCAAGACAGCACCAAGAAGCAGGTTCGGGCGCATCGCTACCTCCTCGTCAAGGCCAGCCATCCTGAACAAGATAGCGGCTCGTTGCAAGGGTGATGTGACATAATGCTCGTTTAAATTGTTTCGCGGCGCGAGCGGTTAACAAGCCGAATTTCGTGCAACCGGATGGCTCAAGTGCGCGCTGGTACTGGCTATGTTAGATCGGTTAAGTCGCTTGCTGGGCGACATGCTCCACTCCCTCATGGTGAGGAGCGCGTTCGGTAGCGCCCTTGCGCTACCGGCGCGCGTCTCGAACCATCGGGCATCCTGCCTGCTGCCATCCTTCGAGACGCCGCGCGAAACTCGCGCGGCTCCTCAGGATGAGGTCGGTATTCATTCACATCCTCCGAGGAGACCACGTAGTGGTCGTCTCGAAGGATGGGCTGCAATACGGAAAGCAGGAGGTCTCTGGTCTCTTACGCCGCGACCGGCGGCTTTTCGGCGTGGCGCTGTGACAGCGTGAAGATCTCGACGCCGGTCGCGGTGACGCCGACCGAATGCTCGAACTGCGCCGACAGCGAACGGTCGCGGGTCACGGCGGTCCAGCCGTCGGACAGAATCTTCACATGCGGCTTGCCGAGATTGATCATCGGCTCGATGGTGAAGAACATGCCGGGCTTCAGTGTCACGCCCTCGCCGGGCCGGCCGACATGGATGATGTTGGGCTCGTCGTGGAACATGCGGCCGAGGCCGTGGCCGCAGAAGTCGCGCACCACGCTCATGCCCTGCGGCTCGACGAAGCTCTGGATGGCATGGCCGATGTCGCCGGTGGTGGCGCCCGGCTTCACCGCGGCGATGCCGCGCATCATCGCTTCATAGGTCACCTCGATCAGCCGCTCGGCCTTGCGGGCGATCGGGCCGATCGCATACATCCGGCTGGAATCGCCGTACCAGCCGTCGACTATGAAGGTGACGTCGACATTGACGATGTCGGCTTCCTTCAGCGGCCGGTCGCCGGGCATGCCGTGGCAGACCACATGGTTGATCGAGGTGCAGGTCGAGTAGCGGTAGCCGCGATACATCAGCGTGGCGGGATAGGCGCCATGGCTGAAGGCGAAGGCGCGGACGAATTCGTCGATCTCGGAGGTCGGCACCCCCGGCTTGACGATGTCGGTGAGCTCATCGAGGCATTTCGCCACCAGCGCGCCGGCCTTGCGCATGCCTGCGAATCCGCTCTGCCCATGCAGCTTGATCTGTCCGGTTTTGCGCAAGGAGGTATCTGTTGCTTCGATGTAGCTCATGGGCGGATCGCGTCTTGGCGGGGGGTGATTTGAAGGCCTAATTTAGTGATCGGGGCGGGGAGTAGCAAGCCAGGGTTGGCCAGAGTTGGTCGAGGTTGGTCGGGCCTGCTGCGATACAATGGAACCGCAGTCATATACGGCAATGCGGTCCGTGCGGCAAATTCATCCGTTCGGCACCTCGACCGTGGTCTCGACCGGCAGCGCACCGCCGCGGATGCGGATTTCGCGCACCGGATAGGGCACCTTGATACCCTCGCGCTTGAAGGCATCCCACAGCGACAGCATCACCTCGCTCTTCACATTGTCCATGCCGTCGGGCTCGGCGATCCAGAAGGTCAGGGAAAATTTCATCCCGGCTTCGGTGAATTCGATCAGGATGCAGTTCGGCGGCTTGGCCTTGATGGCGCGCGGGGCGGCCGAGGCGATATCGATCGCCAGCTTGCAGACCAGCCGCGGATCGGCGTCGTAATTGGTGCCGAATCCGATCTTCACCAGCGTGTTCTTGTCGGTGTAGGTCCAGTTGGTGACCATCTTGGTCACCAGATCCTCGTTGGGGATCAGGAATTCGCGGCCGTCGCCGGCCGCGACCG
>NZ_JAUSLT010000088.1 GCF_030646015.1 Bradyrhizobium sp.
GGATCGCTGTTGCCTTCGACGAAATCATAACCCGCGGCGTGCGCAATGCCCGCGAGTTCCGGATGCAAAGCAATTCCGGTATCCGGCTGCGCGATGACGATGCCGGCGCCGCGACTTGGCCGCTGCAACGCTTCAGACGCCGCCCAGGCTGCCGGAGCGAAGATCTGCTCGATCGCCCAACGCTTGTTGAGGCCGGGCTGTTCGGGCACCCAGCACCCCGGCGGGAAGTCGTCGATGGATTCTTCGGCCGGACCTTTCCGTCTGGTGTCGGGCTCGGGAAACACGTCGGTGAAAATCTCAGGCTCGGCCGCTTCGAGGTTGAAGCGGCGCACCAATTCATAGCCGGCTTCGAAGGCCGGCGCAGGGTCACCCTTGAACGTGCGGCCGGGAACGATCAGAAGCAGCGCCCGGTGATCAAGATTCGACAATCGTTCCACGCGCGCCTTCAGCGGCGCCAGCGCCAATTCCACCGCTGCTGCCACTTCCAGCGGATCCTGGTCGGCCTTCACGATCAATACAAAGCGCGCCTCCGGCAATCCAGACGCGTCGGGTATCGGGATCGTTGCGGCCTCAATCTTCGTCCGAAGAACTACGTCGGGATCCACACCAGCTACTTACCCCCCTTCGGCAGCACATGCGCAAGTTGCATTAGTCTAGGTTGTAACTCCCCATTGGCAAGTCCAATTCCGGCATCCGCAGTTCATTCCGCCGGTGCGACGAGGCCCCGCTAGCCCCGCGCCAGGTCGAGAAAATGCCGCCCTGCCCGGTCCTCGGTCTCGACGATCCAGGCATCGGGATCGAACCTGATTTCCCTGACCAGGCGTTCTTCCACCGCCGCTTCCGTAACAGGCTGCGGCGATACCGGCGTGAAGAAGCGCTCGATCGGCCGGCTGTCGTCATAGACCGTCTGCGGCGCCGGCACGTACAGCATGGCGTTGCCGTCGAGCGTGGCGACCTTGACGAACACCGCGCCGGCCTCTTCGGCGCCGCGCCGGCGCACCGCGCCGAACACGCCCTCGGTCTGGCAGCGGCGCAGATAGGCCGCCACCCATATCGCGGATTTCAATCGCATGGGGCGACGTTATAGGCCAGCGCCGGAAGCGAAGCTCGTCGATCGGCCGGCCGATCATCGCGGCGAGTTCTTTCACCAGCCGATCGGACATCTGCCCGGTCACCGGCAGCTTGCGCTCGCGCTCGAACTTCTGGATCGCGGCCTGGGTGTCGGAGCCGACCGTGCCGGTCGGCTTCAACTGGCCGTAGCCATATTCGGTCAGCGTGCGCTGTACCGCCGCCACGCGGCGCGCGGCCGGGGTTTGATTGGCGATCGTCTCGCTGCGGGACGCAGCCGGGATCGGCGCCGGCGGCCGCGCGATACTGGAGGGGGTGGCTTGCGGAGCGGCCGTCGCCTTGACCAGATTGGTCATGGGGTCGCTCTTCGGGTCGGCGCTCCTGGCATCGCTCCTGGGATCAGCGCTCTTCAGCTCGATGACCCTTGGCTCCGATGCCACGGGATCCGTAACGCGTGCCGCGGCTTCCACCGGGCGTGGACGCGGCAACGGACTGGGCGCCACCGCCGCCGCCGGCATCCTGGTCACCGTGCCGAACATCGGCGACGGATGACGTCCGGCCTGCAGAAACAGCGCGTTGGCGATGATGGCGCTGACCGCGGCAAACGCCAGCAGGCCTGCCACCATGTCTTTCGGGCTGTGCAGCAGGACGCGCATCACGAGGCCCCGCTCGGTCTCGGCTTCCACGGCAGCCGCCCGCCCGCCGCGACGGCGGCGCGGCATGTCTTCGTTATCGGTATTTCTAGGCACTTTTCTTCACCTGATGTGATGGCTCTGGGATCGTGGATCGCACCGCCGGCGTGAGCGTTGCGATATTGCTTGTGGGCTGCTCGGCCCGCGGCGTAAAGGCCAGCGGCAATGCGACGGTTACGGTGGTGCCTTCGTCGAGCTTGCTCTGCACGTTGATCTCGCCGGCATGCAGGGCGACCAGGCTTTTCACGATCGACAGCCCGAGGCCGGTGCCTTCATGCCGCCGCTGATAGGTCTTGCCGGCCTGGAAGAAGGGATTGCCGATCCGCTTCAGGTCGTCGGCGGAGATGCCGACGCCGGTGTCGCAGACGCGCAGCACCAGCCGCGATCCCTCGACGCCGGCGGACACCGTGACGGAGCCGCCGCGCTCGGTAAACTTGATGGCGTTGGCGACCAAATTCAGCACGATCTGCTTGAACGCACGGGGATCGCCGGTCATCACGGGCAGATCGTCCGGCGCCCGGGTAACGAGATCGATGGCGTTTTCCCGCGCCTTCAGCGCCAGCAGGTTGCAGCAATTGATCAACGCCGCCCGCGGCGCGAACGGCTCCGGTGAAATCTCGAAATTGCCGGACTCCATCTTGGACATGTCGAGAATGCCGTTCACGACCGACAGCAGATGCTGGCCGGAATCATTGATCAGCTGGGCATATTCCTTGCGCCTGACGGCATCGATCATCAGCACGTCTTCCTGAACGATCATCTCGGAAAATCCGATGATGGCGTTGAGCGGCGTACGCAGCTCGTGGCTCATGGTGGCGAGGAAGCGGGTCTTCGACGCATCGGCCTGCTCGGCGGCGGTGCGCGCGAGGTCGAGCGCCTGCTCCTGGATCTTGCGGTCGGTGACGTCGCGCATCACGGCGACGACCTCGGCGTCCGACCAGACCGCGGTTTCCGACGCCTGTTCGAGCGGCCGGCAGCGCATTTCCACCCAGATGAAATCGACCTGACCGTTCTGGCCCCGCGCGCTGGCGCGCGGCACTTCCCGCCGCAGACGAAATTCGACGCTGCGGGCCTCGCCGCCGCGCGCCGCATCCGACAGCGCGGTGAGATAGGCAGGACGATCGGCGACGTGGACGCGGTCGAACAGGCCGTGGCCCAAGAGCCGCGATACCGGCGCTCCCAGCATGGCTTCCACCGCAGGCGAAATGAACTGCACGGCGCCATTGCGGTCATGCCGCGAAATCACGTCGCTCATGTTGCGCGCCAGCAAGCGATAGCGATCCTCCTCGACATTGAGCAGCGCCACGCTGGTGCGCGCCAGCGACTCGGCGCCGAAGGCAAGCCCGGCCGCGTAAAGTGTCGCCGATGCCACGCCGAACGCCATGAAGACGCCGCGCGAGACCGAATTGGCATCCGGCGGCGGCAGCAGGTCGAAATGCCCGAACGCGATCAGCGCCGCGGTGCATCCCAGCGTCAGCGCGCAGGCGAACGCCACCACGCGGCGCGATGCCGAGAGCGCGGCCTCCAGCGGCACCACCACCAGCCAGATCGCGGCAAAGGATTCGATGCCGCCGGTGGTCATCGCCACCGTCATGACGAGGCCGGTCAGCGCCAGCGACGACAGCACATGCGCGCCTTCGTAGCGGCCGGTGCGCGACAGAAACCACGACAGCAGGATCGGTGCGATCAGCCAGGCGAATCCCGCGACCTCCAGCGCCGTGGGCGCGCCGCGCATCGCGAGGTAAACCGGAAATGCCGCGAACGCCGCCAGGCTGCCGAGCAGCCTTGGCGCCATGAACGCGCGATGGCGCGCGCGCGTCAGCGCGTCGTATCGCGCGGACGGATGCAGCAACGCGTCGAGGCAATCGCGGATGATATTCAAAACTGTCACGTCTCTCGCGGTTCGGCTTGTTCGTCTTGCAGGTTCGACTTGACGTTGGACTTGCAGACGCGCCGGAACGCCCCCTTTATCGTTGCCTCAACCTGTCAGAGCGAACTTAAGCGAACGCTAAGGCGCGCGCGCCGGCGGCCGAAGTCCGTGCCTGCACGGGGTTTCGCCGGTCTTGCGGCGGCTCATTCGATGCAAATGGTGAACGGAGGGTTTCCGGAACCGGCCTTGTATGGTTTCGAAAGTGTGGATGCGACCGGGCAGCCGGTTTTCCGCCGGAATCGATCATCAATCGAAAATTTACGCCGAATCGAATGAGTCGGATTTTTCGCGAATTTTCGCCGTTTTTGGCTCAATGCGAACACTTGCGATTTATCGACGGCTGTTAGTCAGGGATCGATTGCGAGAACAAGCGCAACAGTTGCGAGGGGCATCGCGGGCTTTCGCGATGGATCACAACCGAACCAAAAGAGACGACCGGGGTCGCGAGATGTTTTTTCTGCTTCGCATGGCATTCTGGCTCGGGCTGGTGCTCGTGCTTTTGCCCAGAGAGAAGACGCCTGAATCGGACAAGCTTCCGCAACTGGGCGCGTCGGAAGCCGTGTCGGCCGCGTCAGCGGCGGTGTCGGACATGAGCCAGTTCTGCAAGCGCCAGCCGGCCGCCTGCGAAGTGGGCGGCCAGGCCGCCACCGTGATCGGCCAGCGGGCCCAGGAGGGCGCGCGCAAGCTCTATCACATCATCACCGACAAGACCGACAACAAGACCGACAAGAAGGCGACCGACAAGAAGGCGCCCGACCATACCGGCTCGATCGCCGGCGCCGGCGCCGACGACGCCGACGCTTCGCCGGCGGCGCCGCGTGACACGCTGACGCCGGACGACATAGTGGCGGAGTGGCGCGGCCCTGCCCTGAGCGCGAATTAGGCCAGAGAATCAGGCAAGCGAATTAGGCCCGGAACAGTATCGCTTTCGCACGCCCGCAATCCTATATAGTGCGCTGGGATTGAGCGCGGGACACGATGACGATCGACGAAATCAGGGACAATTTTGCGCTGCTGGACGATTGGGACGACCGCTACCGGTACGTCATCGAACTCGGCCGCACGCTCGATCCGATGCCGGAAGCCGAGCATTCCGCCGCCAACAAGGTGCTAGGCTGCGCCAGCCAGGTCTGGCTCTCGAAACAGATCGATCGCAGCGGCGGCGAACCCTCGCTGAACTATCTCGGCGACAGCGACGCGCATATCGTGCGCGGACTGATCGCGATCCTGCTGACGCTGTATTCCGGCCGCACCCCACAGCACATTCTCGACACCGATGCGCTGGCGCTGTTCGACGAGCTCGGATTTCGCGAACACCTGACGCCGCAGCGCTCCAACGGCCTGCGTTCCATGGTCGAACGCATTCGCTCCGACGCCCGCGAGGCGCTGGCGACGGCGTCCTGATTTCGCGTCATTGCGAGGAGCGCTTGCGACGAAGCAATCCACTCTTTCTTTATGCCGCAGCCATGGATTGCTTCGCGGAGCCTGTCATCGGGCGCGCATTCGCGCGACCC
>NZ_JAUSLT010000096.1 GCF_030646015.1 Bradyrhizobium sp.
GCCGCAGGCTTTCGACAGTTTCGCTCGATGGAGCTCCGAGCCTCTTCTGCAGCTCTGCAACAAATGTGGGATCTTTCATCTCGCACCTTCGATGAGGAACAGGAATGACATATACAGGCAAACGGGAAGGCTTGGCCCGAAAAGTCGATACCGCAGCGCAAGAGGCTGAGCGCCTCGGCTTGACTACAGCTACGTTGATACTCCGGATGGCCCGCCTGGAGATTGACCGGGCCGAACCCGATGAAGTTGAAAGTATGCCAAGGAACAACCCGCGCGGCAAGCCAAACTGATGACCGAAAAGCGCCCTCAACAGCCAAATCATGCCAGATCGGGCTCCGACCTGGCGCTTGGGCGGGCCGGATTGTTCTGAATTGCACATCAGGGGCCGCCTCGATGGCGGCCTCTTCTCATCCCGCATCTGGCGAACGGCACGTGCCCGTCGGGGGCCCCGCTCAGCCGACGTTTCGCATCGCTCCAAAAGCCCCCTTCTCGGCGAGCGCTGCGATGCGGGCGTCGTCATAGCCGAGCGTCTTGCGCAGCACTTCCCTGGTGTGCTCGCCCAGCATCGGTGCTGCAACGGGATCGGCGACCGGCGTAAGGCCGAGGCTGATCGGCTGCTCGATATGGGGCACGGTGCCCGCAGCCCGATGCGGGATCTGGCTGACGCGATGGCGTTGGCGTACTTCCGGCGAATTAAAGGCTTCCTCGACGGTACGAAGGTAGCCGACGGGGATATTGGCCGACTTCATCTTCGTCACCCAGCTTTCGCGGCTGTCCCCGGCAAAAATCTCGTTGAGTATCGTGCGCAACTTGTCCTTGTTGGCCGTCCGCGAACGCCGGTCGGCGAATTCACCGCTGGCGAGATCGGGCCGGCCGAGCACGTCGACGACGAGGCGGCGATACAGCCGGTCATTGGCGCAGGCGATATAAAACGGCGCGTCGGCGGCATCGTAGAGCCCGACCGAGGGAGATCCGTTCGGCGAATTACCTTGGCGGCTGAACCTCTCGCCCGTCATCAAATGGGCCATGCCGTAAAATCCCGTCATCCCCAGGGCCACGTCGAACAACGCCACCTCGACCTGCTGGCCGCGGCCGAGCCGGTCGCGGGCCAACAGTGCCAGCAGGATGGCATTGCAGGCCGACATGCCCGTCACCATGTCGATCGCGGGCGGCCCGGTTCGCACCGGCGGCCCGTCCGGAAAGCCGTTCAGCGACATGAAACCGCTCTCGGCCTGCGTGATCGGATCAAAGCCGGGACGGGATGCAAACGGTCCCTGGCGGCCGTAAGCCGAGATCGAGCAATAGACCAGCCGGGGATTGGCCGGCGCCACCGACGCATAGTCGAGGCCATATTTCTTCATCACGCTGGCGGAGAAGTTTTCCACCACCACGTCGGCCCGTGCGATCAATTCGCGCGCGACCTCGCACGCCGCCGGGTTGGTGAAGTCGAGAACGATGCCGCGCTTGTTGCGATTCAAGCTGATGAAGGCGGCGCTTTCCCCGGCGAGATCGGCGTGTTCATAGCTCCGCGTATCGTCGCCGCCATCCGGATTCTCGATCTTGATGACCTCGGCGCCGAAATCGGCAAGCGTTTGCGTGCAGGCCGGCCCGGCGACGACGCGGGTAAAATCGATCACCAGCAGCCCGTCAAGTGCGGTCGGCACGTCCTTCGCGCGCGGCGTGCGATCCGGTAATTGCGGTCTGGCGGTCATACGGTCTGTCCTGGATGATTTCGACGGGCCGCCGATTGATAGCCCGGACGCTCATGGATGCGCAATCAACCCTGGCGCATGGATGCCCCGCTTCCGGCCATCGGCCGCCCCTCCGGATTCGCGTGAGCCTGACCAGCCGGATCCGCTGCTATTTCAGCATATCCGGCACGATCAGCCGCGGCAGGAACAGCGAGACATCCGGCCAGATGATCAGCGCCGCCAGCACCAGCAGCATCGGTATCAGCATGATCACCGTGTCCTTGAGCGCATAGCGCAGCCGTACGCCCGCGATCGAGCACGCGATCAGGAGACACAGGCCATAGGGCGGCGTCACTAGTCCGAACGCCAGCGAAACAATCGAGATAATCGCGAATTGCACCGGGTGCAGATCGACCGACCTTGCCAGTGGCTCCAGCACAGTGCCGACGATCACAATCGCCGGAATGGCATCGAGAAAGCAGCCGACGATCAGAAAACAGAACGCGATGAAGAAGCCCGCCGCGATCGGGCCCATGCCCCAGGTAGAGACATTCTCCAGCAGCGCCTGCGGAATCTTGTAGTAGGCCAGCAACCAGCCGAACGCGCTCGCCGTGCCGATGCAGAACAGCGCAACGCCGGCGAGCCGTCCGGTGTCGAGGAAGGCCTTGTAGAGTTCCTTGGCGCCGGTTTCCCGGTAAAAGAAGGTCGACAGCGCCATGGAATACAGCACCGCGACGCAGGCGGACTCGGTCGCCGTGAACCAGCCGAGCAGGATGCCGCCGACGATGATGAACGGCGTCACCAGCGCCGGAATCGAGCGCCAGAGCGAGCACCGCATCTCTACCCAGCTCGATTTCGGATAGGTTGGATAACCACGGCGGACCGCATAAATATGCACGGTCGCCATCTGCGCGCCTGCGATCAGCAATCCCGGGACGATGCCGGCCAGATACATCGCGGCGATCGATGTCGAGATCAGCCCGCCCCACACGATCATCAGGATCGACGGCGGAATGATAACTGCAAGTACCGCCGACACAGCGGTAATGGCGATCGAGAACGAGAGGTCGTAACCCTCCTTGGTCTGGGCATCGATGAAGATTTTCGACTGGCTCGCCGCGTCCGCCGTCGAGGAGCCGGAGATGCCGGCGAAGAACACGGAGAGCACGACATTAATCTGTGCCAGCGACCCCGGCCAATGCCCGACCATCGCGCGCGAAAGCGCCACCAGCCGGTCGGTGATGCCGCCGATGCTCATCAGGTTCGCCGTCAACAGGAAGAACGGCACCGCCAGCAGAATGAAGGAATTGTAGGCGTTGAAGGTTTCCTGCGCGAGCATCATCATCGAAAGCCGCGGCTCGATCAGCAGGATCGGCAGGCAGGCGAGCCCGAGTGCGAAGGCGACCGGCACACGCACGATGAGCAGCGCCACGAAAGTGCCGAACAGGACCATTGCGGCCTGCCCGGCGGAAAGAACGCTGCCACTCATCGTGCTGCCCCGAACAAGACCCGCGCTTCATCGACGATCTGTTCGCCCGCGAACGCGATCCAGGTGAAACCCGCCACCGGCCAGGCGACGTGAATCAGCCAGAGCGGCAGGTCGGCCAGCTCCGAGGTTCGATTCCAGGCAAACCGCGTGAACTCGATGCCGGCCCATACGAACACCAGCGCCAGCGCCAGGATGCCGAACCGCGCCACGATCCGCACCGCGGCCTCCGACCGCCGCGACAAATCGGGCCAGACATCGACTTCGAAATGCTGCGCTTCCCTGACGCCGACCATCGCCCCGATCATGATCGTCCATACGAACAGAAACCGCGCCATCTCCTCGGTCCAGATGTAGGACGGAATGAAAGGCGTGTAGCGCGAGATGATTTGCAGCGTGACCGGAATGATCAGGATACCGACGCAGGCTCCCAGCAGGATTTCCAGCAATTTGGCATAGCCGGCCGTCACGCGTCGCCACAGCGACGGGTGGGATGGCATCGGTATTTCGGTCATGGGCCCCCGCGCAGATACAGTCATCAAGCGGGGCAAGCCGCGAGGCTTGCCCCGAATTCTCGTTCAGTGATTTCTGGTTCAGGCGACGTTGATCTTTTCAAAAATGGCTTCGGCACCGATCTCCTTGGCGTAGCCAGCCATTACGGGATCGGTAAGCTTCTTCATCGCGTCGCGCTCCTCGAACGGAACCCGCTTGAGCTTGCCGGCCTTCTCCAGGGCATCGAGCTTGATGACTTCCTCGCTCGACTCGAGCTGCCGGCCGAAATCGCCGGCCTCCTTGCCCGCCTTCATGATCGCGTCCTGCAAGTCCTTGGGCAGAGTCTTGAGCGTCTTGACCGAGAAGCAGATCGGACGGATCGACACCGCATGCTGGGTCAGATTGAGGTGCGGCGCGACTTCGTAGAACTTCATCGCCTCGACCCCCGCCGCCTCGTTTTCTCCCGCCGAAATCACGCCGTTCTGAATGGCGTTGTAGACCTCATTATAGGCAATGACCGTCGGAGACATGCCGGCGGCCGCGAATGTCTTCGACCAGATCGGCGCGCCCTGCACGCGTACCTTGAGGCCCTTGATATCGGCCAGATTCCTGAGCGGCTTGTTGGCGAAGATATTGCGGATGCCGCCGCCGGCATAACCGATCAGTACCACCTCGGCCTTCCCGGCGACTTCGTCGGCGATCGGCGCCAGGATGTTCGCTGCAACGACCTTGTTCATGTGCTCGATGCCCTTGAAGACGAACGGAGCATCGATGAACGGGGCCGCCTTGGCGAAGGTCGACATGTGGGCGGGGGAGACGATGCCGTAATCGACCGCCTTGCCCTGCGACATGTACTCGAAATACTGCTTCTCGAGACCAAGCGATGAATTCTTGTGTAGCGTAAAATTGACCGGCTTGCCGTAATATTTCTTCACCAGCTCTTCAAACCTGACCAGAGCCTTGGTGAAGGCGTGATCATCGTTGAACTGCACCGCGCCGTTCAGCGTGACGGGCGCCTGCGCCTTCAGGATCGATGGCATGCCGAGCACGCCAGCGGCGGCAGTTGCACCGAGCCCGGCGAGTACTGTTCTGCGCTTCATAGGTTCCTCCCCTGATACCCATCCCTTGTTGTCGGGATTTTGGGTGTTCGCAGCATGACTGCAATTGCCAAGCGTACGCAAGAGCGGGGGGCGATGGAAGCCGATTTTTGGCGTCGGCGGAGAGAAGGCAATCCCGGCGCGCCGATCAACGGCAAGACACGCTATTGCGGTGCACACTACCGCTTCTCCGTCGCGAACCCGTAAATCAGAGCGAGCCGGTCGAGACATTCCCGAAACCTGCGCACGAAATAGTCCTTCCAGCGCTGCGCACGCAATCCGCGCCGTTCTCCGACCTGTTCCATCGTCATGCCCTGGATCAGGACGTCATGCACCAGTGCCGCGCCATCGGCACCGAGTTCGCGCTCGGCACGGTTCAGCCGCAGCACCGCCTTGCGCTGGCCTTCGGTAATGGGCTCCCGCGTTTGACCACCATCGACATATTCCCGGGTCGGATCGACCGCCTGTGGGCCGCGCTCGGCCTTTTCCCAATCGGCCTGAAAGGCCCGCCCGCCCTGATATTGCGCTTCGTCGACGTGGCGATGCGAATGCATGCGGCCCAGTGGATCGTTGCGGATCGAGCGCAGGGTGACGATCTTGTCGCCCGGTTCCAGACCGAGGGGATCGTCCACTTCAACCGCGGCCACTTCCGCGTTACGCGGCAGATCGCGGGACCGCCGGTCATGTATCTTTGCCGGATCGTGCGGCTTTCTGCGTTTGGCCCGTGCCATGTTTCATTTCTCCATTCGTAAGATCGGATTTGCCGGCCAGGCGATCATGGTCATGCCGCCGCCACCAGCCGCAGGGCCACCGGGATAGCTGCGCGTTCGGAGGCAGTGCCGGGACCACGGGTCAGGTGAAAATGCCCGGGGCAGTAGCTCGAGCCCTCGCGTTGCGGGTGACCGCAGAAAGTGATGGGCTCGTCCTCGGCGTCGCCGCCATAGGGATACCGGCAATCGCCGGTTTCCAGGTCGATCACCGACAAATGTCGCGGCATGATCTGGACGCAGCGGAGCTCGACGCGGCGCGGCCGTTCGACAGCCGGCGGCTCCGGCTTCGATTCGACCAAGCGCTCGTGATTTTTGTTGGAACGCGGCGGTTTTGACACCTTCGGTACCCTCGACAGTCGCTTCGACCGGTCGAGGACCGCAAGCCCCATCCGTTTCGCGCGCCCGATCGTGGCATTGCGCGAATACGCGGCGCCATACCTGGCATTGATCGCATCGGCGGCTTGGGCAAAGGACAGGCCTCTTGCGAGGTATTCCCGCAACGCGTCGCAATGTTCGGGGGGCCAGTTGATCTGCATGGTTTTATCTTCCCGTCGGATGAGGGATCGCCTGCCTTCTGATCCAATTTCCGATATACCGAATTAAATGTCAAGCGTTATTCTGATATTCGTAATTGCAATAGTTCTGAAATTCGGAAAGAATGTGGCATGTTGGATAACGGGGTGCGATATGCTGGATGTCGATTTGATAGAGCGGGCGCTGAAAAAAACAGGCAAGTCCAAGGGCGGTCTGGCGGAGGCAATGGGCGTGCGGCCGGGAGCCGTCTCGGAAATCCTGTCCGGAATACGCCTGATCAAGGCGTCCGAAATTCCGCTGATTACCGACTACCTCCACCTGAACTCGGTGCCGATCATGGGCCGCGTCGGCGCCGGGGCGGTGATTGAGCCGGAGCATGAGCAGGTGCCCCCGGAAGGCCTCGGCGAGGTCGAACTGCCCTTCCCTATTTCGGAGGAAACCATCGCCTTTGAGGTGACCGGCGATTCCATGCTGCCCAAATATGAAAACGGCGACATTATCGTTGTTTTCAAGGAGCAGCGGCATCCTGTCTCGAGCTTCTACGGCGAAGAGGCCGCTGTGCGGCTGAAAACCGGCGAGCGCTACCTGAAAACCATCGAGCGCGGCAAATCCCCCGCCCAGGTCAATCTCACCAGCTTCAACGCCAAGGCGATCAACGGGGTGAAGCTGGACTGGATCGGCGAGATCTATCTTACCCTGCCAAAGGGCCAGATCGAGCGCCTGCGGGCCAAGGCCGCCGCCCGGGCGCGCAAGGCGGCCAAAGCCCAGAAGTAAGCCCCCCGAATCGGCGGAGCCGTAGCTGGCGATTCGCGCCGGCGCAGGGCCAAATTGCGTCGACCGCCGCCAGATTTCTTATTTTGCGAATTTTTAACTTGACTGATTTCCGATTTTCGGAAATACCATAACATCATTTGCCGTGGCCGGCGCGAGGCCTGAGGGTCCATGCAGTATTTCGTCGTGATGATCGACTATGGGCGGCGCGGGCGGGAGGCGATTGTCGATCCTGAAATCACGCGACGCGAAGTCATCTCGCGGGTGGCGTCGGGCGAATACAACAACATCAGCTTCATCCACGAGGTCGCCGACACCTCGGTCGACGATGTCACGGCGGAAATCCTCGCCGAGGCAGCCGTTCCCGAGATCCAGACGTCTGACGCGAATCCGCAGGCCAGCCGTTTCGATCACGCCCGCGACCTCAGGAAGCACGAGCTTGTTTGATCGAAGCGAAGGCCGTGCCGGACCGCAGCGGTAAATTTGCCGGCTGATTTTCGATGTTACCACAAAGCCACATGCGCCAGGATTGTGCGACCGTTCTTTGTCCGTTCGCAAGAGTTGATGAAGAGCATCCGGCCAACGCGGTAAGTTACGTTGGGGTTGAATCTACCGTGCTTCCGCTGCGTAAGGAGAGCCGACATGCCAGCCTACATCCAGCATCACGAAGCTGAGACCGCGCCGATCATCTGCCCCGGCTGTATAGGACTACTCCCGATGTTCGTGAGGGAGGTCGAGCCGCATTGGAGCATGGCGAAGATCGACTTCATCTACGAGTGCTCCGATTGCGGCGCCGAAGTCAGGCAGACCATTACCAAACCGGAACGACGGCATTAACGCGTTCACGCCGCCGGCTGTTCGAGGACGAAAAGCGCGCTCCAGTGGGCGCGACCTATACAACTGATGACTCGCTCCCTCGGGCGCAGCGTTCAACGCTTCCGCCGCTACAACGTCGCGGGCGCTCGCATTAGCGGGCAGCGGCCATATCGAGGTTGCATTCCCTGAAGTGGAACGCAATTTCATCGAGCGCGCATTGCTCCCACTCTGCCGCCTTCGCCAGCCAGAAATTCTTGCGCTCGGAATCCCGCAAAGCACGCTCCCGGCAAAAAAATTCCTGGTTGCGAATCTCAACGAGCCTCTTCATGAACTCCACTCCCTAAGTGTGAAGCCAATCTGCCCCGCCACGATAGCAGAGTCGGCATCGACAGTCTTTCCGTTTCGCGGCAAAAAGAGACAGGCCTGCTGTCTAATTTTTGCCCGCCCCCTTTCCAGTATTTTGTCCGCCCAGTAACGTCCGAGGTCACAGATGGGGAGCGCGCCAATGTACGACCCTGCCGGCGTTACGAGATCGCCCGAATTTTTCATCCCCGCGCGGATGAAAGCCTGGGTTCTGGGAAACCCGGACGAACTCCTTCTACGCGACAAGCCCACCCCGGCGCCGGGGCACGCAGAGGTGCTGGTCCGTATCGACGCCGTTGCGATCTGTGCCACCGACCTTGAGATCATCCACAGCGGATCGCCGGCGAGCATCCAGGGTGGCCTGCCCTTCAACAGGAATTTTACGCCGGGTCATGAATATATGGGCACCGTCGTTGCCCTCGGGCCAGCCGTCGACGAGTTTGCGATCGGCGAGCGCGTCAGCGTTGAAATCCATGCCGGCTGCGGCCAGTGCAAGCGCTGTCGCCAGGGCATGTACACCTCGTGCCTCAACTATGGAAAACCCGACAAGGGCCACCGCGCCAACGGTTTTACGACCGACGGCGGGTTTGCCGAATACGCGGTCAACCATATCAACACGCTGGCGCGGGTGCCCGACACCATGAGCGATGCGGAAGCCACGCTCGTGGTCACCGCCGGTACCTCGATGTACGGCCTGACCGAACTCGGCGGGCTGGTGGCCGGTGAAAGCGTCGTGGTCATTGGACCCGGTCCGATCGGGCTGCTCGCGGTGGCCGTAGCCAAGGCGCTCGGCGCGAGCCCCGTGATCCTGACGGGAACGCGCAACAAGCGCCTCGCGATCGGCAGGGAGCTGGGTGCGGACCGCGTCATCAATATCGCCGATGAGAACCCTGTCGATGTCGTCAAACAACTCACCGGCGGAATCGGCGCGGATTATGTGATCGAGTGCGCCGGCACCGAAGCCACCGTCAATCAGGCCATCCATATGGCCAATCGTGGCGGTAAGATCTGCCTGGCGGCCTTTCCGCACGATCCTGTCACGACCGATCTGGCGCATCTGGTGAAGAACAACATCTACGTCTACGGCATCAGGGGCGAAGGCCGCAGCGCGACGCGGCGGGCGATGGCGTTGATGGCAGAAAAGCGGTTCGACGCGACAAGGATTCACACCCATACGTTTGCGCTAGACGACCTGCCCACCGCACTTCGGTACGCGCGCGATCGGGTCGAGGACGCCATCAAGGTGGTGGTGACCGCGCGTCAGGCGGCAACGCTCAAGGACGTAGCGGCGGAATGATCCCGTCACCAGCCGAACGAGATGAACTGCTCAAAGGTTTTGCCCGCGCCCTGTTCAGGAACGACATGGAGGCGCTCTACAGGATCGTCACGCCAGACTTTCTCTGGAGCTTCCATGACGGCCTCGCCACCAGCAAGGCCCTCACCGGCGCCGCTGCGATTGAGGAGCATCTGGCCGGGCAGAAGGCACTGTTCTCAGCGCAACGTTTCCACGAGGTAGCCTACCATCATGCCGGCGAGATGAGCTTCATGACCTTTCGCGTCAGCGAGACAGTAAGAGCCACTGGCGAACAGCGAGAGCAGCGCGGCATCGAGCGCTACACCTTCAGGGACGGTATGCTCGCGACCAAGGACGTCTACCGCAAGCCGATCACCCCCTGACCGTATGTGGCTTTCCCGCCTCGACCTTGCTCAAATTCGCCCCAGCGCCGTCAGGATAATCTGCGGCGTCAGCGGAATCTCGGTGATCACAGCGCCGAACGGCCTGAGCGCATCGTTTACCGCGTTCGCCACCGCCGCGGCGGCCCCCGCCGTGCCGGCCTCGCCCGCGCCCTTTGCCCCCAGCTCCGTTTCCGAGGTCGGCGACACCACATGACCGACATCGATGTCGGGCATTTCGCCGGACATCGGCACCAGATAGTCGGCCATGTTGGCGTTGGTGAGCTGCCCGCGCTCGTCGTAGACGCACTTCTCGAACAGGGCCGCTCCAAGGCCCTGCACCACGCCGCCCCGGATCTGCTCATCGACCAGTTGCGGATTGATGAGCGTGCCGCAGTCTTCGACCACCCAATGCTTCAAGAGCCTGACGAAGCCTGTGTCGGTGTCGACTTCCAGCCATGAGGCCTGGACGCCATTGGTGAAGGCGAACGGATACTCGCGTGGCACAAAGTGGCGCGTGGCCATCAGCTCGGGCTGAACGCCCGGCGGCAAGGTGTCGGGACGGAAGTACACGATCCGCGCGAGCTCACGCAACTCCATGCGCGACGCACCATCGGCGGCATTCACGATCGCATTGTCCGCGATGTCGAGCTCGGCCGGCGACGACTGCAGGATGGCGGCGGCGACATCGAGGATATTCCTGCGCAAAATCTTTGCCGCCTGGAGTGCGGCCTCGCCGCCGATGCCGGCGCCGCGCGAGGCCCAGGTGCCGCCGCCATAGGGCGTGTTGTCGGTATCGCCCAGGATGACGCGGACGCGCTCCATCGACACGCCGAGCACGCTGCCGACGATCTGCGCGGTGAGCGATTCCGAGCCCTGCCCCTGTTCGGTGATGCTGGTCTGGCAGATCACCGACCCCTGGGCGTCCAGCCGTATCGCGACGCCGTCTTGTGAGGATATCTTGGCGCCGCCGACGCCATAGAACGCCGCGCTCGGATTGGTGACTTCGATGAAGCTCGCAATGCCGATGCCACGGTAAATGCCATTGCTTCGCAACGTCGCCTGTTCGGAGCGCAACGCGTCGTAATCCATCATCGTCATCAGCTTGTTTATCGCAGCGTGATGCGACAGCAATTCGAACCGCAAGCCGGACGGCGACGCGCAAGGGTAGGCGTTATCCGCAATCAGGTTGCGACGGCGGATTTCCACCGGATCCATGCCGATTTTAGCTGCCGCGAGATCGACCAGGCCTTCCGTCACCGAGCAGGCGATGGGGTGGCCGACCGCGCGGTACTGGCACATCACATTCTTGTTCTGGAACACGACGCGGGCCCGGGCACGGTAGTTCCTGGTCACATAGGGGCCACCGACGAGATTGACGACCTGGTTGGCTTCGATGGCGCTGGTACGCGGATACATCGAATAGGGGCCGATGCCCGTAAGATCGTCGATCTCGAACGCCGTAATGCTGCCGTCGCGCTTGACGCCGATCCGTCCCCAACAGCGATGGTCGCGGGCATGAATATCGGTATTAAAACTTTCGACCCGGTCGGCGACAAATTTGATCGGTCGGCGCAGCAGTTTCGACAGCGCATAGGTGGCCATCTCGTCGGCGTAGATGTGGACCTTGATGCCGAAGGAGCCGCCGACATCCTTGCAGACCACGCGAACCTGCGATTCCTCCAGCCCGAGATGGAGCGCCGCAATGTTCTGCACCATGTGCGGCGCCTGCGTGCCCTGGTAGATCGTCAGCCGCGCCTCGGCGGCGTTCCAGTCGGCGACGACCGAGCGCGGCTCCAGCGTCACACCGGTATGTCGTCCGAAAATGAAATCGGCTTCCACCACCGCATCGGAGCCGGCGAACGCCGCATCGACCTCGCCGGCGTCGAGGTTGCGTTCGAAAGCCAGATTGTCGCCGAGCGCGGGATGAATCACCGGAGTGGCCGGATCGAGCGCGGTGCGCATGTCCGTCACTGCTTCCAGTTCCTCGTAGTCAACCCTGACGATTTCCGCGGCGTCCTCCGCCACGGCGCGGCTGGTCGCCACGATGGCGGCGACGGCTTCGCCCTGCCAGCAGACGCGATCGATCGCAAGGGCGTGCTGGGGGGCGGATTTGAGGCCCTTCAGGTGCGAGAGCACACCGACCCACGGCGTGATGACGGCGGCCAGTTCCTTGCCGGTCACGACCGCGATAACGCCGGGCATGCTCCTCGCCGCGGCGGCATCGATGCCGGCGATCCTCGCATGGGCATGCGGCGAGCGCAGGAACACCACATGCCCCATGCGTGGCAGTTCCATGTCGCTGACATACAGTCCGCGTCCCTGCATCAACCGCTCGAGGTTCGGCCGCGGCACCGACTTGCCAATATAGGAGTTCGGCCGATCGAGCTCCGAGAGGATTTCGGGATTTGATGACGTGATGGTCATGCCGTGCCTCTGCCACGCGCCCGCGCCGTGGTCTCGACCGCGTCGATAATGGCCTGGTAGCCGGTGCAGCGGCAGTAGTTGCCGGAAAGGTGCTCGCGAATCTGCTCCCGGTCGGGTTCAGCCTGCTGCTTCAGCAGATCCTGCGCCGCCATCAGCATGCCCGGCGTGCAGAACCCGCACTGCAAGGCGTTGCGATCGCGAAAGGCGGCCTGCAGGTCGGCGACCTCGCCGCTGTCGGACAATCCCTCGATGGTCTGGACGGACGCGCCGTGCGTTTGCACCGCCAGCATCAGGCAAGAACGAACAATCTCTCCGTTCACCCGTACCGTGCAGGCGCCGCAGACCCCATGCTCGCAACCGACATGTGTCCCGGTCAGCTGCAGTTGTTCCCGCAGGAAATCCGCCAGATTGAGGCGCGGCAGAACCTGCGCATCGACGCGCTCGCCATTGACCTCGAGCGAGATTGCCATGGGAGCCGTCACGCGCGCCCCCCGGCATTGAGATCAGGTCGGTCCAGTAGCGCAGACGCGGCCCGCGCCAGCAGCACCTTTGCAAGATGCCGGCGCATGGCGGCGGACGCCTGCTGGTCATCCTGCGGGTCGAGCTCTTCGCCCAGGGCTGTGCAAGCCGCCGCCAGCACCGCGGGCGTGATGGTAATGTTGACCAGTTTTGTTGCGGCCCTGGCCAATACCGGCCGGTCGCCGACGGCAAAGAAGACGAGTCGCAGATCGGTGAAGATATCCCTTTCCACCATCGCCTGCGCCGCGAGGCCAGCAATGGCGTAGTCGCCGTGCCGGCGGGCGAACTCGTGGAAGAAATGTACGGAATGCTTACCCGCCACCGGCAGTTCGACCGATATCAGCAATTCCCGCGCCGACAGGTCGGTCTCATAAATCCCTTTGAAGAATTCCCCGGCCGCAACCCGTCGTTCGCCGTCCTGACCGCGCACGATAATGGTCGCATTCAACGCGACCATGCAGGCCGGCAGTTCAGAGGCCGGATCGGCGTGGGCGAGGCTGCCGCCGAGCGTACCGCGGTTGCGGATCGCGGGATGCGCGACATGGGAAATCGCCTCGGTCAACAACGGCGCGTGCGCGGCTATTTCCGGAGAGGTCAGGAGATCCACATGACGGGTCAGCGCGCCTATCCTGACGACACTGCCAGTTACCGCAATACCGCGCAGCTCGGCGAGTTCGCCGATGTCGACGATGAGTTCGGGTGAGATCAGGCGCAGATTCATCGCGGGCATCAGGCTCTGGCCGCCCGACAGCACCTTCGCCCTGTCGCCATACGCCTTGAGCAATTCCAGCGCATTCCCAACGCTGGTCGCGCGTGCGTAAGCGAAAGCCGCGGCTTTCATTCGACGTGGCCTCCCCCGGGTCCCCTTGGCGTATTTTTCTTTGGATTAGACGGCGACGCCTCCCAAAGGTCAAGTTTGTTTATCGAACGATTATTTCTGGTGACGGGCCTTCCGGACTTGTCGTAATGGTATCGATGACGGACGGTTTGGTCCTCACGCGGCCCCAGAAAGGAGCGGCAATGGATCTCGGATTCTTCACGATGCCGATTCATCCTCTCGGCAAGGATTGGCGGCAATCCCTGCAGGAGGACCGCGAGGCATTCCTGCTCGCCGACGAACTGGGATATACCGAGGCCTATGTCGGCGAACATGTCACTGATCAGGCCGAGAACATCACCTCCTGCATCGCGTTTATCGCGTGGGTCGCCGCCGCCACCAGGAAGATCAGGCTCGGCACCGGCACGATCAACATGCCGAACACCCACCCCGCCACCGTCGCAGCCTCCCTCGCGATGCTCGATCACATGCTCGATGGCCGTCTGATCTTTGGAATAAGCCCCGGCGGCCTGCTGTCGGACGCGGAATTGTTCGGCAATCTCGACGCCGACCGCAACGCGATGTTTCTGGAATCGATCAACCAGGTGCTGGAGATCTGGTCCGGCGAGGCGCCGTACAATATCGCGGGAAAATACTGGAACGTCTCGACGCAGAAGACCCTGATCCGGGATATCGGCCAGGGCATCATTGCGCGGCCGTTGCAGCGGCCGCATCCGCCCATCGTCGTGACCGCGGTAGCGCCGTTCTCGAAGGGCGTTACCGAGGCGGCCGTGCGCGGCTGGGATCCGATCTCGGCCAATTTCCTGATGCCGGCCTGGGTGAAGAGCCACTGGCCGAAATACGTCGAAGGCTGCGAGCGCGGCGGCCGTCCGGCGGAACCCGCGAACTGGCGTGTCGCCAAGAGCGTGTTTGTCGCCAGGGACGCCGCGACCGCCAAAGCCTACGCCACCGACCCCGACGGGCCCTACGTCTATTATTATCGGTCGCTGTTCACCAAACTGAAGAAGAACGGCCGCATCGAACTGTTCAAGACCCGCCGTGACCAGCCCGACGACGAAGTGACGCTCGAGATGATCTGCGACAAGCTGATCATTTACGGGACGCCGGAAAGCGTTGCGGATCAGCTGCTGGCCTTCCAGGAAGAAGTTGGCCCATTCGGCACGCTGCTCTATGCAGGCAAGGACTGGAAGGACCGCGAGCTCGGACGCCAGTCCATGATTTTGATGGCCGAGAAGGTGATGCCGCTCGTCAATGCCGGCAACTCGAACCGCTCCAAGGCCGCGGAATGATCCGCTAAATCCACTCTGGAGAGCGCCGTGGCTCTGACCGATCGCATTCCCTATCAGGCGCAGGTCGACAGGCCGAAACTCCGGCTGCCCGGCGGCAAGAAGCTCGCAGTATGGGTCATCCTCAATGTCGAGGAATGGCGGATCGAGAACGCGATGCCGCGAACCGTGCTGAGCCCGCCGATGGGACAGCCGCTGCTGCCGGATGTGCCGAACTGGTCGTGGCACGAATACGGCATGCGTGCCGGCTTCTGGCGTCAGTTCAAGGCGCTGACCGACCGCAATATGCCGGTGACCCTGGCGCTGAACGCCAACGTCTGCCACTCCTACCCCCGCGTCGCGTCCGCCGCGCTCGAAGCCGGCTTCGAATTCATGGGCCATGGTTTCGTTCAGGGGCCGATGCACAAACTTGACAACCAGGCCGATGCGATCAGGCGGTCGGTCGAGACAATCGCCAAATTCACAGGCAAGCCGCCGAGATCGTGGGAAAGTCCGGGGCTGACGGAGACCGAGGAAACCCTCGATCTGCTGCGTCTCAACGGCATCGAATATGTCGCGGACTGGGTGATCGACGATCTTCCACAGGACATCGCGACGCCGCACGGCACCATTACGACCATTCCCTATTCGGTGGAAACCAATGACATCGTCATCCACGCGCTGCAGCATCTGACTTCCGAGCAATTCCTGCAGCGCTGCACCGACCAGTTCGACCGGCTGTACCTCGAAGGCGCCGACAATGCGCGGGTGATGGCGATCTCGATTCATCCCTACATCACCGGTGTCCCGCATCGGATCAAATACCTGGAAGCGTTGCTCGATTACGTCATCGGCCATGACGGCGTCGCCCTGATGACCGCCAGCGAGATCGGCGACTGGTACCGGGCGGAAATGTCGAGAGCATAATTCGGACTGCGCAGGACCGAAGAGATCATGCCAGGGCAGCTTTCTCGGACTTCTTCGTCGCTGCGCGTGCGGGGTCGCCGGCGGTCGAGAAGACCTGTTCGAATCCGGTCAGAAAGACATCCAGGGCGTCGCTGATCACCTGCTTCTTGTCTTCCAGTACCGGCGACTCGAAGATGTATTTGCGAACCCCGTAATAGAAGATTCCGCTTTGAAGCACCCACGCCATCTCGAGCTCGGCCGCGGTCGGCGTGCCTTGCTCTGGCAGCCCCGCTTCATGCCGGCATTCCCTGACGATCCGCGACAGGATCTTGTCCTCCACCACGCCGATGTACCAGCGGTTGATGTCGAGCCCCTTCAGGCCCGCATAGAAATAGATCCGCAGCCATTTGCGGGTGAAGATCACATCGGTGTAGGCCTGATAGAATTCCCGCAGCCGCTCGCGAAGCGGCCGCGAGCGATCGGTCAGCAGCTGCTCCCAGCCGGCATCGAACGGCTCGAGATAGACGGTGCGATAGACTTCCTTGATCAGGTCGTCCTTGCTCGGAAAGTAGCGATACAGCAGCGGCTGCGTCACGCCGAGCCGCCGCGCCAGATCGCGGGTGCCGCCGTCAAATCCTTCCTCCGAGAAAAATTCGGTGGCCTTGGTTACGAACTCCCGGCGGCGGTCGTCAGGCGAAAGCCGTTTCTGCTTGGCGCGGGCGCGCTTGGGCGGGGCCTTCTTCATGACGCGCCGTCGGGTTTGAGAAACCGGCCGTAACTGCCGCGCGCAAACAGCAATGGCTCCTGCCCGTTGTAGGCATAGGCCTCGACCGCGCCCAGGAAGATGACGTGATCGCCGCCGTAATACCGGTTGGCCGCGCGGCACTGAAAATTCGCGACGCTGTCCGCGAGAACGGGCGCGTTGCCAAGGCCAGGCGTCCACTCGACGCCTGCGAATTTATCCTCCGAGGATTTCGCGAATTTGCTGGCGAGCGCCTGCTGCGATGCGCCTAGCACGTTGACGGTGAAATGGCTGGCGTTCTGGAAGGTGCTCAGCCCCTGCGAAAACATGCCGAGACTCCACAGCACCAGCGGCGGATTCAGCGATACCGAGGCGAACGAATTACAGGTCAGCCCATAGGGCTTGCCGTCGGCCGCGACCGCCGTGATGATGGTGACGCCGGTCGCGTAAGTGCCGAGCGCGTTACGAAAATCCCTGGGGTCGATGGCCGAGCTGTCGCTGGCCAGTTCGTTGGCCGGATCTGGATCGATCGGATGCTTGGGCGCGTCGGTCATCCCCCGGGCCTCAGAGCGTCAGGTTTTCGGAAGGCAGACCGAGCGCCACGCGGCCGTAATTGGTGCCAGCCGCATCGAAATTGAACGCCAGGTGCGAATTGATGGCGTGGGCATCGCGGAACTGCCGCTGCAATGCGCCTGTCGTGAACAGGCCGCGCGCACCGCTCGCGGAAGACAGCAGCGACACCGCCTCGGTACTGAGATTGTCGGAATAGGCCCCGTCCCGCCGCAACCTGGTCTTGGCGGCAATATCCGGGATACGGCCGGAGCGCGCATCGGCCATCGCCTCGATACATCGCGAGCGCATGATCAGTCGGGCGGCATCGATCTTCGCGGAGGCCTCGGCAATCTTGATCTGGGTGCTCTGGAAATCGCCGAGCTTGGCGTGATTATAGGTCGAGGCGCGATGGCGCGTGATGTCGATATAGTCGTCCAGGCAGGCCTGCGCGTTACCCAGCGCCGCGCCCGACAGCACATAGGGAAACAGCGAGAATACCGGCAGCGCATAGAGCGCATTTGGATTGTCAGCGCTTCCGGGCGTCGGGCCGCCCGACAGTTCGCCCACCGCAACGGTCATCGGTTCGGCGACGAAGGTATCGGCGACTTCGACATCGTTCGATCCCGTGCCCCGCAATCCGCTCGCGTTCCAGGTGTCGGTGACCGTGTAGTCGTCCTTGTGAAGCAGGAAGATGCGGTATTCGATGCCATCGGCCTCATCGTCGGACGAGACCACCGCGCCAAGCATATTCCATTCACTCGAACTCACGCCCGAGGAAAACGGCCAGTGGCCCCGCAACCTGTATCCGCCGTCGACTTTGACGGCACGGCCGGAGGGAAAGATGAAGGAGGAGGCAATCAGCGCGTCAGGGTGCTCGTTCCAGACCAGATCCTGGGCGCGCCGGTCGAACATGCCGAGCATCCAGTGATGGCTGGCGAGATTGGCGAAATTCCAGGCCACTGACGCATCGCCCCGCGCCAGCACATCGGCGCAATCGACCAGCGCGACGTAATCGAGTTCGGCGCCGCCGACCCGTTTCGGCTGCATGATCCGGAACAGACCGGCATCATGCAGGTCGCGTTCGGTTTCCGGCGGCAGCCGCCGCAACTCCTCGGTTTTGGGCGCACGATCGCGCAAGCGCGGAACCAGCGCCTTCGCACGGTCGATCATGGCGGCATAGATGCTGATATCCGCGGGCGGACTTGCCTTTGGCATTTCGCCAACACCTCCCATTTCAGCCTTCCCTGCTATCTCGCCACTCGTTGCGGTCTTGAGATGCGGCCGATCGGTGCGAAACCTGCTTGACCGGTCGAAGCTATCCGATGATTGTTTATCGCCTGATCACCAACTATTCAAGGCGCGGCCGGCACTGGGAGCGAACGCGGATGGACAAGACCGTAGGAATCGTCGGGCTTGGCATCATGGGAGGCGCGATCGCCCGCAATCTCGTCGAGCGCGGGTGGCGCGTCATCGGCTTTGACATCGATAGCGCACGATGCGCCGAGCTTGCGCAGGCCGGTGTCACGATCGCCGATGATGCCGGCCGTGTCGCGGGCAGCGCGTCCATCATCATGACCAGCCTGCCCAGCCCCGCAGCGGTCGAGGATGTCGCGCGGCGTATCGCCAGCTCTGCCGCGCCGCCGCGGATTGTGATCGAACTCTCCACATTCACCATCGCCGACAAGCTTCGCTTCGAAGCCATCCTGAAGCAGGCCGGCCACATTGCGCTGGATTGCCCACTGAGTGGAACCGGCGCGCAGGCCAAAAATCGCGATCTCGTGGTCTACGCCAGTGGCGACAGTGCCGCCATTGCCCGCTGCGCCGCTTTGTTTGCGGATTTCGCCAGGCAAAGCGCCGATCTCGGCGCCTACGGCAATGGCAGCCGGATGAAATTCATCGCCAATCACCTGGTCGCCATTCACAACGTCGCCACCGCCGAGGCGATGCTGCTGGCGCAATGCGCCGGGCTCGATCCGAACATGGTGGTCGACATGGTCGGTCCCGGCGCCGGCGGCTCGCGGATGTTCCAGATGCGCGCGCCGATGATGGTCGAAGGCGTTTACGATCCCGCCACCATGAAGGTGTCGATGTGGCAGAAGGACATGGCCATCATCGCCGAGTTCGCCGCGGACGTCGGCTGCGCCACCCCGCTGTTTACGCTGACGCAACCGGTCTACGCGGAAGCGATGGCGATGGGACTGGGCGAGCAGGACACAGCCTCCGTGTTCGAAGTGCTGAAGAAGACCCTCGTCACCGATGCGCGATGATGTAGCCCGGATGGAGCCAGCGGTCGGCGCAACAGCGCCGGGCCGGTGGCGCAATCCGGGAACGAATGCAGTGAACGCCCCGGATTTCGCAAGGGCTTCATCCGGGCTACGGGACTGAGCAACGCCCTCTCCGCGTCGTCCCTGCGAACGCAGGGACCCATAGCCACCGGTGTCAACTGGATGAAGATTGCATCATCCATCGCGTCATACCGAGGGCACAACGCGGTATGGGTCCCGGATCGGCGTTCGCTTGCGCTCACTTGTCCGGGACGACATGGGCTGGGTTTCCGATTCAATTGTAAAACATCGAGAGGATATGCGTCATCATTCTCGCGGCGCCATGCGTCCGAGCTTTGCTTCTATCTTCGCCCTCGAAAGAAAGAGGGCGCAGGGAAGACCGGGTGCGCGCTGCACCCGCGGTCTCGTGTGCAAAATGCACGAGTAAAAACGCACACGAGCATACAGGTCCAGCGGAGAACACCCGGCCTTCCCTGCGCAGTGGTTTCTACCGGCTTATCACGTGCTCACCCCGGTGACCGGGCTTTCTTGCCACCGTCGCCAACGGGAAGTTTTGCTTCCCGCCGACTTGGCACCAGCGTCGGGGTGCCGGGTCCACACGTTTTTGCCGTCCGCTCGGTCTGCGCTCGTCAGTCGCAAGCTCCGCGTCCACCGCATCCCACCGCGCGTTCGTGACGATCGCGACCCGCCCCTCTCATCGGGTGAGACGAACGAATCACTAGAGGTGATTTGCCCTTCTGGAAAAGCGAAATTTTACCCGACGGGTTAATTTGTCGCACCGGGGACTCTGGGGTAGCGCGTGCGCGCGCTAACCCGCCGCGCTCGAGAAATTCGGTGGACGGCGCTCGGCGAAGGCCGTGAATGCCTCGCGGGCCTCCGCGGTCTGCAGCCGCTCCTTGAAGATCGCGCTCTCGCGATCGATCTGCGCGGCAATCGCTTCGAAATCGCGCATCAGCGCCTTGGTGTGGCTGAGCGCGCCGGGCGGGCGCTTGGTCAGGGCTTCCGCCGCGGCATGCGCCCGGCTGCGCAGTTCGGCTGCCGGCACCACCGCGTTGGCCAGGCCACAGGCCAGCGCCGACGCCGCGTCGAGCGGCTCGCCAAGCGCAAACATCGCATAGGCACGGACGTAACCGATCCGCGCCGGCAACAACCAGCTCGATGCCGCCTCGGGCACCAGAGCGAGATTGACGAACGGCGTGATCAGTCGCGCGCTCTCGGCCAGGAAGACCAGATCGCAATGCAGCAGCATGGTGGTGCCGACACCGACGGCATTGCCCTGCACGGCCGCGATCAGCGGCTTGGTCGCCTTGCCGAGGTTCTTGATGAATCGACCCGCCTGGTTTTCGCCCTGGTCCTTGCCGATGGCCTGGGCGGCGAAGTCCGAGAGATCGTTGCCGGCCGTAAAGCTGTCGCCATCGCCCTGGAATACGACGACCCGAATTGCGGGGTCCTTCTCCGCGCGCTCCAGCCCGTCCGACAGGGCGCTGTACATGGCGCTGCTCAGCGCGTTCTTCTTGTCCGGCCGGGCCAGCGTCAAGGTCATGATTCCGGCTGCGACTTCGGTCTTCACATAGTCTGTCATTCAAGAATTCCTTTGGGGAGAAAGCGTTTCGCTTCAGGCGACTTTCGCCGGCTGCGCCTGACCGGTGCCGTCGAGGAAGCCAACCAGCCGGTCACGGATGATGCGTTCGGCATCCGCCATGATGCGGTCGATCAATTCCTTCACCGTCGGCACGTCCTTGATCAGGCCGGCCACCATGCCGCAGCTCCAGGCCCCCGCATCCATATCGCCGTCGATCATGACCTTGGGATAGGCGCCGGCGACCTGGTCGTGGATATCGGCGATCTTCAGGCTGGCACCCTTCTCGCGCTCGATTTCCAAAAGCCGGTCGACGGCCTTGTTCTTCAGCACCCGCTCGGTGTTTCGGAGCGCGCGCATCACAAGGCGGGTGTCGAGTTCGGAGGCCGCCACCAGCGCTTTCTTGACGTTGTCGTGCACCGGCGCCTCCTTGGTCGCGATGAAGCGTGTGCCCATGTTGATGCCGGCCGCGCCCATCGCCAGCGCCGCCACCAGGCTGCGCGCGTCGGCCATGCCGCCCGACGCCACGAAGGGAATCTTCAATTCTTCGGCAGCGCGCGGCAGCAGGATCATGTTCGGCATGTCGTCTTCGCCGGGATGCCCGCCACATTCGAAGCCATCGACGCTGACCGCGTCGCAGCCGATCGCCTCGGCCTTCAGCGAGTGCCGGACCGAGGTGCATTTGTGGATCACCTTGATGCCGGCGGCCTTGAGCGCCGGCATGTATTGCTCCGGGCTGCGGCCGGCGGTCTCGACGATCTTGATGCCGCCTTCGCGGATGGCGGCGATGTATTCCGGATAGGGCGGTGTCGTGAAAGCCGGCAGGAAGGTGAGGTTCACGCCGAACGGCTTGTCCGTCATGTCGTGACAGCGCGCGATCTCCCTGGCCAGCAATTCCGGCGTCCGTTGCGTCAAACCCGTGATGATGCCGAGACCGCCGGCGTTCGATACCGCCGAGGCCAGTTCCGCGAAGCCGACATAATGCATGCCGCCCTGAATGATGGGATGCGCGATGCCGAACATTTCAGTGATGGCTGTTTTCACGAATTCCTCCGGTGGTTTTTCAGATGGTTTCCGGGCAAGCTTACATTATTCGAAGAATATCTTCTCCCCTCCCCCCGCGAAGCGGTGGGGAGGGGTCGGGGGTGGGGGGTCTATCGGCGGATGCAATTGTCAGCGAATTTTCTGAGGCACCCCCCACCCCCGCCCCCTCCCCGCCACGCGCAAGGGCGCGTGGAGGGAGGGGAGCGCACCTACCACTTCTCCCCAAAGGGGCGGATTTCCAGTTCGAACGTCCAGGCGCTGCGCGGCTGCTGATAAAGTTGCCAGTAGGACTCCGCGACCGACGACGGCGGCATCAGGAGATCGGGGTCGTCGAGTGCGCCCGGCCCCAGCGCCTCGAGTCGTCGCTGCCTAACCCATTCGGTGTCGACGCCGGAATCAATGATGAGGTGGGCGACGTGGATGTTTTTCGGCCCCAATTCGCGCGCCATCGCCTGCGCCACGGCGCGCAGGCCGAACTTGGCGCTGGCGAACGCGGCATAGCCAGATCCGCCGCGCAGGCTGGCGGTCGCACCGGTGAAGAAGATGTTGCCCTTGCCTCTCGGCAGCATCAGGCGCGCGGCCTCGCGGCCGGCGAGAAAGCCGGAATAGCAGGCCATTTCCCAGACCTTGCGGAACACCCGTTCGGTGGTCTCCAGAATCGGGAAGTTGACGTTGGCGCCGACGTTGAAGATGCAGACCTCCAGCGGCGCGTGCTTGTCGGCATCGCCAAGGAAGGAAATGATTTCCTCCTCCTTGCGCGCATCGAGCGAGCGGGCGTGAATTTCGCCCCCGGCCGCCTCGATCTCCTTGACCAGCGGTTCGAGCTTGGCGCCGTTGCGCCGCCCGGCGAACACCGTGAATCCCTCGGAGGCAAACTTTTTGGCGATCTCGCTGCCGATGAAGTCACCGGCGCCGATCACGGCCACGGATGCGTTTCGCTTCTGCAAGGTTGTTCTCCCGGTCAGGTCTAAATCTGTCGCTTTCAAATACGGGCCGTTATCGCGGTTGCGCAATCTGCAGGGACTCCGCGAGCTTGTGCTTGAGTATCTTGCCGGTCGACGTCGCCGGCAAGGCGTCGAGCAGGATGATTTCCGACGGCCGCTTGTACGAAGTCAATTGCGGGTTGATGAAGGCCATCAGATCCGCGGACTTCATGGCTGATCCGTGCAGCAATTGGACGAAGGCGACAACTTCCTCATTGCCGTCGACCGCACGGCCGACCACGGCGCACTGCACAACGTCCTTGTGGGAACTGAGCACCGCCTCGACTTCCGCGGGGTAAACATTAAAACCCGAGCGGATGATCATCTCCTTGGTGCGGCCGACGATATAAAGGCAATCGCCCTCGAAGCGTGCGAGGTCGCCGGTGTTGAACCAGCCCTCGCGATCGATCACCTTCGCCGTCAGCTCCGGCGCGCGATAATAGCCGCGCATCACGTTGCGGCCACGAACGTGCAACTCGCCGACTTCACCCTTTGCCAACGGCATGCCATCGACCGTCCTGATCCGCGCCTCGACGCCGGGCAGCAGCGTGCCGACCGCCTGATCGGCGCGCGGCGCGTCGAAGCGTACGCCGGATATTCCGGGCGAGCACTCGGTGATCCCATAGCCATTCGAGAGCGGCAGGCCGAATTCCCTCTCCACCCGCGACTTCAGCTCGAGATCGAGCGGCGCGCCGGCCACCGCGATCAGCCGCAGCGCACCGCGCTCGAGTTGCGCAAGACCCGTGACGGCCTTGTACTCCAGCAGGCGCTGATAGGTCGCGGGAACACCGTTGAGGATCGTGATCCCTTCTTCGGCGATGGCTTTGGCCAGCGCAGCGGGGTCGTATTTGCTGACGAGGCGAACCGTCGCACCTGACATCAGCGTCATGATCAACAGGGAGATGCCAACGATGTGCGAGATCGGCAGCACGATATAGATCTTGTCGCTCGCATCCATCTTGCGGAAATGGGCGGTGGTACTGGCGCTGATCAGCAGATTGTCATGGGTCAGCATCACGCCCTTGGGCGTGCCCGTCGTTCCCGACGTGTAGATCAGCACGGCGATCTGCTTCGCGGCTTCGGCCTCGACCGGCTCGGGGAAGGCGCCTTCATTCAGCTTGCTGACGCCGATTTGCTTGAGGGGACCGAGCCAGCGGATCTCCGCATCGCTGCGCGACGCATGTGCCGCCGCCTCCTTTGAAACCTCGGCGGTGAAGAACATCCGGCGCGCGCCGCTGTGGTCGCGGATCTGGTCCAGTTCCCGCGCCGACAAGCGCGGATTGGCGACGATCGCCCAGGCATCGATCCGGCTCGCCGCCAGCAGCGTGACGGCCAGCGCGATGCAGTTCTCGCTGACGATCATGATGCGGTCGCCGGCCCGGATGCCGAGGGATCGAAGCGCCTCGGCGGTCCCGGTCACCCAGCGATCGAGTTCGCGATAGCTCAGGGAGGCGCCGTCCTCGATCAGCGCAATGCGGTCGGGAAATTCCAGGGCATGCCGGCCATAGACCTCATGGATGCGGCGCGGCAACCCGGCGCTGATTTCGGCGAGATCGCTTGCTTCCGACAATTCCGCCACGGCCGACCTCCCGACATGAATCCCGCCCGTTCCCGGCGGCTTCATTATCGATCAACTAACGTTCTTTTTTAGAACTCGTCAATCCCGATCATGGCAAGAATTTCGTAATTTGGAAGAACCTTTCCTCCACTTATGGCCGCCAAGACGGGCGTTTTTGACGGTCCGCATTTACAATCGACGCATTCCTCAATATTGTTTTTTAGTATTAAATAGGAACTTATGGCGACGGATGGCCGGAGAAGGCACATGAAGTGGGACGAACTCGAAGAGGAGCCGTGCTCCCTGGCCCGCACCGTCGCGGTGATCGGCGATCGCTGGAGCCTCTTGATCCTGCGCGAGTGTTTTTTGCGGACCCGGCGGTTCGAGGGGTTTCAGTCGGCGCTGGGCATTACCCGGCATCTGCTCGCGGAGCGGCTGAAGAAGCTGGTTCGCTTCGGCGTGCTCAGGCGGATTCCGTATCAGGAATCGCCGAAGCGGCATGAATACATCCTGACCCAGAAGGGCCTCGATCTCTATCCGATCATTCTATCGATCGTGCATTGGGGCGACACCCACATGGTCGACGAACGCGGCAGGCCCCTGCTCCATGAGCACAAGAGTTGCGGCAAGATGTTCGATCCGGTGCTGGTCTGCTCGGAATGCGGCGAACCCGTCACCGCCAAGGGTGTCCATGTGCACCCCGGACCGGGAAAACGGGTGGAGGCGGCGGCGGTTGCGGAGATGACCAAGAGCAAAGCCCGGCGTCGCACGGTTTCTTCTCCCCTCCCCCCGCGCAGCGGTGGGGAGGGGTCGGGGGTGGGGGGTCGATCAGCGCATTCCGCGGACAGCGAATTTGCGGAGGCACCCCCCACCCCCGACGCCTCCCCGCCACGCGCAAGGGCGCGTGGAGGGAGGGGAGCGAAAGAGCATCACTAGTCGACCCTGCGGTACATCGGCTTCCTGGCGCGGACCGGGTCGAGCAGCGACCAGTCGCCCTGCTCCACCACATGGCCCTTGGGAAACGGCGGACGCGCTTCCTGGCCGAGCGATTGCATCACCCGGTCGTCGCGGTAGTAGCAAAGCAGCACGACGCGGACCAGGGCCGCCAGCGGCGCGCCGCCGACCTCGCGAAAAGCTTTTGTGACATCGGCGCGGTGATCGGCTTCCAGGTCGGCGAACGCGCCCCCTCCGATCGCGGCAAGATGCGACAGGGCGCGACGGATGTCGTCGCGATCGCGCTCCAGGTTACGAAGGATGTCGTCGAATATCTTCTCGTCGTCGGCGCCGGGCACGTCGTAGACCGCACTGGCAGGAATGATCATGCCGGCCAGCGCGCGGAGATCGCGGGCCTGGTCGGCGGATTAGATCCTGGTTCTGCATGAATCGCCCTCAGTCGAACAAATTGGCAAGACGCTGCTTGATGCTGTCGGCGATGTAGAGCGCCAGCGCCTGGATGGTCGAGGTCGGATTGACGCCGCCTGACGTCACCCAGATGCTGCCATCGACGATGAACAGGTTTTTCACGTCGTGGCAGCGGCCCCATTCATTCACCACCGAACGTTCCGGGTCGGTGCCCATGCGCGCGGTGCCGAGCAAATGCCAGCCGCCGTTCAGGATCGGGCTCTCGACGGCGATATTGCTGGCGCCGGCGGCGGTCAGCACCTCCTTCGCCCGCGCGATGCCGTGGTCCATCATCTTCAGGCTGTTGGCGCTGATGGTATAGTCGAGTCTTGGCGCCGGGATGCCGCTGGAATCCTTCAGGTCCGGATCGAGCGTGACGCGGTTGTGCTCCTCGGGGAGATCCTCGCAGATCGCCGAAAGCGAGATGCGATGGTTCAGCAGTTTGCGATAGACTGAATGATGGTCATCACCCCAGGGCAGCCGCCCCGCATTCGAGCTGATGATCGCTTCCATGATGGCACCGACGCCGCGGCCGAACTGGAAGGTATGGCCGCGCACGAAATCGCGCTTCCGGTCGGTCTCGTAGAACTCCTGGCTCCACAGGCACAGCGGCGGACCGTGATTGCCGTCGAGCGGTTCGTCGACATAACCGTAGGTCAGGGCATAGGGATGAAACATCAGGTTCTTGCCGACCAGCCCTGAGGAATTGGCAATGCCGTTGGGAAATTTCGCCGATACCGAGTTCAGCATCAGGCGCGGCGTTCCGACGCCATTGCAGGCGAGGATGACGACTTCGGCCGGCTGAAACTGCTCCTTGCCCTCGGCGTCGTAATAGATCACGCCGGAGGCCATGCCTTGCGCGTCGACCGTGACCTCGCGAACCCGGCACATGGTGCGAAGCTCGACGCCGGCGCGGATCGCATGCGGCCAGTAAGTGATATCGGTAGAGGCCTTGGCGCCCTGCGCACAGCCCGGCGTGCAGTGGCCGAGATTGATGCAGCGCGCCCGCCCCTCATAGTCCGACGTCGCGATCGTCGAGTCCGACGGCCACCAGTGCCAGCCCAACTGGTTCATCGCCTTGCCGAACCGCGCGCCGGATTTGCCGAGCGGCAATGGCGGCATCGGCGGCTGATGCGGCGGATAGGCGGGATCGCCGGCGAGACCCGAGACACCCATCATGCGGTCGTTCTCGGCGAAGTACGGTTCCAGCGTGGCATAGTCGACCGGCCAGTCGTCGGCGACGCCGTCCAGCGTGCGCACCTTGAAGTCCGAGGGGTGCATGCGCGGGAAATGCGCCGTGTACATGATGGTGCTGCCGCCGACGCCGTTGAAATTCACCACCTTGATCGGCGAATTGGCGTCGTTGATGGGATAATCGGTGGGCCGCGCCCGGCGGTTGGGATTGATGGCAAAGTCGCTGAACAGCCGCGCTTCCCAGTCCCTGCCGTTGCTGGGATAGTCCGTCGGCTTCACCCAGTCGCCCTGCTCGAGGCAGACGATCCGCATCCTGGTATCGGCCAGACTCCAGGCCACCGCGGCGCCCGATGCCCCGGAACCGACGATCAGGACATCGACTTTATCAAGCATCGATTTTTCCTCCCCAGCACATCCATTGATAGCCAGTTCGTTCCCGTCTGTCAGCATGCGCGACAGCATGGGTGATGGTATTGTAGGTTCGGACAGAAACAACAAGAACCGGGAGGGATGGCGTGGCTGACGGCGTGCGCAATGGCGCAGACACTACTTACGAATGCGACGCGCTCGTGGTCGGTTCCGGCGCCGCCGGGATGTCCGCGGCCGTCACCGCCGGTCATAACGGCCTCAATGTCCTCATTGTGGAGAAAGAGCCTCGCTTCGGCGGCACCACGGCGCGTTCCGGCGGATGGCTCTGGATTCCCGGTACGTCGCTGGCGCGGGCCTGGGGGATCCACGAAAGCCCGGACCAGGCACGAACCTATTTGCGGCATGAAGCCGGCAACAGTTTTGACGCGGCCCGGGTCGATGCCTTCCTGACCGCCGGGCCTGAGGCCGTCGACTTCTTCACCTCAAAAACGGCGCTGCGCTTCGACATGCCGCTGGTGTTTCCCGACTATCACGCGGAAGCCCCCGGCGGAACGCAGGGCGGCCGCTCGATGGTGACGCGGCCGTTCGACGGCCGCGAACTCGGGGCGCATGTCAAAACACTCGGCGCGCCGCTGCCGGAATTGACCGTGTTCGGCATGATGCTGGGGTCGGGCAAGGAAATCATCCATTTCATGCGCGCGACCAAGTCGCTCACTTCGGCGGTCTATGTCGCCAAACGGCTGTCTCGCCATTTGATGGACGTGATGCGTTACGGCCGTGGCATGACGCTCACCAACGGCAACGCGCTGGCCGGACGGCTGGCGAAATCCGCTTTCGACCTCAACATACCGCTGTGGCTGTCGTCCCCGGTCCGCGAACTGATCGTCGAGGACGGTGCGGTGCGCGGCGCCATCGTCGAACGCGAGGGACGGCTGGTTCGAGTCCATGCCAGGCGCGGCGTGATCCTGGCCTGCGGCGGCTTTCCGCATGACGTCGAACGGCGCAAGGCGATGTTCCCGCATGCCCCTGACGGCACCCAGCATTATTCGCCGGGTCCGACCGGCAACACCGGCGACGGCCTGCGCCTCGCGGAAGCCGTCGGCGGCCGCGTCGAGGATACGCTTCCGAACGCCGCGGCATGGGTGCCGGTATCGGTCACCACGCGGAAGGACGGCAGCAGCGGCGTGATGCCGCATTTCATCGATCGCGCCAAGCCCGGCGTGATTGCCGTGATGCGCGACGGCGCGCGTTTCGCGAACGAGGGCAATTCCTATCACGACTTCGTCCAGGCGATGATGAAAGCCGCAAGGCCCGGCGAGGAGATCGCTGCCTTCCTGATCTGCGATCACAAGACCCTGCGCAAATATGGCCTCGGATGCGTGCCGACGTTTCCGATGCCGATCGGCCGTCACGTCAAGACCGGCTACCTGATGCGCGGCGCGACGCTCGCGGAACTCGCCGCGCAAGCCGGTATCGATGCGCGGGGGCTGGAGGCGACGATTGCACAGTTCAACGCGTCGGCGGCGACCGGACAGGATACAGCCTTCGGCAAGGGGTCGCGCGCCTACAATCGCTTCCAGGGCGACGCGCTGCATGGTCCGAACCCCTGCATCGGCCCGATCGAACACGGACCGTTCTACGCCATCAAGATGGTGATCGGCGATCTCGGTACCTATGCCGGGATCAAGACCGACGCCAATGCCCGCGCGCTCGACGCCGACGGCCGTGCCATCGACGGGCTCTATGCTGCCGGCAACGACATGGCCAGCATCATGGGCGGCAACTATCCCGGCGCCGGCATCACACTCGGGCCCGCACTGACCTTCGGCTATATCGCAGGCCGCCATATCGCTGATGCATCGAGGCCGTGAAATTCATGACGAGGGACACCTCGTCATCCGATCGACGGACGCGACGCGGCAACTCGCCTGCTAACGCTTGAAATGGCAGTCCCCGGCGCGCGCCGGCGGACCCGTATCAAACGAATTCGAAAGGAAGAGCCATGGCTCATATTGGAAGCTGCTTCTGCGGCACGGTCAAACTGGAAGTCAGCGGTGAGCCGGAGGGGATGGGCTATTGCCACTGCCGTTCCTGCCAGTCTTGGTCCGGCGGACCGGTCAATGCCTTCAGCCTGTGGAAGCCGTCGGCCGTGCGGATTACCGCGGGCGAGGAGCATGTCGCGACCTTCCAGAAGACCGAGACCAGCCAGCGTCAGTACTGCGCGAAATGCGGCGGTCACCTGATGACCAACCATCCGACATTCGGCCTCGTCGACGTGTTCGCCGCGACGATCCCGACGCTCGCCTTCGTTCCCGGCGTTCACGTCAACTATGCCGAGACCGTGCTGCCGATGCGGGACGGCCTGCCAAAGCTGAAGGATTTTCCGAAGGAGCTCGGCGGGTCCGGTGAGGCCATCGCGGAATAGCGAGATTCTTCTCCCCTCCCCCCGCGCAGCGGTGGGGAGGGGTCGGGGGTGGGGGGTCTATCGACGGACTCGTTGCGAGTCGTAAGCGCGTACTGCTGGCAGCGAGTCTGCGGACACCCCCCACCCCCGACCCCTCCCCGCCACGCGCAAAAGCGCGTGGAGGGAGGGGAGAAGAAATCACATGGTCGGCGCCACCGCCCCGTCTTCCGCGCACGCGACGTGTTGCGCGATCTTGCCGGCCACATCCGCAGCGTGGGTTGCAATCATGAAGTGCGCCGCGCCGGCGATCGCGGCGACCTTGGCGTTCGGCATGAACTGGCCAAGCAGTTGGTTCGCGCGTTTCGCGGCCGGATGACTGGCCTCACCCCAAAACACCAGCGTCGGCAGCTTGATGGTCGCGAGCAACCCGGGCGTCAAATCGAACCCATAGGCGCTGGCCCAGTCCAGCAGGTTGGCCGGTGTGGTCTGCGATGCGTAATCGCGAGCGCGCTGCGGCCAACCGGCGAAGGTGCCGGGGCCGCCATAAAAGTCGATCATCTGTTCGATCGCGGCGTTATCGCCTGCCTGATACGCGCTGGAGTAAGATTCCGACATGTTGCGAAACGCCTGATAGTGCTGGTCCTCGCCCATGTGCCGCAGGATTTCGGGTGCCGGCGCTTCGGCAATGGTCAGGCTCAGCAACGGCACGCGGCCTCGCAGCGCGACGAGAAGCCCACACAGGCCGCCAGCCGAACGCCCGACCAGATGCACCGGACGGCCGGCGCGACGGATCACCGCTTCAAGGACCTCCGCCTCATGAGCAATGTCGGTATCTGCAACGCTGCGGCGCTCCTGCGTGCCGCCATATCCGAGCAGGCTGGTGGTGACGATGCGATAATTGTCCTGCCAGTGCGCCATCACGGGCCGCCATGCGGCGCCGGTGCTGCATGAGCCTGGCACCAGCAGGACCGTCGGGCCGGTTCCAGCTTCGGCGTAATCGATACATCCGCGCGGGTCTTCGATCATGTTCGCAAGATTCCTTGTTGTCGGCGAGCAACGCAGCCGCCAGGGAACGGCCGCCGCACGACGTTTGAGCGCGCGGCGGCCTTGAGCAGAGAAAAGCCGATCAGCGCCTGGTGATGACGATTTCGAGGTATTCGCTGGGAACGATCATGGTGCCGTCTTCGGCGCGGTTCATCCGCCCGATCAGCGCCAGCAGATCGTCTCTCAGTCCCTGCTGGTTGGCGGCGTCGAGCGCGGCGAAGGCCTTGAGCATCGGACCGTAATAGTTCCTGAAGATCTCCAGGAAGTGCTCCGGCGACTTGTAACGGAACATGAAGTTGCGCGGCACCGCATTGATCACCCGCGCCGAGGGCCCGAACATTTCCGTGATGCGCGCCCGGGTTCCCCACAATGCGGGCGACCTCGCACCTGCCGGCGGCGGCAGGTATTTTCCGAGCGTCTTGAACAGCTGCCCGATGAAACCATCCGGCGTCCAGTTGGCGAGGCCGATCTTGCCCCCGCTCCGGCATACCCTGAGCATCTCCGCCGCGGCCTTGTCCTGGTCTGGCGTGAACATGACGCCGAAGGTCGAGACCACCGCATCGAAACTTGCGTCGGCAAACGGCAGCGCCTCGGCGTCCGCTTCCTTGAACTCGATCGACAAACCGTCCGCTGCCGCGCGCAACCGGCCGCGCTCGAGCAGGCTTGGTACATAGTCGGTGGATACGACGTCGCACCAGCGGCGGGCCGCGGCGAGCGTGGCATTGCCGTTGCCGGCGGCGACATCGAGCACCTTCGGTCCGGCGTGGATGTCGAGGGCTTCGCACAGCTCCTCGCCGACGATCTGAAGCGTGGTGCCGACCACGGCATAGTCGCCGGAGGACCATGCGCCTTGCTGGCGTGTCTTGAGGGCTCCGAGATCGATCGGGGCGGGCGGGGCGTTCTGAATGGCGGTGGATGCAACCATGATTGGTCTCCGTTTGGGTTGGTCGGTGATGTTGGTGATATCAGTGCAACAAGTGTGATTTGGCGCGCCGCGAACGGCGCGCCGGAATGACTAGCGTTCCGCGGATCGCGACTCCGCGATCGGCCTATCATCGGATTTGCCGCCGCCCGGAAGCGGAATCAGCATCGAAACGCGCTCCCGGTAGCGTCGATACTGGTCGCCGAACATGCCGATCAGATCGCGCTCCTCGAGCTGGATGCCGATCAGGATGTAGCCGGTCGTCGCCACCGCGAACAGCAAGTGGCCCGCGGTCATCGATGGCGTCGCCCAGAAGGCGAGCAGGAAGCTCAGATAGATCGGATGGCGCACCACCCGGTAGAGCAGCGGCGTGTGAAACGTCGCCGCCGGCAGATCCCTGCCGAACATCCGCGCGAACACCTGGCTGAGGCCGAACAACTCGAAATGGCTGAGCATGAAGGTGCTGGCAAACAGCAATGCCCAGCCGAACAGGGAAACCGCCTCAAACGCGGCTGCCGTGTAGGGATTGTGCACCGTCCAGATCGGGACAGGCATCGGCCGCCACTGCCAGTACAGCAGCAACAGCACCAGGCTGGAGACCAGCACAAACGTGCTGCGCTCGATCGCGGGCGGCACGATGCGCGTCCACCAGCGCTTGAAACCCTATCGCGCCATCACGCTGTGTTGGACGGCGAATAGCCCAAGCAGCATCGTGTTGATGAGAGCACTCTCGATCAACGGGCCGGCAATGCCCGAATCGATCGATTTTGGGACCACCCAATTGCCGACGAAACCTATCGCATAGAGGATGGTGATAAAAAACACGGCATAAGCGCCGATTCCATAAATAACCGTCAAAAGACCTGTCATTAGAATTGCTCCTATTCTGAAGAAATTGCTCCTGATCTGAACCTAATCCCCGGTCCGAAGACGTAACTGAGAGGGCGGCTATCCTCTATCCAGTTAGCGACAGGGCTATCCCGATCATGAAATTTTTCACCGAACCTGGTGTTCATCATCACATCGCTGGAGATTCCTTCATGAATGCACGTCCCAACGGAGATTCGAGCACGGCTTTGCTGCCGCGCGGCGTTCGCCGCGCTCTCGATGCGATGCGCGCGAATGTCGGGCGTGACTGGAGCGTGATGGAACTCGCCGAGGCCGCGGGCCTGTCCAGCCGCACGCTGCAGCGCCAATTCCGGGAATTCGTCGGCAAGGCGCCCCGCGCAGCGCTGCGTGATATCCGGTTCGAGGCCGCGCGCCGCGAACTGCTGCAGGGCATTCCCGACGCCAAGGTGATGGATGTCGCCCAGCGCTGCGGATTCCCGCATTGCGGACGGTTTTCCGTCGAGTATCGCCGCCGTTTTGGCGAAACCCCGTCGCAGACCGCGAAGCGACAGGCCGTCTTCGCCGATGCGCTGAGGTCGATGCCGTCGTTTACCATCCCCAGCCGCGATCGGCCCACCGTCGCGCTTCGCCCGATCGACGCCGGCCCCGAACACAGCGACGTCGCGCACAGCATCGCCGATGAGCTTTCGATCGCCCTGACGCGGGCCGGCGCCGCCGTTGTCCGGCAGCCCGGCGCGGCGCGCTACCATCTGATCGGCGCCATCAGCGGATCGGACCGGCAAACGCGCCTGACGTTCCGGCTGATTGATGCCGAAACCGGCCGTCATCTGACGGCCTACCGTTCCGATGGTGCCCTTGGTCACGACGCGTCTCTCGACGAGCATCTCGCCACCAAGATCATCGCGGCGATGCAGCCATGCCTGCGCCTCGCGGAAATCGATCGCGCCGGCCGCAAGCCGCCGACCGATCTGAGCCCGCACGATATGGCGCTGCGGGCCATGCCCTGGGTGCTTTCGCTCAATGCCGAAGGCAATGCCCACGCGCTGGACCTGCTGGAACGCGCGATGGAGCGTGATCCGGACAACGCGCTGGCGACCGCGCTTGCGGCGTGGGCCTATAGCCAGCGCGTGGTCTATCACTTCGCCGCAACACCGAACGAGGACCGCGCGAGGAGCGCCGAATTGGCGCGAAAGGCGCAGACTATGGGCGGCGATGCCACCGTGCTCGCTGTTCTCGGCAACGCCTTCACCTTCCTGCACGATCTCGAAGCCGCGGAACTGATGATCCGCAAGGCGCTTTCGATCGACGGCGGCTCGGCCTGGGCGTGGAGCCGGAGCGGATGGCTCGACGTCTACAACAACGACGCGGATTCGGGCATCGAGCGGCTCAAGATCGCGCTCGATCTCGCGCCGAACGACAGCCTCGCCTTCAACAGCATGGTCGGCATCGGTTGCGCGCATTTCGAATCGGGCCGCTATGCTGAAGCCGCCCATTGGCAGCAACGCGCGCTGGCCGAGCATCCGTCGGCGACCTGGATCCACCGCACCATGTGCCCCGCCTACGCGTTGGTGGGGGCGGAGTCCGAGGCCCGCCGCAGCCTCACGGCGCTGCGGGAGCACTATCCGGACCTGACGGTTTCGGAAGTGCAGAAAGGCCTGCCGCCGCTGCCGCAATCCTATTGCGATCGGGTATTCGATGCGCTGCACAGCGTCGGGCTGCCACTCTAGACCGCGCGCATCCGGCGAACACTCTAGTCGGCCAGCCTGTCGATCGCGGCTGGCCTGTCGCCCTGTACCACGTTCAGCTTTTGCAACGCGAATATATGCGCAATTGCAAACGCAATCATGAAGGCCGCCATCAGGAAGCAGAGCCGCCATGGCATCGCCGTCATGGCTGCACCGGCCCGGATGATCGCATCTCAAGGCCTGTATGATGAGCGCGGTGCGCGTCGATGAGATGGCGGTGCTGGTTGATCCGGCGCGCCGCCGACCGGCTTCGGGATTCATGAAGCGCCCTGATCATGCCGGTCCAGACTCCGGCGACACCGGCTGCGACGCCTCGCCCGAAACGGCGCAGATGAGAGCGAATCCGCATCCTCCTCCACCTCCATCGCGGCGCAGTGGTGAACGGCTCGATCAACCGCGTCTCATCGTCGATAAATGCGTGCATCAGACCGCCTCGCTATGTCAGATATTTTGCGAGAATAGAATTCGGTCCACCCACCGTCGTCATCCGGTCAGACGAGCATCGATTACAATTTATTTTGAACTCGCTGCGGTCTCCTCCAATTAGAGGACATTGCGTCGCCGTCCTTGGTTAAGCCGCCCGATAACCAACACGTGAAATCGGTGACGACGCCGGCTAGCCGTTTCGCGCCACGCAATGATGGGCCCGGCTTGCGCTGCCACGGAAATGCCGCTGAATCGGAATGTCTTCGCCGTGCGGCACACTGCCATTTCTTTCGACGTCATTTTACCGGGACTGATAATAATGGATGATAGAGAGCAGCTTTTAGCGTTAACCGGCGATATTTACGACGCCGTCTTCGACCCCGACCACCGAACCGACGTTCTCGACAGGATCGCGGACTTTGCCGGCGGCGATTCGGGCGGCCTGCTCTCGAAGCATGCCTTGGGCAGCTCTTTGGGCAGCTCTTTGGGCAGGGCCTTGGGCACGGCCGAACACCTGTATTGCTACATTGGAAATGACTCGGAGGGCCTGCGGGCCTATTCGGAGAGCTATCCGAAACTCGATTCCACGGCGGACCCGCTGTCGGTCGGAGTCGAGCAGATCGTGAGCACCACCGATCTCGTGCCCTACGAGGAATTTCGCCGCGGCCGCTTCTATCGGGAATGGGCCCGGCCGCATGGCTGGATCGACATTGCCAGCGCGGTGATCGAAAAGTCGGCAACCAGCTGCACGTTTCTCAGTGTCGCGCGACGCGAGGCCAGCGGCCTGGTCGACGCCGACATGCGCCGCCGCATGGCGCTGATCATTCCCCACGTCCGTCGCGCACTGCTGATCGGCAAGACCATCCACCACAGGGAGGCTGAAGCGACCTGCCTGACGGACATTCTCGACGGGCTGAGCGCCGGCATGATCCTCGTCGACGCCAGCGGCCGCATCGTCCACGCCAACGCGGCCGGCAGCACCATACTCGCCGCTGCCGACTTTCTCCGCAGGACGCCCTGCGGACGGCTGGTTGCCGGTGAGGCGCCCGTCAACGCAGCCTTGCGCGAGATCCTCCACGGCGCCGGCGGCGGCGACGCGGAGCTTGGCGTCAAGGGCATCGCCCTGCCGCTGACCGCCCGCAATGGCGAACGCTACGTCGCCCACGTGTTGCCGCTGACCTCGGGCGCACGCCGAAAGGCCGGCCTTGCCTATGACGCGGTGGCTGCCTTGTTCGTGCGCAAGGCGGCGCTCGAGGCTTTCTCGCCTTCGGGAGTCATTGGCGAGATGTACAATCTGACGCCGACCGAACTGCGCGTGCTGCTCGCCATCGTCGACGTCGGCGGCGTTCCCGAGGTGGCAGCGTCGCTCGGCGTCGCGGCCACCACCATCAAAACCCATCTCAGTCGCCTGTTTGAAAAGACAGGCGTCGGCCGTCAAGCCGACCTGGTCAAGCTGGTCGCCGGATTCGCGACACCGCTGGCGAGTTGACACGGCCTCGTTCGGAGAGCGCAGGGACGCGGCAGCCGCCGTGCGGCTCGCGCAATCGTGAAGCAAAATATTGTAATCGGGTTTCGTCCGAACGGAGGATGACGATGAGCGCATCGAACCTTATCTGTGGCTGCTCCATTCCAAAGGAACGAGTCGTGTTGAAGAGAATATTTTTGATTGGTGCCATCGTCGGCATCGCGGTGGCACACGGGGTCGTGTTGTACAAAACTGATACCGGCGTCCGTTCGGCCGATACGAAGCAGGAGATGGCTTCAGGAACCCGCAGGGCGGCCTATTGGTGAAGCGGTAGACGGCCCTGGCGCCGAATTTGAATATTTCCAGGAAATTGTGATGACTGCTATTCGCACAAACATCCAACCGTCATCGACGGACACACCGGCATTGCCGGGAGGATTGGGGAGCCTTCTGAGTCGCCTTGTCAACCGCTGGGTTGCGGGCGTGATCGCGCGTTCAGAGCGCCAGGCGGCACGCATCGCGCTGCGTCAGCTCGACGACCGGGAGCTGAAAGACATCGGTCTTCGCAGATTTCAAATCGGTGATGCTGTTGACGATATTGCCAGCGAACGGACGCGGCGTCAGCAATGCGGGCTGTCTTGCCAGCAATGACCTCCATTTCGTCGCTCGCCGCCCCATGCTTCGAGACGCTCGCGTTGCTCGCTCCTCAGCATGAGGTGGTTATGCGGCAACAAGTTCAACCTCATCCGGAGGAGCCGCGCGTACTTCGCGCGGCGTCTCGAAGGATGGCAGCGGGCAGCATGCCAGATGGTTCGAGACGCGCGTCCCGGCAGCAAACGCTGCCGGGACGGAGTTAGACGTGTCGCCGGGACACGCAAGCGATCCTACCAGGCATCGATGCAGGGGCGCTTGCGGTGCGTGCGCGGCGCGGGCTTCGGCACCGACTGCAGGCCGGCCATGATCCAGCGGCGGGTCTCGGCCGGATCGATCACTTCGTCGATCTCGAGCACCGATGCGATCGAGGTTGCCTTGCCGTTGGCATAGAGTTCCGCCACCTTGGCCTGATAATATTTCTCCCGCTCGACCGGATCTGATATCGCTTCCATTTCCTTGCGGAAGCCGAGCCGCACATAGCCTTCCAGCCCCATGCCGCCGAATTCGCCGGTCGGCCAGGCCACCGTGAAGAAGGAGGCGTGGAAGCCACCGCCGATCATGGACTGTGCGCCGAGGCCGTAGCCCTTGCGCAGCACGATGCCGAACAGCGGCACGGTGAGGCTCGCCCCGGTCACGAACATGCGGGCGACATGACGCACGATCGCGGTCTTCTCGGCCTCGGGCCCCACCATGAAGCCCGGCGTATCGCACAGCGACACGATCGGGATGTCGAAGGCGTCGCACAGCTGCAGGAAGCGTGCCGCCTTGTCCCCGGCCGGCGCGTCGATCGCGCCGCCGAGGTGTTTGGGGTTGTTGGCGATCAATCCGAACGGCCTGCCTTCGATACGAATGAAGGCCGTGATCATGCCGACGCCGAAGTCCCGGCGTATTTCCAGCACCGATCCCTCGTCCGCCAGAAGATCGATGACAGTGCGGATATCATAGACGCGCAGCCGGTTTTCGGGGATGGCGCGTCGCAGCAGGCGTTGATCTGCGGCTTTCCAGGAGGCGACCGAGCCTTGAAAGTAGGACAGGTATTTTTGCGCGGCGCTGGTGGCTTCCTCCTCGTCCTCGACCAGAATGTCGATGACGCCATTCGGCGCCTGGAATGATACCGGTCCCACTTCGGCCGGATGATAGACGCCGAGGCCGCCGCCCTCGATCATCGCCGGCCCGCCCATGCCGATCGATGCGTTCCGGGTCGCGATGATGACGTCGCAACAGCCGAGCATCGCGGCATTGCCCGCAAAACAATAGCCGGACACCACGCCCACCACAGGCACCAGACCGGACAGTTTTGCGAACTGAACGAAGGACGGCCCGTCGAGGCCGGTCATGCCGAGCCGGTCGGTATCGCCGGGGCGGCCGCCGCCGCCCTCGCCATAAAATACCAGCGGCATCCGCCACTGCTCGGCGAGGCCCAGCATCCGGTCGATCTTCTTGTGGTTCATGTGGCCTTGCGTACCAGCCAGCACGGTGTAGTCGTAGGAGATCACCATGCAGCGGGCCTGATGCGCGCCGAATTGTTCCGCGTTGACCGTAGCGACGCCGGCAATCAACCCGTCGGCGGGCGTGTTCTTGATGAGGTCGTCGACCTTGCGCCGGCGGCGCTGGGCGGCAATCGCCAGCGAGCCGTATTCGACGAAGGACCCCTCATCGACCAGCTGCGCGATATTCTCCCGCGCCGTTCGCTGATTGGTCTTGCGCCGGCGCGCGACCGATTCCGGGCGATTGGCGTCGAGCGTCATGGCATGGCGCGCGATCAATTCCGCCAGATCCCGCCTGATGTGATCGAGATCGACAGCTGCCTCTGCCTCGACCGCGTCGCCCGCGACCTCGGCGGGTTCGAGAAACAGGATGGTCTCGCCGTGCATCAGCGTCGCGCCGCCGCCGGCGACAATCTTCGTCACCTTGCCGCCGTGCGGCGCGGCAACGAGGTGCTCCATCTTCATGGATTCGAGGATGGCGATCTGCTGCCCCGGACGAACCATATCGCCTTCGGTCACCTCGATCGCAACGATGGTGCCCTGTAACGGCGCCGGCACCGCTACCGATCCCAGCGGACCGGCGGCTGGATCGCCCGCCTTGGAGAACGACGCCGCTCCGCCCGCCGCGTCCGCGCTGGCGAAGAACAGCGGCCGCGCCATGTCCCGGGACGAACCGACCAGGGCCGCGACGTGGGTATCGATAAAACCGGTGCTGATGCGATTGCTGACAAAATCAGGATGCGCCAGCACCGCCTGGATGAACGGAATATTGGTGTCGACGCCCGCGATGCGGAATTCGCGCAAGGCGCGCGCGGCCTTCTGCACGACGTCAGGCCAGCTCGCGGCCGGCGCATGAACGATCACCTTGGCCAGCAGGGAGTCGAAGGCCGCGCTGGTCCGGTAGCCGGCATAACCGAAGGTATCGACTCGCACGCCCGGGCCGGACGGCGGATCGAACACGCCGAGCGTCCCGCCGGTCGGCCTGGTCGCGCCCTGCTCGTCCATCACTTCCATATTGATGCGAAGCTGCATCGCAAAGCCGCGCGGCGCCGGAACCTCCGATTGCGCCAGGCCGAGCGAGGCCAGGCTTGCACCGGCGGCGACAGCCAGTTGCGACTTGACGAGATCGACGCCGAGCACCTCCTCGGTCACGGTATGCTCGACCTGCAGGCGCGGATTGGCCTCGATGAAGGCGAACCGGGGATCGCCAACGGTGGTTTCACCATCGACCAGGAATTCGAAGGTCCCGAGATTGTCGTAATGCGCGGCAGCCGCCAGCTGCCGGGCGGCGTCAATGATGCGCGCACGCAGGCCGTCGCTCAGCGAGGGGCTGGGTGCGACTTCGATGAGCTTCTGGTTGCGACGCTGGATCGTGCATTCGCGCTCCCACAAATGGCTGATCGCGCCGTAATGGTCGCCGATGATCTGCACCTCGATATGGCGCGCCTTGCGGATCAGGCGCTCGACATAGACGCTGTCGTTTCCGAAGGCCGCCTTCGCCTCGGACTGGCAGCGCGCATAGGCTTCCTCGAGCTTGGAGGCTTCTTCGACGAACCGCATGCCGCGCCCGCCGCCGCCGGCCACCGCCTTGATCATGACCGCGCCACCGCTGCCGAGCGAGGCAAAGAATGCCTTTGTCTGATCCAGCGTGGTCGGACCGCTGGTCCCTTCGATCACAGGCACGCCGCAGCGCCTGGCGAGCGCCTTGGCCGCGATCTTGTCGCCGAACAGATCGAGCGCCTCGGGCGACGGTCCGACGAAAACGATCCCCTCCTCCGCGCAACGCCGCGCCAGCTGCGAATTCTCGCTGAGAAAGCCGTAGCCGGGGTGCAGCGCGTCGCAATTGGTCGCCTTGGCGGCGGCAATGACCGCCTCGATGTCGAGATAGGCGCGCGCGCCACGTCCCGGGATCTCAAGACTCTCGTCGGCGGCGCGGACATGCAGCGACAGCGCGTCGTCCTGGGGGTGGACGGCGACGGTGGCAAGGCCTGCTTCGCCGGCGGCGCGGCTGATGCGAATGGCGATCTCGCCGCGGTTGGCGATCAGGAGTCTGTGAAAGGGCATGAATGTTTCCGGTTAGAACTCAGCGATCCTTCATGGTGGGATCGAGCACGATGCGCAAGGACTCTCCCAGCGCGTTGAAGGCCAGCGAAATGACCAGAATGGCCAATCCCGGCGCATACATCTGTTCCGGCGCGATCTCCATGTATTGATAGGCCCGGGCCAGCATCGCACCCCAGCTCGGATTGGGCGGCTGGATGCCGAGACCGAGAAAGCTGAGACTGGCTTCCGCGAGCAGTGCCGCAGCCAGCAGCAGCGTCACCTGGACGATCACCGGCTGCAAGGCGTTCGGCAGCACGTGCTTCCACAGGATATGCCAGACCGGGGCGCCGAAGCAGCGCGACGCATCGACATAAAGTTCCTGGCGCACGATCAAGGTACGCGCCCGCACGATCCGCGCCAGCGACGGGAACATCACGATGCCGACCGCGATCATGCCGTTGGTCAGGCCGATGCCGAGCGCGCCGGTCACCGCGATCGCCAGCACGATCGCCGGAAACGAAAGAAACGTATCGATCACGCGGCTGATGATATCATCAGCCCAGCCGCCGAAGAAACCGGCCATCAATCCCACCGGCAGACCGATGGCGACGGCGACGCTGACCGCCAGCAGGCTGGCATAGACGGTGGCCGGTGCGCCCCAGATCAGCCGGCTGAAGATGTCGCGACCGAGATCGTCGGTGCCGAGCAGATGGTCCGGGCCGGGCGCCGCCAGCATGTTGTTGACGTCCTGCGCGGTCGGCTGATACGGCGCGATCCACGGCGCGCCAACAGCGACAATGACCAGCCCGAGCAGCACGATAATCGCCAGCGCGGCACGCAGATCCCCGGCCAGCCACCGGAAGAAACGACGTGCGCGGTTTTCTCTCGCGGGGCGCGGCCGGCCTGGAAGTGCGAGGTCGGTCATTGCTCGATCCTCGGATCGACCGCCGCGCACAGGAGATCGGCGATCAAATTGACCATGATCACGACGATCACCATGGTGAACACCACGCCCTGCACGATCGGGAAATCGCGCTGGATGGCGCCGCGCACGATCAGGCTGCCTAAACCTGGAATCGCGAACACGGCTTCGATGACGACGGTCGCCGCCAGCATGCGGTTGACCAGCAGGCTGATGATGGTGAACAAATTGACGCTGACGTTTTTCAGACCGTGCTGCCAGAGGATCCGCGTCATCGAAAGTCCCTTGGCGTGCAAGGTCCGCACATATTGCGACGACAGCACCTCCAGCAGTGAACCCCGCAGCTGCCGCGCCACCTCGGCCATGCCATAGGCGGCGATGGCAATGCCCGGCAGCAGCGCGTGCCGGATCGCTTCCAGCGGCGATACCGCGAAGGATTTTGCCCCAGTGGCTGGCAGCCAGTTCAGTTTCAGCGAGATTTCGGCAACCAGGATCATGGCGAGCCAGAAGCCGGGTATCGCCACGCCGAGCGAGGCGACCATGCTGACTGTCTTGTCGACCCAGCCGTTGGGCTTGATCGCCGCCACGATGCCCATCGGGATCCCCGTGGCGAGCGCCAGCAGCAGCGCGATGGAGACGATCAGCAGCGTGTTCGGAAAGGCCCGTGAGATCGAGGTTGCGACTTTCTCGCCCGACAGCAGCGATTGCGACAGGTCGCCTTGCACGGCGTTGCCGAGCCATGTGCCGTACTGCACCAGGAAAGGCCGGTCGAGACCGTAGACTTTCCGAATCTCCTCGATCCGCGCATCGGTGGCATTGTCGCCGGCCAGCGTCACCGCGATGTCGCCGGGCACCAGCTTGAGCAGCGAAAACACCATGAAAGTCGCGAGCAGGATCACCGGCAGCGCCTGCAACAGGCGGCCGCCGATGACCTTTGCCGGACTTCGTCGCGCCATCCCCTAGCTCTCCAGCCAGACGTCGTCGTATTTCGGCTTGCCGAGCAGGTTCGGCCTGTAGCCCTGCACCTTCTTGTTCATCGCCACCAGTTCGAACTGGAAGGCGAGCGGCGCGACGAAGGCATTCTCCATGACAAGCCTCTGCACGGTCGCGAAGGCCTTGGTGCGGATTTGGACGTCTTCTGAGGCGCGGGATTCCTTGATCGCGGCTTCCAGTTCCGGTGGCACCGCTCCCCTGCCGCCATTGTAATAGGCGTCCTTGGTGAACATCAGCGAATAGGTCAGGCTCGGGTCCGGCCGCCCGGTCCAGGCCGCGAGCAACCCGGAGCCGCGTTTCTCGGCGCCGAAGAACGCCGCCGAGGCTTCCGCGATCGGCGCGTTGAGGAAGCGCACGCTGATGCCGGCCTTGCGGAGTTGCTCGATCAGGATTTCCTGGCGCTGAACCGAGTCCTGATCCGGGTAGCCGACCAGATCAATCGTGGTCCCCTCCTTGAAATTCGCTTCAGCCAGCAGCTTGCGCGCCTGGGCTGGATCGTAAGGCGTGAGTGCTGCGACCGATTTGTCGTAGGCCCAATGCGATTTCGGCAGGTTCATGTAGGCCGGCTCGGCCAGGCCCGCGAGCGCCGCCTTGACGAAAGACTCGCGGTCGATCGCCATGTTGAACGCCTTGCGCACCCGGATGTCGTCAAACGGCGGCTTCGCCCAGTTCAGGAAGATCTGGAAGACGTAGAGTGTCGGGCCGTTGAAGACCTTGAGGTCCTTGGAGCGCTCGACGACGACTTTTTGGCGCGGCGGCAGCTGATAGATCAGATCGTTCTGTCCGGCGGTGACCGAACGCACACCCGTAGTCAGTTCAGGGATGATCGCGAATTCGATACCGTCCGGATATGGCCGGTTCGGTTTCCAGTACTTCTCGTTGCGCTTGATGACGATCTTCTCGCCGTCCGCCCAGCTGACAAACGTATAGGCGCCGGCGCCGACCGGCGTGCGCGCGACGTTGCCGGCCGCGCTGGCCTTGAGTGCCGTTGGCGAGACCATCATGCCGGCACGGTCGCTGAGGATACCGGGCAATGCGGCGTCGAGCGCGTTCAGCTTCAGCGTCACCTGCATCGGACCGGTGACGGAAGCGGATGCCATGGTCGCGAGATCGGCCTTGATGTTGGATTTCGGATCGGACTTGTTGCGCTCCAGGTTGAACTTGACGGCCTCCGCATCGAGCGGCGTGCCGTCGTGAAAGGTCACGCCCGGGCGGATGTTGAGGACGAAGGTGGTCGGATCGGAAAAGCTCCAGCTCTCCGCGAGGCCCGGCTTCGGCTTCAAGGTCTCGAAATCCCACTCGGTCAGCGTATCGTACATGGTGAACAGAAACGCGTGATCCGAGCCGGCGCCGCCGGTGGCCGGGTCGAGGCTCGACGGATTGGTGGGGGCGGAAATGCGCAAGATGCCGCCGCGTTTCGGCGTGCCCTGCGCGCGGACATCGCCGCCGAACGCGACGCCGGCCACGGCACCCGACAACAGCGCCATCGCTTCCCGGCGCGTCGTCCACATCTTCTCTCTGGTCATGGCTTTGTCCTCCTCGAACGGGATGATGGTTTAGCTCGGCGAAAAATTCGGACGATCGGCGAAATGGCAGGCGACCCAGTGATCGGGCTCGAGTTCGCGCCAGGCCGGAGTTTGTTCCGCGCAGACGGACTGCGCATACTGGCAGCGGGTGCGGAAGCGGCATCCCGAGGGCGGATCGATCGGGCTCGGCATCTCGCCCTGCAGGATGATGCGGCGGTCGCTGCGCATCGTCGAGGGCAGCGGCAGCGGCTCCGCCGACAGCAGCGCCTGGGTATAGGGATGCAGCGGCCGTCCGGAAACGCTCTCGGTCGGGCCAAGTTCGACGAAGCGGCCGAGATACATCACTGCGATGCGGTCGCTGATGTGAGACACCACCGACAGATCATGCGTGATGAAGACGTAGGTCAGCCCGAGGTCGCGCTGCAGTTCGGCAAACAGATTGAGCACGTCGCCGCGGATCGACATGTCCAATGCCGCGACGACCTCGTCGCAAACGATCAGTTTCGGCCGCAGCGTGAGCGCACGCGCAATGATCACACGCTGCTTCTGCCCGCCGGACAGCTGGTGCGGATAGCGTTCGCCAAGCTCCTGGGGCAGGCCGACCCGCTCCATGGCGTCCTGCGCCCGCGCCAGCCGCTCGGCTTTGGTTCCCGCACCCGCGAGTTCGAGTGGCTCCAGCACGGACGAGATGATCGTCATGCGTGGATTCAGCGCCGCATTGGGATCCTGAAAGATGATCTGGTAGTCGCGGCGGTGGCTCTGGAATTGCTTGCGCGGCAGCGCCTGCGGATCGACGCCATTGTGCAGGATGGTGCCCGCGGTCGGCTTCAGCAGGAACACCAATGCGCGGCCGATCGTGGTCTTGCCCGATCCGGATTCGCCGATGATCCCGAACGTCTCGCCACGGCGGACGTCGAAGGAGACGCCGTCGACCGCCTTCACCGTGGCGCGGCGGTCCATTGTCTGAAAGCCCACCTCGAGGTCTCGCACCGAGACGATGGGCTCCGCCTTGCTGTCGCCGGCCATGGGCATCATTGCCTGACAACCCTTCCCGCAATCGGCGCGGAGGCCGCGTGCTGCAGGGCGCCGGGCAGATCGAGCTCTCGAAAGCGCCAGCAGCGGACCTTGCGGCCCTCGCCTGCGTCGAGCAGTTCCTGTTCGGCTTCGCAGCCCGCGATCGCATGCGGGCAGCGCGCCCTGAAGCGGCATCCGTCGGGCATCTCGGCGATGGAGGGAACCCGGCCCGGAATCGAAGGCAACCTGCCGAGGCGCGGGCTCAAATGCGGCAGCGAGCGCAACAGGCCGGACGTATAGGGATGCAACGGCCGCACCAGCGCGGCGTCGACCGTGGCGTCCTCGATCACCTCGCCCGCATACATGGTGATCATCCGCGTACAGGTCTCGGCGACCACGCCGAGATCGTGGGTAATCAGCATCAGCGCCGTCTTCGAGGTTTCGCTCAGGTTCCGCAAGAGATCGAGGATTTGCGCCTGCACGGTGACATCAAGCGCCGTGGTCGGCTCGTCGGCGATCAGGAGCTGCGGCCCGCAGATCAGCGCTGCCGCGATCATGACGCGCTGGCGCATGCCGCCGGAGAGTTGGTGCGGATATTCGTCGATCCGACGTTCGGGCGAGGCGATGCCGACGCGGCGCAGCATATCGATGGTCTGCGCCCGCGCCTCATCCTTGCTGACGTTGGTGTGAACCCGCAGCGTCTCGGCAATCTGGTGTCCGACGGTGAACACCGGATCCAGCGCGCTCATCGGCTCCTGAAAGATCATCGCGATCCGGCGCCCGCGTATCCCGCGCATGGTCCTGGTGCTGCACGAGGCCAGATCGACGCCGTCGAACATGATCGAGCCGTCCAGGCCGGAGAGATTGTTCGGCAACAGGCGCAGGATCGAGAGCCCGGTGATGGTCTTGCCGCAACCGCTTTCGCCGACGATGCCGACGCGTTCGCCGGGCGCGATGTCGAAGTCGATCTTGCGCGTCGCCTGCCAGATCCCCTGTGCGGTCTTGAAGCGAATGCCAAGCCCACGCACCGACATCAGCGCGTGCCGGCTGCCGGCGGCCGCTGCTCCCGATATGCGCTCTGCCGGATGGGCCGTTTCCATCAGCCTGCTGCCCGCTTCTTTCCTGCCGCGAGTTGTTCTTCCATCAGCATCTCGGTTCCGATGATACCGTCGCGCGCCAGTTGGTCGATCTCGGCGTCGGACAGCCCGAGCATGCCCGCGAGGATTTCACGGTTGTGCTCGCCGAGCGTCGGCGGCGCGGAGCGAATTTCGAACGGCCGGTCGGTTTGGCGGAACGGCATCGATGGCTGCGGATGCCTGCCGATGAAGGCGCGGTCGATCTCCTGGATAAATCCGCGCGCATGCAGTTGCGGGTCGGACAAAAGTTCGATCGGCAGCCGCGCCACGCCCGATGCGATACCGGCGGCCTGCAACGCATTCATGGCGTCGTCAGGCGCCCGGGTTGAAGTCCAGGCCGTGATGGCCGCTTCGATCTCGTTCTCGATCCGGCGCCGCGCCGCCGCGCTCTTCAGCCCTTCGTCCGCGGCCCAGTCCGGCCGGCCAAGCAGCTGACACAGCTTCGGCCACATCGCATCGCTGGAGACCGCGACCACGATCCAGCTGTCGCTGCCGGCGCAACGAAAGCAGCCGTGCGGCACAAAATCCGGATGACGGTTGCCGTATTTCACAGGCGCTGCGCCATCGATCGAATGCGCGGTTATCCAGGGCGCGGCGAACGGCATCATGCATTCGATCTGCGCGAGATCGATGAACTGGCCGTTCCCGGTCAGCCTCGCATGGATCAGGGCCGTCAGGACCGCGGCGCAGCCATTCAGCCCGCCGACGGCGTCGCCGAACGCGATGTGGCTCATGACCGGCGATCCATTGGCATCGCCGACGACACTCGGCAAGCCGGAGCCCTGCTCCAGCGTCGAGCCATAGGCACGGCAATTGCGATGGATGCTCCCGGTGCCGAACGCCGACATCGACATCATCACCAGCTTTGGATTGAGCTGGCGAAGCACCTCATAGCCGAGCCCGAGTTTCGGCAGCACCTCGACAGAATAGTTGTCGACGACGAGATCGGCGTCCGCCAGCAGCCGTTTTGCAAGCTGCAGGCCCTGCGGCCGGGTCAGATCGAGCGTGATGCCGCGCTTGTTGCGGTTCATGATGCAGTAGCGCACCGATTTCTCGTACATCTGTTCGAGAACATAGGCCGGCCGGCGATCGACGCCGCGCCACCAGTCCGGATACTGGATCGCCTCGATCTTGATGACGTCGGCGCCGAGATCCGCCAGCGTACGGGTGCAGATTGGACCGGCCCAGCCCATCGAAAAATCGATCACGCGCACGCCCTCGAGCGGCAGGCGCTTTGCGGCGCCGGCCTTGGCCGCGGGAGCGCGTGCTGCCACATCGCCGGGATCGGCCATGACGGGCTGCACCTCACCGATGTCAGGAACGGAACCGCCGCGCCGTGGCGGCGTGCCGGTCAACCGCTGCATGGAACCCGCGGTAAATCCGGTCTCGCTCCCGATCGTGATCGGGACGATGGCGCCGCGCGATCGTTTCTCGGCGTCGCCGACGAGATCGCCAATCCCGGGTACCGGCACGATCGGGATTTTACGTCTCAACCCCTCGGCGAACCATTCCTGCGCGGTGCGCTGCTTCAGCCTCGGAATGAACTTGCCTTCGATTTCGTCCATGCGCGCCAGCCGATCGACGCCCATGGACAGCGTGGCGTCGTCGCGCAGGTCGTGGAGCCCCAGCATGTCGCAAAAGGCGCGCCATTGCGCGGGGGTCACCGTGGTAACGCCAAGCCAGCCCTGTCTGGTTTCGTAGATGCCGACCGGAAAGGTCGGCCAGAAGCGGTTGACACCGATCCGGCGCATGATGTCGCCGTGCACGAAGGATTCGAACATGGTGTATTCGGCGACTGCGATGCTCGATTCGAAGATGCTGAGCGAACTGGTGCGGCCGTGTCCGTCCTGCATCCGGCCAAGCACCGACGATGCCGCTGCGATAAAGCCCCAGAGGCCGGCGAAGATCCCGGTCTGAAAATCCGGCGCGTGCATCGGCGGCCCCTCGGCCGGACCGACCAGTTTGATCAGGCCCGTCAGCGCGCGAACCGTGGCGTCCGTGGCCTCGAATTTCGCGTACGGCCCTTCACGGCCGAACCAGCTGACATCGAGATGAATGAGGCCGGGATTTTTCTGCCTGAGCGCGGCAAGATCCAGTGCCGGACAATCCGCCGCGTCGACATCGCGGCCGTCGATCAGGATATCGCAATGGCCGATCAACTCCGCCAGGCGCGCCGGAGCGCCGGCATCATGGGGATCGAGCACGATGCTCGACTTGTTGAAGTTCAGGAACGCGAACCAGGCGCTCTGGCCTTTCGGCGTCAACGGCGCGGTGCGGCGAAGCGGACCACCCTGCGGCGGTTCGATCTTCTGAACGGTCGCCCCGAAGTCCGCGAACAGCCGGGCGCAGTAGCTCGCCGCCGCAGCACTTCCGATCTCGACAATTACAAGATGCGACAACGCCTCCATCACGCTTCCTCATTGCCCAAATGACCAGCGCGCATCGCGTCCGGTTCGGCTTGTTGTTGCCGGCCATGAAACCTTGGTTGGTTTGCGATGCAAGCGGAATTTTGTTCCGTGTTACGGAATTGACGCAGGCTCCTCCAACTCGCCTTTCGAATCCCGATTGTGCGACGGCAGGAAGCAGAGCAAATTCCCTTTTGATGAACGGGGATCTCCGGTCACGCCATAAACAAGGAACAACAAGATGGCTCGCCTGCCCTATCTCGAGGCCGATCAGATTGCCCCTGAATATCGCGACATGCTCAAGCGCAACACCAATTTGCACAAGCTGTTGGTCAATTCGCCCGACATGGCGCGCGCCTTCAGCGGAATGGGCGGCTATATCCGTTTCAAGAGCAAACTCGACCCGCGCTTGCGCGAACTCGCAATTCTTCAAGTGGGCTGGTTGGAAAAGTCGGAGTATGAGTTCACTCACCATGTCAAGATCGGCAAGGAGTTCGGCGTCACCGACGAGGATATCGCCGGCCTGATCGCCGAGACCGAGGGCAAGTCTTCCGGACTCGAGCCGTTGGCCAGGGCGATCCTGAAAGGCGCCCGCGAGATGGTCCGCGAGCTCGCTATGTCCGACGCCAGTTTCGCCGAGATCAAGAGGGAACTCAGCGACGAGCAGATGACCGATCTGGTGCTCACCATCGCCTTCTACTGTGCTGTCGTCCGCGTGCTGGCCACCATGCAGATCGACAATGAACCCACATACAAAGAGGTACTGAAACAGTACCCAATTCCGGGAGTGAACTGACATGCGCCTGAAAGATCGCGTCGCCATCGTCGTCGGCGCCGGCCAGAGCCCGGGCGAAGGCATCGGCAACGGCCGCGCCACCGCGCTCACCTTCGCGCGCGAAGGCGCCCGCGTGCTGTGCGTGGATCACAATCTCAAATCGGCCGAGGAGACGGTCGACATGATCGGCGCCAGCGGCGGCGCGGCGGTGGCCTTCAAGGCCGACGTGACCAAAAACCTCGAACTCGAAGCCATGGTCGCGGATGCGCATACCCGCTGGGGCCGCATCGATATCCTGCACAATAATGTGGGAGTGAGCATCGCCGGTGGTGACGCCGAACTGCTGGATTTCACCGAGGAGGCGCTCGAACGCTGCGTGGCCATCAACCTCAAGAGCTGCATCTTCGCGGCCAAGCACGTCATCCCGATCATGCGCCGGCAGAAGAGCGGCGCCATCATCAACATCTCCTCGATGGCCGCCATCACCACCTATCCCTACGTCGCCTACAAGGCGACCAAATCGGCGATGATCGCCTTCACCGAACAGCTCGCCTACCAGAACGCCCAGTTCGGTATCCGCGCCAACGTCATCCTGCCCGGTCTGATGAACACGCCGATGGCGGTCGACACCCGCGCCCGGGAGTTCAAGAAGAGCCGCGCCGAGGTCGAGGCCGAGCGCGACGCAAAAGTGCCGTTGCGCGGCAAGATGGGCACCGGATGGGACGTCGCCAACGCGGCCCTGTTCCTGGCTTCGGACGAGGCCAGTTTTATCACAGGCGTGACACTGCCGGTGGACGGCGGCGCAAGCGTGAGGCGCGGATAGATGGCGCTGACCCTCGATTACGACGCCATCATCATCGGGGCGGGCATGTCGGGCATGTACCAGCTGCACCGGCTGCGCCAGCAGGGCATGCGGGTACGGGTGTTCGAGGCCGGCACCGGCGTCGGCGGCACCTGGTACTGGAACCGCTATCCGGGGGCGCGTTTCGATTCCGAAAGCTACTCCTACGGCTATTCCTTTTCCCAGGAGCTGCTGGAGGAATGGAACTGGTCGGAGCATTTCGCCGGCCAGCCGGAAACGCTGCGCTACCTCAATCATGTCGCCGACAAGTTCGACCTGCGCCGCGACATCCAGTTCCGCAGCCAGGTCACGTCGGCCGTCTGGGCCGAGGACACCCGCAGCTGGACCATCACACTGCAGGACGGCAGCCAGTTCCGCGCGCGCTTCCTGATCACCGCGATCGGTCCACTCTCCGCGCCTACCTTGCCACGGATCGAAGGCGTGGCCTCATTCAAGGGCCAGTCGTTCCACACCGCCCGATGGCCGCACGAGCCGGTCGACTTCACCGGCAAGCGGGTGGCGGTGATCGGCACTGGTGCTACCGGCGTGCAGACCATCCAGACCATCGCCGGCAGCGTCGGTCATCTCACCGTGTTTCAGCGCACGCCGAACTGGTGCGCGCCGCTGCACAACGGCAAGATCGACGCCGAGACGCAGGGCAAGATCAAGGCCGGCTATCCCGAGATGTTCAGGCGCTGCCAGGAAACGTTTGCGTGTTTCATCCATAACCCGGATCCGCGCGGGACCTTCGAGGTATCCGACGAGGAGCGTGAGGCCTTCTTCGAAAAGCTCTATGCCGAGCGCGGCTTCGGCATCTGGCAGGGCAATTTCCGCGACATCCTGATCGACCGGAAAGCCAACGCGCTCATCAGCGATTTCGTGGCGCGCAAGATCCGCCAGCGGGTAAAGGACCCAAAGGTTGCGGAAAAGCTGATCCCGAGGAATCACGGTTTTGGTACGCGGCGGCTGCCGCTGGAGACCTTCTATTACGAGGTCTACAACCGGGACAATGTCGCGCTGGTCGACATTACGGAAACGCCGATCGAGCGAATCACACCTGAGGGCATCAAGACCAGCGACAAGGAATATGAGTTCGACATCATCATCTACGCCACCGGCTTCGACGCCATCACCGGAAGTTTTGACAAGATCGATATCCGGGGAACGAACGGCGCCCGGCTGAAGGATAGATGGAAAAGCGGGCCGGAGACCTTTCTCGGTGTCATGGTCGATGGCTTTCCCAACATGCTGATGCTGATGGGACCGCATACAGCGCTCGGTAATATTCCCCGCAGTATCGAGTACAATGTCGATTGGGTGACCGGGCTGTTAGGCTACGCGAGGCAAACCGGCCTGACGCGTGTCGAAGCCACGTCATCGGGCGTCGCGTCCTGGACCGATCACGTCAAGGCGCTCGGAGTCGGCCTGCTCTCCAACGAGGTCAATTCCTGGATGACCGGGATCAACAGCAACGTGGAAGGCAAGCAGACCCGTATCGTCGCACGCTACAGCGGCAGCGCGCCCGCCTACCGCGCCCGATGCGACGAGGTGACGGCGAAGGGGTATGACGAACTCGCGCTCGCGTAACGACGAAGGGCGCATCTTCTCCCCTCCCCCCGCGCTTGCGGTGGGGAGGGGTCGGGGGTGGGGGGTTTATCGGCCGGGACCGATGCATTTGGTGAACCCGCACTACCCCCCACCCCCGACCCCTCCCCGCCACGCGCAAGAGCGCGTGGAGGGAGGGGAGAAGAGCATCGACACCCGATGAATCTCGAAACGGTGAGTCTCATCGGAGAAACGTCTCACCGTCGTTCGACGAGCCGTTGCTTGAAAAACGCCAAAATCTCGTCGCGCGCCGCGATCGTCGGCTGGCCCGCTTCGTCGATCAGGTGGGCGGTGACGACGCTATGGGGCGTCGTGACGTGGCGTTCGAAGAACGGCGCAAGATCGGTGTTGGCCGCGCTGTCGGGAAGCACGCGTCCGATGAAGCGGTCGCCAAGCGCTTCGGAATAGGCCTGGAAGCGCTGGGCCATGCAGAACTTGTCGCCTTCGAAACGATAGGCCAGCACGGTCAGGCCGTCCCGTTCGAGCCGCTGGCGCACTGCCTTGACTTCGTCGGGCGCGATTTCGATGCCGGCGGGGTTGTTCAGCGGCAGTGACGGCTGCGACAGCACCGGCGCCAGCACTGACGGTTCAAGCATCATGGTCAGCGCGAAATTTCCCGTGAAGCACATCCCGATGGCGCCGACGCCGGGGCCGCCGCATTCGTCATGCGCATACCTCGCCAGCGATCGCAGCCACTGCGTCACTGGACTCGACTCGTTCGCGGCGAAGGCGCGAAACTCGGCGCTGACGCAGGCCCGCTGGAACACCGCGGCGCCCTCGTCCGCGCTCGGGACGGCGCCATCGCGGCCGAACAGCGACGGCATGTAAACGGTGAACCCGGCGTCGCGAACCCAACGGGCGAAGCGCGCAACATGCGGGCTGATGCCCGGCATTTCCGTCATGACGATGACCGCGGGTCCGGTACCGGCGACGAGCACCGCCTTGGTGAGGCCGTCGAGCGTGATCTCGCGGCGCTGGAAATCCTCCAGCGAATCGTCCTGCTTCATCGATCGTTTCGGCATGGCGTCACTCCCCGGCGGCGGGCCAAGGATTGCGATTTCACGCGCAAGCGGCTAGTGTCAAAAATGACATTGATCAGGTATATTTTGACATGACCCGAGTTGCGGTCCTCGAGATCCAGGGCTGTATGGCGTCAAGTGCCGCCATCACCCACGACGTGATGGCCACGGCCAACCAGATCGGCGGGACGGCGAAGCGCGCTTTGCCGTTCGAGGTCGACACGGTTCGCCTGGGCCCGCGCCGAAACGGCGAAAAGCTGCGCGACGCCGAACTCATCATCATCCCCGGCCTTGGCATCGCCTCGGCCGATGGACTGAACGCAAGACTGAAGAGTCCCGCCTGCCGGCGCGCGGCAGAAATGCTCGCGCAGGCATTCGAGTCCGGCACAGCCCTCGCGGCATCCTGCGCCAGCACGTTCCTGCTTGCGGAAACCGGGTTGCTGAACGGCCGGCGGGCGACCACCACATGGTGGCTCGCGCCAGAGTTCCGCCGCCGCTATCCCCGGGTCGAGTTGCTGACCGAGCAGATCGTGGTGGCCGATTGGCCCATTGCAACCGGGGGTGCCGCGATGGCGCAGATGGACCTGATGCTGGCGGTGGTCAGCCGGTTTGCCGGGCCCCGCCTGGCCAAGGCCTGCGCCAACTACCTGCTTCTCGATGAACGGCGTTCGCAGGCGCCCTTCATGGCTGTCGCCTACCTGGCAGGTCAGGACCCCAAAATGGCGAAAGCCGAAGGCTGGGTTCGCGCCAATATCGCCCGCGACTTCGGCATGGAAGAACTCGCCGAGGCGGCCGCGCTGGCTCCCCGCACCTTCGCCCGCCGGATGACGGCGACCTGCGGTGTCACGCCCATTCAATTCGTGCAGCGGATCAACGTCGAGACGGCGCGCTATCTGCTGGAGACCACGCGCCTGTCCGTCGACGAAATCGCCCGGAAAGTGGGGTATGCGGAGCCTTCGACCCTGCGTCGACTGATCCGGCGCGATACTAAACATTCGCCCGGGCACTTCCGCCCGGCAGCCTGAATGCTGCCGGCGGAGCTGCACTGGCCCAAAATGCAAAAGGTCCCGGGTGGGACCTTTTGAAATTTTAAACCGCGTCTTTGGCTGCCTTGACCGGGCGGGCTCTGACGATCTTCCGGGCCGGCTTGGCCTTGAAGGTCATGGCCTCGCCGGTGAAGGGGTTCGTGCCCTTGCGCGCCTTGGTGGCGGGCTTCTTGATCACCACGAACTTGGCGAAGCCGGGAACGAGGAACACACCGGACTTCTTGAGCTCTTTGTAACCGACGGTCGCCAACGTCTCGAGCACGCCCTTGACGTCCTTCTTCGCGATTTCGTTCTCGGCAGAGATCTTCTCGATCAGCTGCGACTTTGTCATTTGTACTGCCATTTGGGCTCCTGTAAGTTGATTCGCATCGCAGACAGTATTGGGAATCTAGCGTAAAAACCGCGTATTTCGCGATCTGCACAGTTTTGTTGCTGCGCCAGATGCCCCTGCCCGCTTTGCCTGCTGCTTCGACCGCGAGGTTCAAACTCGCCGAATCAGCAGTCCTAGAGCCTGAAAGTAACAAAACCACGGCCGCCATGCGAAGATTCGTTCAGCGCGGCACCACTGCTGTGGCCTCGATCTCGACTCTAGCGGCCTTTTCCACAAGACGTACGACCTGGACCAGCGCCATGGCCGGATAGTGCGCGCCGAAGATCTCGCGATAGGACTGGCCCAGCAGCTTCAGGTTCGCCAGATACTCCTCGATATCGACGACATACCAGGTGAGGCGAACGAGGTGTTCCGGCCGCGCGCCGCCCTCGGCGAGAATGGCTGAGATGTTGCTCAGGGTCTGACGAACCTGCGCGACGAAATCGGCCGGCAGGCGACCCTGGTTGTCCCAGCCGATCACACCACCCGTCACCACGAGGCGGCCATCGGCCGCCATGCCGTTGGCGTATCCTTTCGGCGCCGGCCAGCCGGCCGGCTGCAGAATCTGCGGGCCCGCGGCCGGCGTCTCGCCCTTGGCAATCGGCAGCACCGCAAGGGTGGGTGCTTTTGGCGTGCTCACAACCGGTTCTCCATCAAATTATTCGGCGGCCATGCCGGAGGACGGCGCCGCCGATCCGGCCTGAGCCATCTGTCGCAGCGCAAATCGCTGCAGCTTGCCGGTTCCGGTCTTGGGCAATTGCGCGACGAATTCAACCGCGCGCGGATATTTGTAGGGCGCGATCGTGCGCTTGACGTGATCCTGCAGTTCGGCCGCCAGCGCGGCATCGCCGTCGATGCCGGGAGCGAGCACCACATAGGCCTTGACGATCATGCCGCGCGCCTCGTCGGGCGCGCCGACGACGCCGCATTCGGCCACTGCCGCATGGCCGAGCAATGCGGCTTCCACCTCGGGACCGGCGATGTTGTAACCGGAGGAAACGATCATGTCGTCCGAGCGGGCGACGAAGGAGAAGCGGCCCTGCTCGTCGCGGACAAAGGTATCGCCGGTCAGATTCCAGCCGTCGCGGACATAGTTCGACTGCCTGGAATCCGCGAGATAGCGGCATCCGGTGGGACCGCGAACGGCGAGCTTGCCTGATGTGCCCGGCGGCAATTCGTTCATGTCGGCGTCGACGATTTTGGCTTCGTAACCGGAAACCGGACGCCCGGTGCTGCCGGCGACGGCGTCGCCGGTTCGGTTGGTGATGAAGATGTGCAGCAACTCCGTGCTGCCGATACCGTCGAGAATGGTCTTGCCGGTTCTGCGGGTCCAGCTGTCGAACACCGGCGCCGGCAAGGTCTCGCCGGCTGAAACGGCAATACGCAGCGACGACAGATCGGCGCCCTTGTCCATCGCAGCCATCATCGCCCGATATGCGGTCGGCGAGGTAAAGCAAATCGTCGCCTTGTAGGTCTCGATGATCTTGACGATCTCGGCGGGCGCCGCGTTTTCCAGCAGCGTCGCGGTGGCGCCGAACCGCAGCGGAAAGATCGCGAGCCCGCCCAGGCCGAACGTAAAGGCCAGCGGCGGTGATCCCACGAAGACATCATCCGGCGTGACCTGAAGCACTTCCCTTGCATAGCCATCCGCGACGATCAGGAGATCGCGATGGAAATGCATCGTCGCTTTTGGCTCGCCCGTGGTGCCCGAGGTAAATCCCAGCAGCGCCACATCGTCCCGGCCGGTCTTGACCGCATCGAACCGCACCGGCTTGCTCAGCGCCACCCGGTCGAGCTCGGCGTCATGGTTTGACGTCCCGTCGAAATTCACCACCTGCTTGAGAAACCGGCTGGTCTTGGCGCACGCCACCAGTTCGTCGGCGATGCGGCTGTCGGTCAGCGCGAGGCCGATCTCCGCCTTGTCGACGATTTTTGTCAGCTCGCCGGCACGCAGCATCGGCATGGTGTTGACGACGACGGCGCCGGCCTTGGTGGCCGCGAGCCATGCCGCGACCAGCGCCGGATTGTTGCCCGAGCGGATCAGCACCCGGTTGCCGGGCTTGACGCCGTAATTCTCAACCAGGGCATGCGCAAGGCGGTTCGACCAGTCGGTCAATTCCTTGTAGGTGCGCTGGCGGCCATTGCCGATCAGCGCGACATGATCGCCGAACCCCTGCTCGACCATACGGTCGGTCAGTTCGACCGCGGCGTTCAGATAGTCGGGGTATTGAAACTCCGGCCGGTCGAGAACCAGTTCCGGCCATTGCTCGGATGGCGGTAGATTGCGCCGCGCAAAATCGTCAACATGGCCTGATGGACCGAGCGATCGACCAAATGACGGCCTTGGGCTGGGAATTCCACCTGACATTTCCATCGCCTCCATCGTCCCTGTATTCGGGATGAAAGGGTTGAGACCAATATCCAGGCCGTCCGGCATCGGACTATCGCAAAACATTTTATACTTAAAGTAATTTGGCGCAAGAGCCGGGATCGGGGCCATGCCAGCAATTTTGAAGGCGGTTTGGGTCACCTCTCCCCGCTTGCGGGGAGAGGTCGGATCACATCGCAGATGTGATCCGGGTGAGGGGGTACCGGGTCATCAACCGACACCAGACTCGTGGAGAGTCCCCCTCACCCCGACCCTCTCCCCGCAAGCGGGGCGAGGGAGAAGAAGCCTTCATGCCCTAGCGGCCCGCCAATTGTTTCAGGCGCGCTACCATCGGCGAGGCCGGATCGGCGAGCGGGGCGATGGCGGTAAAATGATTGGCGCCGGCAACCACGCCGAACCGTGTGGTGACGCCGGCCGCGCCCCAGACCTCGACGATGTCTCGGCTTTGCCGAAAATACTCGGCGCTTTCGTTCTCGCCCACCACCGCGTCGAGACTCTTGTCCGCGGGCGAATTCCAGAACAGCGGACTTGCGGCCCTGGCGGCGGCGGCATCGAGCTGCAAGGCCCGGTTGATCGAGGTCTCGATCAGCGGGGCGAGATCGAACAAACCCGAAATCGAATAGGCCGACATCATGAAATCTCGCGGCACCGACGCATCCATGGCCGGCCAGTCGGTCGCCAGCATGCAGGCCGCGAGGTGCCCGCCGGCGGAATGGCCGCTGACGACGAGGGACTGTCCCAGCCGCGCCAGTTCGCGGCAGGCCTCCCGCATCTCCGCGATGATGTTGTCGATGCTGACATCGGGGCACAGGTCGTATCCTGGAATGGCAACGCCGATGCCATGGGCATTCAGCCCGCCAGCGAGATGGCTGAAGAACGAGTTATCCAGTGCCTGCCAATAGCCGCCATGGATGAAGACGACGATCGGCCCATCATGGCCGCCGGGAAAGTAATCGATCACGTTGCGCGCGCCGGGCCCGTAGCGAACAAGGCGCGACACGTGCCGCTCGCGATAGGCCGCCGCGTCCCTCGCCCAGCCCGCGATCAGAGCAGGGTTTTCCGGAACCCGCGCCCGGTTGTTGTACTCGGCCTCATAGTCATCAGGCGCACTCATGACTCAGAGCGCTCTTTTTTGCGCAGACTTCTGCGCCGAGCCCTTGGTCTTGGCCAACAGCCGCATCAAGTCGCGGACGTCCTTCGGCGAAAGGTCGGAAAATATATCGGCAATCCAGGTCTGGTGCTCCGCCGCCATCCGGCGAAACTCGGCGCGGCCGGCCTTGGTCAATCGTATCACCTGGACGCGCCGGTCGGTGTCGGAGGTGCGCCGGTCCAGATGACCGGATTCAACCAGCCGCTCGACCAGCCCGGTGACGTTACCGTTGGAGACCATCATCCGCTTCGAGACATCGGACAGCGTCATGCCCTCAGGCACCTTGTCGAGCTGGGCCATCAGATCGAAGCGCGGCAGGGTGACATCGAACCGCTCGCGCAGCCGGCCGCGCACCTCACCCTCGATCAGGGTGGTGCAGGTCAAGAGCCGCAGCCACAATCGGAGTTCGTCGCCGTGATCTTCCGGGAGCTCGACCGCCTTGGTCTCGGAATCAAGGATCATGATGCAATCACCTGACTGGCCTTCGCGGCAGCACGGAGAAATGCGCCGCCAACCTTGCATCGGTCGGCCTGTTATTTCGACCTTCAAATAATTTACCTGTCACCGCAAGTCAAAACGCCGCACGCCCACGCCGCATTTTCCAGTTTCTTTAGGGTTCAAACAATTGGCGCGCGGCTTGCATGCCGCGTCGTGGTCGGATCGGCGCGCGCCTTGCGGCTTGCTTGCAGCAGCGGTCTTCATCAGAATATGCTTGAACCTCGCGTCCCGGATCAGGGTCGGCGTAACGGGAGAGATAACCATGAAGCAACAGTTGAAGTTGGCCGCAACGGCGGTTCTCCTGAGCGTCGCGACGGGACCGGCGATCGCGCAGGAAAAACTCAAGATCGGCGTGATCGTGACGCTGTCGGGTCCGGCGGCGGCGCTCGGCGCGCAGGTCCGCGACGGTTTTGCGCTCGCGGTCAAGGATCTCGGCGGCAAGATGGCCGGTCGCGATGTCGAGGTGGTGGCGGTCGACGATGAACTCAAACCGGACGGCGCCGTCACCAAGGTCAAGGGCCTGCTCGAACGCGACAAGGTCGACTTCGTCGTGGGCCCGATTTTCTCCAATATCCTGCAGGCCATCCACAAGCCGGTGACGGATACCAAGACGTTCCTGATCAGCCCGAACGCCGGCCCTTCCAGCTACGCCGGCAAGAACTGCAGCCCGTTCTTCTACGCAACGTCCTACCAGAACGACCAGGTGCACGAAGTTCTCGGCAAGGTCGCCCAGGACCGCGGCTACAAGCGCGTCTACGTCATGGTGCCGAATTATCAGGCCGGCAAGGATTCCGTCGCCGGATTCAAGCTCGCCTACAAGGGAGAGATTGTCGAGGAGTCCTACATGCCACTCGGCACCCTCGATTTCCAGGTCGAGCTCTCCAAGATTGCGTCACTGAAGCCCGACGCCGTGTTCACCTTCATGCCCGGCGGCATGGGCGTGACATTAGTGAAGCAATACAGGCAGGCCGGCCTTGCCGACAAGATTCCAGTGCTCTCGGCATTCACGGTCGACGAATCCACCCTGCCGGCGCAACAGGATGCCGCCGTCGGCATGTACGCCGGTTCGAACTGGGCGCCCAATATGGACAATCCGCAGAACAAGAAATTCGTCGCCGGCTATGAGGCCGCCTACAACATCGTGCCGGGCACCTACGCCATGCAGGGTTACGATACGGCCGTGCTGATCGACAGCGCCGTCAGGGCGGTCAAGGGCGACTTGTCCAACAAGGAAGCGGTCTCGGCAGCGTTGAAGAAGGCCGACTTCACCTCGCTGCGCGGCGCCTTCAAGTTCAACAGCAACGGCTATCCGATCCAGAATTTCTACCTGACCAAGGTGGCCAAACGGCCGGACGGAAAATTCCAGACCGAAATCTCCGAGAAGGTGTTCGAGAACTACGGCGACCGCTACGCCAAGGATTGCGCGCCGGGTAAATAAGCGCTCCAAAGCAAGAACGATTTTGGGAGGAAACAAGCGATGACAAGCGAGATCACCGGCATTATCAGGGCCAACGAGGGCATGCAGGGAATTTCCTGGAATATTCTCGGCCAGACCTATGTACCGAAGAACCGCACCGAACATTGCTTCTCGTGGCACGCGACGTTGCCGCCGGGCACTTTCGTGCCGCCTCATATCCATCCGGACCAGGACGAATATCTCTACATGCTGGAAGGCAAGCTCGATTTCATGCTGGGCGGCGCCGAGGCCCAGGCCAGCGCGGGCGACCTGATACGCCTCGGCATGGGCGTTCCCCACGGCATCTTCAACAAATCCGATCAGACCGCGAAGGTGCTGTTCTGGGTATCCCCGACGCGGAAACTCTTCGACTTGTTCTGGGGGCTCCACAACATGAAGGAGCAGAAGCCGGAGGACGTGGTGGCGATGGCCGCCGAATACAACATCCACTTCCTGCCCCCGCCGCCGGGGGCGTGAGGAGCATCGCGGAGCCCAAGCCGCCGGGCTGCGCGCGACACACTGAGTGTCGTCCCTGCGAACGCAGGGACCCATAATCCCGGTCGTCGGTTATTGCAGAAGGTATCTCACACCGCCTTTTCCCCGATGGGCCGCGGCGTATGGGTCCCCGCGTTCGCGGGGACGACGTTGAGAGATAAGGACGGTTACGCCCTCACCGCCGCCAGTCCCGGCACCGCGGCAAACCCTGCCTTGCTGGCATAGCCGCGCACGATGGCCTCGCGCTGGCTGTAGCTCAGCACCTTGTCGATGTCGTCAAACCCATCGGGCGCCAGTTGCTCGACCGCATCGATCACGCCCTCCGGTCCGCCGCGGCGGTTGGCGCGCACGATGTCGGCCGTCATCGGCAATCGCTTCTGCTCGTAGGCCATCAGCGCCTGGCGCGGATGCTCGGAGCGCACCAGCGCGTCGGCGAGACAGCGTGCGTCGAGAATGGCCTGCGAGGCGCCGTTCGATCCCACCGGATACATCGGATGCGCGGCGTCGCCGAGCAGCGTGACGCGGCCGCTGGACCAATAGGGCAGCGGGTCCCGATCGCAGCAGGGATACTCATAAAACTCCGATGTCGCCGCGATCAGGTTCGGTACCGCGACATGCGGCACCGAGAACCGCGCGACATGCGGCATCAATTCCTCGCGCTTGCCGGGCCGCGACCAGTCTTCGCGGCGCGGCGGTGGAGCATTGCCTTCGCCGACCTTCACCAGCACCGCCCAATTGGTCAGCCGGCTCGCCGGGCTCGACCCTTCCGCGATCGGATAGACCACCACCTTGGCGTTGAGGCCGCCGGCAACGATCATCGAGCGGCCGTCCAGAAACGCCGGCCAGTCGCGCGCGCCGCGCCACAGCATCAGCCCGTTCCAGCATGGCGGCCCTTCCGCGGGAAACAGCGTCTCGCGCACCCGCGAATGAATGCCGTCGGCACCAACAAGGATATCGCCGCGCACGGTTTGGGTATGGGAGCCGGTGCGATCGAAGAAATGCGCGGTTACGCCGCCCTCGTCCTGGGTGAAGGCGCCGAGCCTGCAGCCGGTGTGAATGGCGTCATGGCCGAGCCGCTCCTCGACGGCGCGGTGGATCACGCTCTGCAGCCGGCCGCGGTGAATCGAGAATTGCGGGACGTCGTGGCCGGCGTCGACGCCGCGGGATTCGCGCCAGACTTCCTGGCCATGGCGGTTGAGATAAAAAAGCTCGTGGGTGCGGATCGCGACGTCATCCAGCGCCTGCAACAGGCCGAGCCCGGCGAGCTCGCGGATCGCATGCGGCAGGGTGTTGATGCCGACGCCGAGCTCGCGAATGCTGTCGGATTGCTCGAACAGCTCACAGCCGATGCCACGGGCCCGCAACATCAGCGCTGTGGTAAGGCCGCCAATACCGCCGCCGACGATAATTGCCTTCATCACCCTACTCCACTGAACCCGAAACGCGATGCGAAGGCCCTAAACCTCGCATGCAGGGTCACTCCGCCGCAAGCGGCTTTGTCGCCTCCGCCTTCAGCTCGGCCCGGGTCTTCGGCTTAGCCTTAATTTTCAGATCGTCGAAATCCTGCCGGTCGCGCACGCTGTTGCGGAAAATCTGCTCCTTGCCGGGCTGGTATTGTGGCGGGCAGGCAACCTCCGCGCCGTACCAGGCCGCCGCCTTCAGCGTAAAGGACGGATCAACCAGATGCGGGCGCCCGAGCGCCACCAGATCGGCGCGGCCGGCGGCCAGAATGGTATTGACCTGATCCGGTGTCGTGATGTTGCCGACGCACATGGTGGCGACGCGGGCCTCGTTACGGACCTGCTCGGAGAACGGCGTCTGGAACATGCGGCCATAGATCGGCTGGGCATCGCGCACGGTCTGTCCGGTGGAGACGTCGATCAGGTCGACGCCGGCTTCGGCAAAGGCGCGCGCGATCTCGACGGCATCGTCGCCGGTGATGCCGCCCTCCGCCCAGTCGGTGGCGGAGATGCGCACCGACATCGGCTTGTGCGCCGGCCACGCCGCCCGCAACGCCTCGAATACCTCGAGCGGAAAGCGCAGGCGATTTTCCAGCGAGCCGCCATAGGCGTCGCTGCGCTGGTTGGTCAGCGGCGAGATAAAACTCGCCAGCAGATAGCCGTGGGCGCTGTGCAGTTCCAGCATATCGAAACCGCAGCGCTCGCCGCGCTCGGCAGCCCTAACGAAGTCAGCCTTGACCGTATCCATCGCCGCGCGGTCGAGTTCGCGCGGCACCCGGCTGTCGGGGAAATAGGGAATCGGCGACGCCGACACGACGTCCCAGCCGCCCTGCTCCAGCGGCCGGTCCATGCCGTCCCACATCAATTTGGTGGCGCCCTTGCGGCCGGCATGGCCGAGCTGGAGCGCGAACTTCGCCGCTGAATTGGCATGGACGAAATCGACGATGCGCCGCCACGCGGCCTCCTGCTCGTCGTTCCACAGACCGGCGCAGCCGGGCGTGATGCGGGCATCGCGGGAAACGCAGGTCATTTCGGTAAAGATCAGCCCGGCGCCGCCGATCGCGCGTGAGCCGTAATGCACCAGATGAAAATCCCCGGGCACGCCCTCCTTCGCCGAATACATGCACATCGGCGACACCACCGCGCGGTTGGCAATCTCCATTTCGCGCAGCCGCAGCGGCTGGAACATCGGCGCTACCGGTTTGTCGATATCGACGTCAAAACCTTTGGCGCGGACCTGCTTTGCAAATGCTTGATCGACCTCGGCGACAAAATCGGGCGCGCGCAGGGTGAGATTGTCGTAGGTGATCGCCTTGGCGCGCGTCATGACGCCGAAGGCGAACTGCACCGGATCGAAATCCCAGAAGCGATCGACGTGCTCGAACCAGACCAGCGACACGTCGGCGGCGTGCTGGGTCTTCTCGACTTCCTCGCGGCGGCCGGTTTCGTAACCCTGCAGCGCGGCCTCGACCGTCGGCGCGCGATGCATGGCGTCCGCCAGCGCGATGGCATCTTCCATCGCCAGCTTGGTGCCGGAGCCGATCGAGAAGTGCGCGGTCGCCTTGGCATCTCCGAGCAGCACCATATTGTCCTTGACCCAGCGCTTGCTGCGGATCATCGGAAAATTGCGCCACATCGAGCGGTTGATCAGCAGCGGATGTCCTTCGAGAAACCAGCCGAAGATCTCCGCCATCCGGTCGGCAGATTGCCGCTCGTCCAGGCCCTCGAGCCCGGCGCGTTGGAAGGTGGCGGGATCGGTCTCGAAGATCCAGGTCGAGCGTCCCGCTTCATACTGGTAGGCGTGGGCGATGAACGGGCCCCACTCGGTTTCCTGAAAGATGAATGTGAAGGCGTCGAGCGGCCGGGTCGAGCCCATCCAGGCGAACTTGTTGGAGCGCAGGTCCACCTCGGGCTGAAAGTGCTCGATATACTTTTCGCGGAAGCGGCTGTTGATGCCGTCTGCCACCACCACCAGATCGGCATCGGCAAAGCGGGCTTCATCCTCGACATCGGCCTCGAACAGCAGGACGACGCCGAGTTCGCGCGCCCGCTCCTGCAGGATCAGAAGCAGCGTGCGGCGCGAGCAGCCACAAAAGCCATTGCCGCCGACCCGATGCACCGTGCCGCGAAAGTGCACGGCGATATCGTCCCAATAAGCGAATTGCTGGGTGATGCGGCGATAGCTCGGGGCATCGTATTTTTCGAAATTGTCGAGGGTCGCGTCGGAGAACACCACGCCGAAGCCGAAGGTGTCATCGGCGCGATTGCGCTCATAAACCGTGATCTCGGCCTCCGGCCGCTGCTTCTTGAGCAGGATCGCCGAATAAAGACCGGCCGGTCCACCACCGATGATCGCGATTTTCATAAGAGCCTCCGGCGCCGCGGGACCGTTGAATTATTTTAAACCTAAAGCAATTCCGCGGCAAGACCCCCGTATTCGTAGCCCGGATGGAGCGCAGCGCAATCCGGGTTCTATCAGCACCGGCGGAAATCCCGGGTTACGCTGCGCTCCACCCGGGCTACGCTCACAAAAACCCTCAATTCCCCTGGAATACCGGCTTCACCTTGTTGGAAAATGCCTCGAACGCCCGCGCGAAATCCGCGGTCGTCATGCACAGCGCCTGCGCCACGGCCTCGGCTTCGATCGCCTCCTCGACCGACATCGCCCATTCCATCGCCAGCATGCGTTTGGTCATGGTGTTGGCGAAGGTCGGGCCCTCGGTGATCTGCCTGGCCAGCAGCTGCGCCTGCGTCAGCACGTGCTCCGGCGCAACGATGCGGCTGAAGAAGCCCCAGCGCTCGCCCTCCTCCGCGGTCATGAAGCGGCCGGTATAGAGCAGTTCCGAGGCGCGCGATTGCCCGATGATGCGCGGCAGGATCGCGCAGGCCCCCATGTCGCAGCCGGCCAGCCCAACCTTGTTGAACAGAAAGGCGACCTTGGCGCCTGACGCCGCGAGCCGCAGGTCGGACGCCATCGCGACGATCGCGCCCGCACCGGCGCAGATGCCCTCGACCGCCGCGATCACCGGCTGCGGACAGGCCCGCATCGCCTTGACCAGATCGCCGGTCATGCGGGTGAAGGCGGTGAGGCTTTTTGTGTCCATCTTGACCAGCGGGCCGATGATCTCGAACACATCGCCGCCGGAGGAAAAATTGCCGCCGGCTCCCGTCACGACGATGGTCTTGACGTCATCGTCCATCGCGCAGGCACGGAAAAAATCCGTCAGCTCACGATAGCTCTCGAAGGTCAGCGGATTCTTTCGCTCGGGACGGTTCAGCGTCACCGTGGCGACGCCGCCGCTCACGGCCAGCAGGAAATGCTTCGGCGAATAGTCCGACAGCGGCAGCGTGACGGGATTGGCGGGACGGTTCATGGGGTTTCCCTTATGCTTATTGTCTCATTTTCTATCATCGTCATTGCGAGGAGCCCTTGCGACGAAGCAATCCATCTTTCTCGCCGTCGGGAAGTAAGATGGATTGCTTCGCTTTGCTCGCAATGACGGGATCGAGATCGGTGTTTCAAATCTCTCCACCGGCTACCGCGATGGCCTGCCCGGTGATCGCGCTCGATCCCTCGCCACACAGCCAAAGCACGGTGTCGGCCACCTCCGCTGGAGTCACGAGGCGGCCCTGCGGATTATGCCTGGCAAGCTCTGATATCGCCTGCTCGCGGCTGCGGCCGGTCTTTTTCATGATGTTGTCGATGCTGCCGGCCACGAGATCGGTATCGGTGAATCCCGGACATACCGCATTGACCGTCACGCGTGTAGCGGCCAGTTCCAGCGCCAGCGAGCGCACCAGCCCGACCACCGCGTGCTTTGCCGCGCTGTAGGCGCTGACATAGGCATAACCCTTGAGACCCGCGGTCGACGCCACGGCGACGATCCGGCCGTAAGGCTGGCCCTTCATTGACGGCAACGCCGCCTGGATAGTGTGAACCACGCCCATGAAGTTGATATCGATCATGCGCCGAAACAGCGCCGTATCGGATTTGCCGAACGGCGCGGATTCCGCGCTGCCGGCATTGGCGATCAGGATATCGATCGGCTGCCGGGCCGCGGCCTTCGCAATGGCGGCGCCGACGGCGGCCGGATCCGCGACGTCGGCCACTTCAGCAAAATGCGCATCGCCGGTGGCGACGGCGTCAGCCAGCGTGGCACGGTTGCGGCCGAGCACGGTGACCGTCGCCCCTGCCCGCGCCAGCGCCGACGCGATCTCGCGGCCGATGCCGCGTCCGCCACCGGTGACGAGCGCATGCGGGGAATGCGGCAATCCGGACATCAGCGGCCTTTCCGAGTGAGCTCCTCGACGTGCCCTTTCGGATATATTTTAAACTTCAAGCTTTTGCAAGAAACCCGGTCGCGGTGAGCTTGACAGCGCGGACCCCGCAGGTAGCGTCGGCAGGACTCGAAAGGTCCTGTTGGCAGCGGCAGGTCCGACTTTACCGGAGGTCCGGCGTGCCCAATTCTGCAGCCCTCGAAACCCGGGACGGACGCTTCGGCTATGAGGCCGCGGGCGATCCTGCCCGCGTGCCACTGGTGTTCCTGCATGGAATCGGCGGCGCAGCGCGGGCATGGCGCGGCCAGATCGACGCCTTCGGTGGTCGATATCGCGCCATCGCCTGGGACATGCCGGGCTATGGCGGTTCGGCACCGCTCCCCACCGTCAGCATCGCTGCCCTCGCCGACGCCCTGCGGGATTTCCTGCAGCAGGTCGGCGCGACGAAACCCATTCTGGTCGGGCATTCGATCGGCGGCATGATCGTCCAGCAGGTGCTGGCGACCAGCCCCGACATCGCCAGCGCCGTCGTGCTGGCGCAGACCAGCCCGGCGTTCGGCAAGCCCGACGGCGACTGGCAGAAATCCTTTATCGATGCCCGGCTCGGCCCGCTCGACCGCGGCGAAACCATGGTTTCGCTGGCACCGACCCTGGTGAAGGAATTGGTCGGCGACGATCCCGACGCCAGCGGCATGGTGCTGGCCCGCGACTGCATGGCCGCCGTTCCCGAGGCGACCTATCGCGCCACCATGCTGGCGCTGCTGGGGTTCGATCAGCGTGGCGCGCTGAAGAATATCGCGTTGCCCTGCCTGGTGCTGTCGGGCTCGAAGGACAACAACGCACCGGCGCCGATGATGGCGAAGATGGCGAGCTATATTCCCGGGGCACAATACGTTGAACTCGATGGCGTCGGCCATCTCGCCAATCTGGAGCGGCCTGCTGCGTTCAACGCCGCGCTGGATCAATTCCTCAGGGCCCATGTGGCTGCAACCCAAGTGACGGCATGATGACGGTACCAGTAAACAAGAGCGCGGCGGCGATTGACGGCATCGTTCTGGACGCGCCGATCTTCGATCCCCATGCGTTCCGCCTCAACGACGAGCAGGCCGGAATCGTCGCACGCGCGCGCCAGCTCGGTCAGGCGGTGTTCGCAGGCCGCGCCGCGGCCTATGACCGCGATGCGAAATTTCCGACCGAGAATTACCGCGACCTGCACCGTGCCGGCCTGCTCGGCATCGCCATTCCAAAGAAGCATGGCGGCCTCGGCGCCGACTACCAGACCTACGCGCTGGCCGCCGCCGAAATCGGCCGCTACTGCGGCGCCACCGCGCTGACCTGGAACATGCATGTCTGCTCGACGCTGTGGTCCGGCCCGCTGGCCGACGACCTCGACATGGACACCGCCACCCGCGACGAGCACGAGGCGCGACGCGCCGTGCATTACAAGCGCATCGTCGGGGACGGCGCGGTCTATTCGCAGCCGTTCTCGGAGGGCGGTGCGGCGGCCGCCGGCGGCGTCGCGTTCGGCACCGAGGCAAAACCGGTCGAGGGCGGCTGGCTCGTCAACGGCAAGAAGATCTTTGCCTCGCTGGCGGGCCATGCCGACTATTACGGCGTGCTCTGCACCGAGGTCGCCGAGGGCGAGAAGGCCTCGCGCCGCAACACGCTGTATCTCGCGCTGCCGGCCAAGGCACAGGGCATATCGGTGGTCGGCGACTGGGATCCGCTGGGCATGCGCGGCACCGTCTCGCGCACGCTGCTGTTCAAGGACGTGTTCGTGCCCGAGGATGCCGCGCTGATGCCGCGCGGTGTTTACTTCCAGGCGGCAATGCGCTGGCCGCACATGTTCCTGACGCTGTCGCCGACCTATATGGGCCTCGCGCAGGCGGCCTACGATTTCACCGTGCGCTATCTGCGCGGCGAGATGCCGGGCACGCCGCCGGTCAAGCGGCGGATGTATCCGACCAAGCAGATCGCGGTGGCGCAGATGCAGATCAAGCTGGAGCAGATCAAGGCGATCTGGTTCCAGGCGGTCACCGAAGCCGGCCCCAATCCCAGCAAGGAACAGGTGCTGCGCGCTTACGCCGCGCAATATTCCGTCATGGAGGGCGCCAACGAGATCGCGACGCTCGCCATCCGCACCTGCGGCGGCCAGGCAATGCTGAAGTCGCTGCCGCTGGAGCGGATCTATCGCGACAGCCGCTGCGGGTCGCTGATGCTGCCATGGACCGCCGAACTCTGTCTCGACCGCATCGGCCGCGAAGCCCTGTACGAGACCGGCGAGACGGACGACTAGTTCGACCATGGACCTCTCCGATCTCATCGAACGGAACGCGGCCTTCACGCCGGACAAGCCCGCGACCATTTTTGAGGGCGACGTTCTCAGCTACGCGGCGTTCAGCGCGCGCATCGAACAGACCGCGCGGGCGCTGAAGGCCGAATACGGCGTCGGCCGCGGCGACCGGGTCGCCATCCTCAGCCTGAACCGGCCGGATTACCTGGTCCTGCTCTATGCCTGCGCGCGGCTCGGCGCCATGCTGGTGCCGCTGAACTGGCGGCTCGCGGTGGCCGAGCAGTTGTTCATCCTGTCGGACGCCTCGATCAAGGTGCTGGCGCTGGAACAGGCGTTTGCGGGCGTGCTGCCTGCGCTGGAGAGCAACCTGCCCGAAGCAAGCGTGGTGGGACTCGATTTCGCGCCGCCGCGAGGCCGCGCATTCGACGCGTTGCTGACGCAGGCTCGCGGCGACGGCCGCAACCCGCACACCGACCTCAGCTGCCCGCTGCTGATCGTCTACACCTCCGGCACCACGGGAAGGCCGAAGGGTGCGGTGCTGCGGCAGGAGGCGCTGCTGTGGAACGGGGTGATGAGCCAGCACATGCACGGCCTCACCTCCGATGACCATGTGCTGACCGTGCTGCCATTCTTCCATGTCGGCGGCCTCAACATCCAGACCACGCCGGCGCTGCATGTCGGCGCCACCGTGACCATCCATTCGCGCTTCACGCCGGACACAACACTCGCCGCCTTCGAGCGCGACCGTCCGACCCTGACGGTGCTGGTGCCGGCCATCATCCAGGCGGTGACCGAGCATCCGGCCTGGACCGCCGTCGATCTCTCCTCGCTGAAGGCGATCTCGACCGGATCGACCATCGTACCGCCGCATCTGATCGAGCGTTTTGTCAATCGCGGGGTGCCGGTGCTGCAGGTCTATGGCTCCACCGAGACCTGCCCGATCGCGGTTTATACCAGACTCGGCGGCGACCTTTCGCGGGTCGGCTCGACCGGCCTGCCCGGCCTGTGCTGCGAAGCCACCATCATCGATGAGGCCGGCGCCGAATTGCCGCCGGGGATACCCGGAGAAATCGCGGTGCGCGGCCCCAACGTGTTCTACGAATATTGGGGCAACCAGCAAGCCACGCGCGAGGCGCTGCATGACGGCTGGTATCGCACCGGTGATATCGGCTTGCGCGATGCCGACGGCTATTTCTTCGTGCACGACCGCAAGAAGAACCTGATCATTTCCGGCGGCGAGAACGTTTATCCGGCGGAAGTCGAGCGCGTGCTGCTGGAGCATCCCGATGTCGTCGAATGCGGCGTGATCGGCCGGCCCGACACTAGATGGGACGAGGTGCCGGTCGCTTATGTGATCCGGCGGGCCGGCGGTTCGGTCGAGGCGGAAGATTTGAAGGCACATGTGCTGACTCAGCTGGCCCGCTTCAAGGTGCCGCGCGATATCGTGTTCGTCGACGACCTGCCGCGCACCGCGCTGGGCAAGGTGCAGCATTTCATGCTGCGCCAACTCGACACGCCGACGACTTCACAGGGAGGCCCACTTTGAAGATCGCGGTACTCGGCGGCGGCAATGGCTCCTTCGCAGCTGCCGGCGATTTCGCCTTGCAGGGCCATCACGTCAGGCTGTGGCGGCGCGATGCGGAACTCGTGGCGCAGCATCGCGCTGCGGGCTCCCGCATTGTCGTGAAAGACAGCAACGGCCGGCACGATGTGCAGCTGGCGCTGGTGACATCGGATATCGCCGAGGCCGTTGATGGCGTCGAGCTGATCCTGTGCCCCGCCCCGGCCTTCGCCCAGCCCGATATCGCGCGGCTGCTCGCGCCGCACCTGGCCGACGGCCAGGTCGTGTTCCTGCCGCCGGCGACCTTCGGCTCGATGATCTTTGCCAGGGCCGCGCACGACGCCGGCAATCCCGCGCGCGTCAGTTTTGCCGAGACCGGCACACTGCCCTGGCTGACCCGCAAGCACGGACCGTTCGAGGTCGCCATCACCATCCGCGCCAAGCGGCTGCCGGTCGGCGTCTTTCCGTTGGATACCGCTCCTCATGCTCTCGCTGTGATCGGCCTCGCGTTTCCCGGCGTGATCGAACCGTGCGGCGATGCGCTGTCGGGTGCGCTGATGAATGCCGGACCGATCATCCATCCGCCGCTGATCGTGATGAATGCCGGGCCGATCGAGCATTTCGAACGCTGGGACATCCACAAGGAGGGCACGCAGGCCGCGATTCGTCGCGTCACCGACGCGCTCGATGCCGAGCGCATCGCGGTGCGCGAAGGGCTCGGTTATCGCGGGCCGCATTTTCCGCTGGCGCATCACTACGCCAGTGAAGGCGAGCAATGGATGTATGGCCGCGGCTCGCACGATCGCCTGACCGATTCCGGCGACTGGCGCGAGCGGATCGTGCTGACCGAGCATCGCTACATGCGGGAGGATTTGCGGCTCGGCCTGTCGTTGCTCGTCTCCGTCGCCGAACTGGTGGGAGTCGCAACGCCGCTGGCGTTTTCGTTTCTTTCCGTCGGCGGCGCCATCTGCGGTGAGGATTTTCTGGAAGGCGGACGCACGCTGGCTTCCCTCGGTCTCGGCCATCTCGATCGCGACGAGTTGCAGACGCTGCTGCGCAAGGGATTTTGAGCAATGACCGCTGCCCGCCCCGTTATCGCCTGTCTCGGCGCCGGCCGCATGGGCCGCGGCATCGCGGTGGCATTCGCCTATGCCGGCCACGCCGTCATCATGATCGACGTCAAGGCGCGTTCGACCGAACAATTTTCGATGCTCGAAGCCGAGGCGCTCGGCGAGGTCGGCAAGACGCTGGCGAGCCTCGCGCGGTTCGGCTTGCTTGATGGCAATGACGCCGATGCCATCCTCGCGCGTGTCTCGGTGGCGCCGGCGCACGACATGGCTGCCGCACTGGCTGGCGCCGGCCTCGTATTCGAGGGCGTGCCCGAGGTGGTCGAGCTCAAGCGCGAGGTGCTGGCGGCTGCCTCGAAATGCGTCGCGCCCGATATCGTGATCGCCTCGACCACGTCGACCATTCTGGTCGACGATCTCGCGGGCGCCGTCGAACATCCAAAACGCTTTCTCAACGTGCACTGGCTCAATCCGGCCTATCTGATTCCGCTGGTCGAGATATCTCCGGGCGCGGCGACCGACTCCGGTGTGATCGCGCGGGTCAAGGCGCTGCTCGAAGGCATCGGCAAGGTGCCGGTGGTATGCGCGGCGACGCCCGGCTTCATCGTGCCGCGGATCCAGGCGCTGGCGATGAACGAGGCGGCGCGGATGGTCGAGGAAGGCGTCGCCAGCGCGGAGGACATCGACAAGGCGATCCGCTACGGCTTTGGTTTCCGCTACGCGGTGCTGGGCCTCCTGGAATTCATCGACTGGGGCGGCGGCGACATTCTCTACTATGCCAGCCGCTATCTCGAAGGCGCGCTGCATAGCGACCGCTACCGCGCGCCCGACGTGATCGCCAGCAACATGCGCGACGGGCGCATCGGCATGCGCACCGGCGCGGGCTTTCTCGATTATTCCGGGCTCGATGTCGACGCTTATCGCGAGAAGCGGCTCGCGGAGATGGTGGGGTTGCTCAGGCATTTTGGCCTGGCGCGGCCGCCGGTGCTTTAACAACGTCATTGCGAGGAGCGGCCGCGGCGTATGGGTCCCTGCGTTCGCAGGGACGACAATTGTGGGTGTGCGCGAACAAGACTCCGCGTTCCCGCGGCGCTATGCGCCCGGGGTTTGCATCAGATTTACCCTTCCTGAGAAAGAAGGGCGCAGGGAAAGCCGGGCGCCGATCGCACCCGCGGTCGTGCACAAAAAGCGCACGAGTAGACCACAGGGCAACCGGATCGACCGGCTTTCCCCGCACGATGGGTTACGGCTTATACGTGATCACCCTGGTGACCGGGCTTTCTTGCCACCATCGCCCTGCGGATTGACGATGCGCCCGAACCCGGTTGGGCCGGATGCATCTCCGCAGGACTTGACGCCAGCGTCGGGGCGTCGGGCCTACACGACTTCGCCGTCCGCGCCCGTCCCGCCAAAGCTCTCGCCGGACCTCGTCCCTATCCGGCGAGTTTCGTCGAAGACAGTTTGCAGCGCCGTCCGTCCGCGCGCCGGCCAATCGCTCACGGAGTTCAATCCGCCCTGCAATCCCTTGCGCGCCCGACGCTGTCGCGTCCATCGCATCCCACCGCGCGTTCGTGACGACTCGCGATCCGCCCCTCGTCGGGTGGGACGGGCGAATTGCTAAAGGTGATTTGCCCGACGTGTTAAGCGAAATATTTTTGTTTCGAGGGCTTGACTTTTGCTTCGGAAAATCAGAAGTGATTTGCCCGTCGGGTAGTTTCTTCACTCCCCTCCCCACCGCTTCGCGGGCGAAGGGAGAAGTT
>NZ_JAUSLT010000103.1 GCF_030646015.1 Bradyrhizobium sp.
GCGTCGGCGGCGACCACCTTGATGGATTCGAACAGCGGCAGGCCGGCCTTGATACCGCGCACGATGACGTCGACGGCGTCCGGCAGCGCCTTTAGAAAGGCCTTCTCCCGACGGGTCTTGAGAAAGCTTAGGACCCAGCGCGGCAGGCCGAAACCGGCGGCGAAGGCAAGTCCGGCGGCGCCGAGCATTCCGCCGCCGCCGATCAGCACCAGCCCGAAGCATGCGGCCCCGAGGATGCCGGAAATGATCATGAATTTCTGCGGCGTCCAGTCCAGGCCGGCCTGGGTGAGGCGGACGCTCAGCGAGACTTTCTTGTCCTTCTGGCGGCGCGCGTCGAGTTCCTTGAGCGATCCCTCGACCTGCTCGCGGCGCGAACGCTGGTTCTTGTCGACGTTGCGCGCTACCGGCTCCGGGCTGGCCACGGAGGCGCGGCGGCTCTCGGCCTTTCGCTGTCCCGACAGCAGCGGATACAGGAACACCCATGCCACGCCGCCGATGGCGGTGGCGGCGAGAAAGGCCAGTGCGAGCGCTTGCATGTTCATGGCCCGCTCCCTCAGGTCTCGGCGACGACTTCGGCGGCGTCGAGTGCTGCCGCCAGCCGCTTCTCTTCACCGTAATATCGCGCGCGATCCCAGAAACGGGGCCGCCCGATGCCGGTCGAGCGATGCCGGCCGATGATGTGCCCGTTGGCGTCCTCGCCGACCATGTCGTAGATGAACAGGTCCTGGGTAATGATCGTGTCGCCTTCCATCCCCATCACCTCGGTGATGTGGGTGATGCGGCGGGAGCCGTCGCGCAGGCGGGCGGCCTGGATCACGACGTCGATCGAGGCGCAGATCATCTCGCGGATGGTCCGTGACGGCAGCGAGAATCCGCCCATGGTGATCATCGATTCGCAGCGCGACAGCGCTTCGCGCGGATTGTTGGCGTGCAGCGTTCCCATCGATCCGTCGTGACCGGTGTTCATGGCCTGCAAGAGGTCGAAAGCCTCGGGTCCGCGGACTTCGCCGACGATGATGCGTTCGGGGCGCATACGCAGGCAGTTACGGACCAGTTCGCGCATGGTGACCTGGCCCTCGCCCTCGATGTTGGGCGGCCGGGTTTCCAGCCGCACCACATGCGGCTGCTGCAGCTGGAGTTCGGCGGCGTCTTCGCAAGTGATGATGCGCTCGTCGTCGTCGATATACTGGGTGAGGCAGTTCAAGAGCGTGGTCTTGCCGGAACCGGTGCCGCCGGAGATCAGCACGTTGGCGCGGCAGCGCCCGATGATCTGCAGGATGTCGGCGCCTTCAGGCGTGATCGCGCCGAACTTGACCAGCTGATCCAGCGTCAGCTTGTCCTTCTTGAATTTGCGGATGGTCAGTGCCGGACCGTCGATCGCCAGCGGCGGTACGATGGCGTTGACGCGGCTGCCGTCGGCGAGGCGGGCGTCGCAGATCGGCGAGGATTCGTCGACGCGCCGGCCGACCTGGCTGACGATGCGTTGACAGATATTCAACAGCTGCTGGTTGTCGCGGAAGCGGATTCCGGTCTTCTGAATGCGGCCGGCGACTTCGATGAACACGGTTCCGGCGCCGTTGACCATGATGTCGGAGATGTCGTCGCGCGACAGCAGCGGCTCCAGCGGGCCGTATCCGAGCACGTCGTTGCAGATATCGTCGAGCAGTTCTTCCTGCTCGGCGATCGACATCACGATGTTCTTGATCGCGATGATCTCGTTGACGATATCGCGAATTTCCTCGCGCGCCGATTCGCCGTCGAGCTTGGCGAGCTGGGCAAGGTCGATGGCTTCGATCAGGGCGCCGAAGATCGTGGCCTTGACCTGGTAATAGCCGTCCGACCGCCGCGAGTCGATCGCGGGCGCGGGCGGCGCCGATTTCGCCGGGGAGATCGGCGGCGAGGACACGACCGGCGGAGCCGCCTCGCGGGAAACGGCGGCCGGAGCCGCGGCAGGCGGATACGACACACCTGCGGCGGGCTTCGGTGCCCGCGTATCGCCTTCAGTTCCGCTACGCTTACCAAACACGACGGTACTCCATGCGGGCTACTTGGCCCGCAGCTTCTCGAGCAGGGGTGACAGGAACGAACCCCGCGGTTTTTTGGTCTCGCCGCGGCCTGTCAGCCGTTGCGCGATCTGCAGAAAGATCTCGGTGGTGCGATGACTGGCGTTGATTTCCGCGATCATCTGGCCGTTGTTGGCGGCCGAGCCGAACATTTGCGGGTCGAACGGTATCGACGCGATAGGCTGACTCTCGATCGCCTTGGCGAATTCGCCGGCGTTGATTTCCGGCCGCTTCGGCATGCCGACCATGTTGAGACAATAGAGCGGTGTCCGGTCGTTGGGCCGCGAGGCCTTCAACAGGTCGAAGATGTTCTTGGTGTTGCGCAAATTGGCGAGATCGGGCGCCCCGACGATCAGGATATCGTCGGCGCCGATCAGGGCCCGCTTGGTCCAGCCCGACCATTGATGGGGGACGTCGAGCACGATGCACGGCATCGTGGCGCGAAGCGTGTCGAAGATCGAATCGAAGGCTTCGGCGCCGAAGTCGTAGACCCGCTCCAGCGTCGCCGGCGCCGCCAGCAGGCGGAGGTGGTCGGTACATTTCGACAGCAGGCGGTCGATGAAGGCGGTATCGACGCGATCCGGCGAGAACACCGCGTCGGCAATGCCCTGCGGCGGATCCTGGTTATAGTCGAGGCCGGCGGTGCCGAATGCGAGGTCGAGGTCGGCGACCACGGAATCCAGCGCCAGGTCGCGGGCGATCGCCCAGGCGACGTTGTGCGCGATGGTGGAGGAGCCGACGCCGCCCTTGGCGCCGACGACGGCGATGATGCGGCCGACGGCCTTGGCCTCCGGCGCGGAGAACAGATTGCAGACCGAGCGCACCACGTCGATCGTATTGACCGGCGCGAGCACATAGTCGCTGACGCCGCGGCGCACCAGTTCGCGATACAGCGTGACGTCGTTGATCTTGCCGATCACGACCACCCGGGTTCCGGAATCGCACACGGTGGCGAG
>NZ_JAUSLT010000117.1 GCF_030646015.1 Bradyrhizobium sp.
ATTGGAATTCCAGCCGAGTTAGGCAAATCGGAAGCAGCGGCGTTTTGGAGCCGCTGCTTTAACTGGTGCACAGGCAAATGTCCGTTGCGGGTCAACTTCCGACATCGACGGGCGCTGCCGCAGCGTCCGCTTTGTCCTCACAAATAGACATTCGTCAGCTTCGTAGGCGCGCGCCGCAGTCGTTCGACAGAATGGATTTGACAAACTCGACGTTCCCTTGACTGCTCTTTGAAGATGAGCAGACATGGTGATGGCGATGCGACAGCGCATTCACATCAAAGGAACGAATCGATGGACCTTTCGGGCACCGTCGCACTGGTGACGGGCGGCAATGGCGGGCTGGGGCAGCGGATCTGCCACGCGCTGGCGCGGGAGGGCGCGCATGTCGCGGTCGTGTATGCGCGCAGCCGCGAGCAGGCGGAGGGCGTCGCCGGCGAACTGGCGTCGCAGTATCAAGTCAACGCCCGGGCGTTCGGCTGCGACATATCAGACGGCGCCGATGTGGAGCGGCTGGTCGGCGAGGTAATCAAGGCCTTCGGCCGGCTCGACGTGCTGGTCAATGACGCCGCCTACAATATCGCGATCCCGTTCGGCGATCTCGACGCCCTGACGCCGGAGGTGTGGGAGAAGATCATGGCGATCAACCTGACCGGGCCGATGCGCCTGATCAAGGCGGTGGCCCCGGTCATGAAGGCGCAGGGGCAAGGCCGCATCGTCAACATCGCCTCGGTGGCGGGGCTGAGCCCGACCGGCTCCTCGATCGCCTTTGCGGTGTCGAAGGCGGGGCTGATCCACCTGACGCGCTGCATGGCGGTGGCGCTGGCGCCGGAGACGCTGGTCAACTGCGTGGCGCCGGGCCTGCTGGACGGCACCCGCGCGACCGCCAATCTGCGCGCCGAGCATGTCGAGCGCGCCGCTTCCTCCTCGATCCTGAAAAAGCCGGCCGACAAGGACGACTGCGCCGACATGGTGGTCGCGATGTGCCGCACCGAGACCATGACCGGCCAGACCGTCGTCATCGACTCCGGACGGATTTTTCACTAGGACGACAGGCCAGACAGGTTTGTCGCATCGCTTGGCGATGCTCTTCCCCCTCCCCACCGCTTCGCCCGCCTTCGCCAAACGGCTTCGGCGGACGCAGCGGGAGGAGGGGAGAAGCAAGAAATAACCGAGGTTCGATCGATGGTCGTGTGGTCTCCTTTCAGGTTCAACTGCGGACGCGAGATGGCGAACCGGTTTGCGATTGCGCCGATGACGACCGATGCTTCCCATGACGACGGGACGGCCGCGGAAGACGAACTCGAATTCGTCCGGCGGCGCGCGGCGAACGGATTCGGCGCCACGATTTCTTCCGCCGCTTACGTGGAAGACGACGGGCGCTCCTGGCAGGGAATAGGCGCGGCGCATGACGGCCACCTGCCCAGCCTGCAGCGGCTCGCCGAGGCGATGCGCGTCGCGGGAGGCCTTGCGATCCTGCAGATCTATGACGGCGGCCGCATCGCAAAGCCCGAATTGATCGGCGAGCAAACCATGCGGGCGCCGTCGGCGGTCGCATCGTTGCGTCCCGGCGCCAGGACGCCGAGGGCGATGACGTCGGGCGAGGTCGAAAGCCTGGTTGGCAGCTTTCGAAAGGCCGCCGCGCTCGCCCGCAAAGCCGGTTTCGACGGCGTCGAGATCCACGGCGCCAACCACTACGCGGTGCACCAGTTCTTCTCGCCCCGGGCCAATCATCGCGACGATCATTGGGGCGGCACGCTTGCGAAGCGCATGAACTTTCCGCTCGCGGTCGCAGCGGCCGTGCGCGACGCGCTCGGCCCGAAGCTGATCGCGGGGTATCGCGTGACGCCGTTCGAGGCCGAGGCGGACGGCTATACGCTGGAGGACGCCAAGCTGCTGTGTGACGAACTGGCCAGGCTCGGCCTCGACTACATCTCGGTTTCGCTCGACGATTACCGCAAGAGCCGGCCGCAGCGAGAGACCCGCGTCTATGATGGTTCGGTCGAGCACAGCGATACCCCGGCGAAAAATCCCGTCACGGAACTGGCCCGCGTCATCGCGGGCCGCAGCGCGGTGATGGCCAGCGGCGGGATCAGGACATGCGGGGATGCCGAGGGGGCGATCGAACTGGGCGCCGATCTGGTCGCGGTGGGACGCGCCGTGGTGGTCGATCCGGAGTGGCTTTCCAAGGTCCGAAGCAAGCGCGAAGCCTCGATCCTCGCGGGATTGCCTGGGGATGAACGCGAGATCGCGAGCTCCCTGAGCATTCCCCCGCGAATGGTCGAATATATGTTGAGCCGTCCGGGCTGGATTCCCCGGCTGTAGGGCGGGTTCACTTTAACCCGCCGATCCCCACGAGATGGCGGATTAAAGGGAATCCGCCCTACGGCGATCGCCACACGCGTTCACAACACTGTTATGCGCGCTGTCGCGCGCTTCGGCGGCGCTTGTTGTATTCTCGGCGGAGCAATTGCACGACCGTCCAAGGGAACCTGCATGACCACCATCGTATTCAACCGCCGCACCCTGCTCGCCGCCGGCGGCGCCGTGCTGGCGTCAGGGGTTTCCGGGCTGCTGTTGCCCGCCCGCGCGGAAGGCCTCGCGCCGACGCCTTCGATGCGGGGCGGCACCAACAACTACCGCGAGGGCGCAGCGATCGTGGACCGGATCGGCAAGGGTGGCTTCTGGATGACCGGCACCGTGCGCCGCGCGGGCGACGGGGCGCCGCTGGCCGGGCAGCGCATCCAGATCTGGGCGCACACGACCGAAGGACAGGAGCACGAACCGCAGAGCCATGGCGCCACGCTCACCGACAAGAACGGGGTGTTCCGTCTCGAGATGCCGCAGATCATTCCCGTGTTCGGCCAGCCGCATGGCCACCTCGCCTATGACAGCGGTGAGTTCAAAGCCGTCTTTCTGCGGCCGGTGATGCGCAGCGCCAAGGAGACCAGCCTGGAGGCGCACTTCGTGCTTCAGCCGGTCTGACCGAATTGCCAACGCAGCAATGGAGATCGGCCCGGACGGCCCTGATCTGGGTCGCCCTGGCGGCAGCCATTGGCGTGCCGATCGCGGCCGCAGCCTTGAGCCCGCTGCTCGCATGGCGCGATGCGGTCTACATCCTGGCCGGGTTCGCAGGGATTATCGCACTGGGTCTTGTGCTGGTTCAGCCCTTGCTGATTGGCGGATACTTGCCGGGACTGTCGGCGTATCGTGGACGGCGTGCCCATCACTGGATCGGAGGCGCGCTGGTGGTGGCGGTGGTGCTCCACGTCGGGGGTCTCTGGTTCACCAGTCCGCCTGACATGATCGACGCCCTCACCTTCTCATCGCCGACGCCGTTCTCTCCCTTTGGTGTGATCGCCATGTGGGCCATCTTCGCCGTCGCGATCATAGCTGCACTGCGCCGGCGCCTGGGCCTGCGAGCGCGAACGTGGCGCATCGTCCATATGCCGCTTGCGATCGTCATCGTCGCAGGGAGTGTGGTCCATGCCATCCTCATCGAGGGGACGATGGAGACAGTGTCGAAGGCGGCGCTTTGCGCGCTGGTCCTTGGCGCGACCATCAAGGTGATGGTGGACCTGCAGGTGTGGCGAACGCGCGGGACGCTGCGCGGAGAGAACAGGTAGGGCGGGTTCTCTTTAACCCGCCATCTCGCGGTGGAGCGGCGGGTTAAAGAGAACCCGCCCTACGACATCGAGAGACGCCCTCACCTCCCCGGGCGAAGTTCCAGGCTTTCCAGTCCGGCGGCGACGCTGATGCCGACCTGGCCCTGCAGGCTGAGCGGCTGCAGCGCGATGGTGTTGTTGGAGCCGCCGACCAGCAAATTGCCGCCGGCGCCGACGCCGAGCGTGGCGCTGCCCTGCACGCCGGCGTAATTGCCGGCGAGGTCGCCGGGACCGAGCCGCGCCACCGGCGCGAACACGCCCCAGGCCAGCGCCGATTCCTGGGTGATGCCGAGATCGAGCCCCACTTTGCGGATGGTGGCGACATAGCGGTCTTCCGGCAGGCCGTCGACGCGCAGCACGCAGCCGAGATTGGTCACCGAGCCCACGATGAAGCCGACGCTGGCGCCGCCGCGGCATTCGAGGATTCCGACCTGCACGCGCTGCATCGCCTGGGCTGCGGCGGAAGTCGCGACCAGCACGGTCGCGGCGAGGCCGGCAAGGAGGGTGGAACGGGACATGGGGAAATCTCCGGCTGAAAGATGTGATGCGAGCAGGGAAGGCGCGCGCCGCTGCCCTGGCGCGTGGTTCTCTATGACATAATGCAACTAAGCGTGCCAGATTTGCGCTCCCCTCTATTGCGCCAGCGCAAGCGCCCAAAAAAAGAGGCCCGCTTTCGCGGGCCTCTCGTTGAACTCTTGTCGTTCTCGGGCGTCAGCCGTGACGGCGATGCTTGTGATGCCGGTGATGACGGGGCGTGCCGCCACGCCCGAACCGGACCGGCGCCAGCTCGATGTCGGCAATCCCCGCCGCGACGTTCAGACCGGTCTGGCCCTGCACGCTGATCGGCTGCAGCGCGTAGGGATTTTCCGGGCCGCCGACCAGGAAATTGCCGCCGAAGCCGACGCCGACCGAGGCGTTGGCGCCGACGCCGCCGTAATTGCCGGCGAGGTCGCCGCGTCCCACCCGCCTCGAGGGCGCGTTCACCGCCCAGACCAGCCGGGTCTGGTCGGTGAAGCCGAGATCGACGCCGTAGCGGCGCACGGTGGCGAGATAGGGTTCGGGACGGCGGCCGTCGCTCTGGAATACGCACTGGAATGAGGTGACCGAGCCGACCACGAAGCCGACATTCTGGCCGCCCTGGCATTGCAGCAGGCCGGCGCGCACCTGCGGCGCCGCATGAACGCTTGCGATCGAGGCGCCGAGCGCGGCGACGGCAAGGGCGATGGTTGAAACTCGCATAAATCTGATCTCCGCTGAGGGTGTTTGCGGAGCTACGAGAAGAAAATGGCTTGTCCAAAAGAAGAAAGCGCCTTGTCCGAAACAAGGCGCTTCCCAAACGCTGACATCAAACCGTCACGACTTCGACGGCGAAGTGATTTGACTATCTCAAATTGCCACAGAAACGCTGGATACGTTTGCAGGCCTCTTCAAGGTCCGACGTCTTGGTCGCATAGGAAATCCGGAACGCCGGGCCGAGCCCGAACGCCGAACCCTGCACCACCGCGACGCCTTCGGTTTCCAGCAGCTCCGTGACAAAATCCTCGTCATTGGCGATCACCTTGCCGGACGGCGAGGTCTTGCCGATGGTGCCGGCGCAGGACGGATAGACGTAGAACGCGCCTTCCGGCCGCGGGCAGTCGATGCCCTTGGCCTGGTTCAGCATCGACACCGCGAGGTCGCGCCGCTCCTTGAACACCTTGTTGTTCAAGGGGATGAAATCCTGCGGACCGTTGAGCGCCTCGACCGAGGCCCATTGCGAGATCGAACACGGGTTCGAGGTCGACTGCGACTGGATGGTCTGCATCGCCTTGATGAGTTCGGCGGGCCCGCCGGCATAGCCGATGCGCCAGCCGGTCATGCAATAGGCTTTTGAAACGCCGTTCACCGTCAGCGTGCGGTCATACAGTTTCGGTTCGACCTGCGCCGGCGTGGTAAAGACGAAATCGTCGTAGACCAGGTGCTCGTACATGTCGTCGGTCATCACCCAGACATGCGGATGCTTCACCAATACGTCGGTGATCGCCTTCAATTCGGCGCGCGTATAGGCCGCGCCGGTCGGGTTCGACGGCGAGCACAGGATGATCCACTTGGTCTTCGGCGTGATCGCCTTCTCCAGCGCCTCGGGCTTCAGTTTGAAACCGTCGGCGGCGGTGCAGATCACTGGCACGGATTCGCCGCCGGCCAGCGCCACCATTTCCGGATAGCTCACCCAATAGGGCGCGGGAATGATGACCTCGTCGCCCGGATTGATGGTGGCCATCAGGGCGTTGTAGAGCACCTGCTTGCCGCCGGTGCCGACGATGATCTGGTTCGGCTTGTAGGTCAGGCCGTTCTCGCGCTGAAACTTGGCGATGATCGCCGCCTTCAGCTCGGGAATGCCGCCGACGTCGGTATATTTGGTCTTGCCGGCCTCGATGGCGTGGATCGCCGCCAGCTTGATGTTGGCGGGCGTGTCGAAGTCGGGCTCGCCGGCGCCAAGGCCGATGACGTTGCGGCCGGCCGCTTTCAGCGCGCGTGCTTTATCCGTGACCGCGATCGTCGCGGACGGCTTCACACGGTCAAGCGCAGCGGACAGGAAAGGCATCATCGTCTCCTTGCAGGCGTGGTGAATCCACGGGTGAGGTCACACCGATCCACGACTCGTCTTGTTGGGATCGAGGCACCCTAAAGCGCGTTACGCCGCATCGCAAGAAGCTTGGGCCGATGCGGCCAAACTTTAGGGAACGTTAAAACGGCCCGGCTAGAACAGCGCAATATTCATACAATTTCTGCGGCAAAATGACTCATTTCTGGCAAAGCGTCTGGCAAGGGTTGCGCTCCGGCGGTTGGCTCACTGCCGCGCGCGCGCGCGGCTACAGCCTGATCCTGCTCGGCGTCTGCGCCGTGGCGATATCGGGCTGGATCGCGCTGTCGGACGGCCTGATCGACCGCAACGGCAAGCCACTCGGCACCGACTTTTCCAACGTCTATGCCGCGGGCACCCTGACCTGGCAGGGCCGGCCCGCGGACGCCTATGTGCCTGCCCTGCAGCACGCCGCCGAAAAGGCCGTGTTCGGCGGCCGCGAGGTGCCGTTTTATGGCTGGCACTACCCGCCGTTCTTCTTCGCGGTCGCGGTTCTGGTCGCCGCGGTTCCCTATGCTTTCGGCCTGGCGATCTGGCTGGCGGCGAGCTTCGCCGCCTATCTGGCGGTGATGCGCGCGATCCTGCCGCGCCCGGAAACCTGGCTGATCGCGGCAGCCTTCCCCGCCGTAGTCGTCAATATCGGCCACGGCCAGAACGGATTTCTCACCGCAGCATTGCTCGGCGGCGCGCTGCACCTGCTCGATCGGAGGCCCTGGCTCGCGGGCGTGCTGATCGGCTGCCTCGCCTACAAACCGCAATTCGGCGTGTTGATCCCGGTGGCGCTGCTGGCGGGCGGACGGTGGAGCACCATCGCGGCTGCTGCGGCCACGGTGGCGGCGCTGGTCGCCGTCAGTTTTGCCACGCTCGGCGGCGGCGTCTGGCACGCCTTCGCGGATTCCATGAATTTTACGCAAACCGTGGTGCTCGAACAGGGCGGCACCGGCTGGGAGAAGATCCAATCGATATTTTCGGCGGCGCGGATGTGGGGCGCCGGCGTGCCGCTGGCCTATGCCGCGCAGATCGCGCTGGCGGTCATGCTCGCGGCATGTCTGGCGTGGTTGTGGCGGAGCGATGCCGCCTTCGACCTGAAGGCTTCGGCGCTGGCGAGCGGCAGCCTGCTCGCGACACCCTACGTGCTCGATTACGACCTGGCGGTGCTTGCGGTCGCGATCGCCTGGCTCGCGCGCCATGGACTCCGCCGCGGCTTCGCACCGTTCGAAATCAGCCTGCTGGCCGCGGCGTGGCTGGTTCCGCTGCTGTCGCGCGGCGTCGCCGGAGTCAGCGGGATACCGCTTGGCCTGATCGTGTTGCTGCTGACTTTCGCTTGCACCATGCGGCGCGCGGTCGCCGAACGCGAACGCCGACAAGATGGCGCAGGCGTGATCTGAATTGTTAACGCGTGCTGGCAGGATTTTTGGCGCGGTTGCAGTGCAATAGAGGTTTTCGACTTTTTCCACTGCGCGGGCCTTGCGACACAACCGCAACGGCATCATTGTTTAGCCGCGTTGCGGCGCGACAAGGCAAAGCCGTGAAGGCCAACACCTTGAAAGCAAAGCCTCGCACGACGGCCTCATGGCCGCGTTTCTCCGATCGAACTGATTTGAAGATGTACAAGCTCTATTCGATGCAGCGCTCCGGCAACAGCTACAAGGTCCGCCTTGCGCTGGCGCTGTTGAATGCGCCCTATCGCGCCATCGAAGTCGACATCCTGCGCGGCGAGAGCCGCACGCCGGAGTTTCTCGCGAAGAATCCCTCAGGGCAGGTGCCGCTGCTGGAAGTCGCTGAAGGACGCTATCTCGCCGAATCCAACGCCATCCTCTGGTATGTCGCCGGCGGCACCCCGCTGGCGCCGGAATCACGGATCGAACGCGCCGAGGCCCTGCAGTGGATGTTCTTCGAACAGCACGCGCTGGAGCCGAACATCGGTGCGGCCTATTTCTGGCTGGCGCTGGTCAAGGGCGGCCGCGACCTGCAGACCCACGCGCTGGAAGACTGGATGGAGCGCGGCTATGCCGCGCTGCAGGTGATGGAAAACCACCTCAAGACCCATGAGTATTTTGCGGCGGGGCAGCTGACCGTCGCCGATATCGCGATGTACGGCTACACCCATGTCGCCGACCGCTGCGACTTCGACCTCGCGACCTTCCCCGCCATCCGCACCTGGCTGCGCAGGGTCGAGCAGACCAGCGGTTTCGTGCCGATGGACTGGCAACCCGGCGCCTCCCAGGCCGAGGTCGACGCCCCCGGCATCGCCGCCGAGGCGTGATAGGGCGCGAATAGCGGGCATAACCCGGCCTTTCGCCGTTATTTTGCCATGTTCGGAGGCGGAACCGCCGCAATGTTGCCAGCGATTATTGCGAGATTCCAAGGTGTTGGGCGATTCGTTCGCCCGCTTATTCAGGGATTTCGACCATGATCCGGTCGTCCGGCGCTACGGACCATCACGTCCGTTCCGCGCCCGTCGTTTTGACCAGACTGACCCACGTCGTCGCCGGCCGGCTGGCGATCGGCGGGCTGTCGCTGTGCCTGATCGTCGCCCTCACGGTGCTGTCGATCGAAGTCGCCACAGCGATGCCCATTCCGGCGTAGCGCTCAAAATCCCTGGTGCAGGCCGCACGCTTTCCAGCACCGCAACTGCCAGCGATAATGTCATCGCGATCGGGCCATCATGAACGCGACTAAGACTCCAATGGTCCTTGTGACGGCGTCGTTGACGGTTGCGATCGTATTGACGGCGACGTTCCTGATCGTCACCTCCACCCGCGGCGAAAACACCTCGTTTGCGTCGTCGGCGGGGCAACTCGACGTCCAGACCGTCGCCAGCGGCCTGGTCAATCCATGGGCGCTGGCGTTCCTTACCGACGGCCGCATGCTGGTGACCGAGCGCGCCGGCCGCATGCGCATCGTTACGCCGGAAGGCCAGGTTTCGCCGCCGCTGAAGGGCGTGCCCGAGGTGTGGGCCTCCGGCCAGGGCGGATTGCTCGACGTCATCACCGACAAGAATTTCGCGCAGAGCAAGACCATTTACTTCTGCTACGCCGAGCGCAGCGCCGGCGGCGGCCGTACCGCGGTGGCGCGCGCCAGACTGAACGACGGCAGCGGCCGGCTCGACGAGACAAAAGTCATCTTCCGGCAGGAGGGACCGCTGTCGTCGGGCAATCATTATGGCTGCCGCATCGCGCAAGCCGGTGACGGCAATTTGTTCGTCACGCTGGGCGATCATTTCAGCGCCCGCGACGAGGCGCAGAATCTCGGCAACCATATCGGCAAGCTGATCCGGATCGCGCCCGACGGCACGGCGCCGGCCGACAACCCGTTCGTCGGCCGCAACGGCGCCAAGCCGGAAATCTGGAGTTTTGGCCACCGCAACGAGCAGGGCCTCGCGATCGATCCCTTAACCGGCGATCTCTGGGAAAGCGAGCACGGCCCGCGCGGCGGCGACGAGATCAACCTCGTCGGCAAGGGCAAGAACTACGGCTGGCCGGTGATCGGCTACGGCATCGATTACAGCGGCGCCAAGATCCATGAGGCCGCCGCCAAGGACGGCATGGAGCAGCCATTAAAATACTGGGTGCCGTCGATCGCCCCGTCCGGCCTGGCGTTCTATTCCGCAAAACTGTTTCCGAAATGGACCGGCAGCCTGTTCACCGGCGCGCTGGCGGGCAAGATGCTGGTGCGGCTGCAGCTCAACGGCCACACCGTGACCTCAGAAGAACGCCTGCTCCCCAACCTCAACGAACGCATCCGCGACGTCCGGCAGGGTCCGGATGGCGCGTTGTGGCTGCTGACCGATAGTTCGGCCGGACGGATTTTGCGGGTGTCGCCGTCGGCGAAATGAGGACGCCCTGCCGTGCAACGTGGGCGCGGCGCCTTCACCATATGAAAACCGCCGGGGACTGCCCCGGCGATTACTTCATTTAGCGCATACCGGCGCCATATAGCTGACGTTCCTTGCGGACGTCGTCGGCGCCGTATGGCTTGCTCGCCGGATCGAATGTCTTCCATCCAGACTTCTGCCAGGCAGCGCTTCTGTCTTGAAGGTTGACTGCCGATTGCCCAAGGACCGCCTCAAGACGAGCGCGGTCGGCATCGGCGACGCGGGCAGTAACCAAGGCTCCGCCACGCCGCACGCCTTCGGCATACATTGCGGCGTCATCCTTCGACACGCCGGCCTCGGTCAGCGCGCCGACAATTCCACCGGTCGCGGCGCCCGCGGCAGCTCCGAGCGCGGTCGATGCGAGCCAGCCCGCCGCGACAACCGGTCCGAGTCCGGGAATGGCCAGCAGGCCAAGCCCGGCCAGCAAACCGGCGGCACCGCCGAGGCCAGCACCGATGCCAGCGCCGGTCCCCGCTCCTTCAGCGCGGTCATCGACGCCGTCGCGATCGCGGTCCACCTTCTTGTCGGCGCTGTACCAGTTGTCCGAATTGTTGGCGACGATGCTGATCTCCGAATGAGGCACGCCGGCTGCTTCCAGCGCCCTTACGGCACGTTCGGCATCGGGATAGGTGTCGTAGAGCCGAGAGATTGTAACGGTCATTTTCAATGTCCTTACTTTACGGGGTTCACGTTGCCTTGGAAATCGACGCTTACGCTGGCAGATGCACTGCCCTTCTTGGCTTTGCCTCGCCAAACCCCGTTGTCATCTTTCTTCAGCTCAGTGACGTTGGAGTAACCAGCCTCCTCGATTTTCGACTTGGCCTGGCCTTCCGTGAAGCTGTTTCGGCCGGCGACCGGCGCATTCGAATTGTTCTGACCCGGGCTATTGACGGCATTGTTGTTCGGACCGGATTGCGCCGGCTGTTGCGCGGCAGCCGATCCGGCGACGAGCAAGGCGGCCGTCGCAACCGTGAAGAATAGACGCTTCATTTTTTTCTCCATGTGAGTAGGTGTTCGTAACTTTCCCTGTTCCGGATTGTTCCGGCGACTGTAAACGAGATGCCGTTTCTTCCCGAACCGCGCAGACGTTGCGGGAATATGAAATCGATTGATGAGTGAATCGTTCCGCTGTGTCGCCACACGAAGAGAGCGATCGCGATCAGGATTGGGGAGAGGAGAATGCGAGCTCATTCGTGAATTCGGAGGAGTGATCCGTCCGGTAGGCGACTGATAAACACAGACGAAACCTTGATCGGCTGGAATTTTGCAGCCCCGACGTCGCCCCGTAGGGCGACATCTCTCGTTATTCGCTAGCGAATGGCGCCAGGGCTTTAGGTAAGGCCCAACTCTTTTTTCACTGCCGCAGCGGCGTTGCCGACCCTGTCCACTGCCTTCTGAAGCTGCTCATTCGATATGTTCAGATGCCTGGTCCAGTACTGAACCTGATCAGGCTCGTGCATGTAGATCTTCGACCGGTCCTGCACAGCCCTGCTCCTTGAATCGTCCATACTCGATGCTCCGGATCGCGTCACAAATCGTTTCGGACAACTTTCGTTCAGCAGCGGCCTTACTTAGATGGTCTTCCACGCCTGGCGAAGGAAACTCTGCCGGCGTCGGCGGCTCTGCGCAGGAGGCCCGCCTTTTTCAAGGCCTCGGCCTTGTCCTGGCCAGGCGTCATTGATCGGGCGGCATCAAGAGCGTCATCAGCATCGGCTTCGGCATCCATATCGCGATCGCGATCTCGGGGTGGTTTACCTGGCATCGACGGACTCAACTTCAGAGAAACTCACGCAGGCGTGCCAGCTCGGCGACGTGGTCGGCCGATAATGTGTCGGTTATCAGTGGGGCCTGCGGCGCGGCCTGGATTTCATAGAGATGACGAACGGATTCAGGTCTGGCCATGAATTCGCGAATGCATTCATCCAGCGAACCCTCGAAAACCAGGTACGGACCTGCGCCGTCGGTCAGACGGGCGTTTTTCAACGAGGGCCATTTGCGGACGACAGCTGGAACGTCAAATCTCACCTGAACTTCAGAGCCATCCATTCGCCGTCGTGACCTCTCCAGCAGAGCAAGGACGGCCTCAGCATCTCGGGGGAACACATGCTGAGGCCGCAAGGTGCTTGTGTGCATCGCTGCACCAGCCCTTTAATTCCGGACGTTGCCACTTGTTCCCGGACGGGGCTTATTCCTCGATTCAGGCAATGCGGGAGAAATGCGGCCTCACTCCCCCCGAAACACCGGCTTGCGCTTTTCGTTGAACGCCAGCACGCCTTCGCGGCGATCGGCGGTGGGGACCAGGCGATTGTAGGCCTCGATCTCGAAGGCCATGCCGTCCGACACTGACATCTGCAGGCCACGATGAATCGCCTGCTTGGCTTGCCTCACCGCGATCGGCCCGTTGGCAGCGATGCGTCGGGCTGTCGTCATCGTGGCTTCCAGCAGGCCGGCGGGTTCGACCACGCGATTGACCAGCCCCCATGCTTCCGCCTCTGCAGCGCTAAAGGGCAGCCCCGACAGGATCAGTTCCTTGGCGCGCCGCTCGCCGACGGCGCGGGCGAGGTTCTGGGTGCCGCCGGCACCCGGCATGATGCCGAGCGTCACCTCGGTCAGGGCAAAACGCGCATGGCTGGCGGCATAGACGAAATCCGACGCCGCCGCGATCTCGCAGCCGCCGCCATAAGCCGCCCCATTGACGGCCGCGATCAGCGGGACCGAACATGCCATCAGCGCCCGCGCCATTCGCTCGAAGATCAAATGCTGCGACTGCCATTCTGCGTCGGTCATGCCGTTGCGCTCCTTGAGGTCGCCGCCGGCGCAAAACGCCTTGTCGCCGCTGCCGGTGATCACAACGGCGCGCAGGCCAGCGAGGTCGACCGAGAATGTTTCGAACACTTCCACGAGATCGAGGCCCATCCGAGTATTGAGCGCGTTGGACGCCGCCGGCCGGTTCAGCGTGACGAGCAGGATGTGATCGTCATGGCGGGCCACAGTGATGGTCTCGAAATCGGCTCGCATCCCATTCTCCTTCGCGGACTCTAAAGATCACTTCTTGACCGGAGCCGGGCTATCTCTAGTCTGGCCGAAGGTCGATTGATAATCTAACGGCGGAAACACGGAAGGACCAAACCATGCCGGGCTCGCTCGATGACCAACTTGGCTTTGCGCCCGATTATGATTCCCCGATCCCCTACATGCAGCGGACCCGCGACTACTACACCGCGATCGGCTACACCACGCCCTATCGCTGGGCGCACCATGTCGAGGCGCCGTTCCAGCCGCTGAAGAAGCCGCTGGCGCAGTCGCGCGTCACCATCATTACCACCGCCGCCCCCTATGATCCCGCCAAGGGCGACCAGGGCCCCGGTGCGGCCTACAACGGCGGCGCCAAATTCTACCAGGTCTATGACGGCGACACCTCGCAGCCGCACGATTTGCGCATCTCGCATATCGGCTACGACCGCAAGCACACGTCGGCGACCGACAGCGGCACGTGGTTTCCGCTGCCGCAGCTGCTGCAGGCCAAGGCCGCAGGCCGGATCGGCGAGGTCGCGCCGCGCTTCTTCGGCGCGCCGACCAACCGCAGCCACCGGGTCACCATCGAGGTCGATGCGCCTGAAATCCTCGCCCACTGCCTCGCCGACCAGGTCGATGTCGCCGTGCTGGTGCCGAACTGCCCGGTCTGCCACCAGACATCAGCGCTGGTGGCCCGCCACCTCGAAGCCAATGGCATTTCGACCGTGGTGATGGGTTGCGCCAAGGACATCGTCGAGCACGCGGCGGTGCCGCGCTTCCTGTTCTCCGATTTTCCGCTCGGCAACTCCGCCGGCCGGCCGCACGACGTGGCCTCGCAGGCAGAGACGCTGGAACTGGCGTTCCGCTTGCTGGAGACGGCCTTCGTCGCCCGCACCACGGTGCAGTCGCCGCTGCGCTGGAGCGCGGATGCCTCGTGGAAGCTCGACTACAACAACATCGCGCAGATGAGCCCGGAAGAACTGGCGCGGCGTCGCGCCGAATTCGACAAGCAAAAAGAAATCGCGCGCGGCAACCGGGCGGCGTGATCGGGGGGCCCTTCCCTTCTCCCCTTGTGGGAGAAGGTGGCGCGAAGCGCCGGATGAGGGGTCTCTATCCGCGGGCAGTCTGTTCGTTGAGCCAACCCCTCACCCGTCTCGAATGCGCTACGCGCATTCGAGCCACCCTCTCCCACAAGGGGAGAGGGAAGGAAGAAGAACAGGGAGAACACCCACCATGACCCGACCGTTCGAAGGCGTGAAGATTCTCGACTTCACGCAGGTGCTGGCCGGCCCCTATGCCAGCTACCAGCTGGCGCTGCTCGGCGCCGACGTCATCAAGGTGGAGCGCCGCGAAGGCGAGGACATGCGCCGTACCCCGCTCAGCCGCGAATGGGCCGATCGCGGCCTCGCCCCGGGCTGGCAGGCGATCAACGGCAACAAGCGCAGCCTGACGCTCGACCTGTCGAAGCCGGAGGCGATCGCCATCGTCAAACAGCTCGCGGGCCTGGCCGACGTGGTGATGGAGAATTTTCGTCCCGGGGTGATGGACCGGCTCGGCATCGGCTACGCTGCACTCTCGCAGATCAATCCGAAACTGATCTATTGCGCCGTCTCGGGCTTCGGCCAGACCGGCCCGGAACGGTCGGGCGCCGGCTATGACGGCAAGATCCAGGCGCTGTCAGGCATCATGGCGATCACCGGCCACGAGGAAACCGGACCAACGCGCGCCGGTTTTGCCGTTTGCGACGTGCTGTCAGGGGCGACCGCCGCGTTCGGCATCTCCAGCGCGCTGTTCCAGCGCACCCATACCGGCAAGGGCCAGCTGGTCGACGTCTCCATGCTGGAGGCATCGCTGGCGTTCCTGTCGGGACAGGTGGCGGACTACACCGTCGCCGGCCATCGTCAGCAGCTCTCCGGCAACCAGGCCGTCAGCCGCCGGTCGACCGCCAATCTGTTCAAGGCGGGCGATGGCTACCTGCTGCTCGCGGTCAACAGCGAGAAGCAATACCGCGCGCTGATGACCGCGCTCGGCCGTGCCGACGCGCTGGATGACCCGCGCTTCGCCGACTGGTTCGCGCGGCAGGAAAACGAGCCGGCGCTGCGCGCCATCATCGAACAGGCGCTTGCGAAAAAGACTCCGCGCGAGTGGGAGAAGATCCTGGAGGCGGCGGGCGCGCCCTGTGCCAGCATCTGGAAGATCGAGGAGGTGATCGATCACCCGCAGATCGCGGCGCGCGGCGCCATTCAGGAGATCGATACGCCGTATGGCCGGCTGCGCTTCGCCGGCAGCGGTTTCAAGCTCGCCCATGGCGGCGGCCGGCTCGATACCATGGCGCCCGAACTCAGCGCCCACACCGACGAGGTGCTGGCCTCGCTCGGCTACGGCGCCGAGGCGATCGCGGATTTGCGCGCGCGCGACGTGGTGTGAGTTCGTAGGGTGGGCAAAGGCGCCCTTTGCGCCGTGCCCACCATCTTACGCAAATAAAGACGGTGGGCACGCCAACGGCCGCGCATTCGCGCGACCGTTGGCTTTGCCCACCCTACGCAGCTACGCAGCTCACCACTTGTGAAAAATGAAAAACGCGCCCGCCGCGATCAAGGCAAAACCCAGTCCGTGGTTCCAGCCCAGCGGCTCCTTCAGATAAAACACCGAGAAGCCGGCGAACACGATCAGCGTGATCACCTCCTGCATGGTCTTCAGCTCTGCCGCCGAATAGACCGCGCTGCCCCAGCGATTGGCCGGCACCGCGAGCCAGTATTCGAAAAACGCGATGCCCCAGCTCACCAGCACGACGGCCGGCAGCCAGCTCTCCTTGAACTTGAGATGGCCGTACCAGGCAAAGGTCATGAAGACATTGGAGGCGAACAGCATCAGGATCGGCAAGACCTGTGGTGACAAGATCTGCGGCGAAATGGTGGGCATGAATATCCTTTCGAAATGTCCGCGGCTCAATACACCAGGTCCCAAGCCGGTTCCCCGGCGATCGAATACCATTTGATTCAAGCGTTCGGAAATCCGCGTCTGCCGGATCAACCGCTTTTTAGGCATGGCGCGGGAAATTTCACCGCTGTTGCAACCATGCGTCATGCTGCGGCCGTTATCCCTCGTGGCAACGAGAGCGAGCATGCAGTTCGACTGGCGCGCACTTTCCGGTCCGGTTCTGACAGCGGCGACGGCGTTGATCGCCTTCGTGGTCGACCGCACGCTGGTTGCCGTTCCCAATCCCGCGCCGCTGTTCGTCTGCATCGTGGCTTTCGCGGCCTCGCTCAGCGGCACCGCCTCCGGGCTGACCAGCGCCGTCATTGCCGTGGTCTCGTCGGCGATGTTCTTCCTCAACCACCGCGCCCTGCCCGGCTACGACATGTCGGATCTGGCCCGCATGCTGCTGCTGGCGATCACCGCGGCCGGCACCGCAATCATCACCGGCCATTTGCGCCAGAAATGGATCGACGCCTTCGCCTCACAGCGCCGGCATCACGCCACCGCGGAACGGCTGAGGGCGGCGCTCGACCAGGTCGACATCGGCATCGTGCTGCTCGATGCCGACACCCGCGCCGAATTCATCAACCGCGCTTTTCGCCATTATTTCTCGCTTCCCGACGAAAAGGCCGACTCCAGGCCGCCCTTCATCGCGCTGATGTATCACGGCCGCGATACCGGCGCCTTCGAACTGCCGGAGGACGAACTGAGCCACTTCATCGCCGGGCGCACCGAGATGATGCGGTCGGGCGATTCGACGCCGATCAACATCAAGCTCAGGGACGGAGAGGTGCTGCGGTTCAGCTGCACCGCATTGCCGGACGGCGGGCGCATGCTGAGCTATACGCCGGTGACCGACCTGGTCCGCCACACCGACGATCCCGCCGGCGCCGACTACTACCGCTCGATGCGCGGCGGCGGCGGCGACCGCGACCTCGCCCGGCACCTGCGCGCCGCGGAATAGGTGCACCGGAACACCCGCTGTCTCGCCGCGCGATTGATCCCTTGCGGTGGCGCCTGTAGGCTGGCTTTATCAGCCCGCGCGTCGACGACGCCGCTCCTTCCCCGAACACGGACTCAAGCATGCCCGGCGACGTCTCGATTCGCTTTGTCACCCGACAGGACTACGCAAGATGGCTTCCCTTGTGGGACGGCTACAACGCGTTCTACGAGCGGACGGGACCGACCGCGCTCGATCCCGCCATCACCGCGATGACGTGGGCGCGATTCTTCGATGCCTATGAGCCGGTGCACGCCCTCGTCGCCGAACGCGACGGCGAATTGCTCGGGCTGGTGCATTATCTGTTTCACCGCAGCACCACCGCCATCGAACCGACAATCTACCTGCAGGATCTCTTCACCAGCGAAGCCGCGCGCGGCAAGGGCGTCGGCCGCGCGCTGATCAACGGCGTCTACCAACAGGCCAAACTGGCCGGATCGCCGCGGGTGTACTGGTTCACGTACAACACCAACCACACCGCGATGCAGCTTTACGACAAGGTGGCGGAGAAGACCGGCATCGTGGTCTATCGCAAGGTGTTCTGATGGGCGTTCCCCGGGGCCCCCTTCGCCGGCCTGTGGATAAATCCTGATGTCACCGGGGCGTAACAAAGCCCGGCTAGGTTGCGCGGGCGCCTGATCAGGGCCCCCCGTCACGGATCATGCGCCCCCAGCGGTCCCCGTCAGTCGCCGCGTCTGACCGGGGCCGCTTTTTTTGTGATGTCAGCGGTCGCGCTGTGCATGCCCGCGCAGCGTGATCGCCGCGCCGGTCCCGACTCAACGAACTGACCTCATGATCCGCGCCATTTCCATCCTGCTGGCCTTCATCGTCCTCACTTTGATGCTGCTGCCGTTTCAGCTCGCCGGCATCGCCCTCGGCCTGCGGCTGCAGCGCACCCTCCCGCATTGGTATCATCGCATTCTCTGCACGCTGATCGGGGTGCGGATTCGCGAAATCGGCACGCGATCGGCGGATAGCCCCGCGCTGATCCTGTCGAACCATGTCTCCTGGCTCGACATCTGCGTGATCTCGGCGCTTTCGCCGGTGGTGTTCGTCGCCAAAAGCGAGGTGGCGGGTTGGCCGGTGTTCGGCTGGCTGGCCCAATTGCAGCGAACCATCTTCATCAACCGGCAGGCCCGGCATCAGACCGGCGCGGCGAGCCGGGAAATCGCCGGTCGCTTGCTCGGCGGCGACGCCGTGGTGCTGTTTGCCGAGGGCACCTCGGGCGACGGCATCCGGGTGCTGCCGTTCCGCTCCTCGCTGGTCGGCGCGGTGCATCACGCGCTCGGCAACTCGCAGCATAGCCACGTCACCGTGCAGCCGATGTCGCTGGCCTATCGCAGCCTCGGCGGTGTGCCGATGGGCCGCGGCCTGCGCCAGCGGGTGGCGTGGTACGGCGACGCCGAGCTGATCCCGCATCTGCTGGCCGTGCTGGCATCGGGCGCCGTCGACGTCACCGTGAGCTGGGGCCAGGCTGTCGCCTACGATATCAGCGCGGACCGCAAGGCGATCACCCGCGATGCCGAACAATCGGTGCGGCGCATGACCGCGGCGGCCCTTCGCGGCGCAGCATCGGCGCATCTTGCGGGCCCGGTGCCCGCAGGCCACAATGCGATCCCGCCTCGCGCACTCCACAGGATCGATCCATGCACATTCGCAATCTCGGCGGCTCCGGCCTGCGTGTCTCCGCCGTCGGCCTCGGCTGCAACAATTTCGGCCAGCGCACGGATCTCGAAACCTCGCGCAAGGTGATCCACAAGGCGATCGACCTCGGCATCACGCTGTTCGATACCGCCGACATCTATGCCGGCATGGGCGGCTCCGAGACCGTGCTGGGCGAAGTGCTCGGCGACCGCCGCAAGGACATCGTGCTCGCGACCAAATATTCCAAGCCGATGAGCCAGGACGGCACCAAGCAGGGCGCTTCGCGGCGCTACATCATGTCCGCGGTCGAGGCCAGCCTGAAGCGGCTGAAGACCGACTACATCGACCTCTACCAGCAGCACGATTACGATCCGCTGACGCCGATCGAGGAGAGCCTGCGGGCGCTCGACGACCTGGTGCGGCAGGGCAAGGTGCGCTACCTCGGCAATTCGAATTTCCCGGCCTGGCGCATCGCCGAGGCCGAGTTGATCGCGCGGCAGCTGGGCCTCAACCGCTTCGTGTCGTGCCAGGACGAATACAGCCTGGTGATGCGCGACATCGAGAAGGATCTGCTGCCGGCCGCGCAGGAATACAGGCTCGGGCTGTTGCCGTTCTTCCCGCTGGCCAGCGGCCTGTTGACCGGCAAGTACCAGCGCGGCGCCGCCGCCCCCGCCGACACCCGCTTCGCCAAGGCGCCCGCGCTGCGCGACCGCTACGTCACACCGCGCAACGAGGACATCGTCGAGAAGCTGCAGGCTTTTGCGCAGAAGCGCGGCCACAGCATGCTGGAACTGGCGTTCTCCTGGCTGGCGTCGCGGCCGCAGGTATCGAGCGTGATCGCCGGCGCCACCCGCGTCGAGCAGGTCGAGCAGAACGTCAAGGCGATCGGCTGGAAGCTGAGCGCGGAAGAAATCGCGGAGATCGACGGGATGACGAAGGCGTAGATGACAAACCGGCCGGAAACCCCCGCCCCGTCCTCGCGCCGCCTCGCCTGCGCCGGCTGCGGCACGGAATTTTCGTGCAGCCTGTCAGGGCCGTGCTGGTGCAGCGAGGAAACCGTGCGGCTGCCGATGCCGGTCGATGGCGGCGATTGCCTGTGCCGGGATTGTCTGCGCAAGGCGGCGCAGGTGGTTGCGAGCCGGTAGCCCGGCCGGCGCCCGGAGCGGCACTTCCAACTCCCTCATGGTGAGGAGCGCGTCCGGCAGCGCCCTTGCGCTGTCCGGCGCGCGTCTCGAACCATCTGGCACGCCGCCTGGTGCCATCCTTCGAGACGCCGCGCAAAGATGCGCGGCTCCTCAGGATGAGGTCCGGCTGTGGCGGCTCGCCGCGCCCGGTCAGTCTTGATCTAGAACAAGCCGCCCCTGCTCTATTCCGCGTTTAATTTACTTTTTGACGCGCGCTGGAGGTCAGCATGTTCGTGGTCCGTCTCAAACGGCCCAATGAGGATTTCGATTTCAAGGTGTTCGCCTCGGGCGACGCCGCGCTTGCTCGCTTCAGGACCGCCCAGCGAATGATGATCGATGGCGAGGTCGAGGAATGCGCGTTGTTCGAGGCGCGGGCAGCCGACGCCGCTGGCGCGATAGCCATGATCAACGAGGGCAATGCTGCGCTGATCGAGGCCAATCTGGACTCCGATGCCCCGGCGCAAGCCTCCGAACCGACGACGCGTGACAGGAGACCGTGACGATGAATACCCTGACAAAGCTGGCGCTCGGCGCGATGGGGCGGTTGCGTCCCAAGCCGGCGCAAGGCGACGCCGTGCCGAAGATCGCGCTGCCCGCTCCCGACAAGGCCGGCGGCATGCCGCTGATGGAGGCGATTGCGAAGCGGCGATCGGAACGGGAGTTCGCCCGCAAGGAATTGCCGCTGCCGATGCTCTCCAGCCTGTTGTGGGCCGCCAACGGCGTCAACCGCCCGGATGGCGGACGCACGGCGCCTTCGGCGATGCATGCGCAGGAGATCGACATCTATGTCGCACTGCCCTCCGGCGCCTATCTCTACGACGCCGCCGCGAACGAACTGCAGCTGGTCGCGGGCAGCGATCTGCGGCGCGTGACCGGCTATCAGGACTTCGTCGACGAGGCGCCGCTCGACCTCGTCTACGTCGCCGACCACGGCCGCATGATGCTGGTGCCGGTCGCGAGCCGCGAGAGTTTTGCGTCCGCCGCGGCCGGCGCGATCTCGCAAAACGTCTATCTGTTCGCCGCCGGCAACGGGCTTGCTACCGTCATCCGCGCCTGGATCGACCGCGAGGCGATCGCCAACGCGCTGGGCCTCGGCCACGACCATCAGGTGCTGCTGTCGCAGACGGTGGGGTTTCCAAAGGGCTGACGGCGTCAGCCAACGCCAGCTCCGTCAGGGAACGGGCGGCTTCGCCGGCCGTCTCCATATAGGAGGGATCGCGATGCAGCAGCACGACGGCGAATGATCCGTCCAGCAGCAGCAGGATCTGCCGGGCCAGCCGTGATCCCTCGCCGATCCCTGCGGCCTCGAAGGTCACGCGCAGCCAGTTTTCGAATTTCTTCTTGTGCGCGGCGCCGATCTTGATCGCGGGATGGCCGGGCATGTTGGCGAGTTCGGCGGACGTGCGCAGGAAACCGCAGCCCTTCCATTTCGGATGCCGCGCCGAGCGGGCGAGGTTGCGAAAGATGCCCTCGACCTTGTCCGGCAATCCGCCTTCGGTCTCGGCGAACCAGCGCTGAAACAGCGCGAGATTGGGTTGATCGCGGGCGGCCAGATAGGCCGCCACGAGGTCGTCCTTGCTCCGGAAGTGATAATAGAGCGTACGCTTGGTGAGCCCGGCCCTGGCCGCCACCGCGTCGACGCTGACGCCCCGGATGCCGTCGCTGTAAAACAGCTTGCTCGCCGCGGCGATGATGCGTTCACGTGTATCGGTAACAGGCCGTGCCATGCCCCCATGTATACCGTCCAGTGAATATACTCAACGACCCAGGGCCCATAGGGTGAGCCCATGGATTTTGGGGAGACGGAACATGTCCGAGGTAGTGCTGCTCGACGTCAGTGACGGGATCGCCCTTGTCACGCTGAACCGGCCTGACAAGCTCAACGCATTGAATTACGAATTGATCGACCGCCTGATGGCGCTGCTGGACCGCATCGAGGGCGATGCCGGTGTGCGCGCGGTCATTCTGACCGGCGCCGGCGATCGTGCCTTTTCCGCCGGGGCCGACATCCATGAATTTTCCTCGAGCGTTCGCCGCGGCACCGATACGGCGGTCCGCGACTTCGTCCGGCGCGGCCAGGCCATGACCGCACGGCTCGAAGCCTTCAGGAAGCCCGTGATCGCCGCGATCAACGGCATCGCGTTCGGCGGCGGCTGCGAGATCACCGAGGCCGTGCACCTGGCCATCGCCAGCGACCGGGCGCGCTTCGCCAAGCCGGAGATCGCATTGGGCATGCCGCCGACCTTCGGTGGCACCCAGCGGCTGCCGCGGCTGGCGGGTCGAAAGCGCGCGCTCGAATTGCTGCTCACCGGCGAGCCGTTCGCGCCGTCGCGGGCGCTGGAAATCGGGCTGGTTAACAAAGTGGTGCCCCATGACGAGCTGCTGCCGGCCGCGCACGATCTCGCCGCACGCATCATCCGCCACTCACCGCTGGCGGTCGGCGGCATCATCACCGCCGTCACGCGTGGCTTGAACATGGGCATTGCCGAGGGGCTGCAGGTCGAGAGCGAGCAATTCGCCCGCGTGGCGCCGAGCCACGACCTCGGCGAAGGCCTCGCCGCCTGGATCGCGCGCCGGCCGCCGGTTTACGGCGGGCGGTGACGATAGGCTACGTCGTCATTGCGAGGAGCTCCGTAGCCCGGATGGAGCGATCGGCCGGCGCGAGAGCGCCGTGGCGATCGCGTAATCCGGGGCCGGTGTAACGACCTCCCCGGATTGCGCCCATTGGCCGCCGCTTTCGCGCCGGCCATTGGGCTCCATCCGGGCTACGGGGATTGCGGAGCTACCGCACCACCGCCGCGGTCTGGCCGAACAAGATCCTGCGCTCTTCCTCGGTGCGGTTCACCGGCTGGCCGAAATTCGGATTGATCTCCTTGGCCATGGCGTAGGCGCGCACCGTGGCCGGCCGCTCGCGGATGGTTTCGAGCCAGCGCTTCAGATGCGGGAAGTCGTCGATTTCCTGACCCTGGTTCTTGTAACCGACCACCCAGGGATAGCTCGCCATGTCGGCGATCGAGTATTCGCCGGCAATAAATTCGCGATCGGACAGCCGCTTGTTGAGCACGCCATAGAGCCGGTTGGTCTCGTTCACATAGCGGTCGATGGCGTATTTGATTTTTTCCACGGCGTAGTTTCGAAAGTGGTGGTTCTGCCCGGCCATCGGTCCGAGCCCGCCCATCTGCCAGAACGTCCACTGGATCGCGTCGTAGCGTCCGTAGAGGTCGGCGGGAAGGAATTTTCCGGTCTTCTCGGCGAGATAGAGCAGCATCGCGCCGGATTCGAAGATCGAGATCGGCTTGCCCCCGCCCTTCGGCTCGTGATCGACCATCGCGGGGATGCGGTTGTTCGGCGCGATCGCCAGAAATTCCGGCTTGAACTGTTCGCCCTTGCCGATGTTGACGGGGATGACCTTGTATTTCAGCCCGGTCTCTTCGAGAAACATCGTGATCTTGTGGCCGTTCGGCGTGGTCCAGTAATAGAGGTCGATCATGGCGCGTACCCTGTCCTGCTCGCGGATCTCGATTTGGATGCGATTGCATGAACTTCACCGCAACGGATACGCGGAGTCAATGGCAGCCGTTTGGCTTGCTTTCTTCTCCCCTCCCTCCGCGAAGCGGCGGGGAGGGGTCGGGGGTGGGGGGTCTATCAACGGATTCGACTGGCTGCGAATTTGCGGAAGCACCCCCCACCCCCGACCCCCCCCGCCACGCGCAAGGGCGCGCGGAGGGAGGGGAGCGAAGCATCGCAAGCCGATGCGTCTCGCAGGATGAAGCAACAGAGAATCGCGCTAGGTGTCCGCGTCCGGAAGCGGCGCATCCGGAACAACCCGCGTTCGCATCAGGATGCCGCGTTTCGGCGCGAACAAAAATGCCAGGATGAAGAATAGGGCCTGGGTCAGCACGATGCAGGCGCCGGTGGCGCCGTCGATGTGGAAGCTGATGAGAGTTCCTGATACTGCCGAGACGGTGGCGGTAGCGGTCGCGATCACCAGCATGCGCTCGAAACTGTCGGTCAAAAGATAGGCCGTGGCGCCCGGCGCTATCAGCATGGCGATGACGAGAATGATGCCGACCGCCTTCAGCGAGGCGACGATGGTGAGCGACAGCAGCACCAGCAGGCCATAATGCATGACCCGCACCGGCAGGCCGATCGAACGGGCGTGGTTGGGATCGAAGCAATAGAGCAGGAGATCGCGCCGCTTGACCAGCACGACCAGCAGCGTGCCGCCGGCCACGAGAGCGGTTTCGATCAGGTCCCGCGCGGTCACGCCCAGCACATTGCCGAACAGGATGTGATTGAGATGCTGGTCGGTATCCACCTTGGTGAAGATCACCAGCCCCAGCCCGAACATCCCCGAAAACACGATTCCCATCACCGTGTCCTCCTTCACGCGGCTGTTCTCCTTGAGATAGCCGGTCAGCAGCGCGCAGGACAGGCCGGCCGCGAAGGCGCCGAGCGCCAGCGGCAGGTTCAGCACATGGGCGAGCACGATGCCCGGCAGCACGGCATGCGAGATGGCGTCGCCCATCAGCGACCAGCCCTTGAGCACGAGGTAGCAGGACAGCACCGCGCAGACCGCCGCCACCATCACCGACACCAGCAGCGCCCGCTGCATGAAGGGATAGGCCAGCGGCCCTGATATCCATTCGGTCACGGCCATCATGCTTCCGCCTCCACGACGGCGAGACGCCGGCGGCGGGCGGCGATCACGCCGTGCTTGGGCGCGAAATAGAATGCCACGATGAACAACAACGTCTGAAGGGTGACGATCACACCGCCGGTGGCGCCATCGAGGAAGAAGCTGATGTAGGCGCCGGCGAAGCTGGTGACCATGCCGAGCGCGACGCTGATCAGGATCAGCCGGCCGAAGCGATCGGTGAGCAGATAGGCGGTGGCGCCGGGGGTCACGACCATGGCGATGACGAGACAGGCGCCGACGGTCTGCAGCGCCGCGACCGTGCAGGCGCTCAGCAGGGTGAAGAACAATATCTTGAGTGCCCTGGTATTGAGCCCGATGCTGCGGGCATGGTTCTCGTCGAAGAACGTCACCATCAGGTCTTTCCAGAGCACCGCCAGGATGGCGAGCGAGACCGCCGCGATGATTGCGACCTGGACCACGTCTTCATCCGAGATCGCCAGGATGTTGCCGAGCACGATGGTCTGGATGCTGACCGAGGTCGGCCAGATCGACGCCATCAGCAGGCCGAGCGCGAACAAGGTCGTGAACACCAGGCCGATGACGGCGTCCTCGCGCAGGCGCGAGTTCAGCTTGACGAACTGCATGCCGCCGGCGGCGAGAATTCCGGCAAAGAAGGCGCCGACCGCAAACGGTGCGCCGACGATATAGGCCGCGGCGACGCCGGGCACGATGGAGTGCGCCAGCGCGTCGCCCATCAGCGACCAGCCCTTGAGCATCAGATAGGCCGAGAGGAAGGCGCAGACGCCGCCGACCAGCGCGCTCACCCACATCGCCTTCAGCATGTAATTGTAGCTGAATGGGACCAGCAGCTCGGCGAAGAATGGCTCCATCACTCTGGCTTCGTATTGTTGGGGGAGTCAGCGCGATCATAGAACACCAACGGCCGCTCGTCGTCGGTAAGCACCGTGACCCGCCTGGTGTCGGCATCGTCGTGCAACGCGGGGCCACCGAGCTGGAAGTTGCGCAGCACGCCGCCGAAGGCGCGCTCGAGATTTCCTTGCGTGAAGACTTGCGCGGTCGGGCCGGATGCCAGCACCGTGCGGTTGATCAGAACGACCTGGTCGCAGAACTCCGGCACGCTGCCGAGATTATGGGTCGAGACCAGCATGAGGTGGCCGGCCGCCCGCAATTCGCGCAACAGGCTGATGATGGCGGCTTCGGTCTTGACGTCGATGCCCGTAAAAGGCTCGTCGAGCAGGATGATGCGGCCCTCCTGCGCCAGCGAGCGCGCCAGGAAGACGCGCTTCTTCTGGCCGCCGCTCAACTCGCCGATCTGGCGATGGCGGAACGCGCTCATGCCGACGCGCTCCAGCGCCTGGTCGACCTTGTAGCGATCAGCGCGCGACGGCATCCGCAGAAAGTTCATGTGCCCGTAGCGGCCCATCATCACCACGGTTTCGACCAGCACCGGAAAATTCCAGTCGACATCCTCGCTTTGCGGCACATAGGCGACGATGTTCTTCTTCAGCGCTTCATTGACGCTGAGACCGCACAGCCTCACCTCCCCCGCCGCGGGCTGCACGAACCCCATGATCGCCTTGAAGATGGTGGATTTTCCGCTGCCGTTGACACCGACCAGCGCGCAGATCGTGCCGGGGTCTAGCTCGAAGGAAGCGTCATGCACGGCGGTCAGGCCGTTGGCGTAGCTGACGGTGAGATTGCGCACGGAAATGCTGGAGCCGAATGTAGCTCCCTTGGCCCTGTCCGGCGCGATGCCGGTGAACGGCGCGGATGCGTTCACTTGCCGAATCCCTTCGCGATGGTCTCGACGGTCACATTTAGCAGATCCAGATAGGTGGGGACCGGACCACCGGCGGCGCTGAGCGAGTCGACATAGAGCACGCCGCCATAGCGGGCGCCGGTCTCGCGCGCGACCTGCTTGGCGGCGCGGTCGGAGATCGTGCTCTCGCTGAACACGACGGGAATCCTGTTCTTGCGCACGAGGTCGATCACTTTGCGGACCTGCTGCGGCGTGCCCTGCTCGTCGGCATTGATCGGCCACAGATAGGCTTCCCGCAGCTTGTAATCGCGCGTCAGGTAGCTGAAGGCGCCTTCGCTGGAAACCAGCCAGCGCTGGTTTTCGGGGATGGCTTCGAGCCGCTTGCGCAAGGGCTCGTCGAGCGCCTTGATCCGCGCCGAATAGGCCGCGGCGTTCTTCGTGTAGGCTTCCGCGTTATCAGGGTCGTATTTGACCAGCGCCTTGCGGATGTTCTCGACATAGATCAGCGCCGTGGACGACGACATCCAGGCATGTGGATTGGGCTTGCCGCTGTAGGGACCCTCGGTGATCCCCATCGGCTCGATGCCTTCGGTGACGACCACGCTCGGCACCTGCTTGACGTTCTCGAAGAATTTCTCGAACCAGCGCTCGAGATTAAAACCGTTCCACAGCACGAGGTCGGCCGCCTGCGCCCGCACGATATCCAGCGGCGTCGGCTGGTAATCGTGGATCTCGGCGCCCGGCTTGGTGATCGATTCCACGATGGCTTTGTCGCCGGCGACGTTCTGCGCGATGTCCTGGATGATCGTGAAGGTGGTCACGACCCGAAACGGCTTGCGGGACTGCGCCTGCGCGGGAGCGGCCAGCACGGCGGCAGCGCACGCCGCAGCAACGGCAGTCGCCACGCGCCACCGGCTCATCGGCTTCGACTTCATACGCCTGTTCTCCAAATCATGGCCGCGTCCCGAATAGCAGCACCGCCGCGCCAAACCCAGTTGCTGTTGCGACTTAATCGCAAGAACGATTGCGTGGAATGGGAACCTGTGTCAATCCTTATTGCGATCTATTCGCATTTAGGGAAATCCGTTTTGAAAACCATGTGCGATTTCAACGTCTTCGGCGGGATCCGGCCAAATTCTGCGATTAAGTCGCAGTCGCATAAATGGCTGGGCTGCCGCTCGTTGAGGGGCATTTCACTGGCAATCGCGGTCGTCGCCGGCGCGTTCCCAGCCCTTGCGGAAGCGACCGAGCCGTCCGGCGGAATCCCGTCCCCGTCGATCGCAACCAGTTTGCCTGATAACGGCGACCCGGCCGGTATCCGCAAATGGCTCAGCGAACGCGGCGTCACCTATGGCGTGGTCTATACCGGCGAAGCGCTCGGCAACGTCTCGGGCGGCATCCACCAGGGCGCGCTGTATGGCGGCAAGCTCGAAGTGGCTGTCAGCGCCAACCTCGAGAAGCTGATCGGATGGCAGGGACTGAGCTTCTTCTCCAATGCCTTTCAGATCCACCGCACCTCCGGCCCGCGCGACGAGCACTTCACCAGCATGATCACCATCAGCAACATCGAGGCATTCTCCTCGACACGCCTGTCGGAGCTTTGGTTCGAACAGAAGTTCTTTGATGACCGCTTCGGTATCCGCATCGGACAGCTGACGACCGACGCGGAATTCTTCATCAGCGATTACAGCAAGATGTTCATCAGCAGCGATTGGCCCACCATCATGGGTGCCAACGTGCCGAGCGGCGGGCCGGCTTACCCGCTCGCTACCCCCGGCATCCGATGGAAGTTCGACGCCAGCGCGAACTGGTCGATGCTGGTCGGACTGTACAATGGCGATCCCGGCAATCAGGCCTCGGTCAACCGCACCGGCACCAACTTCCGGGTCAACGACCCGCCGCTTCTGATGGGCGAGATTCAGCATCGCTACAATCAGGACAAGGAATCCCGCGGGCTGGCGGGAACGCTCCGGCTCGGCGGCTGGCACCATTTCGGCAAATTCGATGATCTGAGATTCGACCATGCGGGGCATTCGCTGGCGGATCCGCTCAGTAACGGCGTGGCCCGCCAGTTCCGCGGCACCAGCGGCATCTACGGCATCGTCGACCAGCAACTATACCGGCCCGAAGGCGGCGGCCCCGACAGCGGCATCAGCGTCTTCAGCCGCATTTCCGGGGCTCCGTCCGATCGCAACCTGGTCAACTTCTTCCTGGACGGCGGCGTCGTCTTCGCCGGCATGCTCCCCGCCCGCCCCGACGACAAGTTCGGCGCGTCCTTCATCTATGCGAGAATGTCCGATTGGGCCCGCGCACTCGACTACGACCTGATCGCGTTCGCGGGCGTCGCTCACCCGATCCGGGCCTACGAAATGACGATCGAGCTCAGCTACCAGGCCCAGATCAAGCCAGGCTGGACCATGCAGCCGGTCTTTCAATACATCATCCATCCCGGCGGCCATGTGCCGGACCCGATTTCTCCGAACCTGGCGATCAAGAGCGGGGCGCTGGTTGGTGTGAGAAGTACGGTCGCGTTCTAGCGGCTACTTCAGCCTGCGCGACCATGCGCGCGTAGCAACATGGCGCCACCCTCGGTGACCGCCACTCTCACACCCGCTCCTGCAACCATCTCGCGCGTGACAAAACCGCGATCGACCGCGTCCTCCCAGATCGTCAGGCGCGGGCACGAGGTGCGCCATGTCTCGATCACCTCGGAATAGAGCCGTGGCTCCCGGGCGATCCATTCGACGAGATCGAGCACCAGCGGGTCTGTGCTGTCGACCATCCGCCATCTCCTTCCCTCAAAAGGCGAGCGCCTTGCTTTCGAAATAGGGCGCCAGCAGCAGCCAGCTTCCGTAGATGATGTAATAGCAGGCCACCGCCGTAATCAGCCGTCCCGCCCAGGTGCGGAATTGCAGGTCGGTCATGGCCTCGAGGAAGCGCCGCGCCAATGTGGTGCCGGTCATCGACGCCGCCACCGCGATCACGGCGAGCAACGGATCGAGCGTAGCGGCCTGATCAATGATGCCGCCGAAATACACCAGTTTGACAAAATGGCTGGCGACCTGGCAGGCGGCCTTGGTCGCGACCACCTCGCGGCGGCCGAAATTGCCGCCGAGAAAGAAGGTGTCCATCAGGGGGCCGGAGACACCGGTCATCAGCATCAGCCCCATGCAGATGAAGCCATAAAAACTGCCCTGCGCGATACTCTCGGGATTGGGCTTCAGGCCCTTCGGCGTCAGCCGCGCCATGAACGGCGTCACGCCGAGCAGCAACAGCGCGATCGGCTTGTCCGGCACGTAGCGGGTGATCGACCAGGCGCCGAGCGCCAGCCCGGCGCCGATCAGGTAGATCGCGACCGGCCGCCACCTGATGTGGCCGCGCCACAGGAAGGCGCGCCAGCCGTTCGACGCCATCTGCGTGATCGCATGCAGCACCATCGCCGACGGCAGCGGCAGCACGGTCAGCAGCACGCCGATCAGGATCAGCCCGCCGGCCATGCCGAACAGGCCGGACAGGAACGCTGTCGCGACCATCAGCAAGCCGAGCGCGGCGATCAGAAGCGGCGTCATGCGAATCTCCGCCCCCTATCTGCCTTGCCTGTACCGGCGGCGCAAACTGAGTTAGCTTGGCCTGGCATCAGTTTTGCTGAGGGTAGCAACTCCCGGGGTAAAATGCGGCGGCTGCTCTTTCTCAACGGTATCAAGGCGTTCGAGGCCGCGGCGCGAACCGGCAGTTTTGCGGGCGCCGGAGCCGAGCTCAACGTGTCGGCGGCGGCGGTCTCCAGGATGGTGCATCTTCTGGAACAGCGGCTCGGCGTCGCGCTGTTCGAGCGCAAGGCCAACCGGCTGGCGCCGACGGCGGCGGGGCGCGCCTATCAGAGCGGGCTGACGCCGATCTTCGACGCGCTGGCGAGCCTGACCGCGCAGGTATCAGCGCCGTCGGGCGTCCGGGTGCTGACCATCGGCGTCGGTCCGACCTTTGCCATGCGCTGGCTGATCCCGCGGCTGGCGGATTTTCGGAAAGTGGAGCCCGATATCGAGGTGCGCATCACCACCGGCGGGGCGGCGGCGCCGTTCGGCGACGACTGGAGCTGCGGCATCAAGCTCGGCGACGGCGAGTGGCCGGGCCTGGTCGCCGAGCCCCTGTTCGCAGCCGATCTGTTGCCGGTGTGTGCGCCGCGGCTGGCGCAGCAGTTGAAGCGGCCCGCCGACCTCAAGGGGCAGAGCCTGCTGCGCGTCGCCCATTCGCCCGATGACTGGCCGTCATGGCTGAAGGCATCGGGCGTCGGGCGGGTGACCGCGCGCGGGCCGGAGTTTCAGTTTTACGGCCAGGCCCTGCAGGCCGCCGTCGACGGGCTCGGGATCGCCATGGGCATCCGGCCCTATATCGACGACGACCTCGCCGCCGGGCGGCTGGTCGCGCCGTTCGCGCTGACGGTGCCGAAGGGCATGCGATGGTATCTGGTCTATCGCAGCTTCCAGACCGGGCAGCGCGATTTCGCCGCGTTCCGGCGCTGGATCATGCGCGCAGCGGCCGGACCCGCGGCCGGGGACAGGGTTCGGAAAAAATAGCCGGAAATGTGAACGGGTTCACATTCGTCTTGGCCGGCGCGTGTTTCCCTCGGTCCCAGGAGTAGCTGGGGTGACGAGATGACCTACGAGGGCTTTGCCATCGAGTGTTACCAGGCCGGCAGGGGCCTGTGGCACGCCAGGCTCAGGCGGCCGGACCGCAATCCCATGATCGTCGGCGGCGTCGCGTTTTCGGCGATTGAAATCGGCTTCGCCTGGCCCGATCCGGAGTCCGCCGCAGCAGATGCCAAGAACCAGATCGATCGCCTCAAGCTCACCCGATACGCCGCGGTCGCGCAAGTGCCGCAACAGGAGCTGTCGGCCGCGTGATTTGACCCAGAGGTAAGCGTCCCATGCTTGATTCCGAATTCCAATCGGCCCAGTCAGCTTCCCCCACGGTTATGTGCTTTTGTCCGCAATGCGATGCCGAACTGGCGGTGCTGAGCGTCATCGCCGGGCGGGCGGGGTCCGAATACTGGGCCATGCAATGCACCGAGTGCGGCGGGATCCATCTGGATATCGTCAAGCCCGCGCCGTTGCCGCACACGGCGTAGCATCACCTCGTAGCCCGGATGGAGGCCTTGGGTCACGCCTTCGGCGTTACCCTAGGACGCAATCCGGGAGCGGTGCCAGAAAACCCGGATTACGCCATCGGGAGGCGCTTCGCGCCGACCTCTGGCTTCATCCGGGCTACGGACCCTCAGCCACCGACCTCGAATGCATGCGCGATGGCGCGCTGGGCCTCGTCCTGGATCTGCCGCAGGTGCTTTTCGCTGCGAAAGCTCTCCGCATAGATCTTGTAGACATCCTCGGTGCCCGACGGCCGCGCCGCGAACCATCCGCTGTCTGACGTCACCTTGATGCCGCCGAACGGCTGGCCGTTGCCGGGTGCCGCGGTGAACGCCGCGCGAACCGGCTCGCCGGCCAGTTCCGCCATCGCCAGCTTCTCAGGCGACAACGCCTTCAGGAGATTCTTCTGAACCGATGTCGCCGGCGCGTCGATCCGCTCGTAGTAGGGCATGCCGAGTTCGTCGGTCAGCTTCGTGAACAACTGGCTGGGATCGGATTTGGTGCGCGCCGTCATCTCGGCGGCCAGCAGTCCCAAGATGATACCGTCCTTGTCGGTGGTCCAGACCGAGCCGTCCCTGCGCAGGAACGAGGCGCCGGCGCTTTCCTCGCCGGCGAAGCCGAACGCGCCGTCGCTGAGGCCGTCGACGAACCATTTGAACCCGACGGGGGTTTCGACCAGCCCGCGGCCGAGCTTTTTCGCGACGCGATCGATGATCGCGCTGGAGACGATGGTCTTGCCCACCGCGCTGTCGCCGCGCCATTGCGGACGGTTTTGAAACAGATAGGCGATCGATGCGGCGAGGTAATGGTTCGGGTTCATCAGCCCGTTCGAGCCGGTCACGATGCCGTGCCGATCGGCGTCGGTGTCGTTGGCAAAGGCGACATCGAACCGGTCGCGCATGCCGATCAGCCGCGCCATCGCGTAAGGCGAGGAGCAGTCCATCCGGATCTTGCCGTCCCAGTCGAGCGTCATGAAGCGAAACGTCGGATCGACCGCATCGCTGACGATGGTCGCGGCAAGACCGTAGCGCGCGATGATCGGCTGCCAGTAGCGCACGCCGGCGCCGCCCAACGGGTCGATGCCAATGCGAACGCCGGAGGAACGGATCGCCTCCATGTCGATGACGTTGCCGAGGTCGGCGACATAGGGCCCGATGAAATCGTGGCGGTGAACGCAAGCCGCCTGGCGCGCGCGGTCATAGGGGATGCGTTTGACGCCGCGCAGCGCGTCTTCCAGGAAGCCGTTGGCGGCGCGCTCGATTCCCGAGGTGATGTCGGTATCCGCCGGTCCGCCATTGGGCGGATTGTATTTGAACCCGCCGTCTTCCGGCGGGTTATGCGACGGCGTGATCACGACGCCGTCGGCAAGGCCTTTTTCACGGCCCTTGTTGTAGGTGAGGATGGCATGCGAGATCACCGGCGTCGGCGTATAGCCGTCATCCGCGTCGATCATCACCTCGACGCCGTTGGCCGCGAACACTTCGAGCGCGCTCGCCAGCGCCGGCTCGGCCAGTGCGTGGGTGTCGATGCCGACGAAGACAGGCCCATCGATGCCGCTGCGTTTGCGGTGATCGCACAGCGCCTGGCTGATCGCCAGGATATGCGCCTCGTTGAAGGCGTGATTGAGCGCGGAGCCGCGATGCCCCGAAGTGCCGAACGCCACGCGTTGCGCCGGAAACGACGGGTCGGGCTTGCCGGCAAAATAGGCCGTCACCAGCCGCGGCACGTTTGCCAGCATCCGGGGTTCGACGATCTTGCCGGCAAGCGGATTGATTTCAGCGGCCACGTGGTCTCCTCGATGTTTTGGCATTCCGGTATTCTGGATGAATGCCACAGTCGCGGACAAGAGACCAGCATCGGCGATCGCGCCGCCGCGATGTCCGGCTTCAGCCTCGCGCATCAGCGTTGCGCTTCAGCCGGCGGCTTCGCGGCCGGGAGGATTCCGGCCGAGGTCAGGGCCACCCGAAGCATGCGCGCAAGGTCCTGTTTGCGGTAGGGCTTGGCCAGCAGCAGGACGCCGAGATCCAGTCTGCCATGATGGATGATGGCATTCTCGGTATAGCCCGACGTGAACAGCACCCGCAGCGACGGACGCCGCGACGCTACCTCCGCGGCGAGTTGCCGGCCGTTCAGCCCGCCGGGCATGATGATATCGGTGAACAGCAGGTCGAAGGCAGCACCACTATCGACGATCGCAAGGGCTTCGACGCCGTTAGCGGCCGACAGCGTCTTGTAGCCGAGGCTCTGCAACTGGGTGTTGACGTAGGCGCGCACCAGCGGGTCGTCCTCGACGACCAGGATGGTCTCCTCGCCGCGCTCGATCCCGGAGCTGGACAGCTCTTCCGCGATCCGTTCCGGCGGGGCATCCGCCTGCGGCAGATAGAGCTTGAACGTCGTGCCGTAGCCCTCCTCGCTGTAGACCTTGATGTGTCCGCCGGATTGCTTGACGAAGCCGTAGACCATGCTCAAGCCCAGTCCGGTTCCCTTGCCCACCTGCTTGGTCGAAAAGAACGGATCGAATATCTTGTCGCGGATCGCTTCCGGAATCCCGGTACCGGTGTCGCTCACCGCGATCATCACATAATTCCCGGGCTTGAGGTCGCCGATGGCGGCGGCAAAATGCGCGTCGAAGGTGACGTTGCGGGTCTCCAGCGTCAGCTTGCCGCCTTCCGGCATCGCATCGCGGGCGTTGATCGCCAGATTGAGCAGCGCGGAACTGAGCTGGCCGGGATCGACCAGGGCGGTCCAGACCGAATCCGTCAGCATCGATTCGATCTCGATCTGCGCGCCGAGTGTCGGCCGGAACAGCTTGGCCGACTCGACGATCAGGCGGTTGACGTCGATCTCGCGCGGTTGCAGCGGCTGCTTGCGGGCGAAGGCGAGCAGATGCGAGGTCAGTTCCGCGCCGCGGTCGGCCGCCTCGCTGATCAATTTGGCGACGGCCGCCGCTTCCGGCTTGGCGGATACCTCCTCGGCGAGAATTTCGATGGTGCCGGAGATCACGGTGAGCACATTGTTGAAGTCATGCGCGATGCCGCCGGTGAGCTGGCCGAGCGCCTCCATCTTCTGGGCCTGCCGCAGCTGCTCCTCCGCCGCGATCCTTTGCGTCAGGTCCCTCGCGAACAAATTGAACACGTGGCCGCCGCGGCGGCGAAGCGCGTTCAGCGACGCCTCGATCTTGACGGTGCTTCCATCCTTCCGCTTGGCCCTGATTTCAAAGCGCTCGCCGGCCGCGGCATCGGCGGCGTTGCGCAGCAGCCGCTCCTTCATCTCCTGGCAGTATGGCAGTAGCGCGTCCGACAGCAGCAGCGTCGGCAGATACTGCCCCAGCGCCTCCTGCCGCGACCATCCGAAGATCGCCTCGGCCTGCGGATTCCATTCGAGAACGTGACTGGCGTCGTCGGTCTGGATAACGGCTTCAAAGGCGTTGGCGATGACGTCCCGCGCCATCCGCTCGCTTTCGCGCAGTTCCTCGACGGTGCGACGGTGCTCCTCGATCTCCTGGTTGAGCGCCGCCGTCTTGGCGCGCGACTCGGCCGCCATATCCGCGAACGCCTGGGTCAGCGCCCCGATCTCCTGGCCTCCTCCGGTCGGCAGCGCGATCGTCTCGCCGCGGGTAAAACCCGCGACCGCCTTGGTCATCTGCACCAATGGCCGCGTCAGCGAGCGGGCCACGATGACGGCGAGCAGGAAGGCCAAGGACGCCGCACCCAGTCCAGCCAGCAGGCTGGCGTCGCGAACCGCCGATGTCGTTGCCATCAGGTCCGAATACGGCACCGCCTGGATCACCGCAATTCGCGGACCGTCCGCCAGCCGCTGGATCGCCAACCCGACCCCGAAGCGATTGCCGGCCCGGTCCTGCATCACGCGGGGCGTGGTATCGCCGCTCGCGAGTAGTTTCGGGAAATCCGGAAACTCGTCCTGGATATGCGCGGGCTTGCCGACGATGAAGCCGAACTCGCGATCCCGGTCGGGATGAACGAGATAGCCGCCCTGATTATTGACGACGTAGCTGCGGCCGCCGTCGATCGGGTTGGAGCGGATCCGGTCGAAGGTCGATCGCATATCGACCTTGATGATCACGATCGCGAACGGCTTGCCGTCCGGCGTGTGTATCGGCGTTGCGACCCGCATCACCGGCACGTGCGGCGTCTCGATCTCGCCGTTGCGTTGACTGAGATTGACCGGGGAGACATAGACTTCGCCGGCGGGCAGCCGGATCGTTTCGGTAAAGGCGACTCGATCGCCCTCCCGCCGCAACTCGTCGTCCGGAACGATGCGTATGGCGCCATCGGGGCCGGAACGGTCGACCCGCACCAGTTCGCGCCCGTCGTCGTCTACCCCGATGATTCGAAACGCGTAGTAATTCGGCTTGGTGGCAAGTTCCACCGCGTAGCGCTGGGCCATCCGCCGCCGCGCCTCCGCCTCGGTGGCGGCAGCGGCCGGATCTGTTCCGCGACGGAGGTGCGCCGCCATGATGTCGCTGACGGCGACAGCGGAACGAAAGCCGATCACGTCGGCGCGTGCGCCGCGAACCGAGGCCGCGAGCTCGCTGCCGAGCAGATAGGCGTGGGTGTCAAGCCGCTCCAATGCCCGGGGCAGGGCAAACGCCGCTATATTGCGGTAGGTCAGCACGCCCACGGCAGCCGTCGCCAGCACCACCAGCGCGACCATCGCAATCGTCAGTCGAGTCGACAACCTCATGGATTGCCCTCTGGACCGCGCTATCGTCGGCCTCAATGGGTACCTCGGTCAATCCCAAATGTTCCTGATGTCGCCGCATCACCGCCGCAGCCGCGCATTCAGAAAGACTCATCAATGCGCTGCGCAACCTGAGATCGGCCGCGCGGCCGTCCGCCTGCTAGTCCACCATCACCTTTCTCGGCTCGACAATTTCGAAATCCGGCGTGAAATCGTCGAGCAGCCCGAACAGCTCGCGCAGTTTCAGGGGATTGCCCGAGACCGAGACGTCGCCGGTGAGGATGCTGCCGACGAAGCTGCGCTGCTTCAGCGTAATGGCGTCGAGCGCGGCGCGGGTCAGCTTGACGCCGGCGTCGGCATTGGCGTCGAGCGGGCCTGCGCGGTGCGTCAGCGCCGAGTTCTCCAGGTTCATCACATAGGTCTCGTTGCGGTCGGTAAACGTCCAGTTGATCACGATGCGCTTGCCCTCGGCCTTCGCCGCGTTGAGCCGGACGCCGAGAAAATCGAAAGCGAGGTCGATCGAGACGCCCTTCAGCAGTTCGGCATTCGCGGTCGATCCGCCCTGCGCCGCAGGCACGCCGCCGCGCAATTCGGCGGCGCCGAGCAGATAGGCGTTGCGCCAGGTCGCGGCCTCGCTCTGATAGCCCAGTTGTTCCAGCGCATCGGCGCCGAGCTCGCGCGCGGCCTTGTTGGCGGGATCGGCGAACACCAGCTGGCTGGTGACACCAGCCACCCAGCGATATTGCCCGGCCGCGAAATCGGCGCGGGCGCGCTTCAGCACCGCCTCGGCCCCGCCCATATATTCGACCTGCTTTCGCGCGGTTTCCACCCGCGGCAGCGGATTGAGATCGGCGGGATTGGCGTCGTACCAGCCGAGATAGAACTGATAGACCGCCTTGGCATTGTGGCTCAGCGTGCCGTAATAGCCGCGCGCCGACCATTCGCCGGCCAGGCTCGCCGGCAATTTCAGCTTCTCCGCGATCTCGGTCGGCGTCAGGCCGTGATTGAGCAGCCGCACGGTCTGGTCGTGGATGAACTTGTAGAGATCGCGCTGTTTTTTCAGGAACGCGACGATGCGTGCGTTGCCCCACATCGGCCAGTGATGCTGCGCGATCACGGCATCGGTCCTGTCGCCGTAGCGTTCGATCGCCTCGTTGAGGTAGCGCGACCACAGCCGGCCGTCGCGGATCTGCGCGCCGCGCAGGGTGTAGAGATTGTGCATGTTGTGGGTGGCGTCCTCCGCCATGTTCAAGACCTTGAACTGCGGAAAGTACATGATCATCTCCGCCGGCGCTTCGGAGCCCGGCACCAGATGAAACTCGATCTCGACGCCGTCGATCACGCGGGTCTCGTAGGCCTGCCTGATCAGGTCGTTCGGCGCGATCAGCGAGATCGTGCCTTTCGACAGCGCCTTGCCGAGGCCCTCATCGACCTGCCCGCGTTCATTGATCGGCAGCGGCAGGCCGTACATGTATTGTGCGCGGCGGCTCATGGCGTTGCCGGCGATGACGTTTTCCGCCACCGCGTGCTCCATGAATCCGTCCGGCGCAATCACCTTGACCTTGCCGGAGGCGGCGTCCTCGGCCGACATCACGCCTTTGGCGCCGCCGAAATGATCGATGTGGCTATGGGAATAGATCACGGCTGCAACCGGCCTGGCGGGGCGGTTGGCGAGATAGAGATCGAGCGCGGCCTTCGCGGTCTCGTTGGACAGCAGGGGGTCGATCAGGATCAGGCCGCTGTCGCCCTCGATGATGGTGAGATTGGCGAGATCGAGACCGCGCACCTGGTAGACGCGATCGGTCACCTTGAACAGGCCGTTGAGCGCGTTGAGCTGCGCCTGCCGCCACAGGCTGGGATTGACGGTCGCCGGCACCGCGTCCTTCTGCAGAAACGCGTAAGGCCTCAAGTCCCAGGCCGGCTTGCCGCCAACGCCCGCCACCACACCATCCCCGAGCGTCGCGATGAAACCACGCCTGGCGTCGTCGAAATCGGCGCGATCGGCAAACGGCAGCGATTTCACAAAGGCATCGTTGGCCGCGCGTGTCGCCGGTTCCGCGTCCTTGGTCTGTGCTGACACCTGCTGACAATGCAGCGAACCGACGGTGAACGAGGCAAGCAATGCCACCGTCCTGAGAAGACTTTTCATCCGCGTTTTCCCCAACGGCTCTCGAGGGCTCTTTGCCCTTTTATGTCAGCCGGACTCATCCCATATTCGTGCCATGGCGAAGAATCCAGACAATCCCAAAAAGCCCTCGAAAACCCCGAAATCCAAGGCCCATCGACCCGATGTGCAGCCAATCGGCCCTGCGCTGGCGGAACTGCTCAATCCCGCGATCAACCGCGGCGATGCCGGCATGGGTTCGGGCACCGGATTGCGGCCGCCGCCGGATAATTCGAAAGACCGCCGCTCCGGCGGCGAGGCCGCGCTGCATCGCGCGCGGGCGTCGACGCGCGGCAGCAGCGACGATGTGGCGAAGCGCGATGTGTCATCTTCCTCCCCTCCCCCCGTCCGCCGTAGCCCTTGGGCGAAGGCGGATGGCGGGGAGGGGTCGGGGGTGGGGGGTGGCGCGGCATTCACCGATGCAGCGGCTCCAGCCGATAGACCCCCCACCCCCGACCCCTCCCCGCCACGCGCCAGGGCGCGCGGAGGGAGGGGAGAAGAAGGCCTCGGCGAATCCCCGCAGCGCGAATTCGCGCCCGCCAACTACGGCACATCCGCCACCATCCCCACCCTCGATCCGGAACTGGCAAAGCAGCTCGGCTTCACCACCGAGGAGGAAGACCTCGCCGCATTGGCGCGGCCGCCGCGCAACAAGATGGAGGCGCTCGGCGTCGCCGCCACCGCGGACGCGCTGGAAAGCCTGATCCGCGACGGCCGTCCCGAATTCAAGGGCGAGGACGGCCAGGTCAAGATCTGGACCCCGCATCGCCCGCCGCGCCCGGAAAAATCCGAGGGCGGCGTCCGCTTCGTCATCAAATCCGAATACGAGCCGAAGGGCGACCAGCCGACCGCGATCAAGGAACTGGTCGAGGGCATCGCGCGCAACGACCGCACCCAGGTACTGCTCGGTGTCACCGGCTCCGGCAAGACGTATACGATGGCCAAGGTGATCGAGGCGACGCAGCGGCCCGCCATCATTCTCGCGCCGAACAAGACGCTGGCGGCGCAGCTCTACGGCGAGTTCAAGAGCTTTTTTCCCGACAACGCCGTCGAGTATTTTGTCTCCTACTACGACTACTACCAGCCCGAGGCCTATGTGCCGCGGACCGACACCTATATCGAGAAGGATTCCTCGATCAACGAGCAGATCGACCGCATGCGCCATTCGGCGACGCGGGCGCTCTTGGAGCGCGACGACGTCATCATCGTCGCCTCGGTGTCGTGCATCTACGGTATCGGCTCGGTCGAAACCTACACCGCGATGACCTTTGCGCTGAAGAAGGGCGAGCGCATCGACCAGCGCCAGTTGATCGCCGACCTGGTGGCGCTGCAATACAAACGCACGCAAGCCGATTTTACCCGCGGCACCTTTCGGGTGCGCGGCGACGTCATCGACATTTTCCCGGCCCACTATGAAGACCGCGCCTGGCGCGTGAACCTGTTCGGCGATACCGTGGAGAACATCGAGGAGTTCGATCCGCTCACCGGCCACCGCCAGGACGACCTCGAATTCATCAAGATCTACGCCAACTCGCATTACGTGACGCCGCGGCCGACGCTGGTGCAGGCGATCAAGTCGATCAAGTCGGAACTGAAATGGCGGCTGGACCAGCTGCACGACCAGGGCCGCCTCTTGGAAGCGCAGCGGCTGGAGCAGCGCACCACCTTCGATCTCGAAATGATGGAAGCCACCGGCTCCTGCGCGGGCATCGAGAACTATTCGCGCTACCTCACGGGCCGCCGACCCGGCGAGCCGCCGCCGACGCTGTTCGAATATGTCCCCGACAATGCGCTGGTTTTCGCCGACGAAAGCCACGTCACGGTGCCGCAGATCGGCGGCATGTTCAAAGGCGACTTCCGGCGCAAGGCGACGCTGGCGGAATACGGTTTCCGTCTGCCCTCCTGCATGGACAACCGCCCGCTGCGGTTCGAGGAATGGGACATGATGCGCCCGCAAACGGTCGCGGTGTCGGCGACCCCGTCGGCGTGGGAGCTGAACGAGAGCGGCGGCGTGTTCGTCGAACAGGTGATCCGCCCCACCGGCCTGATCGATCCGCCGGTCGACATCCGCCCGGCCCGAACCCAGGTCGATGATCTCGTCGGCGAAGTCCGCGCCACCGCCAATGCCGGCTATCGCAGCCTGATCACCGTGCTGACAAAGCGGATGGCGGAGGACCTCACCGAATATTTGCACGAGCAGGGCATCCGCGTGCGCTACATGCACAGCGACATCGACACCATCGAACGCATCGAGATCATCCGCGATCTCCGCCTCGGCGCGTTCGACGCGCTGGTCGGCATCAATTTGCTGCGCGAAGGCCTCGACATTCCCGAATGCGCGCTGGTCGCGATCCTCGATGCCGACAAGGAAGGCTTTTTGCGCAGCGAGACGTCGCTGGTGCAGACCATCGGCCGCGCCGCGCGCAACGTCGACGGCCGCGTGATCCTCTACGCCGACCAGGTCACGGGTTCGATGGAGCGCGCCATCGCCGAGACCGACCGGCGCCGCGAAAAGCAGGTCGAATACAACACCATCAACGGCATCACGCCCGAAAGCATCAAGAAATCCATCGGCGACATCATGAACAGCGTCTACGAGCGCGACCATGTGCTGGTGGAAATCGGCGACGGCGGCATGGCCGACGACGTCATCAGCATCGGCCACAATTTCGAGGCCGTGCTCGGCGATCTCGAAGCCAGGATGCGCGAAGCCGCCGCCGACCTCACTTACGAGGAAGCCGCCCGCCTGCGCGACGAAGTCAAACGCCTGCGCGCGACCGAACTGGCCGTGGTCGACGACCCCACGATCAAACAGCGCGGTGTCGCGACGAAAGCCGGCGCCTATGCCGGCACGAAGAAATACGGCGAGTCGGCGAATTTGCCGAAGGGCTCATCGAAGCGCGGCGGTAACAACACGCCGCGGGCGGCATCGTCATCTTCGCCGGGCACGGGCTCAAAGGTCCACAAGCCCCATCTCGACGAAATGCACACCGCGGAATCCCTGCCCTACCGTCCAGACGGCAAACGCCCGCGCAAACCTTCCCTCGGTGACGCGGGTGCAGGCAGCGGCAGCAAGATCTTCCAGCCCACCGACTCGCGACAATCGGGGCCAGAATTCGGCCCGGTGCCGCGATCCTCAGGCGGTGCGCCGGGGCATCGGGGTGGGTGGAAGAAGCGGTGATGTTATTTAGCAAACATTAGTCGGCATGCGGAAAGGACACCAAACGACTAACGTCATGATCTAGCTATCAGGACAATTCGATAGCGATTACGATGAGATGGCTGCCAATAATTCAGCTTGGCGATCTTGATTCTTAAAGACATTCCCCGGATAAGCGTCGGGAAATTTCTCATTGATCGCAGGGATTATCGCGTTCAGAATCTCGACGGCCATCTTTTCGCACGTAATCTTCATGGATCCCAAATCGAAATTTGAGTCCTTCAGCGCCTCCAAATCAATCAGACAAAAGACACGAAACAAAATGAAGCGATTGCCGTGAACAGCAATTAGGCGCTCCCTGCCCTCAAGTTCGTCTGCTTCCCCGGCCAACTTTCCATCTACGACCGCCATTAATTGAACAATATTCCATAGGTAAGCGGCACTCGTGCCGTCATTGAAGAGCTTTGTATACGGCTCCTTCTTAATATCATCCCACAGGCCACTGATGTAACGCTTCGCAGAGACAGCCAATTTTAGATCGCCAGAAGCGCAGGCAGCAGCCACTGTCGCTGTTCGAATATTGAAACCCGAACCAGGGGGCGGGTCCGGCTCGCCTCTCCTAAACGCATACGTGATGCCTAACTGGACCGCCTCACGTCTCAATCGCTCCTGATTCGGATCAAAAGCGACGAAGTCGGAAGCGTTCAAGTCGTTTTGAGTATTGTTTGACCTGGTAACGCTGGAAGCGAACCCCTCAGGCGTTCCCTGTAGCGAGATTATGCGCCAGAATGATAACGAGTGTAGTCTCGATATCTTTTAGGGCATTTTCAATTTTTGGAATAAATGGATGAAGGTTGGAGTTGTCGGTTGTCCACTTCAATTCCAAGACGCTTTTCACGCCGTCCCTAAATCTCGTGAAGTCCGAAAGCTCAACTCCTTTGGTTCCAGAACGCCACTTGCTTTGGACAAAATAGATGACCTTCTTTTTCTCATCTATGTAGAGCCCATCAATACCGTCATCAGATCCGCCATCGGTAACGCAGATTGCGGCCTGATCCGGTCGAAGATCGGCGTCGTCCATAAGCGATAATGCCGCTAATGATCTGGTTAAAAAGAAATTCTCAATATCTTTCTCAGGCTTGCCGGCAACATCATTTAGGTTGATCAGCCCGTCAAACAGCCCGTGCAGACGTTCGGAAAGTCTCGTGAGAAGAAGTGGGCGATTTCCAGCCATAATCGACAATTCCGCTTGGGAGTTCGACTCCAGAGTTGAGGCCGAACATAGAAGGCTGGCTACGCTCACAATTCAAGCGAGAAACGGGTTTGCAGTGCACGCAAACGCTAAAAATCGCGTTCACCCACGAACTTCGGCCATCTTTTCACTGGCGCTTCTTTACCTAAGCCCGTTGATCCGCAGTTCGGACAGCGGCGTAGCGGCGTAGGGTGGGCAAAGGCGCTCGCTTCGCGCCGTGCCCACCATGTGATGCTCGGCAAAGATGGTGGGCACGCTTCGCTTTGCCCACCCTACCCTCGCGAAGCGGTTGGATTGCCGGGTCAAGCCCGGCAATGACGAGCGGTGATGGACACTCGCTCAATTCAACTTCTTCCCGCCTTCCGTCACCGCGTCCAGAAACGCGCCGGTCTCGCGGTTGAGGAATTCGACATCCGCCGGCATGCCGCCGCCGGCCGAGGCGTGGCCGGTCACGGTGCCCGGGCTGATGGTCATCATCTTCACACCCGGGATGTTCTTGCCCAGTTCGATCGGTTCGAATTCCGGATTGAGCAGGTCCTTGGTGCCGGTCAGGATCAGGGTCTTCGCCTTGATCGAGGCCATCGCCTTCGCGGTGTCGCCGTCAAAGCCTTTGGTGGTGCCGACGTCGTGCCGCTCATAGGCCCAGGTCTGGTAGATCCAGTTGTTGGCGTCGAACGCCTTCAGCAGCGCGGTTTCCTGCGCCTCCAGCCAGGGCAGCACGTCCATGCCGTTCTTGAACTGGGCCGAATACATTTCCGGCGTGCGCGCCGAAAGAAAACTGAGAATGTCGCGCCACAAGCGGATGCCCTTCTCCGGCGGCGCGTCATAATTGCCGTCCTTCCACGCCGGATCGGTCATGATCGCCTTGCGCGAGGCTTCCAGCACCGCCACGGTCCATGCCGGCGTCTTCGCCAGCGGCACCATCGCCACCAGCGCGTCCATGTAGTTGGGGTAGCTGACGCCCCATTGCAGCACCTGCATGCCGCCCATCGATGGGCCGACCACGGCGACGACATGGTCGATGCCGAATTTCTCCTTCATCAGCCGGTACTGCGATTCCACCATGTCGCGGATGCTAAACTTCGGAAAGCTCATGCGAGGCTGCGCGGTGGAGTTGCTCGGCGAGGTCGTCAGCCCGTTGGCGATGGCGTCGGTGCAGACGATGAAATACTTGTCGGGGTCGAGCGCCTTGCCGGGGCCGATCATGAAATCGAGCCGGTGGTGGTTGCCCGAGATCGCCGTCACCATCAGGATGGCGTTGGATTTTTTGGCGTTCAGCGTGCCGTGGGTGACGTAGGAGATCGCAAAATCCCTGATCGCCTCGCCGCTTTCCAGCTTGAGGTCGCCCTCGGCGAAGGTTTGGTGCGGCGGCTGCTGCGGCGTATGGGCCATGGCGGGCAGCGACAGCCACAAGCCGGCGGCGACGAGACAGGCGATGCGTTTCATGGTCTTCTCCCGGAAGCGGAGGGACTTTGACGGCCGCCCTCCTGCGCCCGGAGGATACGGGCTGCGGAGCCGCGGGCAAGTCCGGCAAGCGAAGATTTGCCCGGCGGGGCGTGCGGAATAAATCGACCGCGCTGCGGTTTCCGCCGCTTGCATACAAACGCCCGCGCCTTTGCTAGTCTGCCGCCGCGCCGAGTCTTTCAACCGGGCGCCAGGGGAGATGGTCATGGCCAAGGGTCAGATGCGCAGCAACAAGGAAAAGAAGAAACCGAAGGCCGACAAGAATCTCAAGAAGGGCGGCGCCGCGCCGGTCAATCCGTTCGCGGCCGGCAAGACCCCCGCCGGGCAGAGCCCGAACAAGAAGAGCTAGACCCCGGTTTCAGCCCCTATTGCAGGGCGCGGCGCATCGGTGTCGGTCATGACGGCGTTGCGCGCCTGCGGCGCTGCGCCGCCGGCCCGAATTCCCCTGCCGCCGCGTCGCGATTGCCGCTCGCGTGTTTCGGGAAGAAATCCCTAAATACAACCAAAATACATCCCTGAGTTGTGAACCCATTCCACTCCGCGCACGTCAAACGGTCGGAACTTATTGCCGATTGATAACGACGAAATTCCGTCCACAATGGAACGGGGCGATGCGAGTCGGGCGCGACACCGGCGGGGAAAAAACATTGGTCGAGCAACTCAACGGGCAACGTGTGCGGAATTTTCTCGATGCGTTCTACTCCCGCGATATCGAGGGCGCACTGGCCTGCTGCACCGACGACGTCGATTTCGTCGCCAACGTCCCCATCGACATCATGCCGCATATGGGCCACCGGCACGGCAAGGCCGCGATGCGGGAAATGTGGAGCACAATCTACAGCCGCTATTCCGGCATGCGCTACGAGATGACCACCATCGTTACCGAAGGCGACAAGGTCGCGGCGAAGGTTCGCGCATTCCTCCACAAGCGGGACAACGACCGGACGATCCAGATCGATATCGCGGCGTTTTACGCCTTTCGCGGCGGCCGGATCGCGCAGATCCGCGAAGTCATGGACACATTCGATCTGGTTCAGCAGGTGCTCGAACGCGACGTCGCCGCGGATCTGGCCGGGAACAAGCCGCGCAGGATCTAGTCGAGCTCTAGTCGAGCGGCAAGCGCGAGTCCGACGCAACACCGGCGGAGAAGACAATGATCGAGCAAATCAACCGGCAGCGAGTGCTGAATCTGTTCGACGCGTTCTACTCCCGCGATCTCGAGGGCGCGCTGGCCCGCCTCAGCGACGACATCGATTACATGGCGGCCGCGCCGATCGATATCCTGCCGCATCTGGGCCACCGCCAGGGCAAGGCGCAGATCCGGGAGATGTGGCAGACCGTCCACACCCGCTATTCCAGCATGCGCTACGAGCTGCCCTATATCGTCGCCGAAGGCGACAAGGTCGCCGCGCTGGTGCGGGCGTTCTTCCGCAAGAGCGGCAACGACCGAATCGTGCAGTTCGACATCGCGATTTTTTTCACCTTTCGCGACGGCCGCATCACGCAGATCCGCGAGGTCATCGATTCCTTCGACCTGGTGCAGCAGGTGCTGGAGCGCGACGTCGCCGCGGTTCTGGCCGATACCAAACCCGGGAACAGCTGAGCGCTGCTGCCCCTGGCGTGCGGCTGGCATTTTATTCGCGACCGCCGCATTGAACCTTCCCGCACCCTGCCGCGACCCATCACGAGGTTTTGCGGCCACCGACACAAAGAAACCACATCCATGAAAATTGCGTTGCTTGTCCTGCTCGGCCTGTTGTTGGGGGCGCTGGGCGGCGCGGCACTTGGAATCGGCGCCGGGCTCGCCTGGGTGGAATTCTTCAAAACCTCGAATTTTGAAGGCTATAGCGGGATGCTGGTGTTCTTCACCTTCATGCCGCTGGGGGCCGCGATCGGCGGGCGGCGCGCTGCTGTTCGGCGTGATCGCGATTCGCGATGCCGAAATCGCCATCGAGCAGGAGCCGGCGCGCCGGCGCGACCGGTAAACAAGTGGAACAAGCCGCATTTGTGCAATGCAAAAATGTCCGTTGAGTTTTAGTCAAAGTCTTGTATTTGTAATGCCAACAACGAAGTGCAGCATCTGAGCCAGGCGTCGCGAATGACGCTCATTGCGGCCATATGCTGTTTTTGCCAATTCCAGAGTTTCAGGACCTACATCAAATGACAGAGCACAGTCTCTGGCGTTTTTCGCGCGCGTTGCATCGCGCGATCAATGAACGCCGGTTCGAAGACCTCGAAGCCTTGATCGATGACGACGTCGACTGGACCATTTATGGTCCGATCGACATGTTCCCCTTCTTCGGCGCGCGCCGCGGCCGCGAAGCGGTGGTCGACGTCGTCAGGCAGATCGCGCACAACGTCCGGGTGCACCGCTTCGATCGCGAGACCATCATGCTGGGCGTGGACTCGGCGGCCTCGATGCTGCGCTATTCGCTGACCGCGCTGGATTCGGACAAGCCGCTCAGCCTGCGGGTCGCGCACTTCGCGCAATTCAGGGCCGGCCGCCTGCTCAACATCCGGATCCTGGTCGATACTTTCGACCTGGTGGAGCAGGCGCTCGGCCGTCCGATTCATCTGCCGAAGATGGCGTCGTTCGCGTAAGTTCGGCCGCCACAATTTCGCGCCGATGTGCACCCATCAATACCATCGGCAGGC
>NZ_JAUSLT010000058.1 GCF_030646015.1 Bradyrhizobium sp.
GACGCCTGCGCGTTCTGGTGCTGATGCATCCTGACTTCATGCCGCCGGAGTCCGTCGACGGATACACCGCGCAGGAAATCAACAAGTGGAAAACCGAGTTCGACGTCGTCAGCACGCTGCGCGCAGCCGGCCATGACGTTCGCCCGCTCGGTGTGCAGGAAGAAATCAAGCCGGTGCGCGACGCGATCGAAGGCTTCAAGCCGCATATCGTGTTCACGTTGCTGGAGGAGTTCCACAACGAGTCGGTGTTTGACCAGCACATCGCGAGCTATCTCGAGCTGATGAAGATCCCGTATACCGGTTGTAACCCGCGCGGCCTGATCCTGGCCCGCGGCAAGGATCTGTCCAAGACGCTGGTGCACCATCGCCGGATCGCGGTGCCGGCCTTTGCCGTGTTTCCGATGCGCCGCAAGGTCAAACGGCCGGCGCGCCTCGCGCTGCCGCTGATCGTCAAGAGCCTGAGCGAGGACGGATCCTTTGGCATCTCGCAAGCGTCCATCGTCGATACGGACGAGAAGCTCGCCGAGCGCGTCGCGTTCGTTCACGAGCGGCTCGGTACTGCCGCGATCGCCGAACAGTATATCGAGGGACGTGAACTCTATGTCGCCGTGCTCGGCAACAACAGGCTGCGCGCGCTGCCGGTCTGGGAATTGAAATTCGGCAGCTTGGGCGGTCAGGGGGCACGGCAGATCGCCACCGAAAAGGCCAAGCACGATCCCGGCTATCAGGAGCGCGTCGGAATTGTAGACGGGCTGGCCGAGGGCCTTGCGCCGGAGGTGTCCGCCCGCATTCAGCGCACAGCGAAACGCATCTACCGCATACTGAAGCTCGATGGATACGCACGCATCGACTTTCGCCTCGCTGCCGATGGCACGCCGTATTTCATCGAAGCCAATCCCAATCCCGAAATCGCGAAGAGCCAGGAGTTCGCGACAGCCGCCCTTCATGACGGGCTTGACTATCCCGGCCTGCTGCATCGCATTCTGGCCCTCGGAATCAGCCGGGCAAAGGCAGGCGCATCCGTGGGCTGAAGGGCGAGGCGAACGGGCGGGCACAGCGAGTTGCGCGCCGAAGAGCCGACATTCCCTCCGCGAACGCAGTGGTTGCCCGGCAAACTAGGGACTACGATGATGGTCGCAGACGGGGACAGGGTTATGGACATCAGCTTGGTCCAGAAAAATATCGCGGCGGTCGCAGCCGGATGGGCGCCCGAGCTGGCGGCGAGGCTGGAACGGCGCGCGCTCGACAAGGCGGATTTTGCGACGCTGCGGGACGCCGGCCTGACCCTGACCGGCGTGCCGGAGGAGATGGGAGGGGTGTGGCATAGTGGAGCGCGGTCAACGCGCCCGACCGGTGCGATTTTTCGCACCCTCGCCCGGGTCGATCCCTCGGTGGCGCTGGTGGCGACCATGCATCCCACCGTGCTGGCGCTGTGGCTCGAGGAGCCGGTCGAACCGCCGGTCGACCCGAACGCCTGGCGCGAGCAGCGTGACCGTGTGCTGACCGCGGCGAAGGCGGGGCATTGGTTTGGCACCATTTCCTCCGAGCCGGGCGGCGGCGGCGACCTGATGGCGACCCGGGCGACCGCGGAAAAAGCAGGCGACGGCGCCTGGCGCCTGACCGGCGACAAGCAGATGGGCAGCGGATCCGGCGTGACCTCTTTCATGATGACAATTGCCGTCCCCATGGGAGAGACGACGCCCGACATCTTCCTGCTCGATACCAGGCAATTGCCATGGGACGGCACACGCGGCGCCACGCTGGTGCGCGCGTGGGACGGTCACGGAATGGCCGCGACGCAGAGCCACGCGTTTCGCTACGACGGTGTCGCCGTCGAGCGACACGCTCAACTCGGCGGCGCCCTCAAGCTGGTCCCCCGGGTCTTGCCGGTCATCGGCTACATGTTCTCTTCCGTGATCATGGGCATCCTCGATGCCGCGCTGGCCGAGGGCCGGCGGCGTCTGCAGCCGCGCGCGGAGCGGATGTCGGCATTCGAGCGGGTGAGCTGGACCAAGGCCGTCAACGACATCTGGCTGGCGGAGCAGGCCTTCGAAGGCATGGCGCGCGCGATCGAGAGCGGTGCAGCGTCACCCGGCGTCGCGCGCGGCAAGCTCGCCATCGCCGAACTCGCCGAGGCTTCGCTGCTGTCGATCTCCAGGGCGATCGGAGGGGCGAGCTATTCCCGGTCGAGTCCGTTCGGGCAATGGTCGCAGGACGTGCGCGCGCTCGGCATGCTTCGTCCGCCCTGGGCGCTGGCCCATCACCAGCTGTTCGAGGCAAGCTTCGCCGATTGAGACGCTCGGACCCTTGACCGGCGTCGGATTCCCGCGCCTTGCCGTCGGCCGCCCGTTCCGATGCCGGCGCCTTTGCGGTAAATGCCTGCAAACAAGGGTACGATCGTGCAGGAGCACACGGCGAGCAGGGAGCCCGCCGAGGCTGCCGCCGGGTATGACACATAGGCCGGCGTGTTGCGTCCCAGCCAGCGCGTGATGCTCGCCTTTGGGATCAGCGCCACCATTGCTCCGGCGATGAAGAAGGCCGGCAGCAAGCAGAGCAGGACATGAGCCGCCAGATAGGAAGCAACACTTCCGGCGCCACCGTTGAGCAGTTTGAGCGAAAATTCCATGTTGCTGTCTGCAACATCTGACCGGAACGCCGAAGTGCGGCATTGACCTGCATCAAGACGGATCGTCTCCCCGCAATGCCGACGTGTGCACTATCGGCGACCGAGCGAGGCATCCGCCGATGCGGATTCATTGATGACCGGCACGGACCTGACCTTGTCGCCTGGCGCAAACTTTTGGAATCCGTCCACAACCACGCGATCGCCGTCCTGCAGGCCCTCGTTAACAAGCCACGATCCTCCTTGCATCTCACCAAGGCGGACCGGTTGCGTTGCGATACGGCCATCGTCCCTGACCACAAACACCTCGCTGCCTCCGGCGGTGTTACGCTGCACCGATTGCTGCGGCACCGATATCGCGTCTTTGTCAATTCCCTGTTCGATAAGCACGCGCGCATACATGCCGGGCAACAACTCCCGCTTTGGATTGGGAAATCTGGCGCGCATCGTCACCTGCCCGGTATGGGCATCCACCTTGGCTTCCGAGAACAGCAACCTGCCGGGCATTGAATAAACAGTTCCGTCATCGAGGACGAGCCGGATACGGGCTGTCATCGGCGCAATCTGGTCCAGATCGCCGTCGGCGAACGAGCGCCGAAGCCTGTTCATCTCTGTCACGGATTGCGTGAAGTCGGCGTAGACCGGGTCGAGCTGCTGGATCGTTGCGAGAACGGAGTCGTTCTGAACGACCAGAGCGCCCTCGCTGACCATCGCGGCGCCGATTACGCCATCGATAGGCGCGCGGATGGTTGCGTAATTCAGCTTCAGACGCGCACGGGCGACATCGGCTTTGCGCGACGCAACCTCCGCTTCGGCCTGACGCAACGCTCCGGTTGCTTTCTCGCGTTGCGCCTCCGGCACGACCTTGTCGTTCGCCAGTATGGTAATTCGCCTGGCATGTTGCTCTGCCTGATGGAATACAGCGGCCGCTTTGGCGAGTGACGCCTCATTGGCCTTCAGTTCCACCTCGAGCGCCTTTTGATCGATGCGATAGAGCGGGTCACCGGCCTTCACTTCCGACCCTTGATGAAACAAGCGTTCGACAACAATGCCGGACAGCCTTGGCCGGACTTCGGCAGCGCGTGTCGATACGATGCGACCCGGCAATTCATCAACCAGGGTGCGAGGCTGCGCCTTCGCGATGACGATGCCCACTTCGGCCGCGCTCTTGGTTGCGGCGTTGGCGGAAGTGGCCTCGCTGCAACCGCCGAGAACCGGTGCCAGTCCCGCCAGCAACAATGCGCCGCAGGCCAACCGTACGCCGTGCCCCATTGGAATCCCCTCGTCTACTTCCGCAACTTGGCCGCCAAACCTGATCGGACTCGACGGCTCCCGCCCGGAAAATCCCGAAAAATGCTCGCGTCAAGGAAAAGCCGCCTCGCGGCGGCCTTTCCCCTCCCTGGACGTGATTCTTGTGCGGCCTTCATGGCCATCTTTTGGCGGTAGTCGATTTGTCGACCAGCATTCATTATCAGCATTAGCCGACAGCCCATGACAGGTTTTTCCTGACATTGCGAAGAGCGTCATCGCATTATGGTGGTGCCGCCCGGATTTGGCGCTGCATTGGAGTGCGGACGCGGTGTCTGGCCATGTGCAGAGAGACGTGTTGATCGGTGACGAACGTGAAGAAATTCCGCGACCTTGTCGTTGTGTTTCTGCTGGCTTTGTGCGGTGCGGCCATCGTTGCCTACTCGATGGCGCACCTGGCCCACTATAATCTGGGAATATCCAGTTCAAACCTTCGGAATCAGGCGTTGACGTCGGCGGTGGTTCTTTTCGGATTTGTGGCGGTCGAATTCATTGTGACGAGCGAGTGGTAACGAAGTTCGCTGTGGGTCGATTCATGATCGTGCGTTGGATCGGATATCGTCATCGGGAGCGCCGGCATCACTACGGCGCGGCCTGGCACATCTTCGTTCACTCTTGAGGGCTTGAATTCGTTACTCTTGGGGGGCTTGAAAATGTCTGACGACCAACGAAGCGAGAATCGACCTTTGTCCTATTGCGAACCTTGTTCAGAGCGAACGCCGCACCGTTACGAACGGGTGGGTGTCAACGGACAGCTCACATCCAGAGCGATTTGCCTGATCTGCCATAACGATTCGCGCAACGAGACCGCTCGGCAGAGCTTCAACGGAACCCATGCAGTCCAGCCAGGGGACACGATGCGACGGAGGACCTTACCCGATGCAAAGCGTCTCCGACGTCGCCCTCGGCGCGTTAGCGTGCCTATTCAAGAGCAGCCGTGACGAGTGACATGACCAGATGTCTGAATCTTCCATGCTGATTTCGCCGATTGAAGGGATCATGAAGACATGAAGCGAATGGACAGCAGTATGGTTCGAGAATCCGGGGGCCGTCGATTCCTTGCCTTGACCACTTTTTGCCAGGGATTTGCAGACGGTATTGGCAGCCCGATGTTTGAGCTAATGCAATACGCATGGAAGCGAGGGCGTCGATGCGAGGCGACCGAGGCCCATCTGAGAATCGAAAGACCGCACGTCAGAGCCGGCGCAAGCCTTGACCGCTCGTGAGTGCTGATTCACATGGCTTCCGGGAAGCCTCCTCGGTCATGACGTGCAGTCCAGGCATGCCAGAGCCCTGCGTCCCCGATGAAGTTCGGGAATTCATCATAAGATACATCGCTACCGTGCCACAAATTGAAGCCCTGCTTCTCATTTGGTCCAGCCCGGAAAAGCACTGGAGCCTGCGTCAGGTCGCGACACGGATTTACACCAGCGAAGCGGAAGCCGCACGGGCTCTCGAAGGGCTTTGTACCGGGGGACTGCTGGTTCATAGAGAGGGAGGTTTTGCCTTGGATTCGTCGGCCGGGAACGTCGATATGATTCGGAAGCTGAAAGAAGTGTATGCGCGCCATCTTATTCCGGTGACTGATGTAATTCACGGTAAATCGCGGGGCGAACCGCCGGCTGCCAGATTTTTCCAAGCTGCAAAGTGCGACTGAGCCATGAGGAGATCGGCCGTCAAAGCCGTCCCTTCGGGTTTGCGGCACGTCCTGCAGAGACCGGTCGGCCTGACCGTGCTTGTCGTTACCCTGGTTATTTCGCAGCCGTCCTCTGCCCAGAAAATTCACTCATACGAACCCCTGATGATGGATCCATACTCCACCATCTACGTAAACGACGGCTCTTGCTCGGCGGGTAAGGTGTTGAAGGTGCAAGGTGCACCGAAAAATCATCGGCGCAAGAAGAGCTGCGTGCCGTTGAGTGACGTAACGGGTGGCATCCCCTCCAGGTTACCGAAATAGTTCGGCGGGCGTCGTTCAGTTTGGAGCGGCAAGCCAGCCGTGCTGGACGCCATAACGGACGATATCCGCCCGGCTACGAAGTCCCTTCTTTTCGGACGCGCGCGACTTGTAGGTCTCGACAGTTTTGATGCTGACCTCCAGTTGGCCGGCAATTTGCTTGTTGCTGAGTCCTTGAGCCACGAGTTTCAGCACGTCTTCTTCTCGTCGGCTAAGCTCGCCGCCATCATTGCCGGCGACTGCGTACGAATGAGGGGCAGCCATCGACGCCTTCTCGGCAATGGCGGGATCGAGATAGGTGTCGCCCTGCTTCACGATCCGGATTGCGCGGAGCAGTTCGTCCGCGGCGGATCGTTTCAAAAGATATCCCCTGGCTCCCGCTTCCAGAACGGGATGGATGTATGCGCGGTCTTCATGCACGGTTAGCACGATGATCTTCACCCCGGGGCAGCGTTTGAGCGCCTTGCGCGTCAGTTCAATGCCGCTCATGTCCGGCAGGGACAGATCGATCACGGCGATATCAGGGGAGCATTCACAAATGATCTTCAGACCCGTTGCACCCGTACTGGCTTCCCCAACGAGTTCAACCTCAGGCGCCGCCTGGAGAAGCGCCCTGATGCCGGCGAGTACGACCGGATGATCATCGACAAGACTGATGCGTATCGGCGTCATCCGTTACTGCCTTTGTTCTCGATCGGTATCCTCACGAAGATCGTGCTTCCCTTGCCTGGGGTGGACTCCACGGCGATGGTTCCGCTCAGGAGCGCCGTCCGTTCTCTCATGCCGGAGAAACCGAGGCCCGAAGCCTGATTGCCGTCCGGCGGAACCCGGCTTTCCGCATCGAATCCGACGCCATCGTCCTCAAGGACCAGTGCGATCGCATCCGGCTTCTGCTCGAGCACAATGCTGACCTTGCTCGCTTGTGCGTGTTTGAGAACGTTGGTCAAGCCTTCCTGAACTATCCGATACAGCGCCACTGCGACATCGAGCGGTAATGCGTTGTCTCGTCCGAACGTCTGCAAGTCGGCCTCAATATGATAGCGCTCCCGCCACTCCGCAACGTAGGCTCCTATGGCTCTGAAAAGTCCCAAATCGTCGATGGCGGTAGGCCGCAGGTCCGAAGCAGATCGATGGATGTCACGACCGATCTGGGCAGCAAGCGTCTCGAGCCAACGTATTTGCTCAGCTGCAGCGGCTTCGTCGCTTCCGTTGGCAAGTCTTTTTTCAAGCGCTTTCAGGCCCAGCGAAAGACCCGTTACCGTCTGGCCCACCTGATCGTGCAACTCGCGTGAAATCCGGCGCTGCTCCTCTTCTTGAGCTGACGCCAGGCGTCGAAGCAGATGCGATCGCTCCGTCTCCGCCCGCTTGAGGATGTCGATATCGGCCAACACACCGTGTATTACATGACGCTGATCGGGCTGGCCTTCGGCTCTTCCGGCGGCCCGCAGCCAATGCGTCCCGCGATCCTGCGTTTGAACGGGGAACTCAACGCTGCTTGATTTGCCGCTCTCAAGGCAGGAGGTGCCGAATGACGACAAGACGGGCCGATGTGACGGTTCTATTACGGCGAAAACCTCGGCTGCGGACCCCGTCGTTACTCCCGAATCGGCGCTCGGCAGCCCAAGCAGCATGCGAAAGCGATTGCAACCGCTGAACTCGTCCGTGGCCAGATCCCAGCGCCAGGTCCCAAGCTCGGCGGCATCGATGGCCAGGGCACCCCTCCTTTCGCTGTCCAGCAACGCGGCGGCCGATTGAAGCGCCTCGATGTTGCGACGTTGTGCAATTTCACGCGCGATCACCCATCCGAGTGCGATCGCCAGCCCTAGGCTGGCGGCCGTTCCCCCGATCAACACGCCAAGAGAGCGCGACACCGGAGCGTTAAGCTCCGACACGGGAACTCCCACATGCACCGACCAGCCTTCCGTGCCTGCCATCACGCGGTGCATGGTTTCAACATCAAGGCCTTCACTTGTCGTGGCGCGTAACGACTGGGACCTGCCTCGAGCTATGGCTTCCTGGACGGCAGGTGTCGTGCCGCCTCCGTTCGCGAGTTCCTCGTCTGGCGTGCGGGCTACAATTTGTTCCTTTGCATCAAGGACGGTCCCGGCCCACCCGGCGGGCAATCCGGTTTGCCCCAGGATCGTGCTGATCTGATCGGGTAACAGGCCGATCGTCAGGATGTAGCGGAGCTCACCCTCTCGAATGACCGGGACGCGCAAGGCTACCAGCCGCTTGCCAATGGCGGGCTGGTAGGGGCCAAGTCCTCCCAGGATGGGCCTGCGGGCGCGGAGGACCGCATTGAAGCTGTCGATGTCGGATACTGGCTCAAGCGGTTCACCAAGTGGGCGCAGAACGTTCAGTACCTGCTCCCGATCCGGCTTCGTCAGAGCCGCCGTTTCCCAGAGCGGGCGGTCGGCAACCAGCCGGGCCGCCTCCTGGTAAAAATCGCTCAGGTTGCCGTGGTCGATCGCGATCGAGTTGGCGAGCGCGTTGGCAACCTGCATCTCGCGGGAAATCTCGCTTTCAATCCGGTGCGCGGCCTGCGTGAGAGCTTCGGTGGCTGCTCTGCGGGCGTAGGTGCGCTGCTGGTCAGCCGTGATGTAGGCCATCCATCCCCCGAGCAGCAGGACGGGGATGGCCGCCGAGAGAACAAGGGCGATGAAAAGCCAAATAGCTTGCTTCTTGCCGCTCATGGAGAAGGTCTCGACAACATATCTTCCGGCCGCATCCTCTCTCCCAGGGATTCAACACGCAAAGCCCCGCGCCGCAAGCCGTCTGAGTCGAATCGGGCTGAGATCGATCCGCGGTTCCAGGCGATGCGGGGTTGGCAGCCGCAGGCTGCGACAAATTAACCCGTCGGGCAAAATTTCGCTTTTCCCGAAGGGCAAATCACCGTTACGACTCACGCCATCCTGTCCCTTGGGAAGGGGCGTTGGCCATCGTCACCGAACGTTGGGATGGGATGCGGTGGACGCTAAGGCATCGAGCGCGGAATGGGATTGCAGGGCGGGATAAACTCCGTGAGCGGTCTTCAGGACGCGCAGGACGAGCGGTGCCGAAGCGTACGGCAAAATCGTGTGGACCTGACGCCTCAGTGGTCGGCGTCAAGTCTTGCGGAGGCACAAAAGCCCGACCGGGCCGGAGTGCCGGTTTCCGCAAGGCGACGGAGGCGAGAAGAGCCCGATACTCCGGGGTGAGCGCGAGATAAGCCGTCAAGCCATTGCGCAGGGAATGTCGGATGTTCTCCGCTGCCCTGTATGCTCGTGTGCAGCTTTTTTTGCACGACTTCGCACACGAGACCGCGGGTGCAGCGCGCATCCGGCATTCCCTGCTCCCTCCTTCTTGAGGGACAACGACAGGCAAACCTCGGGCAAATCGTGCCGCGAGAA
>NZ_JAUSLT010000138.1 GCF_030646015.1 Bradyrhizobium sp.
CGCCGCTCTCCGGACGATGCTTCGCATCGCCGGGCTCGCGTCGACCCTCCCCCTCCAGGGGAGGGTGAGAACACAAAAAAACCGGCGCGATCATCTCGCGCCGGTTTTTTGTGTCTACGACTTGAAGCCCGTCAGTTCAGCTTGGCCTTGACCTCGGCGATACCCTTGGTCAGCAGGTCGTCCGCGACCGAGCCGGTCACCGACTGCGACAGGATGGCGGAAGCCGCCGTCACCGCGGCGTTGGCTGCCGCCGCGCGAACGTCGGCGAGGGCCTGGGCTTCGGCGAGCGCGATCTTGCTTTCGGCGGTCTTGGTGCGCCGGGCGACGAAATCTTCCAGCTTGGTCTTGGCTTCGGAGGCGATGCGCTCGGCTTCGGCCTTGGCGAAAGCGATGATTTCCTGCGCTTCGCCTTCCGCCTTGGCGTGGCGGGCCTTGTATTCGGCCAGCAGCTTGGCCGCTTCGTCCCTGAGCTGGCGGGCGTCGTCGAGTTCGGCCTTGATGCGGGCGGCGCGGTGATCGAGCGCCTTCAGCACGGTGTGATGGATCCCGAAATAGGCAAACACCGCCATCAGCAGGACGAAGGCGACGGCGACCCAGAATTCCGCTTGGTAGAGCATGGTCACTATCCCTTCAGCGACGCGTCAACGGCCGAGGCCACGGCCTTGCCGTCGGGCGCCACGCCGGTCAGCCGCTGCACGATCGCGGTGGCAGCTTCCGCGGCGATGCCGCGGACGTTGCTCATCGCGGTCTCGCGCGTCGACGCGATGGTTTTTTCAGCCTCGGCGAGCTTGACCGACAGCTTGTCTTCCAGCGCCTTGCGCTCGGCTTCCGATGCCGCGTTCAGCTTTTCGCGGGTCTCGGCGCCGATCGCCTGCGCGCGCGAACGGGCCGCGGCCAGTTCGCTCTCATAGGCTTTCAGGGCGTTGTCGGACTCGTCCTTCAGCTTCTGCGCCGCGGCCAGATCGCCCTCGATCGCAGCCTGACGGTCCTCGATCGTCTTGCCGACGCGCGGCAAAGCGATACGCGAGACGATCAGGTAGAGTGCAACGAACGCGACCAGCAGCGACACCAGTTGCGAAGCAAAGGTGTCCTTCTGGAACGGCGGAAACGGAGCCTTGTGGCCGCCGTCTGCCGCGGTATGAGCCGTCGTAGCCACGGGCTTCTCCTCGTTGGACGATCGAGGTCCCGGTTGGGACCTCACCGGCCAGATCGGTATGGGATCAGAGAGCGAACAGCAGCAACAGGGCGATCAGCAGCGAGAAGATGCCGAGCGCTTCGGTCACGGCGAAGCCGAAAATCAGGTTGCCGAACTGGCCCTGGGCTGCCGAGGGATTGCGCACCGCAGCGGCGAGATAGTTGCCGAAGATGATGCCCACGCCGGCGCCTGCGCCACCCATGCCAATGCAGGCAATACCAGCGCCAATGTACTTTGCTGCGATCGGATCCATGAAACGAACTCCTTCTTGAGGTTTGCTAGAGCGGCAGGTTTGCCAGTGAGGGCCGGATCAGTGGCCCGGATGGAGAGCATCGTTGAGATAGATGCAGGTGAGGATAGCGAAGACGTAGGCCTGAAGGAACGCGACCAGAAGCTCGAGCGCGGTCAGCGCCATGGTCAGGCCGAGCGGCAACACGGCGCCGGCCCAACCGAGGAAGCCGAGGGCGCCGAGCATGCCGATGAAGCTCGCGAACACTTTCAGCGCGATGTGGCCCGCCAGCATGTTGGCGAAAAGTCGCACCGAATGCGAAACCGGCCGCAGGAAGAACGACAGCACCTCGATGAACATCACCAGCGGCAGGATCGCGATCGGAACACCCGACGGCACAAATATCTTGAAGAATTTCAGGCCGTTCTTGTAGAGGCCGTAGAACAGCACGGTGAAGAACACCACCAGCGCCAGCGCCACGGTGACGATCAGATGGCTTGAAACCGTGAAGGTGTAGGGAATGATCCCGATGAAGTTCGAGATCATGATGAACATGAACAGCGAGAAGATCAGCGGGAAGAACTTCATGCCTTCCGAGCCGGCGGTGCTTCTGATCGTGCTCGCCACGAATTCGTAGCTCAGTTCGGCCACCGACTGCATGCGGCCCGGGATCAGCTGCCGGCCGGTGCCGAGCATCAGCAGCGAGATCACCGCCACCGACAGGAACATGTAGGCCGACGAATTGGTGAACGCGATTTCCTGTCCGCCGATGTGACCGATGGTGAAGAGCTTGGTGATCTCGAACTGGTGAATTGGATCGGCGGCCATGCGTCTCTCAGTCTATCGGTTTCGCGATCGCTCGCGGATCGGACGTTCGGTTGCGCTTCGACGACATCGGCGTCAGAGCCGTTCAGACTGCTTCGCCATCACGCCCGCGGTCCGCATCACATTCATCACGCCGGCGGTAAAGCCAAGCAGCAGGAACACGATGAGGCCCCAGGGCGAAGTCGACAGCAGGCGATCGAAACCCCAGCCGAGACCCGCTCCGACAAGAACACCGGCAACCAGTTCGGAGGAGAGCCGAAGCCCCATGGCCATGGCGGATGCCCTGGCTTGAGCCTGCTCGCTACCGGACGGGTCAGTCCCGATTTTGCGGCTGTCCCTGACTTCGGACAACCGCTGATCCAGACTTCCGAGCCTTGCGGAAAGCGCGGCTTCGTCGGACGATTTATCGCGACTTCCATTTCGCTCGCCGTTCGTGCCTTCAGCCATGCTGTGGAGCCCAAACGTATCTGCGGTGGATGGAAATAACGCCCCGTCACCCTCAAAAGCCGCGCGGACCATACTGACCGCACCTAACCAAGTCAAGATTGCGTCGTAACCAGTTAGTGCATTGATTTAGCTCGATTTATTCAGCGAGAGCGGGATCGGCGGCCAAGCCCTCGCCGCACTGCAATAGCCAAGCCCTGTGTCAGGCGGTCTTGGCCGATCTTGCACCGCTCCGGCGGGTCTGTTGGGATGGCCGCCGACAGTCATTCCCGTCTTGGAGTCCGCATGCCGCGTCCGGTCGATTACTATTTTTCGTTTCAGTCCCCGTGGGCCTATATCGGGCACAAATTGTTCCGGGAGGTCGCAAATACCTGGGATCTCAAGGTGAATCACAAGCCGGTGGTGCTGATCGACCTGTTCTCGGAGACCGGCGGCCTGCCGCTGATGAAGCGTCATCCGGTGCGGCAGCGCTATCGGATGGTCGAACTGCAGCGCTGGCGCGACAAGCGCGGCCTGAACTTCCACCTGCAGCCGGCGCATTGGCCGTTCAACGCGCGGCTCGCCGACGGCGTGGTGATTGCGGCTCTCGAGGCCGGCCACGATCCCGATCCGTATCTGCGGCGGGCATATGCTGCGGTGTGGGAAGACCAGCTCAATCTGGCCGATCCGGCGACCCTGATCAAACTGGCCGACGATTCCGGGCTTCCCGGCAGGCAGCTGGTCGAACGTTCGGGATCCGACGAGATCGGCGCGATCTATGAGCAAAACCGCCAGGATGCGCTGGCGGCGGACGTGTTCGGATCGCCGGCCTATGTGCTCGATGGCGAGGTATTCTGGGGGCAGGACCGGATCGAATTGCTCGCCGACGCGTTGAAATCCGGCCGCGCGCCCTATAGGTCGCAGGTGTAGGCTGGAAGCGCCCGGGACGGGGACGGCCTGTCGGGTTTGAGGCGGAGCGATCCCATGAGCACAGCGACATCGCCCTCGAAGTTCTCCACAGCCATCGCGGTTACCGCGGTAATTTTCGGCATCGCCGGTTCCTTTGGCGGAATCGCCGCCGCTGTCGCGCAATCGATGCCGGACGGCGAGAAGGGCCGTTATTCGATGTCGACGGTCGGCAACGGCGTGATCCGGCTGGATACCAGGACCGGCGCGGTCTCGACCTGCAACAATGGCGGCGCAGGCTGGGCGTGCTACGCTGTGCCCGACGAACGCGCGGCGCTGGATGCGGAAATCGGCCGGCTGCAGGCCGACAATGAACGACTGAAGGCTGAACTGGCGGCGCGCGAAGCCGTCGTCACCGGCAAGATCGATGAGGCCTTGCCCAAGGACATTTTACCCAAGACCGATTCGCTGAAAAAACCCGACCCGAAGGTGGCCGAGGGCGAGCGCAAGATCGAGATTCCGCTGCCGAGCGACCGCGACATGGACCGCATGATGTCGTTTCTGGAGCGGGCGTGGAAGCGGCTGATCGAGATGGCCAACCGGGTGCAGAAGGACGTTTCCGGCCGGATTTGAAAATAATGCCTCATGGCAAATCCATCTCCCGTTCCGCGCCATCGACGGTCCCGGTGACCACCATCGTGTCCTCGCTGCTGACAGTGCAGACGCGCGGCGCCGGCTTCACCGACCTCAGCGCCGAAATCGAAAAATTCGTTCGCGAGGCCGGTGCGCAAGAGGGCGCGGTGACGCTGTTCATCCGCCATACCTCGGCGTCGCTGACGATCCAGGAAAACGCCGATCCCTCGGTGCTGGACGATCTGATGACGGCGCTCGGCCGGCTCGCGCCCGAGGGGACCGGATGGAGCCACGACACCGAAGGTCCCGACGACATGCCGGCGCATATCAAGACCATGCTGACCGCGACCTCGCTGCAGGTGCCGGTGCTCGAGGGCGAACTCGCGCTGGGCACCTGGCAGGCGATCTATCTGGTCGAGCATCGCCGCGCGCCGCACCGCCGCGAGGTCGTGCTGCAGTTTGCCGGAAGCACGAGTTAGAGCGCTCTGAGCCAGCGCGCTTTTTTCTTCTCCCCTCCTCCCGCGAAGCGGCGGGGTGGGGTCGGGGGTGGGGGGTGTCTCGGCGTACTCGCTCCGAGTCGTCAGCGCGTACTACCCGGCAGCGAGTCTGCGGAAGCGCCCCCCACCCCCGACCCCTCCCCACCACGCGCAAGAGCGCGTGGGAGGAGGGGAGAAGAGCCCAAAACAAAACCGGCCGCGGAGCGATCCGCGGCCGGCTTGTGAGGATGATCCGGCGGCGATCGCCGCCGGATCAGTTCAGTCTACTTGGTGATATCGACGTCCTTGGTTTCCGGAAGGAAGAAGAAGCCGACGACCGCGGTGATCGACGCGAAGATGATCGGGTACCAGAGACCGGCGTAGATATCGCCGGTCGAGGCCACGATCGCGAACGAGGTCGCGGGCAACAGTCCGCCGAACCAGCCGTTGCCGATGTGATAGGGCAGCGACATCGAGGTATAGCGGATCTTGGTCGGGAACAGTTCGACCAGCATCGCCGCGATCGGTCCGTACACCATGGTGACGAAGATCACGAGGATGAACAGCAGCCCGATCACCGCCGCGACCTGCGGCCGGAAGATATCGAACGGATGCTGCATCTTCACGATCTGGGCGTCGCCGGCCTTCGGATAGCCCGCGGCCTGCACCGCCGCCAGCACCTGCGGGTTCGACACCGCCGCTGCCGTGTAGGGCACGTCCTTGCCGGCGACGACGACCTTCACGCCGGAGCCGGTAGCACCGTAGCTGGTGGTGTACTTGACCGACTGCAGCGCCAGGAACGCCCGGGCGGTGTCGCAAGGCGCGGTGAAGACGCGGGTGCCGACCGGGTTGAACAGGTCGCCGCACAGTGCCTTGTCGGAGACGACCTCGACCTTCACGGTTTCGATCGCCTTTTCCAGCGCCGGATTGGCGTTGGTGGTGATCGATTTGAAGATCGGGAAGAAGCTCAGCGCCGCGATCAGGCAGCCCGCCAGGATGATCGGCTTGCGGCCGATCTTGTCGGACAATGCGCCGAACACGATGAAGAAGCCGGTGCCGAACAGCAGTGACCACGCGATCAAGAGGTTGGCGGTGTAGCCGTCGACCTTGAGGATCGATTGCATGAAGAACAGTGCGTAGAACTGGCCGGTGTACCAGACCACGCCCTGACCCATCACGCCGCCGATAAGCGCGATCAGCACGATCTTGGCGTTGCTCCAGTTGGCAAAGGCTTCGGTCAGCGGAGCCTTGGAGCCCTTGCCCTCGTCCTTCATCTTCTGGAACACCGGCGATTCGTTGAGGCGGAGCCGGATCCAGACCGAGACGCCGAGAAGAGCCACGGACACCAGGAACGGAATGCGCCAGCCCCAGGCGGCAAATTCAGGTTCGCCGAGGGCGGTTCGAGTGAACAGGATCACCAGCAGCGACAGGAACAGGCCCAGCGTGGCCGTCGTCTGGATGAACGAGGTGTAATAGCCCCGCTTGCCCATCGGCGCGTGCTCGGCCACGTAGGTCGCCGCTCCGCCATACTCACCGCCGAGCGCGAGACCCTGCAGCAATCGCAGGCCGATCAGGATGATCGGCGCCGCAATGCCGATCGTCGCCGCGTTCGGCAGCAGGCCGACGACGAAGGTCGACAGGCCCATGATCAGGATGGTGACGAGGAAGGTGTATTTGCGGCCGACGATGTCGCCGACGCGGCCGAACACGATGGCGCCGAACGGACGGACGATGAAGCCCGCGGCAAAGGCCAGCAGCGCGAAGATGTCGCGGGTCGCCTGGTTGAACATCGGCAGCTTGGTGGCGGGATCGATGACGCCGAAGAACTGCGCGCCGATGATGCTGGCGAGCGAGCCGAACAGGTAGAAATCATACCATTCGAAGACGGTGCCGAGCGAGGAAGCGAGAATGACGAAACGTTCGTCCTTCGTCATGCCTCCGGTTCTGACTTTTTCCGTTGCAGCTATTGTGGACATTTCCGGTCGCTCCCGTCTCTTTTTTGATTCACGAAGATGTGTGATGCGTCAAATAAACGCGCATCAATCAGGCGCCTCACTACAGGCTCGGGAAGCATGCCCCAATAGTACTTTCGGCTGGCAGAGATTTGCCACGCACACGATGGGGTTGCGAGATTTTGCCCCGATGCTGGCGTGATTCCGCGGGCGTAACCGGTCGGCAGTGCTGATTTTACGGGGACAAATGAGCTTCGCGCGCAGGCCAGGGCCTTCGAAAAATGCTTCTACTCGCCTTTGCATTCTCCGAATCAGTTAAACCAAAGTCGGGACCATGCTGCGCGAGGAACCCGCCGACGATCGGTGTAGTCTCAAACTAAAGTCCAATGCCGGAGAAAACAGCGCGATCGTCCACATCGCCAACGGAGATGATCGCGGTCCAGCGCGCGAACAGCAGATAGGTCTCGCACAATCGGGGAGGGAGCATGTCCGTAGAAATGAGGTGCTTGTTTGCGGCCATGGTGCTTGCGCTCGTGCACCTGACCGCAGCTTCCTTTAGCTTCAAGGCGCAAGTAGGCAACCGATATTCGGTGGGTCCACGGGACGAATATATCCGTCGAACGGGTATTGCCGGTCGGCTTGAACGCGCTCAGTGGAATTTTCTCGAGACGTTTCCGGTCTTCGTAGCAGCGGTGTTGATGGTCCACCTGCTGGATCGGAGCGGGGCCGTCAGCTCTGCAGGAGCGCTGCTTTACGTTGGATTTCGCGCGATCTTTCTTCCGCTGTATGCATGGGGCGTTCCCTGGCTGCGCACCTTTAGCTGGAATATCGCCACACTCGGCCTGGTCCTGGTCATGGCGCAACTTGTGCTTTGAATTGACGCGGCCCGCATCTGATTCGTCCAGCGTCCGCGCCGTTCAAGAATCCACGATGTACGCTACCTTCGGCGGCGTGGGGGACACCCATGTCTTGCAAGAACCACTCAATGTCCGTGCAAATAGACCGCATAGGAACTCAGCAGATAGACTGTCAACAACGACAGGCTCACCCAGCCGACGGTGCCATGGAAGCGCGTGACCGGCCTGTAGAGTAGCGCGACGATCAGGATTCCGGACATGATCACCGCGGCGAAGGCCGTTATGGCGTGCGTCGGCGACACCGCCGAGAGCAGCGGTCCCTGCACATAGAAGAGATCGTCAATCGCCAGGATGAGCACATCGAACAGGTTGCTGCCCAGAAGATTGGCAATGGCCATGTCGAGTGCGCCGAGGCGCAGCGCACTGATGGTCACGACCAGTTCGGGCAGCGAGGTTGCGCCGGCAATAAGCAGCGTGCCGACGAATGTCGTACGCCAGCCCATGACCTCCGCGATTTCCACTCCGATGAACGGCAGCCATGCGCCGGCGCCGACCACGACGGCAGCGGCGCCAAGATACCGGGTGACCGCCATCCGCAGGGTGACTTTCGGGTCGTTGTCGACCATCGCCCGGGGAGCGGGCCTCCGGCCCTCGTAAACGAAGGCGGAGCGCATCGCGACAAGATAGAGAACGAAGATGATGGGGGTGTAGATGCCGACGTGAAGGAAACTGATATTGAGACCCTCGCGTCCGAGCAGCAGCGAGACTCCCGCCAATCCGATCAGGATGACGCCGAAGCCCGCCGTCAGGATGTGCCCCTGATCCATGCGGCTATACATCGGTCCATCACGGTGCATCGCATCGAGAACCACCAGCATCGTCAGATTGAAAACGCAACTGCCCAGGGCATCGCCAACCGCGATGTTGGGCGCGTCGGCGATGGTGACCGCGCTGACGCCAGTGAACAGTTCGGGCAGCGATGTAGCCGTGGCAAGCAGGAGCAGCCCGATCCACGTCCGTGATACGCCGGTCCTCCGGGCGATGATGTCCCCGTAACGGGTAAGGACCGGGCCGGCGAAGCCGATCAGGGCGGCACATATAGTGAATTTCACCCACACCATGGCAATCATCATCTGCAGCCTGCCGCTGTGGCTTCGGACGCAATGACCAAGTATGCCCTGGGCTCGACGGAGCTGCCGGCATTGTCTGGATCGGGGTCAAGCTATAGCCCTTCGGCCGCGGCTCATTGCGCTAGGTCAACGCTTCATGGACAGGGCAGACCGAGAAGTACATGCCGAGTCCGCGCCGCCGGATGGAGAGAATTCTCGATCGGGATTCAGAATCACAAATACGACAGGATAAGATACGCGGCCAGCATGATGGTCATCCAGAACGCCATCGCGCCGGTCGGCCAGGTGCGGGCCAGGATACCATCGGGTCCGTGATAACGCTGGATACCCGACGAAACTCCCCGGGCAGCCCGTTCTGCTGAACCCATGACGCCATTCCACGCGGTCTCTGCTGCCCGGTTCAGGTTCTGAGCGAGCGCCAGACCGAGCCTTCGGTATAGCCAGTCAACGTCTAGCGTAATGGTCAGCGTCCGCTTCAGCCAGTCAAGCATCAGAAAAAATGCGAGACCGGAGAACAACAGCAGTTGCAGATAGAAAACCACGTGGCTCGGAGTATAGGGAACATAGGTTACCGGATACGGCAAGATAGCGTAAAGCGGCCCGGGCAGGACACCGATGCCGATGCACAGCGCCGCACACAGGACCATGGCGGCCCGCATGTTCCAGGGCGGATCGGCCGGCCGCAGTCCTGAATCTTTCTGGAAGAAGACGAACCATGGAAACTTGATGCCGGCGTGCAGGAAAACGCCGGCTGATGCGGCCGCGAGCAGATACCACACCATTTCCAGCCGCTGGATACCCGCGGCATCCGAGATCATCGATTTCGAGACGAAGCCCGACGTCAGGGGAAACGATGAAATCGACAGCGCGCCGACGATGCCGCAAATGGTCGTGAGCGGCATGGTGCGAAACAGCCCGCCGAGGTCGGTGCATTTGCGCTTGCCGGTCATGTAGAGAACCGAGCCTGCCGACATCAGCAACAGCGCCTTGTAGATGATGTGCGTGAAAGCGTGCGCGGCGGCGCCATTGAGTGCGAGTTCGGTACCGATGCCGATTCCGGTCACCATGAACCCCACCTGATTGACGATGCTGTACGCCAGGATGCGGCGCATGTCGTTTTCGAGGATCGCGTAGACGATCCCGTAGAACACCATGAACAGTCCGACATAGATCAGCAGTTCCGTGCCCGGAAAGCAGCGCAGCAGTACATAGACCGCGGCCTTGGTGGTGAAGGCCGAAAGGAACACCATGCCGCTCCACGAGCTCTCGGGATAGGCGTCGGGCAACCAGGACGAAAGCGGCCAGGCGCCTGCGTTGATCAGGAACCCGGCGAGGATCAGGCCTCGTGACAGGCTGTCGAGTTCGAGCTTGCCGAGCGCCAGCGAGCCGGTCGAAGCGACCTCGCCCGCGATGCCGGCCATCAGCAGGACCCCGCCGAGCAGATGGATCGCGGCGTATCTCAATCCCGGCCCACGCGCGGACGGCCCCGCGCTCCACACCACCAGGGTGGAAGCGATCGCCATCAGCTCCCAGAAAATAAACAGGCTGATCAGGTCGCCCGCGAACACCACGCCGATGGCGCTGCCGGCGTAGCAAAAGGCCGCCGCCAGCTCGACCACGCGATTCTGGTTGAGCGCGAACAGACCGCCGGCGAACGCCATGACGGCAAACACCGTCGCGAACAGGCGGGACAGCGCATCGCCCTTGACCAGCGTCAGCTCGTAGCCAAGGAACGGCATCCGCAGCGCCGCTCCGTCGGGGACCTGCCAAACCAGGAACAGCGTCACCAGCGGCATCGCGAGAATCGTGAAGCCGCGCAGCCGGACAGGCAACATCGGCAGGACCAAGCCGCCGATGATCAGCACGATGGCTGGCGGAAGGACGCTAGCTGTCATAATAGGTGTCCGGCCGCTTCAGGATGGCACCAAGCGCCTTGGCAAACACGATCATGGCGACGCAGGTCGCGAAACCGAACCAGGCGCCGAAGCCGAATGTGCCGTCCAGCCCGAAATGCGGGTGATGGTTGATCGCGAGATCCATCAACACGGTCGCCGCCAGCACGATGACCGATCCGATCCAGAGCCGCTTGATCGTGCTTGCGCGGGTAAGCCAGTGGTCGTCCATGACTTAACGCCCCATCATAAGTGTTGCCAGCGCATAGGGAATGCCGGGCAGGAAGAACATCAGCATCGATCCGGCCGCCGTCGTGGTCAGCGCCAGCACCATCGGCCACGGCGCCTCGCCGTGCGCGGGTCCATGCCCGTCGTCCGGCGGCTCGCGAAAGAATGCGCGGAAAACGATCGGCAGGAAATAGCCGGCGTTGAGCAACGTGCTCACGATGATGACGGATACGGCCAGCCAGTTGGCCGTTTGCATCGCCCCGGTGAGAATGAACCATTTGCCGAGAAAGCCGGCCGTCGGCGGAATGCCGATCATGCCAAGCGCGCCGATCGTGAAGGCCGCCATGGTCCACGGCATACGCCGGCCGATGCCGTCCAGCTGGCTCACCTCGGTCAGGTGCGCAGCGGTGTAGATCGACCCCGCCGCGAAGAACAGGGTGATCTTGCTGAAGGCGTGGGCGGCGATATGCATCGCGGCGCCGGTCAGGGAGATCGGCGCCAGGATCGCGACGCCGAGCACGACATAGGAGAGCTGCGAGATGGTCGAATAGGCGAGCCTGCGTTTGAGGTTGTCCTGTCGCAGCGCCACGATGGACGCCGCGATGACCGTCGTCCCCGCAACAGCCGTCAACCATGCCGATTGCCCTAATGAGCTCAGATTATCGACGCCGAAAACGAACACCGCCACCTTCACCACCGTGAAGACGCCGGCCTTGACCACCGCCACGGCGTGCAGCAATGCGCTGACCGGCGTCGGCGCCACCATTGCCGCCGGCAGCCAGAAATGTAGCGGCATCACCGCCGCTTTGCCGATGCCAAAAACGTAGAGCGCGAGCAGCACGGCGATCACGGGGACGCCGGCCTTGCCGGCGAGGATGCCGCCCGGCGTGAAATCGAGCGTGCCGGCGATGGCCCAGGTGGCGATGATCGCTGGCAGCAGTAACAGCAGCGACGTGCCGAGCAGCAGCAGAAGATAGAGGCGGCCGGCGCGAACAGCCTCCTCGTTCCGCTTGTGCGTCACCAGCGGATAGGTCGAGAGCGTCAACGCCTCGTAGAACAGGAACAAGGTGAACAGGTTCTTGGCGAACGCGATCCCGATCGTGCTGCCGAGCGCCACCGCAAAGCAGACGTAGAATGTGGTCTGGCGCGGCTCGTCGTTGGCGCGCATGTAGCCGATCGAATAGATCGAATTGACAACCCACAGGGAGGCCGCGACCAGCGCGAACAGCATGCCGAGCGGTTCGACCTTGAACGCAAGGTCGAGGCCCGGGACCACCCGGAGGATCTGCATTTCCGGCCTGGCGCCATCGAGCACCGGCCCGAGTAGGCCGATCGTGAGCAGGCACAGTGTACCCGCCGTCACCAGCGTCACCGTCTCGCGCAGGTTCGGAGAGCGGCGAAACAGCGGAATGAGCAGCGCGCCGGCGAACGGCGTCAGCACGGTCATCACGGCGAGGTTCTCGTTCGACAGGGCCGCCGTCATCGTAGCCCCCCGAGCAGGTTCTTGACGGCCGTACCGGCGATTCCCGCGGTCCACTGGGTATCGAGGCCGAAATAGATCGTGGCGGCGGCCAGCACGACCAGCGGCAGCAGCATCGACAGCGGGGGATCGCTCGCATTGGCGATCGCGGCCGACGGCTCCCGCAGCCAGACGACTTCGAGGACGCGGCCGACATAGACCAGCGCGATCAGCGAGCTTCCCACGATCAGGAAGACCGGCACCCACCACCCCTTGTCGAGCGCACCGAGCACCAGAAACCATTTGGAAATGAAGCCGGAGGTGCCGGGCGTGCCGACGAGTCCGAAACACGCGACCGTGAAGGCGGTCATGGTAAGCGGCATTTTGCGTCCAATGCCGGCAAGATCGGAAAGCCGCACTGTGCCGATGCGGAAAAAGATCGCTCCGGCTGCAAGAAACAAAGCCGCCTTCATCAGCGCGTGATTGACGATATGGACCAGCCCGCCGGTCAGTCCGGCCTGGTTGGCGAGCCCGATGCCGAGCGTGATGTAGCCGATCTGGGCAACCGAGGAATAAGCCAGCATTCGCTTCAGATCGGTCTGGAACACGGCGATAACCGAGGCCACGAACATGGCCGCGATCGACAGCGCGATAACGATGTCGGTGACCGGCAATTCGCGGAAATCGATCGCGACGCCGAAAATCGAGAAGAAGAAGCGCACCAGCAGGTAGATCGCGACCTTGGTCGCGGTGGCCGACAGGAAGGCCGTCACCCAGGACGGCGCATAAGCATAGGCGTTCGGCAGCCAGGCGTGGAGCGGAAACAACGCGAGCTTCAGGCTGACGCCGACGGTAATGAAGGCCAGGGCCGCCACGATGGCGCGCGAGTGACCGGCCCATTCCGGGCCGAGCCGCGCGGCGATGTCGGCCATGTTGAGGCTGCCGGTCAACAGATAGAGGAGGCCCACGCCGATGATGTAGAAGGTCGCCCCGATCGTGCCCATGATCAGGTACTGGAACGCAGCGAGCAGTGCGCGCCGGTCGCGGCCGAGCGCCACCAGCACGTAGGTCGACAGCGACGATACCTCGAGAAAAACGAAGGCGTTGAAGGCGTCGCCGGTTGTCACGATGCCCAGCAGCCCGGTGAGGCAGAGCAGATACATGCAGTAGAACCAGGCCTGCTGTCCGTCCTCGACCTCGAACGCGACCGAGCGCCGCGCGAACGGCATGATCACCGCGCCGACCGTGGAGACCAGCAACAGCATGAAGCCGCCGAGAACGTCGACCCGGTACTCGATGCCCCAGGGCGGCGGCCAGCTGCCGATGTGGTAGGAGATCGGACCGCTCGCCAATACCTGCCACAGCATCGCGCCTGCGATCAACGGCATCAGCCAGCTCACCGCCAGCGCCACAGCGAAGGCCGGGCCGGCGCGGCGCAGGAACCCAGCCAGCACCGCCCCGATCAGCGGAACAACGACCTGCAATATGGGAAGGTGCGGCCAGACCGCGTTCATGTCTCGCGGTCCCTCTCGAAGATCTCATCCTCCTCGATCGTGCCGTAAGCCTCGTTGATGCGCACCACCAGCGCGAGGCCGAGCGCGAGCGTGGCCATGCCGACGACGATGGCGGTCAGCATCAGGACGTGCGGAAGCGGGTTCGAATACACGGTGAATGACGGATCGATGATGGGAGCGGTTCCGCCGATGATCTTTCCCGGCTCGACGTAAAGCAGATACACGGAGGTCTGGAAGATCGACAGTCCGACCAGCTTCTTCACCATGTTGCCGCGGGCGACGACGATGTAGAGGCCCGCCATCATCAGGAAGATGGTGATCGCGTAGTGGTAATGATCGGTGACAATCGCCAGCGTCGGCATCAGCGGCCCCGCTCGACAAAGGCATAAAACAAGGACGTCATGGTGCCGGCCACCGTGATCAGGACACCCGCCTCGACCAGGAATATGCCGAGCTCGTGCCCGTGGGCGGGGTCGTGAGCGAGCACCGAATAGTCGAGATAGTTCTTGCCCAGCAGGAGCCCGGCGACGCCGGTACCCGCATAGATCAGTACGCCGAGCGGGACCATGCTCTGGACCACGGCCTGCGGCGCGATGCGATGCGCCAGATCGAGGCCGCAGGTGATCGCGAGCAGGATGACCGTGCTGGCCGCAATGACGCCGGCCTGGAAGCCGCCGCCCGGCCCGTAATCGCCATGAAACTGTACGTAGAGCGCGAACAGCAGAATGAACGGCAGGATCAGCTTGGTGCCGACGCGCAGAACGAGATCGTAACTCATCGCGAGGTCTCCGCATCATCGCGGCGGCCTCGCCGCCGTGCCTTGCGCAGCAGCAGCATGACCCCGATGCCAGCGGTGAAAATTACCGTCGTCTCGCCGAGCGTGTCGTAGCCGCGGTAGTCGGCCAGCACCGAGGTCACGACGTTCGGAACGTTGGTATCTTTGATCGTGTCGGCGATGTAGCGCGGCGCCACATGCTTGTGAATGGCCGCATCGGGGGTACCGAATGGCGGTAGCACCAGCGTGCCCCACACCAGAACGGCGCCGGTGCCGAGCGAGACGAACAGCGGCAAGAGATGGGGGCGCACCCGCTTCATCTCGGTGGTCTTGACGAGGTGCAAGGTCGCGAGCAGCAGCACCGTCGAGACGCCGGCGCCGACCGACGCCTCGGTCATCGCCACGTCCACGGCGTCGAGCACGATCAGCACGCTCGCCATCAGGAAGCTATAGATGCTCGCAAGGATGACGACGCCGAACAGGCTCCGCTGCCGGACGATGGCGATGGTCACGACTGCAAGCAGCGTCAGCAACACCGTATTGATCAGGGTTATGATGGCTGCCTCCCGTCGTCCGGATCGGTCGACCGGGGGCGAGTCATGCCGCGACGGTCTTCCGCCAGCAGCGGCTTGATACCTTCATGCAGACAGGCTTGCGCGAGGGCGTGCGTCACGACGGGGCCGGTAAAAACGAACAGCGCCAGGAGAAACAGAAGCTTCAGCGTCACCAGGCCGAAACCGGCCTGCAGGGTCATGCCGAGGATCAGAAAACCGACGCCGAGCGTGTCCGTGACGCTGGCCGCGTGCATGCGCGTGAAGACTTCCGGCATGCGCACCAGCCCGAACGCCCCGACGAGGGTGAAGAAACTTCCAAGGAGGATAAGTCCCCAGCTTGCGAGATCCACGGCCAGCGTCATGATTTTGACTCGCTGTCGGCGTCGTAGGCCAGGTCGCCATGGCGGAAGAACTTCAGGACCGAGAGGGTGCCGATCAGATTGAGGAGGCCGTAGGTCAGCCCGATGTCCAGGAACTCGGGGCGCTCCGTCAGAAAGCCGACGACCGCGAGCAGCATGATGGCAAGCGTTCCCACGGAATTGCCAGCGAGAACCCGGTCGAACACCGTCGGCCCCTTGATCGCACGGATAATCGCGAGCGCGAGAGCGACGAGGATGGCGGCGGCCGCGGCGGCAAACATCACGCCGCGCCTTCAAACTGACTGACGCGGCGGTCCATCCCGCCGCCCTCGAGGTCGTCAGCGCCGTCTCGCACCAGCGCATGAACGGTGAATTCGTCGCCGCTCACCCCCACGGTAATCGTGCCCGGCGTGAGTGTGATCGAGTTGGCATAGGTCGCCATGCCGGCCGGCGTTTTCTGGCTGGCCCGCACCACCGTCATGGTGGGCGAAATCGGAAGGCTCGGATCCAGGATGACCTTGGTTACGCTCCAGCCGGATTTGGTGATCTCGAGAAACAGCCAGGGAAAATAGGTGATGGCCCCCCGGAACAGCTCGATCGGATGCCCCTCCGGATCGGCGGCGCGCATGCGGATCGCAGCGAAGACACACGCCACCGCGCACACGGCACCGGCCGTGACCAGCATAGGCGTGTAATGCCCGGACAATGCGAGCCAAAAAGCGAACAGGAGCCCTGCCAGACTGAAGTACCGTATCATCCGCTCCTACCCTGGTCTTGCTACTCAAGCTCACATTTCAGTTGGCGTGCTACAATCTGGCTCATTGTCACATAGCCTACTCGAGAAGATTGCGGATTTGCCTCGTCATCATCGCATCATAGACTAAGACGGCCCCGGCACATAGACTATGCTGAACAGGATCAGGAAACCTGCCGGAGACGGTACGTGCTTCATATCCGCAGCATAAGCTGAGCCTTCGGGCACTCGAGCTCGCGCTCCAGTTTCAAACCAGGGTTTCAACCGCCGAGAAGAAAAGCGCAATGCTCCACATCACGATGGAGACGATCGCGCTCCAGCGCGCGAACAGCAAATAGGTTTCGCGCATGACCGTCGAGACCATCCTCTGCGCCACGGCCTGCGGCGGACGGCTCTCCTTGGGAAGATAGAGCCACATCTCGGTCCGGCGGTGATCCTTGGTGCGGGCTTCACGGGCCTTGAGGACGAGAACAAGGGTCATCAGCAAGCTCAGAAAACCTCCCGCCTGAAAGGCGGAACGCGGGACGAAGGACATGGCGATCAGGACGCAGAAAATGGCCAGCGATGCGAATCCGCACGCGCGCAGCACCGTTGTATAGGCAATCTGGCGCATCTCTTCCACGATCCGCCCTCCGTCTGCGCGGGACCTGAGCCCCAGCGTAGCGGCAAGGTCTCGCGCCCTCAACCTCGGGGCAGCCGGCTAGAGGCCGATTTTGAGAAAATTGCCGGCAGCGGGCAGTGCCAGGATCGCCGTCGTGGCAAGCCAGATCCAGAGCGATACGTTGTTTGACTCCGGGGCGCCGGTGACCCGCTCGTAGATCGCCGCCGGAATTCCGCCGATAATGACCGTGGCGGTCGAAACCATCAGCGACGCGAACATCAGCGTCAGCGACAGGTTGCCGAACAGCAGCGGGCCGGCGATCGTCTGCACGTAGAGCAGCGCGAAGATCAGCCACAGCTGGTTGAAGATGCCGTTGATCATGCCGAAGAACGCGATGCCGATGAAATAGAAGTTGCGGTTCATGACGCCGCTCCGCCGAGCTTGGGGGCGAGGTTCAACAGCAGCAATGTGTAGTGAAGCACGACGCGCAGCCAGAACATCCAGACGAAGCCGAACAGCCACAGCACGGCGGGAGCCGTGACCTTCGGGGTCACGATCGCGATGAGGCCGATCACGGGATCGGTGAACCGGCAAAAGAACCGCCAGATGTAGTTCGGCGAATCCGCGTCGACCATCAGGCCGAGCAGGAACCGGCCGAGCATGGTGTACATCAGCGCCGCCAGAACGAAGTTCGGCAGATGGTAATACCAGTAGGTGGCGATTGAGGCTGCAGTATCCAACGTCCGATGCTCCCCGCCGTGCTTCGACAATCGACCAACCGGGATGTGTGACGACACCGCGATCGTGCATGACAATGGCAAGCGCCGACTTCCCCGGCAAGAGCGGACGCAAGGTCATCGAAAACAAAACGGGGCCCCGAAGGGCCCCGTTCATCGAGATGTATTGCAGTGCTCTTAAGTGGTCTTCTCTTCGAGCACCGTCCTGCCGCGCGGCTTGCGGATATCGTCGACATAGGCCTGCATTTCCTTCGACGGTTCCTTGCCGAGCAGGCTGACCACGTAGATGACCGCGAAGCCGAGCGGTGCTCCCAGCATACCGCAGGCGATGTTGGTCAGGCCGAACCAGCCGACCTTGTTGGCCAGCGGGTGTGCCAGCGTCGGGAAGGCCTCCATGGCGTTGGGCAACGCCATGGCTTTCGCGATATCGACGATAGGCGCCCCCGTCACCGGGTTCAGCAGCGATGTCATGCCGTAATACTTCACGCCGGCGCCCGGGAAGTAGCGGGTTGTGACGAGATAGAACAGGCACAGTCCGAAGCCGGCAATGATGCCGCAGATCGCTCCCGTCGCCGTCGTGCGTTTCCACCAGACGCCCATCACGAGTGCCGGGAAGTTACCGGCCATCGCCAGCGAGAACGCCCAGCCGACCATGGCCAGGATATCCCCGGGCTTGGTGGCGGCCGTCGCCGCCGCAACAATGGCGACGATCAGCAGCAGTACGCGGGCGACCATCAGCCGGCGCACGGTCGGCGCGTTGGGATCGACCATCTTGTAGTAGACGTCGTGCGACAGCGCGTTGGCGATGGCGAGCAGCAGCCCGTCAGCGGTGGACAGTGCGGCGGCGAGGCCGCCGGCGGCGACCAGACCCGAGATTACATAGGGAAGTCCCGCGATCTCCGGGGTGGAGAGCACGATCACGTCGGTGTTGATCACGAAGTCCTGCAGCCTGACCACGCCGGTATGACCGGCGATGGCCTTGCAGGCCGCGACGATCGCATCGATGCTGCCGGCGTTCTTGCCGCAGATCTGGATCAACCCGAGCTCACCCCAGTTGAAAATCCAGGGTTTCAGCGCAGTGACATCTGCTCCGATGATGTTCGTGTAGACTTCCAGCTTCGAGAACGCCGCGTAGGCCGGCGCCGAGAAGTACAGCAGGAAGATGAACAGCAGCGACCACGCCACCGACTGGCGTGCTTCACGCACCGACGGGGTGGTGAAGTAGCGCATCAGGATGTGCGGCAGCGAAGCCGTACCGACCATCATGCAAAGGATGATCGCGAAGAAGTTCAACGGGCTGTAGTTGATGAACGGCGAGATATGCGGCTTGAGGTTGGCGACGGTCGCAAGACCGCTCGCCAGCATTTGCTGCTCCCGCGCGATAATGTCCGAGATGGCCAGTCCGTAGGTGAGTTCCGGAATCGGAAATCCGTACTTCTTGGTGGACAGGATCACGATGGGTGTCAGATAGGCGATGATCAGCACGATGTACTGGGCGACCTGGGTCCAGGTCACCGCCCGCATCCCGCCCAGCATCGAGCAGACCAGAATGCCGACAAGTCCGGCGAAAACGGCAAGTTCGAATGGCATGCCGAGGAAGCGCGAGGCGATAAGCCCGGTGCCGTAGATCTGCGCCGTCACATAGGTGAAGGAGCAGGCGACCAGCACGATCACGCCGAGCCCGCGGGCGAAATTGCCGCCGTACCGGAAGGCCAGGAAGTCTGGCACCGTATAGGCGCCGAACTTGCGCAGATACGGTCCGATCAGGATCGACACCAGCACGAAGCCGCCGGTCCATCCGAGCACCCATGCGATGCCGTCGTAACCGAGCAGGAACAGGGTGCCCGCCATGCCGACGAAGGACGCCGCCGACATCCAGTCGGCGCCGGTCGCCATGCCGTTATAGAACGCCGGCACGCTGCGGCCGGCGACGTAATATTCGGAAACCTGCGCCGTTCGCGAGAGCACGCCGATGATGGCGTAGACCGCCAGCGTGAAGAACACGAACAGGTAGCCGAGGATCTTGTTCGGAACCCCCATCTGCTCGAGCACTGCGATCAGGATGACGAACGCGAGGAAGCCGCCGGTGTAGATGCTGTAGACCCGCCCAAGGTTGTTGAGAAAGTCACCGCTGCCTGATGTAGATTCTGTAGCCATTTCCGTTCCCCCTAGTCTTCCTCGGCAAAGCCGTATTCGCGGTCAATCTTGTCCTGCTGTCTTGCGAACATGAACAGCATGACCACGAACACGATGAGCGATCCCTGCGCGGCCATGTAAAAGCCGAGCGGAAAGCCCAGGATCGGAATGATGATCTTGTTGAGCGGCACCACGAACATGTGGATGACATAACCGAAGAAGAACCAAACCCCGAGATGCATGAACATCAGCCGGGAGGTCTTTGCCCAGTGGGCTTCTTCTCGTTGCTTCAGGTCTGTAGATTCAGGCATGGGCTGCAAATCCTCCTCAAAGCACCGGTCGCAATGCGCCGGATGGACTGATCGAGGGGAATGCAAATCCCTTCAGCGCGGCGCCCCCCCTGCCGCCCTCCATCCGGTCTTGCGCCGGTATGGAGACGTTGAACGCTAGCACTACGAACGGTTCCGGCTTTATTATACTTTCGGGGAATATGAGAATGTTGCAACTGCGAAGCAAACAGGCGTTGAAAACATTGGACTTGGCAGAAGCCGGATAAGCTGGCGAACTGTCCTCGGTCCATTTTGCGGGAAAGACGGCGATGAAACTGTTCGACAAGTTGTTTCGTCCGCGTCCGCCGATTCGCGACCGGGAGGCGCTGGCGGACTTCGTCGACGCGCAATCGGCCTTCATCGTGCAAAAGGGAATCTACGAATATTCCCGTGCGCGCGCGGGCCACTATGCCAAGGTTCTGTTTGCCGAGAAGGAGTTCGCGCAATCCGTCGAGTATTCGCGCTGGCAGGCCTATCCGCTGGGCCTCTCGATGGTCGGCGAAATGATCAATGGCGTGCTGGCTTCCGAGGCCGACGGCATGCAGCGCCGGCAAATTCTCGACCAGCTCATCCTTGTCGTTCTTTCGGTATTCGACCGCTACCCGGTCCCTCCTTCGATCGGCGAGTCCGCCTGGCTTGCCGCGCGCAGCGACCTTGCGCACCGGCTCGATCTGGCTGGCGGGCATGCGCCCAGGCGCGTGATGGATATTCCAGATCCGCTGGCGGAAGCCTATTTCGCCATGATGCCGATCCACGAAAAGCTGCGCGGGCGGGATTTCCAGACCACCCGCAATTATCTCCGCGTCAGCCTGTGCAACATCCACGACGAATTGATCTCGCGCATGGACAGGGCCGCGGTGCAACGGACATTGCTCGCGGATGCCGTGGCATAATCATCACGTCGCGGCGGGTCAGGAGGGGCGATGGACAGCACGAGTGGCGGCGTCCCGCTTTTGTCGCTCGACGCCGTTGTCATCGATACCGAAACCACCGGGCTCGATCCGCGCAAGGCGCGGGTGATCGAACTCGCCGGGGTCCGCCTGTCCGGCGGAAAGCTGGCGGGCGATGGCGCGTTTCGCCAATTGCTGCGGCCGGGCGCTGAAAAGATCCCGGCGGAGACGACGCGCATTCACGGCATCGACGATGCCATGGTCGCGCAGTCGCCGACGTTCGCGGATGTCTGGCCGGATTTCCACAGGTTTCTCGGCCAGGCCATGGTGATCGGGCACACCGTCGGGTTCGACCTGGCGATATTGAAGCGCGAATGCGATCTTGCCGGCCTGCCGTGGCTGCGTCCGCGTACGCTCGATACAAGGCTGCTGGCGCAGATCGCAGCACCCGACCTGGCCGGCTATACGCTGGAGAACCTCGCCGCCTGGCTGGGCGTCGTCGCCGCCGGCCGGCATTCCGCGCTCGGGGACGCGACGACCACGGCGCGGGTGTTTCTGGCGCTGGTGCCGAAGCTGCGCGACCATGGCATCCGGACCGTTGCCGAAGCCGAACGGGCCTGCCTTGCGCTCACTTCCGTACTCGACGGTCAGGCGCAGAGCGGCTGGATCGAGGCCGTCGAGGCTCCGGCGCGCACGGACGCGGAACGGACCCTGAAACGCTTCGACAGCTACGCCTACCGGCACCGCAATCGCGACATCATGCGGGTGCCTCCGGTGTTCGTGGAATCCGGCGCGTCGGTGCACGACACCCTCGCGCGGCTGGCGAGCGAGAAGATCTCGGCCGTCTATGTGGCGCCGCACGCTGCGTCCGGCGGCGTCAAGGCGGCGGAGGCGGGCATTGTCACCGAGCGTGACCTGCTGCGCGCGATCGCCCGGTTCGGCGCCGCCGCGCTCGATCTGCCGGTCGGGCAGATCATGAGCCGGCCGCTCACGGCGGTTCCGGCGGATGCTTTCGTCTATCGCGCCATCGGCCGCATGAATCGCCTGAAGACCCGCCATCTCGGCGTCGTCGATGAAACCGGCAGCGTGGTCGGCGCCTTGTCCGCGCGCGATCTGCTGCGCCTGCGCGCAGGCGAAGCGATATCGCTCGGCGACGAGATCGACGACGCCGCGGACGCGCCCGCGCTGGCGGTGGCCTGGGCCAAGCTGCCGCGGGTCGCGGAATCGCTGCTGGCGGAAGGGCTGTCCGGCCGCGACATCGCGGAAGTGATCTCGCGCGAACTCGGCGCGCTCACCAGGCAGGCTGCCGTGATCGCCGAGCGGATCATGCGCGAGCGCGGCCACGGCGACCCGCCCTGCGGTTATGCCCTGATCGTGCTCGGATCGGCCGGACGCGGGGAAAGCCTGCTCGCGATGGACCAGGACAATGCCGTGATCTTCGAACATGGCGAGCCGGACGGCGAGCAGGATCGCTGGTTTGCCGCGCTCGGAACCCATGTCGCGGATATCCTGCATGAGGTCGGCGTGCCCTATTGCAAGGGTGGCGTGATGGCCAGCAACGCGCCCTGGCGCGGCTCGGTCGCGACCTGGAAGGACCGCGTCGACCACTGGATCACGCGCTCCAGGCCTGCGGACCTGCTGTCGGTCGATATCTTCTTTGACCTGCGGGCCGTCTGCGGTGATGGCGGTCTTGCCGTCGCGGTGAGGCAGGCCGCCTTCGCGGCCGCCGAGGGCGAGCTCGCCTTCGCCAAGCTGCTGGTCGAGGGCATCAGCATTCCCGCGAGCCTGAAGCTCTTCGGCGGCATCCGCACCGAAGCCGGTCGCATCGATCTGAAGGCGGCCGGGCTATTCGGTCTCGTCGCCGCAGCGCGGGCGCTGGCGATCCGCTATCACGTGATGGATCGATCGACGCAGGCGCGGTTAGCCGGCGTGAAGGCGCTCGTTGACGTCAGCCAGAGCGATCTCGATGCGCTCGTCGAAGCCCAAGGCGTGTTTCTCGATCTCATCCTGTCGCAGCAGGTCGAGGATATCGCCCACGGGATCCCGCCCTCCAACACCGTTTCGGTGAAGCGATTGACGGCCCGCGACCGCGATCGTTTGCATGCGGCGCTTCGCGCGGTCACCGCGATCAATGCCCTGACCCGCGATCTCCTGTTCAGGCAGTGATCCGGGACGGGGAATGCTGCGATGCACAACGGGTGGGTTAACCGCTTTGCGGCGTGACGGCATTGTGCGCTTGCATGCGAACGCCGGTCAGACGACAATCGCCGGGAAAACTCGCTTGGCAGGCTTTCTTGCAAAGCGGTCAAGGGCTTGCCGCAACCGTCTCACAAGAAATCGTCTCACAAGAAATCAATGACCGCCGCTGTCAGCACCCATCTCGTTATCGCCGATGACCATCCGCTGTTTCGCGATGCCTTGCGACAGGCGGTCGCCAGCGTCGTGCCGTCGGCGAAGATCGGCGAAGCGGGGTCCTTTGACGAATTGACCAAGCTGCTGGAGCGGGATTCCGATGTCGATCTGGTGCTGCTCGATCTGACCATGCCGGGTATCAGCGGCTTCTCCGGCCTGATTTACCTGCGCGCGCAATACCCGGCGATCCCCGTGGTGATCGTCTCGGCCAGCGACGACGGCGGCACCATCCGCCGTTCGCTGGATTTCGGCGCCTCCGGCTTCATTCCCAAGCGCTTCGGGGTCGAGACGCTGCGCGACGCTATTGTGAAGATCATGGAAGGCGACGTCTGGATCCCGCCGGACACCGATCTCACCTCCACCGCCGACCCGGATATGACGCGGCTGCGCGACCGGCTGGTGACGCTGACCCCGCAGCAGGTGCGGGTGCTGATGATGCTGTCGGAAGGTCTGCTCAACAAGCAGATCGCCTACGAACTCGGCGTGTCGGAAGCCACCATCAAGGCGCACGTATCGGCGATCCTGCAGAAGCTCGGCGTCGAGAGCCGCACCCAGGCCGTGATCGCCGCCGCCAGGATTTCCGGCGGCCAGTGGCGGCAAGGCACACCCTCGGCGACGTAGCCGTTGCGTAAACAAACCGACTCGAAGCCATCATCGGCTACATCTGGATGCGACAACAGCGGAGGACGCCATGGCCTATTTCCAGCGAAAAATGGACGGCATCGAGCGGGGCGGCAAGATTGCCGCCGATGTATTCTGCGTTCTCCTGCTGGGAGTCATGGCGGTGGGATGCCTGGGCATTTTATCGGGTGTCGTCGCGAGCGTGCTGGTTGTGCTGGGCGTGCTGACCATCGATTATTACACGGCTGATCCGGACGATCATGTCGCCGGCGTCATTCGATAGGCGCCTTTGGGGCATCACGGCCGCGCGGTTCGCTTTTTAGGAGCGGCATATCGCGTGAGCGAGCCTCATCCTCATCGGATGTAAAAAAATCTTCGCCAGGCCAACTTGCGCGAAAACACCGATTTGTCGAACAGATTCAACGAATCGACCCGACGGGCAAATCACTTCCGATTATCGGAAATTGAAAGTCAAGCCCCGCGCCTGAAAATATTTCTGTTTTCCAGAAGTGAGCGCCGGTCTATAAGCATGGCCATCCCGTCCCATTCGAGAGGGGCGTTTCGCGAGCGTCACGAACGCGGGGCGGGGAAGCGGTGGACGCAGCGGGTGCTCCTGACGAGGGCGCCTGATGCGGATGGCGAAATCGTGTGGTCCCGGCACCCTCAGGCTGGTGTCAAGTTCGCAGCTCAGGCTCGCGGGCGACGGTGGCAAAAGTGCAGAGCTCACCGAGGAGAGCACCTATAAGCCTTAAACCATCGCGCAGGGAAAGTCGGGATGCCTCCGCTGCCCTGTATGCTCGTGTGCGTATTCTCGTGCATTTTTTGCACACGAGACCGCGGGTGCAGCGCGCACCCGGCTTTCCCTGCGCCCTCTCTGTTTCGGAGGGTGGCAATCGACGCAAAGCTCGGACGCATGGCGCCGCGAGAATGCGGACGTGCATCTGCTGTTGAAAGTTGATTCAAACTCCCAAAGCGTCATTGCGAGGAGCTCTCTTGTCCGCCCGAAGGCGGTCTTCGGCGGACAATAGCGCTTCTCGCAATGACGTTGATGGATTGGTGCGTACGTCGGATTATTCCCGTAGCCCGGATGGAGCGCTTGCGTAATCCGGGGCCACCGCCGCGTTGGTCCCGGATTGCGCCATCGGGCGCGCATTCGCGCGACCGCTGGCTCCATCCAGGCTACCAACTGTGCTTGCTACTCCGCCGCCACCATCTGCTGGGTCCGCCACTGCCCGAGCAGTGCGCGCAGGCTGGCCGGCTTGACCGGCTTGTTGAGCACCGCGATGTTCTCGTCGCGCGCCGCGTCCCGCACATGCGGACTGCGATCGGCGGTGATCAGGATCGCGGGAATGTTCTCGCCGAAGCGGCGGCGGATGTCCCGGATCGCGGCGACGCCGTTGCCGCGGTCGAGGTGATAGTCGACCAGCAGGCCGGTGACCGGTTCGCCGGCGGCCTCGATCGCCTCGATGGCGGCTTCGGGATCGGCCACCGCGATGACCTCGGCGTCCCAGGCCGTCAGCAGGGTCTTCATGCCGTCCAGGATCGCCGGGTCGTTCTCGATGCACACGATCAGCGAGCCGCTCATCGGCGTCCTCGACAGCGGCGTCGCGCTGGTGACCGCGCCGGTGACGGTGGCGGCGCTGGCGACCGGCACCGTCACCGAAAAGAACGAGCCACCGCCGGCATTGGAGTCGATCGCGATGCCGTGGTTGAGGACGCGCGCGAGCCGCTCGACGATCGACAGCCCGAGGCCGAGGCCGCGCGCGATCCGCGCGCCCTGTTCCAGCCGATGAAACTCCTTGAAGATCTCGCCGCGCTTGATCACGGGAATGCCGACGCCGGTGTCATAGACCCCGATCTGCAGCGACTGGCCGTGACGCCGGCAGCCGACCAGCACACGGCCGCGCGGGGTGTATTTGATCGCGTTGGAGATCAGGTTCTGCAGCAGCCGGCGCAGCATCAGGCGGTCGGATTCCACCGCCAGCGAGCACGGCACGAAAGTCAGCTTCAGCGCCTTGGCCCGGGCAATCGGCGCGAACTCGATTTCCAGCGAACGCATCAGGTCGCCGATCTTGAAGCTCGAGATCGACGGCGTCATGGCGCCGGCGTCGAGCCGCGAGATGTCCAGCAGCGCGCCGAGGATTTCCTCGATCGCCTCCAGCGAATCGTCGATGTTTTCCACCAGCCGCGAATCCTCGCCGCCGTTCTGGCGTTCCACCAGACTCGTGACGTAGAGCCGCGCCGCGTTCAGCGGCTGCAGGATGTCGTGGCTCGCGGCGGCCAGGAAGCGCGTCTTCGAGATGTTGGCGTCCTCGGCGGTGCTCTTGGCCCGCGCCAGTTCCGAATTCAGGCGGGTGAGTTCCTCGGTGCGGTCGCGCACGCGCTTTTCCAGCGTCGCATTGGCGCGTTCCAGCGCCTCGGCCGCCTCGAACGACGGCGTGACGTCGGAGAAGGTGATCACCAGTCCGCCGCCGGGCATCCGGTTAGCGCGCACCTCGATCACCATGTGGCGATCCGGCAGCCGTTCCAGATACGGCTCGCCCACGGTGGTATAGGCGGCCAGCCGCATCTCCAGCAACGAGGAGCCATCGGTATCGCCGAAGCCGGGAGGACGGTTCGCCCCCATGTATTCCAGGATCTCCTGCAACGGAATCCCGATCTGCACGAGGTGCAGCGGAAGTCCGAGAATTTCGCCGAACTGCTGGTTGGAACAGATCAGCTGCAGTTCTGCGTCGAACACGGCGATGCCCTGCCGCACATGGTTCAGCGCGGTCTGCAGGATCTCGCGGTTGAAGTGAAGGGCGGCATGGGAATCGTCGAGCAGTTTCAGCGCGGCCTTGGCGGAGACGGTGCGCTTGCGGAGCAGCAGCGACATCACCAGCCGCGAGGACGCCGCGCCGATCGACGAGGCGATCAGATGTTCGGCATGCTGCAGCAATTCGAAATCGGCGGGCGCGGCCGGGTCGAGCGCGGTGTTGCGTGCGATCGCGAAGGCCTCGAACGAATGACTGGCGCGATCGGGGCCGAGATATTGCGCCACCGTGCTCTGAATGTCCTGCACGGTCACCGTGGTGCGCCAGCGCCGGAATGCCGGGGTCGTCGGCGCCAGCGTGCTCGGCGCAAACAGGTCGGCCTGCAGCCGTTCGATCGAGGACGGCTGGCGCGCCATCGACAGCACGATATAGGTCAACAGGTTGAGCGACAGCGACCACAGCACGCCGTGCAGCAGCGGCGGCAGGTCGGCGCCGAACAAAGCTCGCGGACGCAACGCCTCGATGCCGAACGGACCGTGCTGCAGCAGCAGCATGCCGGCGGTATTGCCCTCGAGGAAGCTCGGCAGGAACAGCGTGTAGATCCAGACCGCGACGCCGACCAGCATGCCTCCCATGGCGCCTCGCGCGGTGGCGCGGCGCCAGAACAGGCCGCCGAAGAACGACGGCGCCAGCTGCGCGACCGCCGCAAAGGACAACAGGCCGATCGCCGCCAGCTGGGCGTTGCCGAGCGCCCGATAGTAGAAATACGCCATCACCATGATGGCGAAAATCGCAAAGCGGCGAACCCGGAGCAGGAAGTTGCCGAAATCTTTCTGGCCGGCGCGGGATTCACGGCTTCGCTGCAGCACCAGCGGCACCACGATGTCGTTCGAGACCATGATCGACAATGCGACGCATTCGACGATCACCATGGCGGTGGCCGCCGACAGGCCGCCGACGAAGACGATGACGCTGAGCACGGGAGAACTGGCCTGCATCGGCAACGCCAGCACGTACATGTCGGCCTCGACGGCGCCGAACGGGAAGGTCACGAGCCCGGCGATCGCGATCGGAATCACGAACAGGTTGATGGCGACCAGATACAGCGGAAACAGCCAGCGCGCCCGGCCCACCTCGGCGTCGCTGGAATTCTCGACCACGCTGACGTGAAACTGGCGCGGCAACAGCATGATCGCGAAGAACGACAGCAGCGTCATGGTGAGGAAATTGCCGATCGAGGGCGTGTATTCGAGGGCCCGTACCGCCTCCGGGGTCTTCATCGCGCGTTCGATCAGATCGACGGGTGAGAACATCCAGAAGGTGACGAAGGCGCCGACCGCGATGAAGGCCACCAGCTTGACGATGGATTCGGTGGCGATCGCCAGCATCAGGCCATGCTGGTGTTCGGTCGCGTCGGTCTGCCTGGTACCGAACAGCACCGCGAATACCGCCATCGCCAGCGTGACGATCAGCGCGACATCGCCGATGATCGGAATCGAGGAGAAGGCCTGGTCTTCGCTCAGGATGGTTCCGAGCGACGACGCCACCGCCTTGAGCTGCAGCGCGATGTAGGGCACCGAGCCGATGATCGCGATCGCCGCGACCGTGGCGGCGACCGCCTGGCTCTTGCCGTAGCGCGCGGCGATGAAATCGGCGATCGAGGTGATGTTCTGCGATTTCGCCAGCTTGATGACACGGCGCAGCAGCGGGGTACAGAACGCGATCATCAGGATCGGGCCGACATAGATCGCGAGAAAGTCGACGCCGGTGCGGGTGGCGAAGCCGACCGAGCCGAAGAATGTCCAGGAGGTGCAGTAGATCGCCAGCGACAGCGGGTAGATCAGCGCGCTGGCGCGGCCGCGCTGGGTCGGCGAGAGGCGGTCGCCGTAGCTGGCAACCAGAAACAGGAACAAGATGTAGCCGAAAGCGGCTGCGATCACGCCCCAGTCGTGCAGCATGGCTGCTTACCTCCCTCGCGTTTCGGCGCTGCACCCGGGGCCGTCGCGGGAGCCATTATAAACGGATTGGGCCGGTAGCACATGGTGCAACCGGCCCAAATTCCCGTTTCGAGAGGAAGGGTTACTCCGCCGCCAGCGATTTCGCGCGCAGCGGCAGGCCGAGGCGATCCCAGACCTGCAGCAGCGCTTCGGCGAGCTGATCGATCAGGCCGTCGTCATGATAGGGCGAGGGCGTGATCCGCAGCCGCTCGGATCCCTTGGCGACGGTCGGGTAGTTGATCGGCTGGATATAGATGCCATGCTCTTCCAGCAGGATATCGCAGGCCCGCTTGCAGGCCTCGGGGTCGCCGACGAACAGCGGCACGATATGGGTTTCGCTCGACATCACGGGCAGGCCCGCGGCGTTGAGGATCGCCTTGACGCGGGCGGCGCGGTCCTGATGGCGCTCGCGCTCCCAGCTCGAGGTCTTCAGGTGCCGGATCGCGGCGGTGGCCGCCGAGCAGATTGCGGGCGGCAGCGCGGTCGTGAAGATGAAGCCGGGCGCATAGGAGCGCACCGCGTCGACGATGTCGGCGCTGGCGGCGATATAGCCGCCGAGACAGCCGAACGCCTTGGCCAGCGTGCCTTCCAGAACGTCGATGCGGTGCATGACGCCGTCGCGCTCGGCGATGCCGCCGCCGCGCGGGCCGTACATGCCGACCGCGTGAACTTCGTCGACATAGGTCATCGCGCCGTATTTCTCGGCGAGATCGCAGATCTTGGCCAAGGGTGCCACGTCGCCGTCCATCGAATACAGGCTCTCGCAGGCGATCAGCTTGGGCCGGTCCGGTCCCGCGGCGATCAGCAGTTCTTCCAGATGCGCCATGTCGTTGTGGCGGAAGATCTGGCGCTCGCAGCCGGCCTGGCGGACACCCTCGATCATCGAATTGTGGTTGAGCGCGTCCGACAGGATCAGGCAGTTCGGAATCAGTTTTGCGATCGTCGAGATGCCGGTCTGGTTCGAGACATAGCCCGAGGTGAACAGCAATGCGGCCTGCTTGCCATGCAGGTCGGCGAGTTCGGCTTCGAGCTGCACCAGCGGGTGATGGGTGCCCGCGATGTTGCGGGTGCCGCCGGCGCCGGTGCCGACCCGGGTCGCGGTCTCGACCATGGCGCCGACCACTTTCGGGTGCTGGCCCATGCCGAGATAGTCGTTGGAGCACCAGATCACGACATTGCGCGGCCCCTTCGGGGAATGCCACACCGCGTGCGGGAACCGGCCCGCGATCCGCTCGAGATCGGCGAAAACCCGGTAGCGCCGCTCGTCATGCAGGCGGCTGAGGGCGGTGCTGAAGAACTGGCTGTAATCCATCGCGAAACCTGAAACGGTGCGTGAAGCCGGAGCGGCGAGCCTCTTTTTAGAGCGTTTCTACAATTAATGTCGAGCGGGAATCGGGGCCTTGATCAGGATCAAGTCCGGTCTGCGCCGCGCGCAATTCGCTGGCCATGGGGCGCCCCGACGGCCCGGGCGCTTCGTCCTGTTCATGCATTGAGCGGGGCGTCGATTAACCCGCAGTTTACCATGTTGGCGGTAGCTTTCCGGCTCGAGGATTCCAAAAAGGGTCACGCGTATGGCGTTCCGCGCAAATCAGCAGCTCCGCGACGACATCTGGGATTACCGGTACAAGTCTTCCGCGCCTGCCGCCCCTGAACCCGAAAACATCGTGAGTTTGGCGGCTCCCCCCGCGCCGAGGAACGACGGCGTCACCGCGCTCGACCTCGTGCACCAGGCCGCCGAAATCTTCAAAGGCATGGAAAACCATGCGCGCGAAACCGAAGCGCGGGCGAAGGCGGTGTGCGAAGACCTCGCCGACAAGCTGCGGCTTGCCGAAACGCAAAAGGACGCCGCCGAGCAGGCGCGCCGCGAAGTCGTCAACGAACTCAATGGCAAGCTCCAGGACGTATCGAGAGCCTTGCAGCAGGCCCAGTCGCGCATCATGGGTGCGGAAGAACGAACGGTAGCCGCCGAATTTCGCGCCCAGGCCGCCGAAGCCAAACTCTACAGAGCCAACCAGGAACTCGCCGCCGTCGAGGAAGCCATCCGCAAGCGGCTGCTCTGAGCACCCGTCGCTGCATGCCGTCGGTTTCGGTTTTCAGGTGGTCCTGAAGCGCAGTACGCCGTCGGTTTCCTCGGCGATCAGTCGCCCCTCGACCAGCATGTAATTGACGTGCGCGATCAGCTCGCCGGCGGCAAAGCCCATCTGGTGCACGTCGAGCACGTGCTTGTGGAACACCACCGGCACCAGCTCCTTCGAAGTCTGCGGGATTTCCCGGCAGGCATCGGCGATCAGTCCGCAGCGTTCCTCGTGATGATCGGCCAGCTGCTTGATGCGGGTCTTCAATCCGTAGAACGGCACGCCGTGGCCGGGCAGCACCAGCACATCATAGGGCAGCGTGGTGGTGAGGCTGGCCAGCGAAGCCAGATATTCGCCGAGTGAATTCTGGTCGGGTTCGACCGCCCAGACGCTGACATTGGGCGAGATCTTGCTCAGCACCTGATCGGCCGACAGGAACAGCTTGTCGGCGGCGCAATACAGCATCACCTGGTCGAGCGCGTGGCCGCCACCGGTGATCACCTTGAAGCGCCTCGTGCCGATCGAAACCTCGTCGCCATGCGAGATCCGGCGATAGGACGGCGGCAGCGTCGAGACCCGCTTCAGATAATCCTGGCCGCGGCCGAGCAATTTGTCAGTCAGGTTCTCGTCCATGCCGTGACGGCGGAAGAACAGCCGCTGCGCGTTGCGCCGGTCCTCGGTGCCGCGGTTCTGGTGATAGACCGATTGCAGATATTCCACCTGCGACATCTCGAGCGGACAGTGGAAGCGATCGACGATCCATCCCGCGAGGCCGACATGATCGGGATGCGAATGGGTCACGATCAGCCGCGTGACCTTGACGTGGCTGAGCGGGCCCTCGAACAGCGCGGTCCAGGCCGCGATGGTTTCCTCGTTGCCGAATCCGGAATCCACCATCGCCCAGCCGTCGCCGTCGGCGAGCAGATAGATGTTCACGTGGTTGAGGCGGAACGGCAGCTTGAGCCGGACCCACAATATTCCGGGCCTCACCTCGACGACCTGATCGTGGCCGGGGTGATTTTCCCAGGGGTAGCGCAGCGCCTCGGCCGAGGACGGTACCGTGTCTGTCTTGGAATGCATCGGTTGGGTTTCGCGATTGTCGTTATCGACTTAACCGCACAATCGGCGCGACGCCAGCCGAAAAACAACGGCGATTCCGGCAATCACGGGGAATGCGGGCCTCAAGGCCGGCAAAGGCCCGTCCATTCATGCATAGCCGTCATTCCCCGGTGCGCCATTGCGCACCTGAGGTCTGGTGCTGGCGCACCGCCCCGGAATGACGAAGGCTTACGCCGCCCGGATATTCGTCAGGAACGCGTCGATTTCCGAGCGCAGCACGTCAGCCTCACGGCGCAGTGCCGCAGATGCGCTCAGCACCTGGCCGGCGGCGGCGCCGGCCTCGGCGGACGCGGTGGAGACCCCGATGATATTGCTGGAAACCTCGGATGTGCCTCCGGCGGCATGCTGAATGTTGCGGGCGATCTCGCGCGTCGCCGCACCCTGCTCCTCGACCGCCGCCGCGATCGCCGCCGTCACCTCGTTGATCTCGCTGATCGTCATCGAGATGTTCCGGATGGCGCCGACTGCCGAGGTCGTCACCGTCTGCATGCTGGCGATCTGCTGGCGGATTTCGTCGGTCGCCTTCGCGGTCTGGTTGGCGAGGCTCTTCACCTCGGAAGCGACCACGGCAAATCCGCGGCCGGCCTCGCCGGCGCGCGCGGCCTCGATGGTGGCGTTGAGCGCCAGCAGATTGGTCTGCGAGGCGATGGTCTGAATGAGGTCGACCACGACGCTGATGCGGCCGGCATTATCGGCAAGCCCCTGCATGGTGGCGTCGGTGGTGCCGGCATCGTCGACCGCCTTGCGGGCGATTTGCGCCGACGTGACCACCTGGCGGCCGATTTCGGAGATCGATGACGACAGTTCCTCGGTGCCCGCGGACACCGTCTGCACGTTGACCGAGGTTTCCTCGGCGGCGGACGCCACCGCGCTCACCAGCGCGCTGGATTGATCTGATGTCACCGACATCGCCTGTGCGGTGGTCTGCATCGAATTGGCCGAATTCTGCAGGGTGTCGAGCGCAGTGCGGACGGTGGCCTCGAATTCGACGATCCGGGCTTCCATGCGCGAGGCGCGCTCGGCCTTGGCGATGCGGTCCTTGTCTTGGTCGGCACTGAGCGAGCGGGCCTCGATCATGCTCTCGCGGAATACCTCCAGCGAATCGGCCATCGCCCCGATCTCGTCGTGCTGGCTGGAGCGATAGATTTCGGTTTCGAGGTCGCCGCTGGACAGCACCTGCATCGAGCGCTGCAGATTGCCGATCCGGCGCAGGATGTTGCGGCCAACATAGAGCCAGACGAACAGCACGGACCCGATCAGGGTCGCAGCACCCAGCCCCTGCATGACGATGGTCGCCAGCGAAATTTCCTTGCCCGCCTGCGCGGTCGAGGCGTCGGTTTCGCCCCGCACGCCCTCGACCAGCTGCTGCACGCTGATGCCGAGGCCGACATTGAGCTTGCGGCTTTCTTCGAGAATGGCCTGGCCATAATCGGCGTTGTCGAGTTCCTTCTGGCGAATCTTGAAGACGCCGGTCTTGCCTTCGCCCAGTCCCATCACGGCCGCAGCCGCAGCGCGGAGCGCGGTGGTCGACGAGCCGGTGGGCAGCAGGTCGAGATTCTTCTTGACGCGCTGCTGCGCGGTGCGGAATTCCTTCTCGATGATCTCCAGCGCGTCGCTGGAGTCGGACGAAAGCGCCGATATCAAATTGAACGCCATCAGGTTGCCGCCGGCGACGACGTCGCCGAGCTGTTCGACGACCTGTTCCGCCTTTGTGGCTTCTTCCTGGGAGAAATCGGGGGCGCCGAAGATGCCGTTGAGCTGGGTCTGCGCGTCGAGCATCGCGGGCCCGGCGGCCTTCACGAAGGCGGCCTGGGCCGCGCGCACGGCGCCGTAGAGCTTGTCGTGCTGGGCACCGGTTTCGAGGCGCTCGCGCGCTGCGTTGCCGAGGCTCTGGATCATTTCGTCGATGTTCTTCACGGTCTCGGCGAGGTTGGACACCACCGTCTTGTCGGCGCCGAGCGCGGTGATCTCGCCGAGCTTGGCCAGCGTGATCGCCTGGGTTTCCTTCATCTTCTTGGCGCGATCCTTCAGAATCTCCTCGCTCTGCGAGGCCAGCAGCGCCGGCCCCTGGCTGGCGAGGCTTGCGCTCTGTTCGGAGAGCTGCAGGCTGGCCGCCAGGCGAGGGATGTCCCGCCCGCTCAGTTCGACCATCGCTCCGCCGAGATGTCCGAGCACCATGCCGGCGCCGAGGCTGATGACGATCGCCATGCCCGCGATGACCGCGAAAGCGGCGAACAGACTGCCCCTCACCCCCCAACGCGGACGCAGGAGACCCAGGATCCCACCAAGCCTGGTGATTGTGACAAGCCTACCGATCGTGAATCGCAACGCCATGCCGTCCCCGCCCACATCTTCAGGATGAATCTTCTGGCCAACAGTATCGCGTTACCGGGTTAACAAAATCACGAGGATTTGAACGGCCGCGAAATTTTTGCGAATCGACAAAACGAAAGGTTGGCTGACGCATATTCCGCAACCCGGCATTTCCGTGAGATTGCTCGACTGCTCAGTACCTCGCCGCGGTCGAACCCAGGTTGAAGCGATAGTTCACGCCGGCTTTCAGGGTGTGCTCGTCGTTGCTGAACGTGCCGAACGGGACCAGCGCGGCCGGCGCGACGAAGCGGCTCTTGCCGAAGTCGTAATACTGATACTCGGCCTTGGCCGACCAGTTCGGCGTGAACAGATATTCGATGCCGGCGCCGACGGTGTAGCCGTCGCGATGATCGCGATTGAGCGTGAAGGCGACCGGAGCGCCGCCGAACGTCAGGGTTTCGCTAGGGCTGGAATAGGCATAGCCGCCCTTGGCATAGAACAGCGCCGGACCCCAGGAGTAACCGAGACGGCCGGTGACGGAGCCGAGCCCGCGCTGGTTGTTGCTGTAGACGAAGCCGGCGGGGAAGATCGAACCGATCTTGTTGCTGCTGAGCCAGGAGTACTGGCCTTCGACGCCGACGACGAAGTTGCCGGCGAACTGAAAGTCGGCGCCAACCTGAACGCCGCCGAGGAACCGGGCGTCATAGTTGCTCAGCGCGAGGCCGTTGAAGTTGGTGCTGCCGCTGAAGGCCCCGCCGGCGTGACCGCCGAGGTAGAAGCCGGTCCATTGGTAGATCGGCGCCGCATAGGCCGGCGCCTGGCCGTAAGGACGAGCCCCGAGATCGGCTGCAACGGCGGGCACGCCGACGCCAAGAACGATGAGAGCGACAATACCGGGAATGAGCTTCATGATGCAGTCTCCGACGGATTCCGGCGGGCGGCGTATCGGTGCCGCCCATGCCGAGGAGTTAGACGGCATTTGAATAAAATGCCGTGACCAGCTTGCCGGAGCGAAGACTGCCGGGGGCCAAACGCTCTGCGTACTTAATGAAGCCTTAACGAAAAAAGGCCGGCATGAAGCCGGCCTTTCGTCAGTGTCGCGGGAAACCGGAGATCAGTACCGTGCAGCAACCGGGGCGCCGCCGAGGTTGAAGCGGTAGTTGATGCCGGCCTTGACGGTATGCTCGTCATTGCGGGTGCTGCCGAACTGCGTCAGCACCGCGGGCGTCACGAAGTTGGTCTTGCCGAAGTCGTAGTACTGATACTCGACCTTGCCCGACCAGTTCTGCGCGAACATGTATTCCAGGCCGGCGCCGACGGTGTAGCCGTCATGGTGGCTGCTGTTGGTCGAGAACGGCTGCGGCACGCCGCCGAACGTCAAAGACTCATTGTAGTCGGAGTAGGCATAGCCGCCCTTGACGTAGAGCAGGGCCGGACCCCAGGTGTAGCCGAGACGGCCGGTCACCGAGCCGAGGCCACGCTGGTTGTGGGTGTAGGCGTAGCCAGCGCCAGCGCCAGTGAAGGCAACGCTGTTGTTGTTGCTGCCGAGCCAGGAGTACTGGCCTTCGATGCCGAGCACCCAGTTCGGAGCGAACTGGTAGTCGGCGCCGCCCTGCAAGCCGCCGAGGAAGCGGCCGTCGCCGTCGTTGTTGTTGGTGCCGAGAAAACCGTTGCTGCCGCCGAAGGCGCCGCCGACGTGACCACCGATGTAGAAGCCGGTCCAGTTGTAGATCGGCGCGTACGCCGCGGGAGCTGCCTTGGTGTAGGGACGAGCGGCCATATCGGCTGCAAGTGCTGGTACGGTCGCGCCGAGAGCGATGAGGGCCACAGTACCGAGGAGGAAGTTCTTCATTAGTTGTAGTCTCCAGAAGTCATTTTTAATTTTGCAAGATTAGCCGCGCAGCGGCGTCGTCCATGGCGCGCACTTAGACAGCTTCCGCACAAAATGCTGTCACCCATCGGACACATCGGGAAGGTTCCGCTCGATTCAAATAACATCGATTTTTACGTGCTTAATTCGGCCTCAATGAACTCCAAATGAGGCCTTAGTCGCCGCGTGTTTCGTGCAGTTGTTTTCAAATCGCGCCGTCCCTCGATCGAAGATTCCGCCAAACACGTCCCACACGATTGAAGATTACGCTTTCTGCGGCGTCAGCCTCTCAATCAGCTCGCAAACGTCGGGCCGGACGCTCTGCCGGATGTTTCTGATTGTGCGATCACTTCGCTGTGATTGAGTTTGCTTCGGCATCGAGGCGCGAATGTCATCGACGCGAGCTTAGGCCGGGAAGACAAAACGCCGACGTGACGCGAATCGGGAGCGGATAGCGCGCATGACCGTCTCAGCCGAGGCGGCGGCGGACCTCGTCCCGCATCTGTTCGCGGAAGGCTTCCCGGCGCGCGGGTCTCTCGGTCTCGGGGACATTATGCCGGTCGAAGATGTTGAAGTTGTCGAGGATCGGATGACGGTCGCTGGCCATCGCCAGAACGCGAAGCTGTTCGGCGACCTGTTTGCTGGGACCGGTGACTTCCCATCGGCGAATCATGTTGGCTCCGGCGTCCGCGGCGAGACCGCATAGCTTCGCCATATCGGCGACCGACAGCGGCCTGCCGATGGCGTCACCGAGATCCGCGCGAAGCTGCTTCAGTTCATGGCCGGTCATGGTCGAGAATCAGTTGTCGAACGCTGCATCTGCATGACCTGATCCACCGGCATCGTGGCATGATTGAGGTTCGCCGATCTGAAACGGCCCTCCCGTCCCCACGCCCACCCAACAGCAATGCGGCCGATGCCATGGCGTCGCGGGCCAGGCTGAAACCATATGCCGGCGGATATGCCTTTTCCGCACCGCCGCTCCTACCAACCCACGTGTCTTTCGGCTTTGATGGCTGGGGTATCGGAAGGTATTCGCCATGACGCGCGCGCTGGCGCGCGAACTCGGCGAAGACGGCATCACGGTCAATGTCATCGCGCCGGGCTTCACGCTGACCGAAGCCAGCCTCGGCTTGATGGAGAACGCCGCCGAATACGGCGTTACGCGGGGCGCCCTGAAGCGCGCCGCCGGAACCGACGACATGGTCGGCGCCGCCCTGTTCTTCGCTTCATCCGCCGCCAGTTTCATCACCGGCCAGACCCTGATCGTCGACGGCGGCCGTCAGTTTAATTGAAACGGGGTAAGGAGGCGCATTCGCTGCGCCCGGAAACTCTCGCGTTCTGCAGGGCGCGGTTTACAGGTCGATCAGCCCGCCCCTTGACTATTGTCCTCTCAGCGACCGCTCCATGGAGTTGTGCCGAATTCGGCAGGCATCGGCATTACATCCGGTTCTTCGGTAGCCTTTCGCAGAATCGCAGCCTTGATCGTTTCGCTTGTGACTTCGATCGGCGTGCCATCGGCGTCCACGCTGAGAACTCCCACAACCGCGACCGGTGCACTCATGATGTAGGTTTCCGCCAGATCCATCTGCTTCGTTATTTCGGCCCGGATGAATTGCGGCGTCCAGCCAGCGGGAAGACCCTTCACCGCGGAATACTCGTCGTCGGAAATGGTCTGCGCGTGCCAGCGCATCTGTTCGATCATTTTCTGTGGAGAATATGCCGGTGGCTTTCCGGCGGCCGCCATGACGAGCGGACCGATGGGACACATGTTGGCGGAGATCGCGACGATATCGGCAAAATCTCGCGCTTTCCTTCGGCTTGAGGCCGCAAGAACCTTGTTGATTGCGAGATCTGCCTGATGAAGCCGAAGTCCCCATTGTTCGTCCCTGACAAGAGGGAAGAAACGAATTCGTGTGTCGCTCATCCATTGGATGACGGTCGATGACGAATTGTCGGAGACCGTCGCTTCATAGGTTCCATAGGCCCTGACATCGACGGTGACGCGGAAGCCCTCCCTCTCCAGATCGGCGATGTCTTTTTCCGCAACTTCGGAGACTTCTTCGTCGGTGTCGTGAAAAATGTCGATGTCGTCCGAACGGCGCGGCCAGTCGAGATTCAGGATGAGGCCTCCTGCCAGATAGCTGGATTGGGAGCGGTTCAGGGACAGCCGTTGCATGATCCGCTTTTGAAGATCGGTAAGGGCCATTATACGCGCTCCGCATGGGAAAGGAGTTCGCGTCCAAGCGCGAAAGCCCGGGCGTCGCCCCTCTCGATCATCGCCTTTGCAACCACGCTTGCACGGGCACGAAGATTGGGCAGACGATCGAGATCGACGTTGTCCAGAATGCGGACCCTGTATAGCGCCAGCGCTTGATCGAACGCCGCCTGCAGATCCTTGTCGTTTCGATGATCGGCCCGAAGACGTTCAGCCAGACGAAGCACATCGTCCCGTGCGGACGAAGGTACCAGGACCTCCACCCTCACAAGATCCGCTGCACCCCCGGAACGACGATATTTCTCAATGCGCTTTCGGACGGACATGGTATTTCCCGTTCAAATTCAATATATTACCCGTATCCCGGATACGCAATGCCTCAGTTCGAGGGAGACTTCGGATGAAAGCTGATCACGGACGCCAGTGCGGCTCGCCAAACCCCGAACTGGCGCATGGTTGATTTTCCAGCGCTCTTCCGAAGCAAGGGCTCTTCCGAAGCGGGGCTTATCCGAGGAAAAGACTGGTGCTGCCAGACAGGATTGAACTGTCGACCTCTCCATTACCAATAAATGGTATAGTAGATTATCGTTATATTTCAATATCTTATAGAAAATTCTGGCAATGTAATATGACTTTAATACTTGAAATCGCCAGAAGCCATTGTTTTTGCTTGGTTTTTCTGGTTACGGTATTGGCTGATAGGGAGATGGCAGCCGGTATGGCTGCAGATCTCGGACAGGGATGATCCTATCGGGCTAACCTACCGACACCGGCGATCATCTTGATGAAGGGTTGGCTCTGCATACGCTAAGTGCCGCAAACGTGTTGCGAGATGCTGAGTATCATCAGCAAGTGACGCAGCCCGTTTTCTTCAATTCGTTTTTCTGATCTAGAGTTTTTTTGATCGCGTCCTTTGTGCTTCGAGACCGATCGTCGGACGCCTTCTTTAATGCATCGGATTGGTTCGCGCTCGCTTGGATCCGGTCCGCGCTGATTTGTGCATCGTTGGCATGAATTCTCATTTTTGCCGACGATGAGTTAGCCTTAAACTTGCCAGTTTCTGCTAAGCTGAACGCGTGCGCGGTCGTGGCACTAAACACGAATGCACTGACAATCAGATATTTTATCATTTGGTGTTCTCCTTTGATCGGCAACCAATGCCATATCTAAGGACTTTCAAATGTGAGGAGCCTCACTGAGGGAGCCTCAGCGCGTTGCGAAACCTGCACACCTGCCGGAGACGTTCTACCTACCTTCAGCGACGGACCTAAAACCCACGCGCTGCCGAATTGTTGGATGCCGCAGGCTAACTGAACAAACAGGAGAGCGACCGCTAAGCCGCTCCCCACGTCGTCGAAATCAAGTCGCTTTATTTCTTCGCAATCAAAGCTTCGAGCGGCTTAGCCGTCTGCTTGAAGAAGTCAGTATAGAGTTCAGAGATTTTCTTCGCTTCGGCGACGAACGTTTCATATGCGTTCTTCACGTATTCGGTCTGAAGCTCCATCACCTTGGCAGGCTCTTTAACGCTGGTCAGCTTGGCAAAAAACTCAGAGCTGTCCTGCATTGCCTTCTTGGCGTAGTCGGCATGGGCGGTCGCAATTGTCTGAACGGAAGTTGCCAGGGTTTGGACTGATGCCATGGCTGCATCACCTTGAACTTTGGTAGCCTGCTGAATTTGTTCAACGACGTTGGTCATTTTCGGGTCCTTTTGGGTGAAAGATGCGCCTCTATGCTGCACTGCAGCATTAATAGCAAGCGTTCTTTCAAGGCTTGGGATCATAGAACCCAGGCACCCGCCTCCGTTGCCGTTATTCAGGATCTTGCGGGACGGTCGATCGTACTTATTTTTGAAATAGCTGGATGCAATCCCCCGCAAGTAGCGTGTCCAGCCAAGTCTGACCCCGGCGCCCCCCACGCTGGGGTCATTTCTTCGCTTACATTTCTCTCCAAGCTCACCGTTCCACGCAGCAGCACAATGATGGTCGGCGGCTTGCCTTGGGACAGCAGGACGAATCTCGTTCTCACGGCAACGGAGCAGCGCTAAAACCAAAGGGCTACCGAATTGTGGGCGATTGAACGGTATCGTTCTGCTCGCTATCGGAATACCGTTGCTGCAGGCGTGGGGAGGCTCCATGAAACCGCAATTGAGCGAGTTCTCACTTCGCTATTTGATAGTTCGCCAATTGTCACAACTCCCGACATTTCGCAGCGGCTTTGCGTTCGACCTTTTCCATGATGGCGATTCTTGGAAGGCAGCCCCGTCAACAAGCTCCATTGATGGTAACGCCGAGTGCGAAAACAGATTGCAATCAGTCTGCGTGAGCCTTCGTTCTAAATTCGACATGCAAGCGCGCCATCAAGGCGCTTACAGATAGCGCTGCCTTGCTGTATCCTGAGCGCGCATTTGCATGATCAAACGTCATTCCGAGACAAGGACGAGCGAACCTTCGACATCGTTCTATTGAAAAATTCGTCTCGCTCACGCTCAAATCTATGCTGGACGGCTTTGAACTCGGACAGGCGCTGTTCCAGTTTCTCGTCTCTGAACAGCCTATCTTTCGGTTTCGGCAGTTCTGGGTGTAAGACCGACTCGATCAGTTCAGCCGCCTGTATTGCCTTTTCATCTCGATCGGACCTAGGGCTGGCTACCCCTTGCACAAACGCCAGCGTTTCCTCGACTAACGGGTCGGATTTTTTCTTCCACCATTTCATAATAAGTCCCCATGCCCAACGCCATCTCATCAAAGGACCATGGGTGCGTCAATGACATCGGCGCGCTGTCTTGCAATACGAAAATGATAGATTGCTGCGGTGCGCTCGCGCAAACGCGCACGTCGGGACGATTGCCATGCATGCGAACCTAGGAATTCAGTCTTTTAACGTCCGCAACGCCGCGATTGACGCCTCGTGACAAACTTGATGTTATCGTGACAGGCGCCACGAAAAGAGCGCCGATTTATTGCTTTGGGGGGAAGCTATGCGGGCTATTCGCAACGATCGTTCCAAGATTATCAAGCCCAAAAATAAAATAAGCGCCAAGGTCAAGACCGTCAAGATTCAAACGAACTTGAAGCTGACCCATTGGTATGAAAAAGCGGCGTTATCTATCAGCGCAGCCAAGTAGTCCTGCATCTACAAAAGCCATCGAGCGGTTCGACCCGCGCTTGCAGCAGAGGCTCCTAGCAGAAATGTGGGGAGGCGCCGAACTCCTCTCTACCTTCCATCGTGTACTACATAAGTGCCTTCAAGACTCCGTATGCAGCACCGAGAAACAGTCCGATTGCAGCGATAAAGGAAATCGTAAATCCGACTCCACGTGATGCTGGATTTCGTATGTAGGAAACCGAATAAATTACTCGTCCAACGACCCAAATGAGCCCGCCAACAGCCGCTACTTTGTCCGTCGACAGTATTGCGTAGAGCCACATTGACGGGAGGAAGAACACCATCTGTTCCAGGGTATTCATTTGCACACGATAAGCCCGCTCAAAATATTCGTTGCCTGTCACGGCGGGCGCTTTCACCCCATATTTTCCTCGTGCCCTAGCGACGTTCAAGGACACAACGAGGTAAACGAGGAGCGTCAGCAGGGTCGCAGCTTGCGTGTAGTGATAGCTCATGACGGTCCTCTTGTAGACAAAGAGAAAGTGCTAAATCCAATTTTGCTATTTCGTGACAGGAATGACAACTTCATTCGTCCGCAAGAATGGTATTGCCCACGGCGGATTGTAAAAGAATGCGGTGGCTGGTCCGACAATCTTCCATTTCGTTGTTTCAAGTGACCTGATTAGCTCTGCCGTTCGTGTTGTCACCGCAGGATCGCCTGTTGATCCAGTAAATCGCAAGACCGCAACCGTCGTTGACGGCATCTGTGTCAGCTTGACCCTAGGATTAGATGGCTCAGGTAGCTGATCGATTGAATATTTGGATGGCATGAAAAAGCGCATGACTAATCCATCGGCTGACTTGTTCACTTCAACGGGCGCGGTCATCGCAATCTTAGTGCCTGGCGAGCTAATTTCGACAGGTGAAGTCATGGCGACATTCTCTGACGTTTTGTTTGCACCAAAGATGTAGCCAGCGATAAGTCGGAATGCGTCTCCTCTTGCGTTGTCTGACGTGCTTGCATCGACGATTGTTTCTGCCGCGACTCGGGGTCCATATTGGCGGATTTCAATTTTGTCACCAAATCGTTCAAGCACGTCGTAACGAGGCTGCTCAGTTCCCATATTGACGCCGAAAATCGAAACGACCGCCGCGACAACGGAAGCGAAAGAGCTATAGATCGATTGAAATATTTGCATCTTTTCTTCTGCTATTTGTACAGCTCGCTAAAGGTTTCGTATCGCAAATTCGAAAAGGCGCCGCACAGGCTAGTGAAAGGGATTATGGAGAATCAAACATCAACCAAGCGTAGCTTTGCTGTGCGGGATTGAGGCAACGTACAGACAGGTTCCGTAATCGTTTTGTCCCAAACTCTCTTTTTGGAAGATGCTTGATCTTCGCCCACTCGGTGAAATACCTATCTCTTACTGAAATTAAGATAAGCGGTCCACGCAGCGCTAGCCAGAACCTCCGACGGGCGCTGGGCGCATATCTTTTCGACTTCAGTCACCATTGCCGTGTCATCGACATTCGATTGGGTTTGCTCGCTTGCCGCTGCAACGTAATTCAGTCCACTCCAAAAACCGTAGATCCATACATTCCCCTCGGACCGGCTTGCTTGCGTAGACCGCCAGTGAGCACAGCTCATGCGCCCAACGCCCGTCAAATGCACAGAAACGCTAGCCCCGTCAGCTGGCTCGGGTAAACAGAGAAAAGTGGTACCGAGAAACATTGATAAGATTCGTATGACCATAGCGACATTGTTGGTGTTTCGAGCCAAAGTCGGGAATCCTTAAGAAAGTGAAGTTGATTCTGGTATTATCAAATTGGGAAGCATCCATCGCAATGATCTATGTCATACAAGTGGCGATTGCTGCACCCAATAATCCAATGCGAAAACGTCACAACCTCGAGCGAGAGCAAAAAGACAAATACGCCCACTTATATCAGAAGGGGGTGCTGCTGCCATACGGCTACAGGTGGCGAAGTTCATCGGGTGGCGTACCCCAACGCCAGCAAAACTGGTGACTTTTTTACCACGCGATGCTTGAATTGATAAACAGCAATCGAGACCATCTTATGAAACCTGAACCCTTGACCGATGCTGAGCTTGATCACCTGAGTGAGGTTCTCAATGGTTTCGGCAATAAGCGTTCGATGAACTTGGAGCAATTAGATGGTTTCCTTGCTGCCTTGATCTGCGGTCCTGAGCTTGTTCCTCCGAGCAAGTATCTTTCCAAGATTTTGGGAGACAAGACGGTCTTTGAGGATACGTCCTCTGCACAAGAAGTGTTGTCCCTCATCATGCGTCATTGGAACGCCATCGCCGACACTTTGAATTCGGATAAGTTGTACCTGCCGTTGCTTCTTGAGGATGAGAGCGGGATCACCTACGGGAACGATTGGGCGAACGGCTTCCTCGATGGAATGGAGTTCGGAAAGGAAGATTGGGCTCTTCTGTTAGACGATGAGGACCATGGCGGCGCGCTTATGGCAATTTTCGCGTTAGCAAACGAAAACAATCCCGATCCCACGATGCGACCGTACAAAGATCCAATTAGCGCGGAACTTCGGGAAACATTGATTGTGGGTGCGGCGGCGGGCACGACGCAGATCTACCGCTATTTTAAGGTACAGCGATTGCCTAACAAGGACCCGCTCGGCGGTACGCCTACCTTCCGCCGCACCATGCCAAAAACTGGAAGGAACGATCCGTGTCCATGCGGATCTGGCAAGAAATTCAAGCAGTGCTGTGGCAAGACCACCCTGCATTAGAGCAGAGACGCAAATTGTCGAAGCGGCTCCTGCATCAAGAAAAGTCGAAGCTGAAATGTAGATCTTGTTCCATGAGTTGGACAAACGCTCGAATGCGGCTGGGGTCGCTTAGCCAAAGAAACAGCCGTGGTCGTCTTTCTCGACGACATTTAGGAATTCTTCAATCGATGCCGCTTCCAAATGTGGTTCGTAATCATGCCATTTTAGATCGGCTCGCTGCCAGAAGATTTTCCAGTTCTTCTTGTTCTTGTTGTACGTCGCTTTGGCAATGGGGTGTTCATACGAAAACCTCCAACGAACGGATAAATTCAAGGCAGTGCAAAATAGCAACCTTGTCGAAAGTCTCGGACCAGATCAAATTGAAGGCTTGCTTAAGGGGAGAATTGAAGTGGGTGATGCACCGATCGTTCTAAGAGAACCTGCAGTCTGCACGACCGGAACGGCTTGGGCAGTTTCCTTTCCGAAGCTGACCGATCAGTTTCTGACTGGATTCGCAATTCAATGCTACATCGTTGAGCAGCTTCCGCTACCGTTCTTTGTTGTAGAGTTTTTCCTGAGAAAAGATGCGAGCGGTGGGACTTCCACGTTAGAAATCCGATTCCAAGATAAGTCCTTACCCAAGCCGGTTGAACCGAATTCGAAAGTCATCGTGCAGCTATATTATCCTGCGCCGTGAACCAGCAACAGAAAGTTTAATCCTACACCGTGTTCTAACTGATCGGAGTCTCCCATGACGCCAGAAGAAGCCCTGATGACGATCCTTCGTTTGATTGACGGTTCAGACGAAGTGAACGACGCGAAGAACCTCCAAACTCTGTTGCGAAGCATCAAGGTGCTTGCCGAAAAGGGTTTGGGCAGAGAGCCGACATGATGGGACCGCATCGCCGGATGGCAGCCGGTATGGTTGGCGATATTGGAAGGGATTACCCCCGCCTGATCCCCCAGGAATGACTGGTGACCATCTCCGGTCAAACCCAACATCAACCGAAAAAGCAGCCGTGGTCGTCCTTGCCGACAACATCTAGGAATTCTTCAATGGACGCCGCTTCCAAGTGCGGCTCGTAACCATGCCATTTTAGATCGGCACGTTGCCAGTAGACCTTCCAGTTTCCTTTGCTCTTGTTGTACGTCGCTTTGGCAATGGGGACTTCGAGCATCTTGCCTTCGTCTCTCCATTGAGCGCGGATCTCGTATATCTCGATGCTCTGTCCGGCGATCCGAAACGCAAGATCAACCTCCTTTCGGATATGCGGCGGCGGTCGTCGTTTCTGGATGAATTCTGCAACCAGCTTATCGCAGCGTTTGATCTCAAATTCGGAGAGGGTCATGGCGGTAATCCCTAATCGGCTAAGGTGCCGGAAAATGACCTTTGCCAACACCTTCGATTATTCGCCTCGCGTGATTTAATTTGCGATACGCCGCGACTGACATTGCCGCTTTCTTTTCAGCGGACGCACTTTCCCTACCTCGCACCTTGACTTCATCCTCGCTCAATTTCGAAGAAAAGCCGAGGCGTTGGGCAATCTGCCATAACTTCAATTCAGGTTCCCGTTGCTTTAGGTCGTAAACTTCTAAGTCCATCTTAAGCGCCGAAACTCTGAATTGAGCTCCAATAGGATATTTCGCCACGCTCTCTTTCATCAATCGTTGCCCGCGCCCCCTGTGATGGCGTTTCCCCACGATTTTCCTCACGCTGCTAAATATCGCCCGCTTTGAAAAAGTCAGTGGGATCGCGATAACGAGTTGAGAGCCGCTTTTCCAACTTTCCTCAATTGCCGAAATGTCAGCAGGCAATAGTTCAGCGACTGTGCTTGTAACAGCTGGTTCGGCGAATAATCGAGCACCCCGATCTCCCGTCGTCCACCAACGCTTGAAGTCTGACGAGCGTACATCGCCGAAGACGTAATCGTCTTTCGACGGTTTAGTCCCAATCTCTTTGGTTCGTAGTTCCCAGATGCGCTGGAAGTATGTTTGGACCTCCGATGTCCGCGCGACAACCTCTCTGGCTCCGGTCTTTCCTCGTACATGCAGAATGATATTGAACTCGTCCGGCTTATCGGTCGGCTCAGAGTCGATATCCCGCCAGCGCAGTCCCCGAGCTTCGCCTATGCGAATGCCGGTGTTGGCTAGGATCAGTACGTAGTTGGTGAGCATTGTGCGGTCGCGGATGATCGGACCCGACTTGTGCTCAGCCTGCTTCACCCATTCACGAAGGAAGCGGGTGAGCTTTGTCCAGTCTTTGCCATCAAAATGCGGACGGCGTTGCCCGTCGTGCTTTGGTCTCTCAAATTCGATCTTCTTGTCGATATGCCCCCGCTGGAAGCACCAGTTCAGGAACGTCCGAAGCTGGCTCATCTCGTGGATGATCGTCGCTTCTTTCGGTACCTTTTTGACCGAGTTTTGCCGTCGCCAGTCGAAAAACCTCGCAATTTCCTTCTGGCTGATTTCGGTGACTTTGTTTTTGGCGAAGTAGGGGACCGCGTAGAGCTTTAGGAGGGCTACGATGGCGGCGTCCCGGTTGCTCTGCTTGCCGGTCGCTTTCGAGCTTTCCTCGAACTCCTCCACCAGGCGCTTGAGGTTCGGTCCTGTGATCGATTTGCCGAGCTTCACATTGATGCGGAGTTCGTCGAGCAGGTCGTCAGCGAACTTCCTAGCCTCGTACAGCTCAGATGTGCCAGTTCCGCGGTAGATGTACCCCACACCGTTCGGCACCTTCATACGGCACAGCCAGAGGCGTTTAGGACGGTTCTCTAGCTGATAGAGGACGACCTTCCCGTCATGGAACGATTGCTGGTTGATGACCTTCGATGCAGCCATGGGTCATCATAAACCCGACCGGAAAAACCCGATACCGTAATATGACTGTAATATGGCAAAAAATCAGGATGATTCGGCTCTGAAAAATCCGAATGTCATTGATTTAATTGAGAAAACTGGTGCTGCCAGACAGGATTGAACTGTCGACCTCTCCATTACCAATGGAGTGCTCTACCACTGAGCTACGGCAGCATGCTCCGGACACGAGAATCGGCCCAAAAGGACCCCTACAGAGCGGGCCGATCCTTGCCACAAGCCCCCCGCCTGCGCAAGCGCATAGCCCGCGGCGTTTGCCGTCAAAACGGCCCAAATCGGCGCTGGGTTGCCGTGCCTCGGGCTGGTTGCTGCCGATCCGGTTCCCGATTCCTCCTTAAAACTGCTGCGAGCCGGGGTCCAGCCTTACTGTGCCTGGGGGTGTTTTCGCGATTTTTGTCCGGGCCCCGCGAGGCACCGCCGAAGGGAACACCTCGGCGTTGCCGCAGCCGCGGTCATTGGTCTATTGCTCGTGCGGGCGCACCCTGTTCCCACAGGCTCATCATGACGGATGACAAGAACCAGCGCGAGAGCCCTGCGAAAAATTCGCGGGCTGACCGGCTGAAACTGGCGCTGCGCGAAAATCTCAAGCGGCGAAAGTCGCAGGCGAGGGGGCGAAGCGATGCGCACGCCACACCTCGCGATGACGCCGGCGCCTCCCTACATGACGAAATCGGCAAGAAACCGGGTGAATAGCCGTCATGCGGCAGTCCGGAGGAAATGATTGACTACGCGCGGTGTGGCCCGGGACATGCTTGTCCGCACCGCGGCGGCTTTTGGTGTGCAAAGGGTGTGAGACACAGATGGCGACGGATTCCACGACCGGAGATGGCGCGAATGGCGGTGGTTCGTCGTTTGTGTTTCCCCGTTACGAGCAGACCTTTCCGGAGCTGACGCCGCAGGAAATCGCGCGGATGCGCCGGTTCGGCGAACCGAGGACTTATGCGTCGGGCGAAACGCTGTTCGAGACCGGCAAGGTCGGGCCCGGCATGTTCGTGATCCTGTCCGGCCATGTCGCGATCACCCAGCGCGACGGCCTTGGCCGGGTGACGCCGGTGATCGATCAGGGGCCGGGTCAGTTTCTCGCCGAGATCGGCCAGCTCTCCGGCCGGGTCGCGCTGGTCGACGGCCATGCCGAGGGCGATGTCGAGACGCTGTTGATCGCGCCGGAGCAATTGCGGGCGCTGCTGGTCGCCGAAGCTGATCTCGGCGAACGCATCATGCGCGCGCTGATCCTGCGCCGGGTCAGCCTGATCCAGGGCGGCGTCGGCGGCCCGGTGCTGATCGGCGCCCACACGCTTGGCGAGATGGCGCGGCTGCAGAATTTTCTCGGGCGCAACGGCCAGCCCTACCATGTGCTCGATCCCGCCACCGACAAGGACGCCGCCGACCTCGTCGCGCGCTATGCGACCTCGCGCGCCGATCTGCCGCTGGTCATCGTTCCCGACGGCCGGGTGCTGCGCAATCCCACGGAGTCGGCGATTGCCCACGCGATCGGGATGATCGGCGGCGAGGACCATGACAAGCTCTACGATGTCGCGGTGGTCGGCAGCGGGCCGGCGGGGCTCGCCACCGCCGTCTATGCCGCTTCCGAGGGATTGTCGGTCGCCGTGTTCGACGCCCGCGCCTTCGGCGGCCAGGCCGGCGCCAGCGCACGAATCGAAAACTATCTCGGCTTCCCCACCGGCATTTCCGGCATGGCGCTGGCCGGCCGCGCCTACAATCAGGCGCAGAAATTCGGCGCGCAGATGCTGATCCCGGTGTCGATCAAATCGCTGGATTGCTCGCGCAGCGATGGCGCGCTGGCGCTTTCGACCGACTGCGGCCAGCTGATGCGCGCGCGCTCCGTCGTGGTGGCGAGCGGTGCGCGCTACCGTCGGCCCGATATCGAGAATCTCGCGGCGTTCGAAGGCCGCGGCGTCTGGTACTGGGCTTCCCCGATCGAGGCGCGGCTCTGCGCCGACCAGGAGGTCGCCCTGGTCGGCGGCGGCAACTCCGCGGGCCAGGCCGCGGTGTTTCTGTCGGGCCATGCCCGCAGCGTCTACATGGTCATTCGCGGCGGCGGGCTCGGCGCCAGCATGTCGCGCTATCTGATCGAGCGGATCGAGGCCACGCCGAATATCGAATTGCTGTTCAATACCGAAGTGGTCGGGCTCGACGGCAGCGAGGAGGGATCGCTGGCGCGGGTACGCTGGAAGAGCCGCCTCGGCGGCGACGAGACCGCCGTCGATATCCGCAACCTGTTCCTGTTCGTCGGCGCCGATCCCGCCACCGACTGGCTCGACGGCTGCGGCGTCATGGTCGATCGCGGCGGCTTCGTCGTCACCGGCGCGCAGTGCGGCAAGGAGGGACGGCCGGCATCGGCGCTGGAGACGTCGGTACCCGGCGTGTTCGCGGTCGGCGATGTCCGCTCGGGATCGGTCAAGCGGGTCGGCGGCGCCATCGGCGAGGGCGCGCAGGTGGTGGCGGCGCTGCATGGCTTTCTCGAAGACGCCACGAAACCGGCGCTGTGAGTGAGATGGGGGGCCAGCCGCACACTCCGACCTCATCCTGAGGAGCACGCGCCCCTTGCGCGTGCGTCTCGAAGGATGGCCGCCAGTTCGGTGCTCGCGGCCATCCTTCGAGACGGTGCTGAAGAAGCGCCTCCTCAGGATGAGGTCAGAATGTGCGGCAACCAAGGGACAACGGAAAACAGGAATACATCATGTCAAAGGGCTGCAGCCATATCGCCGGCATCCAGAACGTCACGCCGAGTGCGCTCGGCTGCGAGGAATGCCTGAAGAGCGGCAGCCGATGGCTGCATTTGCGGATCTGCCGCAGCTGCGGCCATGTCGGCTGTTGCGACGATTCGCCCAACAAGCATGCGACCGCGCATTTTCATGCCACCGGACATCCCGTGATCGAGGGCTATGATCCGCCGGAGGGCTGGGGCTGGTGCTACGTCGACGAAGTGCTGTTCGACCTGTCTGGCCGAAAGACTCCTCACAGCGGGCCGATACCGCGCTATTACTGAAGGCGCGGCATGATCGAATTTCGCGCGCGGCCTGCAGCGATGGCTGCGCGGTTTGTGACCGCCGTGCAAAAATCCTGGGCACGCACGCACTTTTTCTTGATCGTCACCGCATGGCTGGATTGCCGCCGGCACAACGGCTGCGTGTGGCAATTTTCGATCCGGGATCGTAGCATTCGCGCGTCTTGGTATCGGGGAGCGCATCATGATCCTGGGGTTGTGTACATCCACATTTGTCACGCTGCACGTCATCATCAGCCTGATCGGCATCGTGGCTGGCATTATCGTCATGTTCGGGATGCTCGGCTCCAACCGGATGCCGGGCCTGACTGCGATCTTCCTGTCGACCACGATCCTGACCAGCGCCACTGGTTTTCTGATTCCGCCGCTGGTGTCCGAAAAATTTCTCCCCTCGCATTTGTTCGGATTTCTCTCGCTCGGGCTGCTGGCGGTGGCCTGTTTCGCGCTGTACGGCCAAAAACTTGCCGGCGCGTGGCGCTGGATCTATGTGCTGACCGCGCTGATCTCGCTTTATCTCAACGTGTTCGTGCTGGTGATCCAGAGCTTCCTCAAGGTACCGGCGCTGCACGCGCTGGCGCCGAGCGTGCCGCCGGCCGAACCGCCGTTCGCCGTCGCCCAGGGCATCGTGCTGGTGTTCTTCGTCGTCGTCATTATCGGCGCGCTCAGGCGGTATCGGCCCGTCTACGCGTGATCCCACCCCGTCATTGCGAGCGCAGCGAAGCAATCCAGCTTCAAAGCAAGCTGGATTGCTTCGTCGCAAGTGCTCCTCGCAATGACGATAAGCAGAGGAGTACCCATGCCCACGATCACCACCAAAGACGGCACTGAAATCTTCTACAAGGACTGGGGCGCTGGTCAGCCCATCGTATTCAGCCACGGCTGGCCGCTGTCATCCGATGACTGGGACACGCAGATGCTGTTCTTCCTGAACAACGGTTTCCGCGTCGTCGCCCATGACCGCCGCGGCCACGGCCGGTCCAGCCAGACCGGCGATGGCCATGACATGGATCACTATGCCGACGACCTCGCGACCCTGACGGCGCATCTCGATCTCAAGCGCGCCGTTCACATCGGCCACTCCACCGGCGGCGGCGAAGTGGTGCACTACATCGCGCGGCACGGCGAGAGCCGGGTGGCGAAGGCGGCCATCATCAGCGCGGTGCCGCCGCTGATGATGAAGACGCCGGCCAATCCCGGCGGCCTGCCCAGGGAGGTATTCGACGGACTGCAGGCGGCGCTGCTCGCCAATCGCTCGAATTTCTACCGCGATCTGCCGGCGGGGCCGTTCTATGGCTACAACCGGCCAGGCGCCAAACCCTCGGAGGCCATCATCCAGAACTGGTGGCGCCAGGGCATGATGGGCGGCGCCAAGGCGCATTACGACGGCATCGTCGCCTTCTCGCAGACCGACTTCACCGACGACCTCAAGAAGATCACCGTGCCCGTGCTGGTGATGCATGGCGACGACGATCAGATCGTTCCCTATGCCGACTCCGCGCCATTGTCGGCCAAGCTGCTGAAGAACGCGACGCTGAAGACCTACAAGGGCTTTCCGCACGGCATGCCGACCACGGAAGCGGCCACCATCAACGCCGACCTGCTGGCGTTCATAAAGGGATGAACGGAGTTCGCCCAGGCATGAAAGTCATCTTGTTCGGCGCGACCGGCATGGTCGGGCAGGGCGTGCTGCGCGAATGCCTGATTGATCCCGACGTGACAAGCGTACTCGCGGTCGGGCGCAGCCTGACCGGCCAGCAACACGCAAAATTCCGCGAAATCGTTCACGGCGATTTCACGGATTTCTCGGCCATCGAATCCGAACTGTCAGGCTATGACGCCTGCTTCTTCTGCCTCGGCGTCTCCTCGCTCGGCATGGACGCCGAACGCTACCGGCACCTGACCTACGACGTCACCATGGCCGCGGCGAGGACGCTGGCAAAACTCAATCCGGGCATGGTGTTCATCTATGTCACCGGCCGCGGCACCGACTCCACCGAGCAGGGCAGCCGGAGGTGGGCGCGGGTCAAGGGCAAGACCGAGAACGACCTGCTCAAGCTGCCGTTCAAGGCCGCCTACATGTTTCGTCCCAACGGCATCCAGCCGCTGCATGGCGTGCGGTCGAAGACCGGCTGGATCAACGCGGTCTACGCGGTGTCCGCGCCGCTGTTGTCGTATCTCGTCCGCGCCACGCCGGGCATCATGACAACGTCCGAAAAACTCGGCCGCGCCATGATCAAGGTCGCGCGCGATGGATATCCGAAGCCGATCCTGGAGAGCGAGGATATCAATCGCCTCTAACCGTCCCAGTCCCGCCCCTAAACCCATCAAATAGCCGCAAATTTCAAAGCTTTTGCCATCCGGGGGCCCTTGCTCCTATACTTTGTGCATAGCAAGCAGGATTTGGCATGGATCGCATTCGCATCGTCGGCGGCAGCAAGCTCAATGGCACGATTCCGATTTCGGGTGCGAAGAATGCCGCACTGCCATTGATGATTGCGGGGCTGCTCAGTGAAGAGACGCTGATCCTCGACAACGTGCCGCGGCTGGCCGACGTCGTCAATCTGCAGCGTATTCTCTCCAATCACGGCGTCGATATCATGTCGGCCGGCAAGCGGCCCGGCGATCACGAATATCAGGGCCAGACCCTGCACATTTCGGCGGCCAACATCATCGACACCACCGCGCCCTATGAACTGGTGTCGAAAATGCGCGCCAGCTTCTGGGTAATCGCGCCGCTGCTGGCGCGGATGCACGAGGCCAGGGTGTCGCTGCCCGGCGGCTGCGCCATCGGGACCCGGCCGGTCGATCTGTTGATCATGGCGCTGGAGAAACTCGGCGCCATCATCACCATCGACGGTGGCTATGTGATCGCCAAGGCGCCCGGCGGCCTCAAGGGCGCCGCGATCGACTTTCCCAAGGTCACCGTGAGCGGCACCCATGTCGCGCTGATGGCGGCGACCCTGGCCAAAGGCACCACCGTGATCACCAATGCCGCCTGCGAGCCGGAAATCCAGGACGTCGCCGACTGCCTCAACAAGATGGGCGGGCGGGTCTCCGGCGCCGGCACGCCGCGCATCGTGATCGAGGGCGTGGCAAGACTGCACGGCGCGCGGCACACCGTGCTGCCGGATAGAATCGAGACCGGCACCTATGCGATGGCGGTGACGATGACCGGCGGCGATGTGCTGCTGGCCGGCGCGCGGCCGGAGCTGCTGCAATCGGCGCTCGACGTGCTGACCCAGGCCGGCGCGGTGATATCAGTCAACAATGAAGGCATCCGCGTCAGTCGCAACGGCGCCGGCATCATGCCGGTGACGGTGTCGACTGCGCCGTTTCCGGGTTTCCCCACCGATCTGCAAGCCCAGCTGATGGCGCTGATGGCCTGCGCCAAGGGTTCCTCGCACATCACCGAGACGATTTTCGAAAACCGCTTCATGCATGTGCAGGAGCTGGCGCGGTTCGGCGCGCGGATCAGTCTCGACGGCGAAACCGCCACCATCGACGGCGTCGCCAAACTGCGCGGCGCGCCCGTGATGGCCACCGACCTGCGCGCCTCGGTGTCGCTGGTGATCGCCGGGCTCGCCGCCGAGGGCGAGACCATGGTCAACCGGGTCTACCATCTCGACCGCGGCTTCGAGCGGCTCGAGGACAAATTGTCGGCCTGCGGCGCCACCATCGAACGTATCAGCGGATAGGGCGCGTATTCCGCAAAAGTGGGTACCGGTTTTGCGAAAAGAATACGCGCAAATGATAAGGTGTTAGCGGTGAACGCCCAGCTCAAACTGATCGCCCTCGATGCCGACGATCTCGCGGTGATCTCGGCGCATGTGCAGGATGCCCGGGTGCAGACATCGGACATCGTCTGGCGGCAGGGCGAAAAGCGGCTGGTGGTCGGCATGCTCCGGCTGGACTGGGAACAGACGCTGGCGGGGGAAACCTCGCCACGCCGCCTGATCGCGGCGCTGCGGTTCGACCGGGTGCTGTCGTGCAAGTCGCGTAATATCGATCTGGAGACGCCGCCAGCTGCCCTCGAGCTCGTGGGAATCGAGTTTCATCCCGGGGAAGCCCCCGGCGGCAGCGCGCTCCTGCTGTTCGCCCATGGCGGGGCGCTGCGGCTCGACGTCGAATGCCTCGAATGCGAGCTGACCGACCTCGGCGACGACGATCTCGGAGCCGGCGATTCCGGCGAGGGGGCGGAATCGGGGCTGGGGGCGTGAGGTGCTGCCGTAGGGTGGGCAAAGGCGCACCCTTCGCGCCGTGCCCACCATCTGCCATTGAGCAACGCTGAGAAATGGTGGGCACGGCGCAAGGGCGCCTTTGCCCACCCTACGGACCGGGCTAAGGGTTGACGGCGGTTTACCACCGCGCCATTGAGCAGTGTAACGCCAGAAAGCCGCCATGCCCGTTCGTCTCGACCATAGCAGCGCCGATTTTGCCCGCCAGTTCGCGGGTTTTCTCGGCGCCAAGCGCGAGGTATCGGCCGATATCGAGGCCGCCACCCGCGCCATTGTCGATGATGTGGCCGCGCGTGGCGACGCCGCCTTGATCGAGGCGACGCGCAAGTTCGACCGGCTCGAGCTCGACGCCGGCGGCCTGCAGGTGACCTCAGGCGAAATCGACGCCGCGGTGAAGGCCTGCGACGCCAGGACGCTCGACGCGCTGGCCTTCGCCCGCGACCGCATCGAGGTGTTTCACGCCAGGCAATTGCCCAAGGACGAGCGCTTCACCGACGCGCTCGGGGTCGAACTCGGCTGGCGCTGGAGCGCGATCGACGCGGTCGGGCTCTATGTGCCGGGCGGCACCGCGGCCTATCCATCCTCGGTGCTGATGAATGCGGTGCCGGCCAAGGTCGCCGGCGTGCCGCGCGTGGTGATGGTGGTGCCGTCGCCGGACGGCAAGCTCAATCCGCTGGTGCTGGCGGCCGCCCATCTCGGCGGCGTCTCCGAAATCTACCGCGTCGGCGGCGCGCAGGCGGTGGCGGCGCTGGCCTACGGCACCGCGACCATCGCGCCGGTCGCCAAGATCGTCGGCCCCGGCAACGCCTATGTCGCCGCCGCCAAGCGGCAGGTGTTCGGCAAGGTCGGCATCGACATGATCGCCGGTCCCTCCGAGGTGCTGGTGATATCAGACGACACCGGCAATGCCGGATGGATCGCGGCCGATCTGCTGGCGCAGGCCGAGCACGACGTCAACGCGCAGTCGATCCTGATCACCGACAGCGCTGTTCTCGCCGACGACGTCGAACGCGCGGTGCAATCGCAGCTGGCGACGCTGCCCCGCGCCGATATCGCGCGGGCCTCGTGGGACGCGTTCGGCGCCATCATCCTGGTGAAAAACCTCGGCGAGGCCGTGCCGCTGGCCAACGCCATCGCCGCCGAGCATCTGGAGATCATGACGCGGGATCCGGAGGCGCTGTCGGCGCAGATCCGCAATGCCGGCGCGATCTTTTTGGGCCCCCACACCCCCGAGGCGATCGGCGATTATGTCGGCGGTTCCAACCACGTGCTGCCGACCGCGCGCTCGGCGCGGTTCTCCTCCGGCCTCGGCGTGCTTGACTTCATGAAGCGAACGTCGATCCTGAGATGCGGGCCGGACCAGCTGCGGGAGCTGGGACCGGCGGCGATGACGCTGGGCAAGGCCGAGGGCCTCGATGCCCATGCGCGCTCAGTGGGACTGCGCCTCAACCTGTCATGACCCAGCCCCCGCCAGACGAGGATTTCGACAATCGCATCGTGGCGGTAACGCTCGACGAGGAATCGATCGGGCGCTCCGGTCCGGATATCGAGCATGAGCGGGCGATCGCGATCTACGACCTCGTGGAGAAAAACCTGTTCGCGCCCGAGGGCGCCGACAACGGCCCGTTCACCCTGCATATCGGCATCACCGGCAACCGGCTGATGTTCGACATCCGCCGCGAGGACGGCACGCCTGTCGTGGCGCACCTGTTGTCGCTGACGCCGTTCCGGCGGATCGTGAAGGACTATTTCATGATCTGCGACAGCTATTACCAGGCGATCCGCACCGCCACCCCGGACAAGATCGAGGCCATCGACATGGGCCGCCGCGGCATTCACGACGAGGGCTCGCGCACCCTGCAGGAACGGCTGAAGGGAAAGGTGCGGCTCGATTTCGAAACCGCCCGCCGGCTGTTCACGCTGATCACCGTTCTGCACTGGAAGGGTTAGTCTCCGATGGAGACGCCGCCGCGCGCGCGCACCCCGCAGGCCGTGCTGTTCGCGTGCGGCCTCAACAGCGTGCGTTCGCCGATGGCCGCAAGCCTGCTGCAGCAGATGTTTCCGCACGCGCTCTACGTCAAATCCGCCGGCGTCCGCAAAGGCGAGCTCGATCCGTTCGCGGTCGCGGTGATGGCGGAGCTGGGCCAGGACATCTCGGAGCACAAGCCGACCACCTTCGAGGAGCTCGACGACTGGGAAGGGCTGAATTTCGACCTCATCATCACGCTGTCGCCGGAGGCGCACCACAAGGCGCTGGAACTGACCCGCACGGTGGCCGCCGATGTCGAATACTGGCCGACCCACGATCCCACCGGCGCCGAAGGCAATCGCGAGCAGAAGCTGCAGGCCTATCGCGAGGTCTGCGACACCCTGCTGATGCGCATCCGCAAGCGGTTTTCCAAGGTGGGGGCGGCGAGCGGGTGAAACACCCCAACTGTCGTCCCGGCCACCGCGCCGGGACCCATACTCCGCGGCGGTGCGATTTGAGGAAGTGGCTGTTGCCGGATCGCGTTCCAATACGACGGCTGGTGGCTATGGGTCCCGGCGCGGTGGCCGGGACGACGGATGATAGTTCCGTGGTTGTCTCCCCCAGCCCCTTCCGATAGGTTCCGCGCAAATTTCGCCCCGCCCTCCCGCCGACGAATCCCCGCATGCTAGGCCGCCCCAAATTCGTTCTCGCCTCCGGTTCGCCGCGACGGCTCAGCCTGCTCAACCAGGCCGGCATCGAGCCCGATGCGCTGCGTCCGGCCGATGTCGACGAGACCCCGAAGCGGGGCGAACTGCCGCGCGCCTGCGCCAACCGCCTCGCCCGCGCCAAGGCCGACGCCGCGCTCAAATCGGTGCAGCTCGACGACGAATTGCGCGGCGCCTTCATTCTCGCCGCCGACACCGTGGTCGCGGTCGGCCGCCGCATCCTGCCCAAGGCCAATCTGGTCGACGAAGCCTCGCAATGCCTGCGGCTGTTGTCGGGGCGCAACCACCGGGTTTACACCGCGATCTGCCTGGTGACGCCGAAGCAGGCTTTTCGCCAGCGCCTGATCGAGACAAGGGTGCGCTTCAAGCGCCTCAGCGAGGACGATATCCAGGCCTATATCGGCTCCGGCGAATGGCGCGGCAAGGCCGGCGGCTACGCCGTGCAGGGCATCGCCGGCTCGTTCGTGGTCAAGATGGTCGGCTCCTACACCAACATCGTCGGCCTGCCGCTCTATGAGACGGTCACGCTGCTCGGCGGCGAGGGCTATCCGGTCCGCTTCGGCTGGCTCAATGCCAGCTGAGCCGCCCAAAGAGGGCGCCCCCGGCCAGGGGGCCGCCAAGAAGTGCCCGATCTGCGGCAAGCCGGCCTATGAGGCCTCCAAACCGTTCTGCTCCGAGCGCTGCCGCGACGTCGACCTGAACCGCTGGCTGTCCGGCTCCTATGTGGTTCCGGGCCGCCCCGAGGCCGATGAGGACGCCGATCAGTAAACATCGAAAACAACCCCATGCACAGATAGGATGGCGTTTGCCGGCAAGGGGATGGCGGATGCGAACCGCTCGGCGCTTCGCCCCGTCAAGGATACCGACGAAATCGTCAATTCGCGTGATTTTCCAGCCATTTGCCGGCACGATCGAAGCCGGGCCCGCCGCGCCGGAGCCAAAGGCGAAGGCGGGTGGACACAGCCCCCCGGCCTGACTATAAACCGGCGCTCCCTGGCCCCGTGCCGGGCAGTGCCCGGGTAGCTCAGTTGGTAGAGCATGCGACTGAAAATCGCAGTGTCGGTGGTTCGATCCCGCCCCCGGGCACCATTTCCTACGCGGGCGGTCCAGGATAACCGCTGCGCCGCCGGTGCCTGCGAAACTATCCCATAACAGCCGCCAGGTTCGCCGACGTCCCCGGGACGACAAGCGGGCTCGCGGTGCCATGCATGTTGCGACGCTTGCGATGGAAGTCGAGCACGCGTTTTGCCGTCCTGGTCTCGAGCCGCTCGAAGTCTTCGCGCGCCTGGGCGATATCCTTTTCGGACATCCTGCGGTCCGCCGCCCGCATCAGCAACAGCGCCTTGACCGTGGCCCAGGAGCAGCCGGCGGCCTTGGCGATCACCTGCACCACGCCGGGGTTTTCATTCAGGATCGCCCGTTCAGCGGTCTCGATCGGACAGCGGGCGAGAACCGACAGGGCCATTGCCGCCTGTTCGAAGTTTTGCGCGCGCGCGGCCTTGTGAACACTTCCTTCGCCGAGGTCATGCCAGTTCTGGAGTTGCTTCACCCGCCACTTTGCCTTGGCGTGATCCTTCGACTTGTTGCGAAGCTCCAGATTGATGTCGTCGATCACCTCGGTTACCGCATCCTTCACGGCATCGGCAAATCTCGGATTTGCGCGTATCCTGGCGCAGACCGAAGCTGAGGCAGTCTCGAGAAGCTTCAGGAAGTGATGCCTGGGAATGTCATGGCGCATTCCGACCCGCAGCGCGAGCTGGGCATCGTCGACGGCGCGAGCGACCAGCTCGCGAAAGCTGCCATCCGAAAAGCGGGCGCCGGCGTTGTTCGCGACCGTACGGACGATCTCGGGCTCGCCGCGCTCGATGAGTATTTCGGTAATCGCTTCGCTGATCGTTCGACGATGTGCGATGGCCTGAAGATGACCCTGGCCCTGGGTACTGGCGTTGGCAACGAGGTCGGAGTCGCTGAGCGCTTCCGACTGGCTGAGAACCGGAGCCGCCACGGCGATGGCGTCATCGAAGGCAAGCGCCCGAACCAGCGTCGCCGGCGCGTCCGGGGCGGTTGCAAGACGGCGTGCGAGCTTGACCCGGGTTTCCAGCTCGATCGCGGCAACGAGGGTTTTGAAAACCTCGTCAAACAGCTCGATCTGCTTTTTCGAATGACGACCGGATCCGGCGACGAACAAGTCGGTGATGCGCGTGAGCGCCCTCAACTGCCGTTTCGTGAGCCCGGATACCGCGGTGTTCTGAATTTCGCTGATCAGGGAAGACAATATTGTCATGGTCATTGGTCTCGGACATTTTCGCGTTGAAGTGGGTAGACAGAAGGATGACGAGCATCTGTTACCGGCTGCACGTGAAAATAACTGACCCCGATTGCCTCACAGATGATTCAAATTGTTGCAACGTCGAAACACCCTGTGACGCATCGTTTTGCGATGCTCATCGCTCCCCTCCCTCCACGCGCCCTTGCGCGTGGCGGGGAGGGGAGAAGAAAAGCGCGCTGGTTCAGGTGAGCTTGAAACCATTCTAGCGGGAGCGCTTCGGCAGTTTCGGGAGTCTGGCAAGGGAGAATTTTGCTATCGGCTCGCTCGCCTGTGCCGCGCGCGGTGGTTGGTGCTCGCTGAAGAGGAGTATTCCCTCGAGGATCACGCCCGGAAACTGTTCCGCCGTTGCTGCATAGGTGGCCGGTTTTCCGGCGCACGTTCCCTCGAGCTTCACCTCGAGTTCCTGATCGTCGCCGAATACCGTCGGCAGCCCTTCGGTGTGCCTTTTTGTCGTGACGGTCGCGGTAAATCGATTTTCATCCACTTCGCAAGTGCCGTCGTAGGTCATGACGCCGTCACGACCCCAGAGTTTCCCGTGCGCGACATGGACGATGCCGGTGCCTTGACCGTGCGGGGTCTTGAACCACGCCGCATACGTGCCGTCCTTGAGCATTGCGAGGAGTTCTCCTGGGTGTTTGCGAAGGATCATGATCGGCATGATTAGCTCTAAGAATTGGTTAATTTCGGCACCCGGGGCATACCGGGGTCCGCGTTCGGCAGACGCGCAGCGCCGGCGCGACATTGCCGAAATATTCCTGTCTGACCTTGGCGAGTTGAATTGGTATTAATGGACGGAACCGCGCGCGCGTCCATTTCATCCGCTAACTCGGGGTTCGTCATCATGCCGCGGCAGGCGCGGCGCCAGGCATGGACCGGCTCCGCGAATCCGGAGCCGGCGTTTTCAGGGGAGCGTGCTGGAAGACCAGCGCGCTCAGTAGCAGACTTTCACCTTGCCGCTGTTCTGCCCCATCCCCGGCCCGGGATGCTTCGGCTGGGGCACGCCCGGCCGGTCGATCCAGTGGCAGCCGCGATACAGGCCGGTCATGCTGAGCTTCTTGACGGTGTATTGCGGGCCGCTGTTCCTGTTGAAGCCCGGATCGACGCGGGTGGGTCCGTTACCGAAGCCCGGATCGATGCGGGGAGGGCCGCGGCCGAAGCCGGGGTCGATCCTGGAGGAGGCTTCGGCAACGCCTGACGTGACGAGCGTGCTGCCGGACGCCAGCGCCGCAACCGCGAGGGCTGCGAGCAAGGCGCGTGAGAGACGGGTGCGGTACATGGTTTCTGCTTTCTGCTGCTGTGATGTCAGGGCTGATTGGTCGCAGCGCGGAACAGGGCGGGTTCATCGCGGATGTTGGGAAAAGCGGACGAAGACAGCGCTGCATGCGATGGATCACACAGCGGCTTCAGTGCCGTGCCGAATTCTCAACGGTGGCGGATATCGCCGCGTCGATGCGCCAACGGCAAGAACCGGCGCCGCAATGCGGAGCCGATTCTGCCGATCAGGATGCGCGATAGAACAGATCAGTTGCAAACCTTCATTGTGATTTCGGTTCCCGGCCGATAACGCGGGCCTGGCCTTTGGATCCAATGACAGTTGGAGCCCAGCGTATATTTCGGGCCGGTATCATTTCTATTGAAGCCCGGATCGATGCGCGTGGGTCCGTTGCCAAAGCCCGGATCGATGCGGGGAGGCCCGCGGTTGAAGCCGGGATCGATGCGGCCGGCCTGTGCCGTGTCGGAAGCGAGGAGCGTGCTGCCGGACGCCAGCGCCGCAACCGCGAGGGTTGCGAGCAAGGCGCGTGAGAGACGGGTGCGGTACATGGTTTCTGCTTTCTGTTGCTGCGATGTCAGGGCTGATTGGTCGCAGCGCAGTGCAGCGCGAGTTCATCGCAGGCTTCGGGAAAGCAGGACGAAGTTCACGGTGTATGCGAGGGATCACACAACGGCTTCAGCAGCGCCACGCCTCAGCGTCGCAGCGATTTGCAGCCCGGGACGGCGCTGGATGCGCTTCATCGCGTCGCTTCCGAACCCATCCCGGTTCGATCGGATTGGACGGACATCGTCCCCGCGCCGTTGCTGTGTGAGGCACGTCACATCACGGAGGGCGTGACGGCGGTACCAACGCTGCATGACGTTTGCGAACCGAAACGCAGACGGCAGCAACGGGAGCCCACGGTCATGAAACGCATTCTGATCTTCACCCTTGTCGCACCGCCGCTGAGCTTCGCCACCGCGTTCTGGATCCTGCTGCAGCTCGCAAACTGGGCCGAGGGAAGCCCGTTCACCTTCAACCTTCGTCAGGTGGCCTTGTTGCCGACGGTCTATCTGATCGGACTGATCCCGGCGCTGCTGGCCGCGACGTATGACTTCGTGATGGAGGAAGCCAACGTGTCATATAGGGCCGGGCTCACGGCGATGTTCGCCTACGCCGTCAGCTACGGGCCGCTGGTGATCGCAGGCGCGATGGAATTCACACAGGGACCCGTCTTCTGGCTGTTCGGGCTGGTCGGTGCCGTGCCCGCCGCGCTATGCTCCTGGCTGGCGACGGAACAACCGCAACAGCCACACCTGCAAACCGCCAGCGCCTGAAGAAGATCCCCCGCAACCGGCAGCCGTTCGGCGCCGGAACCGGCTCCGCGATCCGGAGCCGGCCCGCCTCAACCGCCGTACAGATACCGCGGCAGCCACAGCGTCATGCCCGGCCACATATACATGATGACCATGCAGATGATCACGATGAACATGTAGGGCATCATGCCGGCGAAAATCTGGTTCAGCGTGACGTGTTTCGGCGCCACGCCTTTCAGGTAGAACGCCGACATCGCCACCGGCGGCGACAGGAACGCCGCCTGCAGGTTAACGAACACCAGCACGCCCCACAGGATCGGGTCGACGCTGAAATGCTTCAGCATCGGCAGGAAGATCGGCACGAAGATCACGATGATCTCGGTCCATTCCAGCGGCCAGCCCAAGACGAAGATGATCGCCTGCGACAGGATCATGAACTGGACCGTCGTCAGGTTGAGCGACAGCACCCAGCTCTCCAGCAGCGCCTGGCCGCCGAGAATCGCGAACACGGCCGAGAACAGCGCCGAGCCGACGAACAGCCAGCACACCATCGACGTGGTCTTGAGGGTGAGGAACACAGCCTCTTTTGTCTTTTTCCAGTTCAGCGTCCGGGCATGGAAGGCGAGCAGGAAGGCGCCGGCGGCGCCGACCGCCGCGGATTCCGTGGCGGTGGTGATTCCGAACAGGATCACGGCGAGCACGACCACGGTCAGGATGCCGAGCGGCATCACGGACGAAATCAACAGCCGCAGTACTTCGAACTGCTCGGCCTCCATGATCCAGTAATAATAGAACAGCAACAGCAGCAGCACGGCCGCGGTGAAGGCGAAGTAGAGATAGAATCCTTCCGGTGGGCCGGTTTCCGATGGCGGAGCCACGGTTTCGCTCTGCAGATTGCCCATCCGCTGCAGCACTTCCGGCGCAGCCTTTTTCGCGGGGCCGGATTGTTGCACGGTGCTGCCGAGTTCCTGCAGCGTTTCCTCGACCGGCGCACTGCTGGGCGCCGACTGTCCGAGCGGGACGGGGGCCTCGCTGCGCTCGATGGCGGTGGGCGCATCGGGCTGCTGGTGGATCACGACGTACCACCAGATGCTCCACAAGGTACCGAGCGCCAGCACCAGCGGCACCAGCACGAACGACAGGCTCTTGAGGATCTCCGAATAGCCGAGCCGTGCGCCATCCACGGTGATGGCAAGGGCCTTCGAAGGGGCAACGGCCGCGGCCAGGAACGCCGGCAGCATCTTGCGCGAATACAGATGCCGGAACTGCTCCACCCACGGCCGCACCGGCACCCGGGTTTCGCTCTCCGGCAGCTTTGGCGCGATCTTCGGGTTAATCAACGCCCAGCCGATGATGTAGACGAGATAGAGGAACGCCAGGAAAAAACTCGGAAACATCGCCGCGGCGTAGAGTTTCACCACCGACTGTCCGGCGACCGCGGCATAGACGATGATCATCACCGAGGGCGGGATCAGGATGCCGAGCGTGCCGCCGGCCGTGATGACGCCGGAGGCGAGTTTCACGTCATAACCGGCCTTCAGCATCGGGTTGAAGGCGATGACGCCCATCAGCACCACGACGGCGCCGACCAGGCCGGAGGCGATGCCCCAGAAGGTGCAGACGATCAATGAGGCGACCGCCAGCGCCGCCGGCACCCGGCGGAACGCCAGCTGGATCGCGTAGAACATCTTGTCCACCAGCGCGCCGCGTTCCATCACGTAGCCCATCAGGACGAACAGCGGGATGGAGATCAGGACGTCGTTGGTCATCGCGCCATAGGTGCGCTGCACCATCAGGTCGAAGATGTGGTTGTCGGCCCAGGCTTCGCCGCCGCGGTAATAGGCGAAGAAGCCGAAGAACATCCCCAGCCCCATCAGCGTGAAGGCGGTCGGGAAGCCCATGATGATGACGACGACGATGAGGCCGAGCATCAGGAGCCCGAGTGCGGGATCGCTCATTTCAGCAGGTCTCCGCCCATGCCGCGCTGGCGCGCGCTCTCTTCGATGTTCTGGGCATGCTCGATCGCGTTTCGGCGCGTTTCGTCGTCGACATGCTCGCTCAGGGCCAGCTGTTCCTCGACGACGTCGATTTCGCTGACGTCCTTGAGGCGGCTCGGCCACACGCCGGTCTTCAGGCAGATGACGCAGCGGGCGATTTCAGCGGAGCCCTGCAGCAGCAGCAGGATGCCGGCCAGCGGGATCATCGCCTTGAAATGATAGACCGGCGGCCCGTTCGCGGTGACGTTGGAATGCTCGTTGATGCGCCATGACAGCGCGGCGTAATCCCAGCCCGCATAGGCCAGCGCCGCGATCCCGGGCAGGAAAAACACGATGTAGAGCACGAGATCGAGCCCGGCCTGGGTGCGCGGCCGCATCGAGGAATAGAGAAAGTCGCCGCGGACGTGGGCGTTCTGCGCCAGCGTATAGGCGCCGCCGAGCATGAACGCCGCGCCGTACAGCATGTTCGATGCGTCGAAGATCCAGGCGGTCGGCATGTTGAGGATGTAGCGCTTGAAAACCTCGGCGCAGACCAGAAACATCAGCCCCATGATCAGCCAGGCGGCCGCCTTGCCGGCAAAAGTGCTGATGCCGTCGATGGTGTGCAGAAAACGGTCGCTGTTCATGGAACCTGGACTGTTCGGTAGAAGGATGATCCGGACGAGATCGAGCGTATCGGCAGACCTGAAATCCGGCGCCGCGCACGATCGCGCTCACCTCGTGAATTCGCAGGCGGTGATGGGCCGAAGATACAAGACCCCGCCCGGGATTGCCATCCCGGGCGGGGTCCGTGGTCGGATTCTACCGGCTCAGGTCTTCTTCTTGGCGTTGGGGCCGAAGTAGTGATTGTACGCCATGCGGCGGTTCACCACGGTATCCTGCTCCCACTGGGTGGCGCGCTTGGCGAACGCCAGCTGGGAGGCGACGATCTCCTTGAACAGCGGATTTTCCGCCGATTTCTTCTCGACGACCTGATCGTAGATATCGAGCTGCGCCTGCAGAATTGAGTCGGGGGTCTTGTAGAACTTGACGTTATCCTTGGTCTGCATCTCGGCGTAGTCTTTCGAGTACCGGTCGATCGCCTTCCAGGCCATGTCCTGTCCGGCCGCTTCGGCGGCGTTGTCGAGGATCGCCCGGATCTTCTCCGGCAGCGCGTTGTACTTGTCCTTGTTGAACATGATCTCGAACTGCTCGGCGTTCTGGTGATAGCTCTGCAGCATGCAGACCTTGGAAACGTCCGGGAAGCCGAGAATGCGGTCCGACGAGGCGTTGTTGAATTCAGCGGCATCGAGCAGGCCGCGGTCCAGAGCGGCGACGATTTCGCCGCCGGGCAATGCGTTGACCGCAGCCCCCATGCCGGTGAACACGTCGATCGAGATGCCGACGGTGCGGAACTTGACGCCCTTCATGTCGTCAGCCTTGGTGATCGGCTTCTTGAACCAGCCGAGCGGCTGGGTCGGCATCGGCCCATACGGGAACGACACCACGTTGGCGCCGATCGAGGCATAGAGCTTCTCGAGCAATTGCTTGCCGCCGCCATATTTGTGCCAGGCGAGCAGCATGTTGGCGTCCATCGCATAGCCCGGACCGGAGCCCCACAGCGCCAGCGCGTTCTGCTTGCCGTAGTGATAGACCAGCACGCCGTGGCCGCCGTCGAGCGTCCCCTTGGAGACCGCCTCGAGCAGGCCGAAGGCCGGAACCACGGCGCCAGCCGGGAGCACGTCGATCTTGAGGTCGCCGCCGGTCATGTCATTGACCTTCTTGGCGTAGTCGAGGGCGTATTCGTGGAAAATATCCTTGGCCGGCCAGGTGCTCTGGAAGCGCATGCTGGTCGCGCCTTGCGCGCTCACGATGCTCGGCGCCGCGACCGTCGCGGCGGCTCCCACGGCGGCCGTTTTCAGAAAGCGGCGGCGCGTGGCTGTGGTGTCTTTCTTGGATGTCGTCATACGTTTTCTCCCCGTTCTGAGCCGATCCCCCTGGAGATCGCACCCTATTTATTGGCAGCGACACAAAGGCTTGCGCAGGGTTTTGGCAACAAAGTTCAGGGCGTTGCGACGCTTCGACGCGCCCCACCCCTAGAGGTTGACAACCTAACTTCGGAATTATTCCCGTCGAATAGAACTTTAGTCTGCGGTCAGCGGAAATCGATCGCGCGCAGGATCACGCCGGGAGGATTGCCCTCCAGTTCGACGGCGCTGAATTTTTGCGCTGCACGCGTTTCGATCCGGTCGAGCAGCCGCAAGAATTGCTGCTCGCGCTTTTCCGGCGGCGTCCGGGAGGAGCCTTCCAGCGCATCCATCGCGTCGGTCGAGATGGCGCAGGCCACGCTGGCCTCGTCGTTCTTCATGGTGAAGCGCACGACCATCCGGTTGAAATCGTAGTCCTGAAACTGGCCCGTGGTCAGCGCCATGTCGAAATGCTCCTGGCAAGAATTCCTGGATTGAACCGTCAGCCCGGGATCGGGAACTTCTTCTTGACCGGCGGCGGATTGAGTTCGAGGATTTTCGACAGGCAATCTTCCTGGGTGGTGTGGGGGCCGGTGACGAAGGTTCCGCTCACCTTGGTCGAGTACCAGCCTGAAATGACGCCGAGACGCGCCGACTCTTCGGGTTTGACGTGACGTGCGGAAAGAATCTGCATGTGGCTTCCTTGACCGTGAAGCGCGGGCGGAGATCGCCGGGCGCGGGGAGAGGTTTTCCTTACCGATGGCGCGCGTCTCGCGCGATCCAGTACGAACTGGATCGCTTTCGCGCGCTTTCGCCGGTTTTTGTTGCAAATCGTCGGTTCGCAGCCTCGGAACACAGCCCTGCATCCGGCTAGGCGAACCGGGATGACCGTGCGCCTTTCAGGCCCGAATAGCCATGACTATCTTCTCAGCCGGCCGTCCGCGCCCGCCGTCCCTCGATCGGATAGGCCGGGTCATTGAAGCCCGGCGTCGAGGGGTGGCCTGATGTCACCAGCCGGTCGATCAGCGCTTCGTCCTCGGCGGTAAAGCGATAGTCCAGCGCGCGCAGGTAATCGTCCCACTGCTCTTCGGTGCGGGGGCCGGCGATTACGCCGGACACGAAGGACGAGTTCAGCACCCATGACACAGCGAATTGCCCGGCGGTGATGCCGCGGGCCTCGGCATGCGCTCTGATCTCTTGCGCCAGCTTCAGCGATTCCGGCCGCCATTCGGTCTGCATCATGCGCTTGTCGTTGCGCCCGGCGCGGCTGTCCTTGTCGGGCGCGGCATCGGGGGCGTATTTGCCGGTCAGCACGCCGCGCGCCAGCGGGCTGTAGGGCACGATGCCGAGGCCGTAGTAATGGCAGGCCGGGAAATGCTCGACCTCGGGCATCCGGTTCATGGCGTTGTAATAGGGCTGGCTGACCACCGGTCGCGCGATGCCGAGGTCGTCGCAGATGTTGCAGATTTCGGCGACCCGCCAGGCCCGGTAGTTCGAGAGGCCGAAATAGCGCACCTTGCCCTGTTGCATGAGTTCGCCCATTGCGCGCACGGTCTCTTGCAGCGGCGTCGAATGATCTTCCTTGTGCAGGTAATAGATGTCGATGTAGTCGGTGCCGAGCCGCTTCAGGCTTTCTTCCGCCGCCTGCAGCACCCAGCGCCGCGACAGCCCGCCGCGATTGGGATCGTCGCCCATCGAATTGGCGAGTTTGGTCGCGAGCACCCAGTTATGCCGGCTGTTGGAAATGGCGCGTCCGACCACCTGCTCGGAATTACCGCCATTATAGGCGTCCGCGCTATCGATGAAATTGACCCCGGCCTCGCGTGCTTTCGCCACGATCCGGTTCGAGGTGGCCTCATCGGTCGGCCCGCCGAACATCATGGTGCCCAAGCAGATAGGCGAAATCTTCAGGCCGCTGCGGCCGAGGGAGCGGTATTGCATGGGGGTCCAGTCCTCGCTGTTGCAACGTCATTGCGAGCCAACGGGTCGCAATGACGGGAAGCCTCACGTCTCGTTCTTCAATATCTTAAACACGCCGCTGGCCATGGCGATACAGCGTTTGTCGACGGTCACCTCGGTGGTGATGAAGATCAGGCTGCGGGTGGTGCGCACCACATGCGGTTTCGAGACCAGGGTCTCGCCGATCTTGCCGGCCTCGACGAAATGGGTGTCGAACTGCACCGTCGCCAGCGTCGGCTTGCCCGAGATGTAGCGGGCGGTCATGCCGCAGGTGCGGTCCGCGAAGGTCATCAGCACGCCGCCCTGCACCAGGCCGCGGCGGTTGTGATGCTTGTCCTGCGCGACCAGCGCATATTCGTGCTCGCCGTCGACCTGACGCTGCCACAGCGGTCCGATCAGATGCAGAAAGCCGGAGGTCTCGACCACGGTCCAGCCGTCCGATTTGAGCTTTGCGGCTGCTTTGTCCGTCATGTCGTCCTGTCCGTCCCCTGCGGGGCATCCATGTTTTGAAGGCATTTCATCAAACGCGGACGTGTTGTAGTCAAGCGGGATGACCAGGCCGTTCGACCATGCCACACGACGGAATATCGCGGCGCGCTGCGCGGCGTTCGCGCGACTGCCGGAAAGCGAACCCGTGCCCGCGCTGAAGCGGGCCGCCGTCGCCGTCGCGCTCACCGAGGCCGAATCGTCCAGCGGCACCGCATTGCTGCTGACCCTGCGCGCCTCGGGCCTGCGCGCCCACAGCAATCAATGGGCGCTGCCGGGCGGACGCTGCGACGAGGGCGAGACGCCGTCACAGGCCGCGCTGCGCGAGCTGCACGAGGAGTTGGGCCTCGAACTCGGCGCGGGTGACGTGCTGGGCCTGCTCGACGACTATCCCACCCGCTCCGGCTATTTGATTACGCCGGTGGTGCTGTGGGCGGGCAGCAGCACGGCATTGTCGCCGAATCCCGACGAGGTCGCCTCGGTGCATCGCATCGCGCTCGACACCATCGAGGATGCCGACGCTTTCTCCTTCACCACGATTCCCGAGAGCACACGGCGCGTGATCCGCTTTCGCCACGCCGGGCAATTCATCCATGCGCCCACCGCGGCGCTGATCTATCAGTTCCGCGAAGTGCTCGCCGGCCGCGATACCCGCGTCGCCGAACTGGAACAGCCGGTGTTCGCCTGGAAGTGACGGCCCTCAAGCGTCATTGCGAGCGAAGCGAAGCAATCCAGCTTTGGTACGGCAGAAAGAAAGCTGGATTGCTTCGTCGCAAGTGCTCCTCGCAATGACGGGGAGGGTGTAAGCCGGGTTGCGAAGCGCGGCCCTTTGCGCGACGATGCGTCCAACAAGAAACTGCTCCGGGAGGTTCCTTCGCATGCGTATCAGCAGCATCTTAATGTGCGCCACCGCGGCCGTATTCGGCATCGGCTTCAGCCCCGCCCACGCGCAAACCTTCCCGAATCGCCCCATCACGCTGGTGATTCCGTTCACGCCCGGCGGCTCGACCACGATCGTCGGCCGCGGCGTCGCCGACAAGATGAGCGAACTGCTCGGCGAAAAGATCATCGTCGACAACCGTCCCGGCGCCGGCGGCACCATCGGCACCAGGGCGGTGGCGAAGAGCGAACCGGACGGCTACACGCTGCTGCTGGGCTATACCGGCACGCTGGCGATCGGCCCGTCGCTCTACAAGAATGTCGGCTACGATCCGCGCAAGGATTTTGCGCCGATCGGCCTGATCGGCAACGCGCCGAATTCGCTGGTGGTCAATCCTTCGTTTGCAGCCAAGACCGTGGCCGAGCTGATCGCCTATGCCAAAGCCAATCCCGGCAAGGTCAATTTCGGCTCGGCCGGCGCCGGCACCGCCAGCCACATCACCGGCGAATATTTCGCGCGCGCCGCCGGCATTACGCTGGTGCATATCCCCTACAAGGGCACCGGTCCCGCGCTGACCGATCTGCTGGGCGGGCATATCCCGATGGCGTTCGCGCCGATCCCGGCCTCGCACAGCAATGTCGCGGCGGGCAAGCTGCGGGCGCTCGCGGTGACCAGCATGACACGCTCCAGCCTGCTGCCCGACGTGCCGACCATCGCCGAGTCCAGCCTGCCCGGATTCGACGCCTCGCTGTATTACGGCCTGGCGGCGCCGGCCGGCACGCCGCGGCCGGTCATCGACAAGCTCAACAAGGCCCTGCGCGACGCGCTGGCCTCCGACGAGGTCAAGAAGCAATTGGCGCTGGACGGTACCGAGATCACCCCGGGCACGCCGGAAGACTATTCCGCCTTCATCGACAAGGACGAGAAGAAGTGGGCCGGCCTCGTCAAGGCCAGCGGCGTCGAGCAGGAGTGAGGCAAGCGGCCGCGCCGTTTCGGGGCTGACTTCGACGGCCTTCTTGCTAAACAGGTCGCATGCGCACCTCAGCGATTCGCTTTTGTTTTGGGTTCCCCGCGCTCGCGCTGTTGCTGATGGCGCCGCCGGCGGCGGCCATCGATGCCGCCGAGCTGCCGCCGGCCACTGCGGAAGCGATGGCGCAGGCGGCGTCGCCGCAGGCGATTGCGGAATACCGCCGCAAGCTGAAGGAATATCAGGCGGCGCGGGCGGCGTTCGATCAGGAAGCCGAACCTTATTGGAGCTCGATTGCCGAAAAACGGCGCGGCCGCAACGCCAAGCGGCGCGAGCGCCAGGCCATCACGCTCGACGATTACGTCCTGACCCAGCCGCCTCTGTACGACGGACCGAAGCGGCCGGTGGATCCGGAGCCCGGCGAGAAGCCCCCCGAGCGCAAGCCGCTTCCGGTCGTCGCCGACTTCCTGAAGGCCGCCGCCACGCATTTCCAGTTCACGCCGCAACGGCCCGCCAGCGAGGTCGAGTTCAAGCGCGCCTATGGCCGCGTCGCACTGGCGTCCGGGCTGACGCGCGAGCAGATCGTGCGGGTCTATGCGTTCGAGACCGGCGGCAACGGCAATCACGACATGCAGTCCGGCTTGAGCGCCTCGCGCCCGGGCTCGCGCGCGATCTCGACCGCGGTCGGCTACAACCAGTTGCTCACCACCAACAGCGTCTCGCTGCTCGCCGAACAGGGCCATGACATCGTCAAGGCGTTGGCGGACAAAGCCGCCGGGCTGTCCGGGCCGGCGCGCAAGGCGATGGATCACAAACTGGCGATCCTGAAGCGGATGGTCGCGTTCACCCGCTCGGTGCCGGTGCAATGGTCGGAGCACGAAAAACTCGCCAACACGCCGCAGGGCTGGGGCGTCCACGCCCTCGTGCTGGACATCGACATCGGTCCGCTGCTGCAGACCCACAAGCTCCTGACCTCGGTGCTGTTCGCGCGCGCCAAGGGCTACACCAAACCGCTCAGCGCCGCCGAACTCGAGATGATGAACCTGACCGGCGACTCCACCGGCCTCGACATGGTGACAATGCCGCAGGCGATGCGCGAACGGGTGCCGACGGCGAATTTCTTCCAGCGCGGCGGCTACGAGCGCAACCCGGTGGCGATCCGCCACAACACGGTGGCGAAACTGCTGGCGATCACGGACGAGCGGATGAATGTCAACAGCGCCCTGCCGGGCGCGAAAGAACTGGCGGGCGCGTTTTGATGGATTGCTTGATACATCGTCGTCCCGGCCTCCGCGCCGGGACCCATACGCCGTATCCCATCGTTCGGGCACAGCGTTAGAGACCTTCTTCAATTACTGCCGCCGCGGAGTATGGGTCCCGGCGCGGAGGCCGGGACGACGGGCGGTGGGGCCATCAATTAATCCGACCCGAACATGAACTTGCCGTCGCCCTCGAGATAGGGGCCGCTGCGCATATAGAGCTGGCCGTTCTGGCCGATGAAGAATAGCGTGCCCTTCGGCACTTTCTTGGCGCCCTTCAGCAACGTGCCGGCATTGTTGGTGCCCATCTTGTAGGAGAAGGTCTTGCCGTCCTTGCCGTAGCCGTAGCCCATGTCCGGCTTCAGCTCCCAGGGGGTTGGTGCCGCGGCCTGCGCCAATGCGGATGTGGGCGGCGCGGCAAGCGCCGCGGCCATGACAAGCGCGGCTGCTGTCAAAACGGGTTTGGTCGAAATTCTCGTCATCCTGCAATCTCCCAGCGGCCGGTCCGAAAAAGCCGATCCCGATTTCTTGAACAAATCACGAACGCCATTCCCCCGTCAACGCGCCCGTTCGCCGCATCGCGCTCCCATAAGACTTTGTGATTTCCCGCTTCCCACTTCGCGACTATGTTCCGGTTTCGGTCTAGAACCAGTATTTTCGGAAGAAAGCTCATAGGGATGATTCGGATGAACCACGTGATGAAGATTTGTCTCGGCGCCGCGCTGTCGCTTGTGACGCTGGTTCCCGTGGCACAGGCCGAAGATTTCAAGCTCAGCAACAACCAGCGAATTGCCTGCAGCCGCGGCCTCGCCCCGGGCAAGCTCAATACCGCGACCTGCAAGTCCTACGCCTATATCTTCAACGTCAAGACCTCGGAGTATTTCCGCTGCCAGGTCACCCTGGCGCTGACGCGGGACAACAAGGAAGTGATCAACGTGCAGAGCGACGGCAGCTGCGCCAAGAAGCCCCGCATCTTCGACACCGACTCCAACTACTCGTTCGACGCCACCGAGACCGAGCCGCCGAACACCAATTCGTTCTTCGGCACCGGCGGCTACGCGGTGTGGGCCAGCGACAACACCGCGCGGAAAGTCCGCGGCTGCATCATCATCACCTCCGGCCTGGGCTCCGACATCTCGAAATGCCTGGACATGAAGTTCGAGTGACAAGTTCGAGTGACCGGCCGACCGGTGTCCCCCCGCTCCCTCATAGTGAGGAACCCGTCCGGGCAGCGCTTGCGCTGCCCGGCGCGCGTCTCGACCGTTCGGCGTCCTCAATCGGTCTGTAACGGGATGTGAACGTCGATCATCGGATTCCCCATCAGCCTGGCGGGGAAGCGCGCCCCGACGATTGACTTGTTCACAGGTTCGACCTGGACACTCAGCTTGCCTCCGGTCACCTCGGCGAGAGGCAGGCCGAAGTCGAAATGCGCCATCGCGTTCTTGACGCATGTTTCACACTTGTCCACGTCGTCAGGCTGGAACATGAAGCGAGAGGCAATCCTCTTTCCGTCCTTCATGAGGTGGACCGCGAAACTGCCGGGTATCTTGGTGCGGTTGATACCGGTGACCGAGACCGTCGCGTTTTGCGGGTTGACGGAGATCTGGCGGCCGAGGGCCACCGCGCGGCTGGTCTTGAGCGCGAAAGCGAGCGCCTTCGGCGCAGCGGCAGGCGGCGCGTAGTCGACACCGAGAGAGTTCACCGAATCGATCGTTTTCAAGGTGTTGAGTCCGAGCGGCCCCGCCGTGAACGGCGTCAGCGCCTCCAATGGAGGAAGGGTAAATATCTGATAGCTCAGCAGATCCGTTGTCTTGTTGATGGTGGAGAGCAATCCATTCAGGTCCGTGGCCTGTACCTTCTTCTGCCACTCCCCCCACAGCCGGTCCCAGTTGGAGTGAAAGAACCAGAACACCGGGTCGAAGGAAGCAACCGCCTGATTGCCCATCGTGGGTCCGATCGAACCGTGGCCGCCATCATGGCCCGCGATGATCGTGTCGTACGGGGCGCCCGACCAGTAACCGTGAAAGTCCTCCCAGTCCGTTTTGCTCAGGGCCCGATTGACGCAGCCGGTCACGTCGTATTGCAGCAGATTGGCTGCGATAACGGAGTAGGAAAAGCGCTGGGTGACGTAGCCCTTGTTAAATCCGCCGCCGACATCCTGCGGGAGAGTGTAGCTGTCGTACGGAGCAGATTTGAGAAGATCCGGAAACGGCGTCGTGATGTCCCAGTATGGCAGGGTGACGTTCCCGCATCCGGGAACGGAGCGCAGCGCGTTCTCGAAGCCCATCAGGTAGGCCCGGTGCCACGGATTGTAGGCGGGGACGTGATGCTGGCAGAACCGTTCCGGCAGCCAGTGAATGCCCGCCTGCGCAAAATAGCTGTTCGGATCGGAAGGGTCCTTGGCGAGGATCCCCTCGAACGCCGTTTTCAACGTAGCAAGCTCGGCGGCGCTCAGGCTGTTGATGTCCTTCCTGATCCGCGCGGCCGCGGTTTGCACGGCCGCCCGCGTCGCGTAGACCTGATCGGCTGTCGGGGTGCCCTTCGGACAGCCGTCGGTCAACCAGTTGAGAAAGGTCTGGACCATGTCCGGCGTCCATGGATTGTCGGGCGGCATGTTATGGGCCGCGACCTGGCCGTAGATGTTGCCGGAGGCAGCCTGGACCTGCTCGTAGCTGGTCAAGTCGAGTTCTTGGCTGCGCATATGCGCGATGTCCGTTTGGGTGAACATCAGGCGGATCGTGTCGTACCAGGTCGGATGCGCTACAGGGTAGGTCGGTGTGACAGACATCATGGCCTCCTTGTGGATCAATCGATTTGGGATCAATCAGATTCAAGCATGAGGTAGACGCTCAGTGTGGGGTGCCCCATCCGTTCCAGCTGAGGGCGCTGTGCAGGTTGGGGCGATCCGGCGGGCTCGATCTCGACGGTTAGTTTGCCGTCTGCCACGACCTCGATGGGCAGAAGGAAGTCGAAGTGCACAAGTTGAGGCGGCGGGCCAGATTGAGCGGCATCCGCGCCGTCCGAAGCCTGGAAGAAGAAGCGCGACGCTATACGCCGGTCGTTCTTGACGAGGTGGACTGCGAACGAACCCGCGATCGCGCCGGGATCCAGGCCCTCGACGGTGACATTCACTTCACGCGTGTTCACTACAACCGCCTCGGAGATAGGCACCGATTTGCGGGCCTTCCGCGCGCCGTTCATGGCCGCAAAACTCAGGTATCGCTTACGTGCGCTGGACGACACAAAGTTTTGTCTCCTTCCAGGTAGTTACACGCTAAGATTGAGTATAGTCCTCCATGAAGCCCAAAAGCAAGCGGGCATGACGAGCGGGGGCTCTTGAGGGAGGGCCACAAAAAAGCCAAGCGGCACGTTGCGCCGCTTGGCGGTTTGGATTGGACGAATGCCGGCTAAAGCAGCTTACCCGCCGATGCCCTTTTCCTTGAAGTATTTCAGCGCGCCGGGATGGAACGGAATCGGGGAACGGTCCTGCACCTGGTTGTCGAGCGAGAAGCTCAGCGCTTCCTTGTGCACGGCGACGATGTCGGCCTTCTTCTCCACCAGCGTCTTGACGATCGCATAGGCGTCGTCATTGCTCATCTTGCCGCCGGTCACGATCAGGTTCCAGACTTCGGTGATGGCGTTGTCCTTGTCGACCCCCGGATACGAGCCGGCCTTGATCTTGCTGGCGGTGTAGAGCTTGCCGTATTTGGCGTTCATCTTCTCGGCGGTGTCGCTGTGGTCGATCAGTTTCATCTTCATGCCGGGCGTTGCCGCAAGATCGGTCACGGCGGCGGTGGGGATGCCGCCGACCCAGAAGAAGGCGTCGATCTTGCGGTCCTTGACCGCATTGACGGATTCGGCGACGCCGAGCCGCTCGCGCTTCATGTCCTTGTCCTTGTCGAGGCCGGCGGCCTCGATGACGCGAAACGCCATCACTTCGGTGGCGCTGCCCGGCGATCCCGTGGAGACGCGCTTGCCCTTGAGGTCGGACATCTTCTCGATGCCGGTGCCTTCGACCGTCACGACATGCATGCGGTTCGGATAGACCACCAGCAGCGCCTGCAGCGGCACCTTGCCGCTGGTGAACTTGTCCTTGCCCTGCAGCGCATCGAGTGCGGCATCGGCCATGGTGAACGCCATCTCGCTCTGACCCGAGGCGATCAGCTTGAGATTGTCGACCGATCCGCCGGTGACCTCCGCGGTGGCCTGCACGTTCGGCAGGTTCTTCGACAGCACGTTGGCGACGGCGCCGCCGAGCGGATAATAGACGCCGCCGGTGCCGCCGGTGCCGATCGACATGGTCTTCTGCTGGGCGTG
>NZ_JAUSLT010000144.1 GCF_030646015.1 Bradyrhizobium sp.
GACTGGCCGCTGGAGAAGAAGGTGTAATATTCATCGAGTTCGCCGGGAGCCACTTCGGCCTTGTGCAGCACCGCGGGCCGCGCGGCCGGCGCCTTCGGCGCGGCTGCCTTGGTCTGCGCATCGGCAGTCGTGGCGTTGAGCGCGGCGCCTCCGGCAAGGCCGACACCTGCGGCCGCCGCGGTCGTTCCAAGCAAGGTACGCCGACTGACGCCCTTTCCGTTTTCGTTGTCGCTCATAATAGCCCTCCTAGGCTTTCAGGTTGGTGGTGGCGTGATGGCGCCGACCGGCGGCAGGTTGATCGGCTTGCCGCCGGCGGTGATGATGGTGTTCGGTCCCGTGCCGCCGCTGCGCATCGAGGGCGACGACAGCGCATCGCGCTTCTCGCGCTTCAGCCGCACCTGGATCATGTGCGGGCAGCGGTGATCGTCGAAATACAGTTCCTGGCAATGCATGCAGTAGATGCACTCATTGACGTTGATGTGACCCTCGGGGTGGATCGCCTGCACCGGACATTCCTTGGCGCAACGCTGGCAGGGCGAGCCGCATTCGGGCCAGCGCCGCAGCCATTCGAACATCCTGACGCGGCCGGGAATCGCCAGCGCTGCGCCGAGCGGGCACATGTAGCGGCAGAAGAACCGCTCGACGAACAGGCCCGCGGACAACGTGGTCAGGGCGTAGATGACGTAGGGCCATTCGCGCGCGAACTTCAGCACGATGGTGGTCTTGAACGGCTCGACCTCGGCCAGTTGCTCGGCGAGCGCGGTCGAATACAGCGACATGCCGAACAGGCCGAGGAAGATGATGTATTTGATCGGCCACAGCCGCTCGTGCAGGCCCCATGGCAAACGGTATTGCGGGATCTTGATCGCCTGGGCGATGTTGTTGAGCAATTCCTGCAGCGCGCCGAACGGACAGAGCCAGCCGCAGAACGGCCCGCGCCCCCAGAACAGCAATCCGGCCGCGATCGCGGCCCAAAGCAGGAAGATCAACGGCGCCGACAGGAAGTATTCCCAGCTGAAACCGGTCAGCAGCGAATTGGCGAAGGTCAGGACGTTGACCACCGAGAGCTGAGCGTTGGCGTACCAGCCGAGCCATACCAGAATGAACAGCAGGTAACCGCGGCGGACCCAGACGTAGACCCGAGGCCGGCGCACCAGGCTGTTCTGAAAGAAGAAGATCAGGGTCAGCGCACCGAGTGCTGCGATCGTGATGCCGATACTGACGACGTTGCCGCGCCAGATCTTCATCCACAACGGCTCGTCTTCGGCGACGAAGGGAGTCCCGGCGGCGCGTTTTGCCGGCCCTGCGGCTACCGCGGGCGGCGGCGCGGCGGATGTGGCAGCCTGCTGCTGCGCCGGCGCCGCCGGCTCGCGCTTGATGTAGCCGTCCGGCAGCGTGTAGCCGAGGTCGAAGGTGAGCCAGGCCTTGTCCTTGGCGCCGACCACGCGCTGCACCAGCAATTGCAGCACCCAGGGTTCGGTCGGATCGAAGGTGAATTCCGGCGGCAGCACGAACAACGCAATTTCTGGAAAGTGCGGCGCGCCTTCGGCTTCAAGGCTTCCCAGCCTTGTGTGGTCGCGGTCGCGAAAGCGGATGCTGTTGGTGTCCTGGATCAATTCGACGCGGTCGAAGATGCCGCCGCGGACATAGGCCGCCCCCTTGAACGAGTAACGCCCAGATCCCGCGACGACGAGGGCCTGCTGACCGGGCTTGAGCCGGCCGGCCAGCCGATTGTAACCGTCGTCGCCGAGCAGGCTGCGGCCGATGGCCGGCACCGCAACGTCGGCGACATAGAGATCGATAAAGGTGTCGTCAGGGTCGCCCTCTTCCGGATGCGCGGCGGCCGCGGCGTTGCCGGATTTTTCAAAGGCCTTGTTGACGTCGTCGACGGAAAGTACCAGCCGCCGCACGGAACCGTCACCGACCAGCGTTTCCCAGTCGCGAATCTCGCCTTTGCCGGGATCGATCGTCTTCCTGGCTTGCGGCGCCGCAGCAGCGGCCGCGATGCCGCCCTGGCCGCCGAGCCGGCCGCCCTTGATCAGCTTGGTCGCGGAACGGACGATGCTGTCGCCCATCACCAGCACGGTAACCGTCGCGCCGCTGACGATGTCGACCTGCGGGGCGGGCGCGGTGCCGCGTGCGACGCGGTCCATGTCCGCGCCGATCAGCTTGTTGACGGCATCGACCACTCGCTTTTCCGGAATGCCGAGCAGAACGATCGGCTCCTTGTGCTCCACCATCTTGAGGCCGGTCACCACGCCCTTCGGCGTGATGCCGACCAGAAGCTGGATCGGCTTGCCGGAATAACCGGTCGCATTGGCAAAGTCGGAGTTGAGATAGACGAAGCCGAGCAGCTGATCGTCCTTCAGTGCGGGCACAATCGCCGGATCGCCCTGCGGCGGCCCAAAGCGATTCGCGCCGGCCACCAGTTCGGCCGGCTCGGCCTTGCCAAGGTATTCGCCGAGACGGCCCGCGGCGCGCGCCTCTCCGAGCATGGCAATCCAGCCGAAAACGGCCAGAATCCCCAAAAGGGCATAGATATTGACGGATTTTCGCAAAATGTCTTCCAGATTTCAGCAGAACGCGTTGTTCTAGATTGAAGGCCATAGAACACAGATGCAAGACCGCCAGTTGCGCTGGATCAAATTTCACACTCTGATTGGTTCAAACTTATTTTGAGAGAGCATCCGACATGCGCAAAGACCCGCTTCTGACCGCAGTGCCGCCAGTTCCCGTGCGAAGCCTCAGCGAGCTTTATGCCATTGCGTTCGACCAAGCGCAGAAGGCCACGCAGCAATACGGCGCACTTGCCGCGCAGACGGATGAGCGCCTCGCTGTGGTGCGCCCCGTATTCGAGATCCTTGCGAAACGCGAGCACAATCGCTGCGACAGCTTGTCCGCAGCCTGCCTTGTCGCCTGCCGCAAGCATCCCGATGCGTCCGATCTGCGCTGGGCGCCGATCGATCTGGTTCCCTCGGCTGAGATCGCGGACATCGGCAATTCCAGCCTGGCGACGCCTTACACTGCCTGGACGCTCGCGGCGCTCCAACGCCAGCGCGCCTTCGTGTTCTGGACCTATGTCATCGCGTTGGCCGAAGATCCCCTGGTCAGGCAGACGGCGGAAGGCTTCGCGCGCGAAGCGCTGTCCGACGGCAATCTGTGGCGCCGCGGGCGTCGGCTGGCCTGGCGGGCCGAGCGGAAGACCGTCGGCGACGAGGCCGCGGCGTCCAGTGAAGCCGACGAGCCCGCCTCAGCGGCGCTGCTGGAAAGTCTTCTGCTCAGGGACATCATCGCCTGGTCGCACGGATTGGCACCCGCGGAACGCGACCATGTCCTGACCATGGAACGCGCCTGCCTGCCGCCGCATTTCCTGATGCCCCATGAGGTCGGCGCCGATCCCGCGTCCGGAGACATTGAACAGATCAAGCGCCGCGCGCTGCGCCGCGCCGAACAGCTGTCGAACATCTATCTGGGCGATGCGGACAGCGCGCACGACCAAAGCAGCATGGAACTCGCGCAAAAGCTTGCCGCCCAATCCATTATGCGGCTCGCGGGACTTCGTCATCTCGCCTCCGAATCGGGATTGCGGTGATCCGCTGGGCCGGCGGATGGATCTTGCAAGCGAGGCGCGCCATGCCGCGGCGTGACGATCCGGCCACCATGCGCTGCGATCCCCGTCTCGAAGCTGTCCGCTATCCGGGCGGGCCTTTTCGGCGAAATGCGCCGCGATCTCGGCGCTGGAGGCGGTGCGCCGGATCGACGCCCTGTTCGAGATCGAGCGGACGATCAGAGCGCCGAAAGGCACAAGGCGGTCCGCCAGGAACGCCAGGAACTCAGCGTGCCGCTGGTCACCGATCAGCAACCCGGGTTGTCAGCTTCGTCCTCGCAGCGCTGAGGAGCTAGATCGAGTTTTCGGGCCAGTTCTCTCAAGGCTGTGCGCAGGCCTTCCTCGAGTACCGGGTGGTAGAACGGCATCTCTAGGATGGTCGGCACCGACAAGCCTTGCTGGCAGCTCCAGGCCAGAAGATGTGCCATGTGTTCGACCCTCGGCCCGAACATCTCCGCCCCAACCAACCTCCCCGAGCCACGCTCGGCATAGAGGCGCACCAGGCCCTCGTTCTCAGCCATGACCCTAGCCCGACCCTGGTTCGCGTAATTTGCGGCGCCAATGCTTATTTTGTCAACGCTCGCGGTAGCCGTTCCGTATCAGGCCACGGCGTCGGTGACGTTCACGGCAAAGTCCGTATGGGGCATTCTACCTTTCTTCATGCTGTCGGTCGCGCTCGCCGCGTATGCCAAGGCAAGCGGCGCCGAGAATCTGATTGCGAAAGCCTTCACCGGCCGGATCTGGCTTATGGTTCTTTTCGCGAGCCTCGTGGGCGCGTTATCGCCCTTCTGCTCTTGCGGCGTGATCCCAGTGATCGCCGCGCTGCTCGCGAGCGGTGTGCCGCTCGCGCCGGTGATGGCGTTCTGGCTTGCCTCGCCGCTGATGGATCCCTCGATGTTCTTCCTCACGGTGGGCGTGCTTGGTCTCCAGTTTGCGGTGGCTAAGACCATCGCCGCGACCGTCGTGGGTCTGCTCGGGGGCTTTGGGGTCCTCGCGCTTCTGCGGATCGGATTCCTCACCAGCCCCGCGTTACGTGACGGCGTCGGGAACGGTGGCGGTGCCGGCACCAAAATCCGCAATCCGAAGGCTGTCGAGTGGCTATTTTGGACTGAGCCTGCCCGCCGCGAAGCCTTCGCCAGCTCAGCGCGCCAAAACGCGCTGTTCCTCGGAAAGTGGCTACTCCTGGCCTTTATGCTCGAAAGCCTGATGGTGGCGTACGTGCCGGGCGACTTCATTGCGCACGTTGCCGGAGACGGCAGCTTGCTATCGATCGCTGTCGCTACGCTTGTGGGCGTCCCGAGCTATCTCAATGGCAACGCCGCGTTGCCACTTGTCGCCGGCCTTATCGAGAGAGGGATGGCACCAGGAGCAGCGATGGCATTTCTGATCGGCGGCGGCGTCACATCCATTCCCGCTGCACTTGCCGTCTGGGCAATCACGCCAAGGAAGGTGTTTGCCGCGTACCTCGGCCTTGCCATGCTCGGTGCATTGTTTACAGGCTTCGTATTCCAGGCGGCAGTTGGCTGATGTACAGCAACGACGGTCGCTGGCGCGGCATGCGCACACGGCCGTTGTTATCAATCTCTGCTTTGCACAATGCCGCGCTGAACGCACAACGCACATGGCTTCGTACACTATCCAATCTCGACTTCCCGCCCGCTCTCGACGCGCGCTATGCATGGCAACGGTCGGGTAGTAGCCTTGCTGCCGGACCTTGGCATCCGTCGCGCGAAGTGGCAAACTCTGGCGGCGCGGCCCTACGGAATCAAATGGGTACGGCGATGGCGCTCCAAGACGGGAATTGCATCGTGCAATACCGTGGATTTTGTGCGCCATCATGTGTTGGACATGTGAGCGGCGCCCGAAATCGACCTCTCAGCCTGAGCCGATCGAGGCGCAGGATGCGCTTGAGATGTGCGAACAGCATCTCGATCCTCTTCCGTTCACGGCGCGATCTAATATAGGCATCGGTCTTCGCGATGTCGCGCGCAACGTCTCGGGCCCTTTTGTGGATGGAGCGCGGGACCTTGCGGGTAGGCATTTGAGCTCCTCGTCATCCATCCAGCGACGACTCCGATCTGATACCCCGTTTAAAGCAACGGACCAAACAACTGCCAACGCTTTCCGTCGAAACGCATCATCTGCATCTTGCGAACCACTGAGTAGTTGTCGGAGCTGGTGTTGATCTCGGAACCGGGCAAGAGCATCAGAGGTCGATAATTCCTAAGGTTCGCGGCCTGCTTCATGACATTCGTGCGGCTGAGATCATCTCCACATTGCCTCAAGACCTGCACGAGAGCTTGCGCGGCTGTGTATCCGTAGGCAGTCATAATGTTGTTCTTATCTCCCGATGGATAGTACTCATCCATAAAGGATTGCCAAACCTTGTAGTCCTCGGTCTCCTTCCAGGAAGGATCTGTCGGATCCATAATATATCCAGCAGAAAGCAAATCCTTGGACAACTCCAGTCCAGCAGGTTCCAGTACGGCGCCGACGGAGTTTGCGACACTGTTGACGATATGAACCGGCTTCCAGCCCAGTTCGCCGATCTTGCGGATCGCTTGCGCAGCGGCTTTGTTCGTTGAAATATTGACGAAGAGGTCGACACCTGAGCTCTTGAGTTTGACAATCTGCGAATCAATCGTCGGGTCTGTGGTTTCATAGGACAACTGCGCGACGATGAGCGCATTGGCTCTAGTGCCTAGTGCATCACGCAAGCCGTTCAGCATTTCCTTGCCATAGTCGTCATTCTGATAAAGTACGCCAATCTTGGCACCGGGATGGTTGTCGAGGATGTAGCGACCGTAAATCCGGCCCTCGTTCTCCAGTGTAGGATTCCACCCCATCGTCCAGGGAAACGTCTTTGGGTCGCTGAACTTCGCCGCTCCGCTTGAAACAAAGAGATGCGGAACCTTGTTCAGATTCATGTACTTCTGGATCGCACTATTCGGAGGCGTCCCGAGTGTCTGGAACACCAGCAGCACATCGTCCCCCTCGACGAGCTTACGCGTCTGCTCAACCGTCTTCGGCGCACTGTAGCCATCGTCATGGGATATGAATTTGATCTTGCGCCCGTTGATTCCCCCCTCAGTGTTGATTTTGGTGAAATACGCCGCCTCAGTCTTGGCGATGGCACTGTATGCGGACGCAGGACCGCTGTAGGGCGCCGTATTGCCGATCCTGATTTCGGTTTCCGTGACCCCCGGGAATGTTGCTTTCTGCCCAAGGGACGGAGTTGTTACCCCCAGCGAAGCTGCCCCGGTTGCGACGGCGATCAGACCCCATTGAAACAATTGACGAAACGAGCGCATTCCAAGTCTCCGTGTTTACCATCACTAAATCAGGCGCTTTGCGTACTGCCGTTCCGACGACTAGTTGATACGCCGCTGGTGGCCTCGCCAGTACGGCTCCCGCAGCTGCCTCTTAATCACCTTGCCGGCGGCATTTCGCGGAAGCGATTCGACAAACTCTATTGAGGAGGGGCACTTGAAGTGAGCCAGGCGCTGACGAACGTATTGAATGAGCTCCTGGTCGGAGACGCTATGCCCGGGCTTTACAACCACGATCGCCTTCGCCACCTCGCCCCATTTTGAATCGGGTACGCCGACAACGGCGACGTCGGATACGGCTGTATGTTCCAGCAAGATCTTTTCCGATTCTGCCGGGTAGATGTTCTCGCCGCCGGAGACGATGAGATCCTTCAATCGATCCGTCAGATGGAGATATCCTGCCGTGTCAAAGTGGCCGGCATCGCCCGTCCGAAGCCAGCCGTCGACGATAACCGAGGCAGTCGCATCGGGGTCGCGCCAGTAGCCCCGCATGTTTTGTGCCGATCGAACCCAAAGCTCGCCTGGCTCGTTCGCCTTGCAAGGCATCAGGGTTGCCGGGTTCATTATCTTTGCTTCTACCCAGGAATAGGGCCGTCCAGCCGAGTTCAGGATTCCATCCACCGAACTCCGATGATCAGAAGCATCCAGCTGGGTAATTGCACTCGTCGTTTCGGTCAGCCCGTATACCTGAACGAACGCGCAGCCAAACGAGCGCAAAGCATCGGCGAGAAGTTGTTTGCCGATGGGCGCAGTGCCATAGAGAATCATCTCGAGACTCGAGTGATCCTGAGTGCGCACGGACGGTGAGGCTACCAGTGCGTTGATCATGGCGGGCACGAGGTTGACGTGCGTCGCACGCTCCCGAGCAATGACGGCGAGCAGCTCCTCGGCGTCAAAGGTGTGGACGAGAACGACGAGGCCGCGAAATCGCAAGGCGGCAAGCGCCCAGCCGATGCCTCCTATGTGAAACAGCGGCATGCAGGCGATGGAGCGCGTGCTGTCGCCCAAGCCCCACATCGGGCCGACTTCATTGAGCAGAGTGAACAAATTCCTGCTTGTCAGCATCACGCCCTTGGGGCGTCCGGTCGTACCCGAAGTGTAGAGCAGCAGCGCGACGTCGTCGGGCTGAACGGGATAGCGGGAATCCTCGGCGTCGTGGGCATCCCTCCACCCGGAATAGCTGTTCGGGGAGTTGCTCGCGCCGACCACGAAATACTCGGCCAGGTGCTCCAGTTCCCCCCGTATCTCCGCGACGAGCAACTCGAACTCCGGACCCACGAACAGAACGCGGGCTTCGCAATTCTTGAGAATATAGGCGACTTCCGACGGCGACAGGCGCCAGTTTATCGGCACGATGACGGCACCGGCCTTGCTCGCACCCGCTATGATCTCGAATTGCTGAGGGCAGTTTTTGGCCAGCACTGCAACGCGATCTCCCGGCGCCATCCCATGACGCAGCAATCCGGTTGCCACACGGCTGGAAGCGTCATCGAGTTCACCGTAGCTACAGACACGTCCTTCAAACGAAAGCGCCGGACGCGCCGGATCTTCACCGACACCACACCGTACGAGATCTGCGATGGTCCAATCCATGACCCGCCTCAATCAGCCCGGAAGGCGAACGTCAAAGTCACACAAGCCAACGAGGTCGTCCTTGGCATCAATGGCTTCGACGTGAACCATCGCATAGTTGCGGCCAGGATTCAGATAGTGAAGATCCTGGACGACGCCCCGCAACGTGAGCAACTGGTTCACCCAGACTGGCTTTGTGAACTTGCTTCTCATTCGTGTGATCGCGACCGCCGGGCCCCAGGCCCGCGTAACGACTGATGCCATCAGCGACATCGTTGCCATGCCATGCAGCACGGTAAGGGGCTGACCGAATACCTCGGCGCGAGCCGCCCAATCCGGGTCTATGTGCACCGGATTGAGATCGAGCGAGGCGACTGCGTATCTGTCGATGTACTCTTGCGAGATGTACTGCTCGAATCCTTCCAGAAGCATGCCAACGTTTACGTCCTGGAACCGAATGTGCGTCATCTTGCAGTCCTTTCAGGCGGTGACGAAGCGTCGGACTTCTTCGCGCGTGGACGGAAGGATCAAGGTGCCATATGCCCTCACCTTCAATGCGTTGCCGCTTCCCGTGAAGTCGTTCTGATTGGTGATGTAGTGCTTGCCCCGGCGTACGAACCGATCGACTGTCGTAAAACTGAGCGAAATGCGTTCCCCGACGTAAATTGGTTCGAACAGTTCGATGTCCTGAAAGGGATTTCGCGCGCCAGGCGTCCTCAGCCAGGTTCCTGCGCCTTGCGACCCGAGACAGTAGAACAGCATCGACACCAGGAAAGTCGGATGCGCGATTACGTTGCCGGTCGGAGAACGCGCATGCGCTGCCTGCTGGTCGATCAGGATCGGGTCGGTTTCCCCGACCGCACGGTTGTAATAGATGAGGTCTTCCGCCTTGACGAGATAGTCGTGCGGCGCCTTGTGCGTGCGCCCCACTTCGACTTCATCCCACGTGTCGTACAACTCCCAGCCGGACAGAAAGTCGCGATCGAACCGGATCTGCTTTTCCGTTTCGAAGAGATGATCGAGTCTGACGACCCCTTTCATAAGAACCTCCATATCTTCTCCATTTGGAGCATTTAAAGACCGCAACAAATACTCGTCCATGCCGTGCGAATACTGCCTTATGGACGCGCCCTGGAACCCGCGGCTGCAGGCAAATCAACCACACCTCCATCGACGAGGATTTCGGCGCCGGTCGTGAAGCTCGACGCTGGTGATGCAAGAAAGAGAACGGCTTGAGCAATTTCTTCGGGTTGCCCCATGCGGCCGAGTGGCACGCGCGCAATAAGCTGCGCCTCAATGTTGGGATCCAGACTGCCGGGAGCGGCACGATTCCAAATCGGCGTAGCTATCGGACCTGGCGTAACCACGTTAACCCGGATTTCCCGGACCGCCAATTCAGCGGCGAAAAGACGCCCCAGCGCTCTCACGGCCGCCTTGCTGGCGCCGTAGGCAGACAGCCCCGGCACACCCGTGTACTGTGCGATCGAGGCGTTCAGGACGATCGAAGCCCCCGGGCGAAGGAGACGCAGCGCTTTCTGCACCGTGAAAAATGTGCCCTTGGTATTGATGTCGAAGAGATTGTCGAACTGAGCTTCCGTGATCTGCGCAAGTGGATACGGAGAAGCCACGCCGGCATTCGCAAAAATGACGTCCAGCCGACCGTGGCGTTGTTCGATGGTTGCAAACAGCTGGTCCAGGTCATCCAGGTTCGCCACGTCCGCCTGCACGACGATTGCAGCTTCGCCCAAGACGGACTGCGCGCTCGCGAGGGTTTCGGCATTGCGACCTGTTATGATGACGTGGGCGCCCTCTGCTTTGAACAGCTTCGCGGTCGCAAGCCCTATGCCACTGTTCCCTCCAGTGATCAGAGCGACTTTGTTTTCGAGCGCGCCCATCCTTTGACCTTCTGTAAATACTCCGTTTGGAGTACTATTCGTTGCGAGCCACCTTTGTCAAGTACGTTGACAGATCGCCGTAGCGCGGAGATTTCCGATCGACGGGACGCAGTGTCGCCGATGTACGGCAGGTGCTAGGATGACAACTGAGAGGTGCTTCCGCGCCGCAGACTTGACGGGGGCCTTAGGGGAGGTTGGAAATTGTTGTCCATGGATAGCCCGATCGACGAGGTGCTTTTGGATGCTGATAGCGACGATCTTACTCCCCGCGGCGCTCGGAAACGCTCGGCACTTCTCGATGCGACATTTCGTATTATTGTTCGAGACGGTCCCGGCGCAGTGACTTTGCGCTCGGTAGTTGCGGAAGCTGCCGCCAGCCACGGCGCGGTAAAGTACTATTTCGGTTCGACGAAAGCCTTGATAAGAGAAGCCCTGAAGAAGGTCGCTCGTCAAAGCATTGAGAGACTCTCCCAGACATGGAAGACGGTCGACCGAGAAACCTGCGATCCCTCCATATTAGCCAGAATAATCGCTTACCATTCCTTTCACGATATGGTCGAGGATCGAAGGAGGGGAATCATCATCTATGAACTTCATCTAGCCGCTGCACGGGATCCCAGCTTGCGACCGATCATTCAGGCTTGGGGCAGAGGTTATGTGAGCGTCGTCCAAGGAACATTCAAGAAGCTCGGATCGCGGGACGCGTCTGCCGACGCTGCGCTGCTCACAAATTTGATCAATGGGCTCGTCATTAGCCAACTCGCATTGCCCAGAAAGGACTTTGCTGATTCCATTCTTAGACGCGCTATCGAGCGCTTCCTACGCAGTATGAGCGGCACTAAACCTAAACGCGATGAGTGATGATGGCGGGGACATCTGGCGAGCTGGTTCGGCTCCCGCGAATAGCGGTTCATGCCCTTTAATGTTCATGACGCGCGTGAGATTGTAGGCCGCCTCAAGAATGTGTTCATGCTTCCATCGGGTGATCGAAGGCAGCCCCAGGCAGATAGGCAAGCTTTGCTTGGTGTGCGGACTGCGACATTCGGAACGGATGAGCTGCATCTGGTGGGAAGGCGGAGAGCTTCCCAAGCGGCGTTCGCCAGTATTTCGCGCGCCTCCTTCAGCGATCGCTTCGGCGACTTCAGCGATCGCTTGACGAAGTGGCGCGCCGGCCTGACCGAGGACAACCTGTTAAGGCTCCACAACTAGAGCGGCTTTCGGTTGATGGGAATTGGAACATCAAGGAGTTCCCAAAGGCGTGCAAATCAGATTCCGGTTGCTTTGACAGCAACGGGGGGTCGCGCGATGGCGAAGGGATACTCGACAGGGCGAGGGCATCGCGCTTGTCGAAGACGACGAGACAGACGGGAAGCGGCGCGGGTGCTCGGTCTCGGCGGGTCGACCGCAATCCGCTGGATCGAGCGGTGGGCGACAACGAGCAGTGTAGCTGAATTGCCCGGCACGCGCCACAGTCGCTCGCCGCTCTATGCGCACCGCCAAAGACTGCTCGATCTGGTCGCCGGCGCTGGACAAGATGATCCTGGTTGAGGCCGTCCGGGGAAACTGCCTGGCCCGCGCTTCGCCGCGCCTTCGAATCAGTGTTGGTGAACTTGGCGTGTCCGAGCGACGCCTGCCGTGTTCTGAGTAAGCCCCGAGCGTCCAGCTTTTCACCGTCCCACACGCCGATTCAAAAGGCCGCCTGGTATACGCGTGGCAGTCCGTCCCAATGATTTTGTCCAACATCAAATGCTCATCTTGATACCACTCTTCGTAGGCGGCCTCGTGCCCTACTTGTGCAATCGTTCCAGATCGCAAGAATGCCACCCATCTCATGTCTTCGAGAGGCTCGACGTTTCTCTCTCACGCTGCCCCATTAATCTGTTGGATGACCACGCCATGGGGCACGACTCTACAAGTGAGTGTTGAAGCGCCGAGCGATTTCGCCGACGATGCCGCGGCGGAAGGTCAGCACGCAGACCACGAAGATGACGCCCTGGATCACCGTCACCCACTGCCCGAAACCGGCCAGATATTGCTGCATGGCGATGATCACGAAGGCGCCGACCACCGGACCGAACACGGTGCCGAGACCTCCGACCAGCGTCATCAGCACGATTTCGCCCGACATCGTCCAGTGCACGTCGGTGAGCGAGGCATTCTGGGCCACGAACACTTTCAGCGAACCGGCGAAACCGGCGAGCGTCCCGGACAGGATATAGGCCAGCAGCTTGTACTGGTCGGTCTTGTAACCCAGTGAAATCGCGCGCGGCTCGTTTTCGCGGATGGCTTTCAGCACCTCGCCGAACGGCGAGTTGATGGTGCGAAAGATCAGGAGAAAGCCGCCGAGGAAACCGACCAGGATGACGTAGTAAAGCACGGTCGGCTTGGCGAGGTTGAAAATTCCGAACAGGTAGCCCTGCGGGATGCCCTGGATGCCGTCTTCGCCATGGGTGAATGGCGTCTGCAGATAGATGAAATA
>NZ_JAUSLT010000150.1 GCF_030646015.1 Bradyrhizobium sp.
AGGCCGATCTCGCGTGCACGCTTGGTCATCATCTCCGTGGCGAAGGTCCGTTCGTTGCCGGCCATCGCCTCGGCCAGGATCATGCAGGCGTCGTTGCCGCTCTGGATGATGGCCCCGCGCAGCAGGTCGTCGACCGGAATCTTGCTGTGGATCGCCGCGAACATCGTCGAGCCGCCCGACGGCGCGCCGCCCTTGCGCCAGGCATTTTCGCTGACGCGATATTCGTCGGTGAGCTTGATCTCGCCCTTCTTGATGGCGTTGAAGACCACCTCGGCGGTCATCAGCTTCATCATGCTGGAGGGGGCGCGCAACTCGTCGGCGTTCTTCTCGAACAACACGCTGCCGCTGGAGGCCTCGATCAGGATCGCGGTCGGCGCATCGCCGTCGAAGCCGCCCTCGACCTCCTTCTTGGCGCCCTGCACGCTGTTGTTGGCGGCGTAGACCATGCCACCCCACCCGACCGCCACGGCGACGAGCGCCGCCAGCAGGCTGCGCCACCGGCGTCCCGTCGCGGACCCGGATTTGCCGGAGGATGATGTTTCGACTGCCATTGGGGATGCCTTGAAGCCGGCCTTCTACCAGTTGGAAGTACCGCAAACAACACGGGTTTTGCCCGATGCCGCGGAGCCGGGTCCGATTGCGGAACCGGTCAAACGACCTTATCCTGCCGGCTTGCAGTTTCCTCAACAAAATCCCTGAAACAAGGCGGAAAAGCGATGCCATCCACACGCACAGTTTCCGCCAATGGCATCGAGATTTTTCTGCGCGAGCAAGGCGAAGGCCCCCTCGTCGTGCTGTGCCATGGCTGGCCGGAATTATCCTATTCCTGGCGGCACCAGATCCCGGCGATCGCGACCGCGGGTTTTCGAGTCGCGGCCCCCGACATGCGCGGTTTCGGCAAGACCAGCGCGCCCGCCGCTGTCGGCGCCTACAGCATTTTCGACCACGTCGGCGACATGGTCGCGCTGGTGGAGGCGCTCGGCGAGAAGCAGGCGGTCATCATCGGCCACGACTGGGGCGCGCCGGTCGCCTGGCACGCGGCGCTGTTCCGGCCCGATATCTTCACCGCCGTTGCCGGCCTCAGCGTGCCGCCGCCGTTCCGCGGACGCGGCCGGCCGCTCGATACCTTGCGCGACAGCGGCATCACCAATTTCTACTGGCAATACTTCCAGACCCCCGGCGTCGCCGAGGCGGAATTCGAGCGCGATGTCGCCCTGTCGATGCGAACCTTGCTGGGGCGCGGGTTTTCCGATCCCGCCGCGTCGCTGTTCGTCGAGGACGGCAAGGGATTTTTGGGTAACCCGCGCGCCGACCTGCCGTTGCCGGATTGGTTGAGCGAGGCCGACCTTGCTCATTTCACCGAAGCGTACCGGCAATCCGGCTTCCGGGGTGGGTTGAACTGGTACCGCAATATCGATCGCAACTGGGAGCTGACCGCGCCGTGGCAGGGCGCGCAAATCCATCAGCCCTCGCTGTTCATCGCGGGATCGAAGGATTCCGTCATCACCGGCCTGATCGGCGCCAAGCGGGTCGGCGACATGGAGCGGGTGCTGCCGGGATTGCGTCAGAAGCTGATCATCGAGGGCGCCGGCCACTGGATCCAGCAGGAACGCGCCGGCGAGGTCAACGCCGCGCTGGTCGATTTCCTCAAAGCCACTGCGGCTTGACCGCAAGGCTCAATAGAGCCCGCGTCCGGTCAGCAACTCACTGGGGCCGCGCGGATCGACCGGCGCATAGGCGCTCACCGGCCTGAGGCCGGGGGCATAGCGCGCATCATTTTCATAAGTTACGGCGCGGGGATTCTCGATCGCGCGAGCGGCCGGACGAGAACGGCTGGAGGCGGACATCTCGGATGTGGCGTTGATGGAGGCGAGGTCCTGGGAGGTATTGCCGAGGCTATAGGGCCTGCCCTCCGGCATCGGAACATCGCCGCGGATCGCGCGGGCCGAGACTTCGGGAACGAACGGACGGGCCGAGGCGACCCGGACCAGCGACGGCGATGGCGCCGGAACGCCGGTGCGCAAGGTCGCTACCAGCTGGCGGTCGTCAGACCCCTCGAGCGGCGCCCGGCCGACATATTCGACCCGCACGCGAGCGACGCCTTTGCCTTTGAATTCAAGTAGTTCGGAGGCTCTGTTCGAGACATCTATCAGCCGGTTGCCGTGGTACGGCCCGCGGTCATTGACGCGCACGATCAGCGATTTGCCGTTGGAGAGATTGGTCACCCGCGCGTAGCTCGGGATCGGCAGCGTCGGATGGGCGGCGGTCAGCGAGGCCATGTCGAACACTTCGCCATTGGCGGTCAGCCGGCCGTGGAAATCGTCGCCGTACCAGGACGCCATGCCCTCGGCGCGGTAGTTGGGATCATCTTCCGGCACATAGACCCGCCCGGCGACGGTATAGGGCTTGCCGACACGGTAGGTACCGCCCCCCTTCGGCACGGGTTCGCCCATCGCGACCACCCGGGGACTGGAGGAAACGCCGTATTTGGGATCTACCCGGCTGGCGAACTTGCCTGACGAGGCGCAGTTGGCGAGAACGAGACATGCGGCCACCGCGAGCGCGCCTCGCGCCACTCCGCCTGCCTGATCTGATTGTCGAATCCCCATCCGCCCCAATTACCATTTCGTCGGCCACGCGCCTACTTGGCGGCGTACGCTGGTCCCGCGTCTTGATGCAGCCCACCTCCGCACCAAGTGGTGAAGATACCGCATCCGGAACGCGGCGGAAATGGGGAGAGGGTCAGCGTGGTGAATCAATGGTTGCGGCGTCGCGCCATCACGGCCGACCGTCGCGCCGAGGCGGATGGCTAACGGGGCAACGGCGCCGGCGGCGGAAGCGGCGCTCCGCCTGTCGAGATGGAGCCGGTCGACTGCACGGCGGCCGGCTTCTTTGGCTTGGCGGCCGCTACCGGTTTCGGCGCGGCAGGAGCCGGAGCTGCGGCCGGGAGTGCGGCCTGCGCCGAGGAGAGCGGACGCTGCAGGAGATCCAGTTTTCCCGACAGTACGACAACCTGGTCCGACAGCCGCTTGATCTCGGCCTGTTGCGCCGCCAGAAGCCGTTCGGTCGATTGCACCGATCCCGCGACCTGCTGCTGGAGCGCCTGCAAGTCGCTCAGCGTGATTGGCTTGACCGCGGCGGGTGCGGGCGAACTGGCAACGGAAGGAGCTGACGTAGTTTAATTTTGGCGGTGGCAAGGCAGATTTCGGCGAAGTTGCTCAGGCCCGGCACGCTCGGGCGGCCCGTATTGCAAAGTCCGCGAGGGGTGCGGGGTTCCCCTCCCCGGCGAAACTGTTGTGCCAAAGCATCACTCCGGCCGGATCTTCGAATCCACCCCGGAATCCTTTTGACTGTGCGCGGTCTCGTGGCGTTGTGTTCGTGCCGGGGCGCGAAGGATCTTGCGATGATTGAGACAGTTACAGCGTTTTTGGGTCTGTTTAGCGCCGGTATTTTCCTTGCCCATGCATTTGAGGGTTTTCGCTCGAGGGCCTGACCTTGCGCGATGACCACCTCGTTCAAACAAGCTGATTCCGAAAGTTTTAATGAATTCGGATCAGCTTCGAGAGTGACAGGTGCAACATGCGTACTCATGACTTGGTGTCCGACAGCTTCCTCGCATTGACCGCAGCCGGTTTCGTGCTGCTGTGCTCGAGCCTGCTGGCTTTCGCGTTCGCTTGAGCCCGGCGGCGGGGTATTTCGCTGGAGCCGGCGATCGAGGCTCAGCGCGCGGCGACGCCTGCGCAAATCGGCGGCCCGCGCCCGCCCCTGACCGGCAATTGATACTTTCCCCCAGCCCATCCCCCTGCTAAGTCGCTGAACTCCAAAGACGGAAGGGTGGCCGAGCGGTTTAAGGCACCGGTCTTGAAATTCTCAACCGCTCGTATTGTCCTGTCTTCGCTAGTATTTTCCTGTATGCACAAGTCCTGAAAACTAAGGGATTTTGCGCTCGGTCGTATCGGACGATACCGCTTGATCCCACTAGGTCCGGTGCCAATTGCGGTGCCAATTCCCCGTGCAACCGATGCAACGCCAACAGAAGATCACGCTTGGCGAAATGCGGTCCTCAGGCGTCCAAGGTCGGGCCTCGGGCATTCGCGGCCTGTTGATCTACTGCGCCGACTACAAATGCGCGCATTCGATCGCCATCAGCGCCGATCAATGGCCGAACGACGTACGCCCTGTCCGACATGGATGATCCGCATTTCGTCTATTAGACCCAGATAAAGCCCTCGCAATAGTAGGTGACAAAAAAAGCACAGTTTCCTATAAGTTGTGTTTTGGGGACGGCTTATATGGGCGGGGGAGCATTTCATGACCAGCAATACCTTGGATCAGGAGACACGTGAACTTGACGAGCGAGCTTGGCGCATATTCCGCCGTGTGTTTGCCCCGCGACATATCTTCGTTTCATCGCTGCTGTTTTGGGCGGCAATTATCTTGGGACTGCCGTTTTGGAAGTCGTTGTTCCTTTGGGCGGTTGCGTATCTTCTGTTGATCGCACCATGCTTTCCTCTCGTAATCGATGCAATTTGCCTGGGTGCTTTTTTCGTCTCAGTTCTCGTTGGCTGGGGTAACTTGCCATCTTCTTTCGCTCTTAGTTCATTGCGCCTGGCCGGTAGTTGTCAGGTTGTGACCTCTCAGACGGACTGATTACTCTTCCAGAACGGGAAAAAGCTGGCCTTACTCCGGGCCGATTCAGGCAGCTTAGTTCGGGCCATGAGGTTGACCGCCACCATACCCGCGCTCGTCAGCATCGCTTGCTTGATGCTGCCTGGGTGCGCCACGGACACGGCGCCAGCGATAGGCGGCATGGTCCCGATGTGGCTCGGGGGTTTGCCAAACGACGTTCCGCCTAGACGGGGAACCCCGGAATACGAGGCGTGGCAACAGAAGCGCGCTGAGGACGCCGCAGCTCCTAAGCCATCACCGCCAAAATGAGACTGTCAGGGGCGTCGACGTGCGCCCATCCGGAGCCGCATTTCATCTGCAAGGTGTGCGGTCACCGCCAGTGCCCCCGCTGCTGCATCTGCTCACAAAGTCGATTAAGGGAAAATTAACCATAAATTCACATGGTGGTCCGGGGCCAACTTCGAGTCGATCAACATGAAAGAGCAAGACATTCGGATTTTCGTTGTTCTGCCGATCGCGTTCCTGCTGTTTCTGTTCGCTGCTTATACTGCTGCGGCTCCGAACTGGCGCGGCGCGCCGCAACCAGCAATAGCGATCGCGTCACTGAATTAGAGCTGTCCCGCCCGCGCACCTCTGCACACGGGCGGGACGTTCCGTTCTATCAGAGCGCGTCGCGTAGGGCCTTAACCCGCTTGGCAACATCCAGCGTGCTGAAGTCAAGCAACTGCGCGTCCTCGCCCATCGTTTGATACCTAGGCTTGCCGAGCCCCACCTCGATCAAGTCCGCCGCGGCACGGATCACTACTTCCACCATTTGTTGGATTTCGTGCAGGGCGCCGTCTACAGCATCGTTGTCCAGTGCCATCAGACCATCCCCCCGCGTTGCCAGTCCTGCGAACCGATCTGCTCCAGCAACCCGTCAAGGTCCACTATCCCCGATTCGGCGGGGTCTAGTTCGAGGTCGCGACGGCCACCGGCCGCCCATCTGGTTTGATCGCCCTGCCCGTCAAGGCTGCCAAGGGCGGGCTCTGCGGGGTCGCTGTCCTCGCCTGTGTCGCTGTCCTCGTCGTCCTCGGCAACATCGAAGCCTTCGCCGCTAATCATCCGTCGCGGGCCGCCCTCGGGATAGGACACATCGGCCTCGTCGCCGTCCGGCTCCCGCTCCATGTGGTTCTCGGTGTCATCCAAAAATCTCAGAAGCCGGTCGATCTCCTCGCGGGCGGCCCTGCGGAGTCGCCCTATGGCCTTAAACACTTCCTCGGGGGAAACGTCGGCTGGCAGGTAAAACGAATCCTGGGGCTTCTCTGGCGTTCCTAGAGGGGTTTCTGCAGACGTGTTTGTGGGTGGCGTGCTATGCACGCTGTCAGCCTGATCCATTGGGATTGACCTCTTCTGGTTCGGGTTAGAGCCGGGGCGGAAGTTGCTGCTTCCCCTCGGCTTGCTTTTAGGCTAAACCATTATTCGTACATGTCAATAAAGGCTAAACCAAAAAAGCCGCGGGGCCGACCCGCTACGGGGCGCGACCCAATGATGGGTTTTCGCGCGGCCCCAGTGCTGCGCGCTTCTATTGTTAAATGGGCCGAAAATCAGCCCGACACACCTAGCCTCTCTGAGGCAACCCGCCGGCTTGTAGAACTGGGGCTCAAGGCAAAATGAAAACGCGCTGGAGTTTTAAGGACCAGCGCCGCCTCATTGAAATTGCTGCGTCAGAGAAGTCGGTTGAAGAGGTAGCCGTTCGCATTGGGAGGACGCCAAGGTCCGTTCGCAGGATGGCACTTCAATTGGGCATTTCCCTCAAATTCAAGACGGGACGCGCTCGCCGGCAGGCGCCAAGACTGCGCGCAAAGGGAAAGTGGTGAATGCCCGCTGCACCTGATTTGCTTAAAAATCCACTCCCTTTCGGGGCGCTCTGGCGCGTCGGGCCTTGCTGTCCACCGTAGGTTGCGACTAGGTTATTACTTTCCCGGCCGGAATTGATTGAGAAAGTTATAGCAATGGCGGTTGATCCGAAGACAGTACGTGAAGTGAGTATCCGTTCTGATGGCATTGTCTCGCAAGTCGAATTAATCAAAACCCTGGTATGGTGGATATCGATCTCGACGGCGCGTTGCTCCGGGTCGAGCGGTCGCTTGAGCAGACCAAGGAAGCCGGACTGGTATTTAAAGCCCCTAAGACGCGCTACGGCAGGCGTTCGATCACTCTGCCCCCGTCTACCGTCGCCGAACTTCGAGCGCACTGGCGGACACAGCAGGAGGACCGACTGGCCCTCGGCTTGGGCAAGGCCCCGGAATCCGCTTTGGTGTTCGGCGAACCGGATGGCTCCCCCCGGTCTCCTAATGCCCTCACAAAGGAATGGGCTGCCGCCATGGAGAAGGCCGGCATCGCGGCCACGCTACACAGCCTGCGCCATACCCATGCCAGCACCCTGATTGCATCTGGCCTGGACGTGTTGACGATTAGCCGCCGACTAGGGCATGGATCACCCGCGATCACTCTCACGGTCTACGGCCACCTGTTCAAGACAGACGATCGGGCGGCTCAGATCATGGAAGCGGCGTTCGCAGGTACGGAATGAGAACGATTTTGGGGCCTGCGGTGCCAATCCGGTGCCAATTCCCGAATCCGGTGGCAAGCGCCCGCAGCTAAGTGTTTGATATCGCTACGCGGAAGGGTGGCCGAGCGGTTTAAGGCACCGGTCTTGAAAACCGGCGTGCCTGCAAGGGTACCGTGGGTTCGAATCCCACCCCTTCCGCCAGTTTTATTTGTAATACATTGTAAATAAAGGGAAATTTATGATGGTCACTTTTTAGCCCCAAATATCACCCCACATCTAATTCGCGTCGTCCTGAGCGTCAAAAGCCCTTAGAAAACGGGCACTTTTCACTGATCGATGCGATCGGCTTCGGCAAGCGCCCAGCTCGACCAAAGCTCAATTTTCTCCGACGATATGGAAGCAATTTCATTCGTCAAAACAGCCCTCACGGCATCAACATAAGCGCGGATGTCCATCGCTCGCCGCAACGAAACTGCTTCATCGAAGAGGCGATCTACCCTGGCTTGCTCAAGTCTATGCCGATGCTCCTGCACTTCGCGTTTGGCTTGCAATTGGCGATTGCGAATATCCTCCTCCAGCTGTGCCTTGCGCCGGACGCGCCGCTCAAACGCGAAGACGCTCCGCCCGATCCGCTTCACGGGCAGCCTTCTGTGCTTCGTCGCGGGCGTGCCGTGCATGTATCTTGGCGCCCATGATTTGCGGGGCCAGATGGACGTTCGAGACTTGGTGCTCATGACAGGCATTACAGCGGCCCTTGCGGGCCCCGGCAATGCCACTACGATTAGCTGAGTGGAATACGGCACCGGCCATACCGGCAGTACGCGCACTGCTCTTCACCTGGGTAAACCATGCCGTCTTCCGACACCCCCGCAGCCCTGCCCCTCGAAACGATCAAGCCGCCCCGTTGCGCCATGTGCCGAGCACGAATGGCGCTGGCAAGCCGGGAGCCAGGCGCCAACGGTGCGGAGAAGCATGTTTTCAAATGCCCGAAGTGCGAATTCTCTAAAACGAAAATCACCGGTGACCCGGCCGCCGTCGGACGCGATCGCCCGCGCCGCAAAAGGTGAGTGCTCCCGCCGTCATCGGGCCCGTCCGTCAGCCCTTGGATTTGTTGATCTGCTTCACCTTGGCGTCGGTCGCCTCGATCGAGGCCGCCAGTTCCAGGATGGCCTTCGAGAGCAGTTCGATCGCCTCTTTCTCGTCCTGCGAGCGCGCGGCGCGAAGCGCATAATTTTTTGCTGAGGATAACGACATCGGCAATCTTTCTCACGAAGAAACCCGCCGGTTGAGGACGGCGGGTTTCGTTAGTTCTCGCGGTATGAGTTACGAGGCCCGCGATTACGCAAACGGTAGTCGTTGCCGGTTAACAAATACTCCGGCCGGAAAAATTGCCGCGTGAACCGGCCTGGAGCGGCTTCGACGAACGCGTTGGCGAGGCCGCTCATGGTTAACGGAACCTGTGTCATCTCATCCCAGCCTTGATTGCGCGTCGCGATCGCCACAATGGCGTGGCATCCCCCCGGGATGAATCGATTCCCGCCCATGCTCCATTGCGCCTTGCTGTGCCTTGCGGCCGTCATGCTGACATCCTGCGCCGGGGGGAAAACCGCAGGCGAACGGATAGCGGACATGCCGCACTGGATGGGCGGCATGCCTTCCGACGTTCCGCCGCGGCGTGGCACGCCCGAATACGATGCCTGGATGGCCGCACGCGCCCAGGAAGCCGCCAGGCCGAAGAACGAGCAACCCAAATAGCTCTCTCACCATCCCATCGTACCGCCACAGAGGCGACGAACCACTGCACGGGTGGCATGCTCGCAACAGGCTGTTGCACCGCTCCGCAGGCTGATAGACACTTCAACCGGAAATAGTGCGCGGGAGCGTGAGATGAGTAAGCAGGACGAGGGATTTGACTACCACCGCTATCGGACCCTGCTGGCCGAAGCCGTCGACGAGTCCAGCCGACTGGCGTTTATCGACCTGTTGATCGAAGAGCGCGCCAGGGAACGGCTGAAAGCCCACAGCACCTCCGAACGGCTTGCGATCACGGCGAAGACCGTTGCCAGCATTCTCGGCACGTCGAGGAACTGAATTGCACGGGAGTTGTCGGTTGCGCGCACTTCGTAGGGCCTTCGTTGCGCTGACAACGGCCGGGTTTGCCGCCCTGCTCGGGCTGATGGCACTGCAGCCGATCAGCGGCGCGATGGCGCAGCTCGCTACCGCCGCGCTGGTGGCACAGCCGGTATCGCTGCCGGACATGGCGCTCGGTCCCGCCAATGCGCCGGTGACCATCACCGAATATTCGTCGATGAGTTGCCCGCATTGCGCGACGTTCGGCGAAAACGTCTTCCCGATGCTGCGCGCGAAATATATCGATACCGGCAAGGTGCGTTTCGTGTTCCGGGAGTTTCCACTCGACATCAAGGCCGCGGCGGCATCGATGCTGGCCCGCTGCGCCGCCAATGGCGATGCCGAGAAATTTTTCGGCACGGTCCAGCTCCTGTTCCAGCAACAGCAGATGCTGATGGCGCAGACCAACATGACCTTGCGGGTGATCGGCAAGCAGGCCGGGATGACCGAACAGGCTGTCGAGACCTGCGGCAGGGATCAGACCCTGCTCGACAAGCTCGCCGCCGACCAGCGGTTTGCCCATGAGGTCATCAAGGTGGAATCGACGCCGACGTTTTTCGTCAATGGCGAAAAGCTCAAGGGCGCGATGTCGTTCGAGGAACTGGAAGAGATACTCAAGCCGCTGCTGAAGAAGTAGCCGCTGTCGCTTTGCCCTTGTTCTGTACGACGCGCTGGCCGATGATGGCGCCAACAAGAACATATCGGGGGGAGCGTCATGGCGTCCGTATTGCGCGGATTTCTTGCAGCCGCGTTGTTGCTGTCCGGCGTCGCGCCATCCCTGGCGCAGGGCTATCCGAACCGGCCGGTGCGCGTGGTGGTCGGATTTCCTCCGGGCGGTCCAACCGACGTCATCGCGCGCATCGTGGCGCAGAAACTCTCCGACAGTCTCGGCCAGCAGTTCTTTATCGAGAACGTCGGCGGCGCGGGCGGCAACACCGCGGCCGGTCAGGTCGCACGCGCCACCCCTGACGGCTACACCATCATGGCGATCTCAACCGGCTTCATGGTGAACCCCAGCCTGTACGCCAAGGTGCCGTACGACCCGGTGAAGGATTTTACCGCCGTGTCACTGGTCGCGGTTTCTCCGAACGTGGTGGTGGTCAACCCGTCGGTGCCGGCCAAAACGCTGCCTGAACTGGTGCAGCTGATCCGGGATAATCCAGGCAAGTACAGTTTTGCCGGCCCGGGCGTCGGCTCGACACCGCATCTCGGCGGCGAATTGTTCCGGCTGGCGTTCAAGCTCGACCTGGTCCACGTCCCCTTCCCGGGTGCTGCACCGGCCGTCCAGGCCACGGTCGGCGGCCACACCCCGATCGCGTTCACGGCGTTGCCGTCCTCGCTTTCGGCCATCCAGGCCGGACAGGTGCGCGCGCTCGGCGTGGCGGCGACCGCGCGGGCGGGCGGCGTACCCGACGTGCCGACCTTCGCCGAACAGGGCGTGAAGGATCAGGAAGCCGATACGCTGACCGGCATCGTGGCGCCGGCCGGCACGCCGAAAGAGATCGTCGAGCTGCTTTCCCGCGAGATCGCCAGGAGCGTTGCGCGGCCTGACGTCAACGAACGCCTCGCCGTGCTCGGCTTCAAGGGCGTCGGCAATACGTCGGAGGAGTTCGGGGCGCGCATCAGGCTGGAGATCGAAAAGTGGGGCAAGGTGGTGCGCGATGCGAAGCTGAGGATCGACTAGCCGGCTGCGGCCGGGCGAGACGAACCGCGTCCCTGCCCGGTTCGGACGGTGCTATGTCGGCGCCGTCTCGACGAAGGTCAGGCCGATCCGGTTGCGCTGGATCCAGGCCACCTGACATTCGTGGACCGACGAGCCATTGGCCATCACCAGACGAAACCGTGCGGGGACGAAGGCCGGGTTCTCGATATCGATGGCCGCGCCCTCGGCCGAGACATTCCGGACCGTGCAGCTCATGACCGAGCCGCCGGACGAAACGTAAGCCGTTTCATTGACTTCGGTGCGCGGGTGTTTTCGTTTTTCTTCCATCGGCGTCGGCCCAGGCTGGCATCTGCGCGAAAGCCTAGCGCCAAACCATAAATAATTCGCGCTGTGTCATGCTGCGCGCCGGCGAACCCGGCAACAGCCGCGGGCTTTGGACTCGCCCCGCGCACGAGCCTGGCGACTGCGGCAATCTGTAGTCACCCTTCAGAACCCCGGACCCGGTCAAGCACGCTGCAGCGCATCATGCGCATCAGCCTTGCGTATCGACAGGCTTTCGTCGAAGCGGTCGGTGTCCGATGATATGCGCCGATACCGACGTCACCTTCCAGGGAGAAGACTCCATGCCACTCGGCGTCCTGCAGCACTACACCATCGAACCCTCCGATCTGGAACGCACCCGGGAATTCTATTGCGACGTGCTCGGGCTCGAGAACGGGGACCGGCCGCCGCTCGATTTCCCCGGCTACTGGCTCTATTCCGGCGGCGTCGCCACCGTGCACCTGATGGGCACCCGCAAGCCACGCGAAGGCATCGTGGTGCGCGGCACCGAGAAGAAATACGAGGATACCGGCCGGCTCGATCACATCGCCTTTGCCGCGACCGATCCCGCTGGCGTGCGCCAACGCCTGCAGTCGAAGAATGTAAAATTCCGCGAGAGCATCGTGCCGCGCACCGGCGATACGCAATTCTTCATGTACGATCCCGACGGCGTCGGCGTGGAGCTGAATTTCCCGAAGGCGTAGCGTTTCCCTGAAGTCTCCTTGGGCTCCCATGTTGCACGCTCGACACATCGGCCGGCGAAATGCGGGGCCGATCGCGTTTTGGCGGCATGTCCCGACAACGCCCCGAGTCAGCCATCACTCGGGCCTGAATTGGTCGGCGTTTGCCCAATATTGCGTGACGATTTGAATGGCCGCGCCGCTGCGGCAGGATAGCCGGGTGCCGCGCCTTCGACCCCTACCCCAGAGGCACGTGTGCCCGGCTATTCGCGCTAATCCAGCCCGCGCTCCCGGCTCAGCCGCACCATCTCCTCGATGAACCGCGCCTTTTGCTTTTCGTCGAGGCTCGCAAACAGCGGCTCGGCCGCATCGGCGACATTGCGCTGGTCGACCGCGCGGTCGTTGAGGAACTGGGCTTCGTTGCGCATCTGCTCGATAATATCGTCCGGCGGGTCGCGCTTGGCGCGGGCCACGCGCAGATTGAGGCGGTCGGCGCCGTTGTGACCGAGATAGTGCATCGCGCTGTTGAAGCCGGCCCAATGCTTCTCCTGCTCGGGCGTCAGCTTCAATTCAGTCTTGATCCGGTCGATATTGGCATCGCTGTTGGCGACGATCTGTTCGGCAGTCAATTGCGGAGCTCCGTCCTGGGTCAGCACGGCGTTCTGCCTGGCGCCCTTCTTGCCCTTGGAACCCTTGTCGGATTTTGCCGAGCTGCCTTGTTTCTCATTCGCTGATGGCGGCGATGCCTTCTGTTGCCCGGCGCCGAGGACGCCGGTAAAGACGCCGACCACGCCGCCGATCGCGCCGCCCAACACGCCGCCGACCGGTCCGGCGGCCTTGTTGCCTTCGCGGGCGCCCTTTTGAACGCCCTCGACCACTTGTGCATTTACCGTCGAGGGAGCGCTGAGAAGCAGCGCAACAATTGCGCCAAGCACAAGATGCATTCTCAACCGCGCACGCGCTGCGGGTGTCGGGTTGATCATTCGTCGGTCTCCATGGTGATTGCGACAGGCAGGCGCGGATGCGGCAGCGCTTCGTGTTGAGTCGGACATTATCGTTTTCGCATCAGCCTCGTCTATGCTGCAAAGCGACCCGTCATCACGAGAAACCGCCGGCACAGGGTGCAAATCAAGTTGGCCGCGGCGGAACCTGCGGCCCGATGGCGCATCCCGGACGCGCCATTGCGCATCCGGGATGACAGCGCGCGCGGCATGTGTGCGACGCAATATGCATCGTCAGCCGCGCAGGCCGGCCTCACGCCAAAGGCTCCGCAATCATTGACGGATCATCGACAATCCGCTGCTGCCGATTTGACCACAACGTTAGTTCTACGGGCAGCGTCACCGGATTTCTCGACAGACGCCGACAATTCTGCTCTGATCGTCAATAACGAAGTCTCCGCGACGTCTTGCAATGCCATCTCGGCCTGCCCGGCGGCGAATGAAAAAAACAAAAAGAGGCTTCCGCACGCTTCACGATTTGGCTCACCAGGGAGAGAATGCCATGTCACGGAAGAAGCTTTCACGTCGACAATTCGTCGCTGCTACCGCCATGTCATCGGCGGCATTGATAACGGCGCCATACATTCGAGGCGCACACGCCGCCGGCAAACTCAACATCGGTTTCTGGGATCACTGGGTGCCCGGCGCCAACAAGGCCTCAACCGAACTCGTCAACGAGTGGGCCGCCAAAGAGAAGGTCGAGGTTTCGATCGATTACATCCCGAGCCAGGGCAACAAGAACCTGCTGACCATCGCCGCCGAAGCCCAGGCGAAGTCCGGCCACGACATTCTGGCGATGCCGACCTGGTGGCCGCATGCACAGGCCGAATTGCTCGAGCCCATGAACGATGTCGTCGAAGCGCTGATCAAGCAGAACGGCGATGTCAACGGGACCGTCAAGTATCTCGGCAAATCCGGCGACAAGTGGCTGGCCGTGCCGGCCTGCATCGGAAGCCAGATCAAGGGCCCCTGCTCCCGCATCGATCTGATGAAGCAGCACGCCAACATCGACGTGCAGGCCATGTATCCTGCCGGCCAGGCGCCGAAGGCGGACGCCTGGACCACGGATGCGTTCCTGAAAGCCGCCGAGGCCTGCCACAAGGGCGGCGTTCCCTTCGGCATCGGTCTTGGCGAGACCAGCGACTCCGTCGACACCGTCGGCGCGTTCTTCCTCGCCTTCGGCGCGGAGGTCGTCGACGCCAAGGGCAACGTCGTGGTGAAGAATGACAACGTGCGTCAAGTTCTCGAGTTCTACAAGAAGCTGATGGCGTTCCTGCCGTCGGACGCCCCGGCGTGGGACGATGGCTCCAACAACAGGTGGCTGGTCTCGGGCAAGGGCGCGCTGATCATGAACCCGCCGAGCGCATGGGCCGTGGCCAAGCGCGATGCGCCGCAGATCGCCGAGCAGTGCTGGACCCACGGCTTCCCGATCGGTCCGAAGGGCCGGTTTGCGCCGTTCCTCCCGTATTTCTGGAGCGTCTGGAACTTCGGCAAAAACAAGCCGGCGGCCAAGAGCCTGTTGACGCATCTGTCGCAACCGGCCGCGGTGGAGAAGCTGGTGGCGGCGAGCGGCGGCTACGACTTGCCGGCGTTCGAGAAACTCACCACGCTGAAGACCTGGGCGGAGGAAAGTCCCCCGAAGGGGACGCTCTACCACTATCCGAATCCGCACAACCACCAGAAGCTGTCGATCTCGGCAGCGGGAGCGCCGCCGAAGATTGCCCAGCAGATCTACACCCAGGCGACCCTGACCAAGATGTGCGTGCGTTACTACCGGGGCGAAGCCATGGAGAAGACGCTGGCCTGGGCGCAAGGCGAACTCGAAGGCTTCATGCGGAGCTGAGGGGGACTGCCCGCTACGGCCCAACGCGGGCCGCGGCGGCGCCTGTCCGCCTGCCGACACGATTGGGAGCCGGCGCGCGCCGGCTTCCCGACGAGATCTCACTTACTTGAAATCAAGCTTCGCGAGGAAGATGCATCATGGTCGATGTCGCGGTTGAACGGAACAGCGCCGCCCCTGCGCCAAAGATTCGCAAGCGCGCCAGTCTGCGAACCGCGCTAAAGCGAAAATCCACCGCGGCCTTTCTGATGACGCTGCCGCTGATCCTGCTGATCTCGCTTCTGGTCATTTATCCCGCGTTCTACTCGCTACATCTGGCGACGCTCAACAAGTCGATGCAGCGCTTCGTCGGACTTGGAAATTTCCAGTTCCTGTTCACGCGCGAAACGTTCTGGCTGGTCGTTGAGCAGTCCTGCATTTTTGCGATCACGGCCGTGGTCTTCAAGGCGCTGATCGGGTTTGTCGTCGCCCACTTCGTCCACAACATTCCGGCCAAGGGCCAACGCAAGTGGCGCGGAATGCTGCTGGTGCCGTGGGTGATTCCGCCGGCCATGAGCACGCTGGCGTGGTTGTGGCTGTTTGACCCGTCATACAGCGCTTTCAACTATCTGCTAGCGGGCGTCGGCGTCGACCGAATTCCCTGGACCGGCGAGACCGGATGGGCCCGGTTCTCGGTCATCCTGGTGAATATCTGGGTGGGCGCTCCGTTCTTCATGATCATGTATCTGGCTTCGCTGAAATCGGTGCCCGATCAGCTCTATGAGGCCGCAGCCATCGACGGCGCCAACTGGTGGCAGCGCATCTGGTACGTCACGCTGCCGATGATGCGCAACATCATCGCGATCACGACGCTGTTTTCCCTGATCGTGACCTTCGCCAATTTCGATATCGTGCGCATCCTGACCGCCGGCGGTCCGCTCGACCGCACCCATATTTTCGCGACATGGGCATTCCGCATTGGTATCGAGGGCGGCGACATTCCACTGGGCGCCAGCGTCTCGCTGTTCATGATACCGATCCTCGCAATCGCGGCGGTCTTCATCCTGCGCGATATCAACAAACGTGGGAATGAAGCCTGATGACCAGCACCACCGTGATCGACAAATCGGCACCGACCCGTGCCGTCAAACTACGCAGCATGAGCCGTGACCGCACCTGGGCGTTGCGATGGTCGTACTTCTTCCTGACGCTGTTCGCGATCTTCGCGCTGATACCGCCGCTCTACATGCTGATTACATCGCTGAAGACCAGCGCCGAAATCTCCGCGGCGACCAATCCGTGGTGGGTCTACCACCCGACATTGTCGAACTACGTCGAACTGCTGACGTCGAACCAGTTCCTGACCTTTTTTCGCAATTCGGCGCTGGTCTCGATCTTCGTCGTGACCATCACCATGCTGATCAGCGTGCCCGCCGCTTTCGCGCTGGCGCGAATGCGGTTCTGGGGTTCGGCAACACTCGCGACCGGCGTGTTTCTCACCTACCTGATCCCCGAGACGCTGCTGTTCCTGCCGCTGTTCAAGATGTTCGTGGTGTTCGGCGATCTCACCGGGATTCAGCTGATCAACAAATGGTACGTGCTGCTGATCGTCTATCCGACGCTGACCGTGCCGTTCTGCACCTGGATCATGATCGGTTACTTCGCCTCCATCCCCAAGGAACTCGACGAGGCCGCGATCATCGACGGCGCGTCATGGTTCCAGACCCTGACCCGGATCTTCATCCCGGTCGCCCTGCCCGGCCTGATCGCCGCGACCATCTTCGCCTTCACGGTGTCATGGGCGCAATTCCTCTATCCGCTGGTGTTCACGACATCGACCGATCAGCTGGTGCTGCCGGTCGGCATCATCACCACGCTGATCAAGGGTGACGTGTTCGCCTGGGGTCAGATCATGACTGGCGCCCTGCTCGGCGCCGCACCACCGCTGATCATCTATGCCTTCCTGATGGACTACTACATTGCCGGCCTGACCGCCGGTGCTACAAAAGGTTGAACTCAATGGCTGACGTCACGTTGCGCAAGGTTGTCAAACGTTACGACGAGGTCGAGGCGGTGCGCGGCATCGATCTCGACATCGCCGACCATGAATTCGTCGTGCTGGTGGGCCCATCGGGCTGCGGCAAGTCGACCACGCTGCGGATGATCGCGGGGCTCGAGGATATCACCGACGGCGATATCATGATCGGGGGCGACGTCGTCAACGACGTGCCGCCGAAGGACCGCGACATCGCCATGGTGTTCCAGAACTATGCGCTCTATCCGCACATGACGGTGGCGGAGAACATGTCGTTCGGGCTGCGGCTGAAGCGCTATCCGAAGGCCGAGATCAAGACCCGGGTCGACGAGGCCGCGCGAATGCTCGACATCGTCGAACTGGTCGACCGCAAGCCGAAGCAACTGTCCGGCGGCCAACGCCAGCGCGTCGCAATGGGCCGCGCCATCGTGCGAAACCCCAAGGTGTTTCTGTTCGACGAGCCGCTGTCGAACCTCGACGCCAAGCTGCGGGTGCAGATGCGGATCGAGATCAAGAAGGTGCACCAGAAGGTCCGCACCACCACCGTCTACGTCACCCATGACCAGGTCGAAGCGATGACGCTCGCCGACCGGGTCGTGGTCATGAACAATGGCCGTATCGAGCAGATCGGCACGCCGAACGAACTCTATCACAATCCGGCCACGCGCTTCGTGGCAGGCTTCATCGGTTCGCCGGCGATGAATTTCATGGCGTGCAGGCTGGAAGACGTCGGCGGCAAGCTGCACATCCGCCTGACCGACCGGATTGTTTTCCCGCTGCCGCCGGCCCGCGCCGACCGCTACAAGAACGTCTCGCGAACCGACAAGCTGCAGCTCGGCCTGCGTCCCGAACACATCACCGAAGCCAGTCCCCACGCGGAGCCCGGAGTCGAGAACTTCGATGCGGTACTTGATGTCATCGAACCGATGGGCATGGAGACGATGATTTATTTCATCATGGAGGGCGTCGAGATCTGCGGACGGGTCAATCCCAATGCCGACGCGCGCGCGGGCGCCCCGATGCGATTAGCAATAGACCTCAACAATATGCACCTGCTAAATGAGGCCACAGGCGCCGTCATTTGACGACCGCACGATCAGAAATGCAGCAAGGGCGCGCGAATGACGACCAACAAGAAGAAAATTTTCATCACTGAATCGTTTTCGCAAGCCGGAAGAGCTCTGCTGCAGGAACGCGACGACCTCGATCTCGTCGAATTCCCCAACATGATTTCCGCAGGCGACTTCGAGGCCAAGCTCAGGGAGCATGCGCCGGTCCACGGCGTGGCGCTCGGCGCCACCCGGTTCGGCGAACCGGAGCTGGAGGCTTCCGGCGACATGAAGGTGGTGACCCGGATCGGCGTCGGTTTCGACGCCGTCGACGTTCCCGCGCTGAGCCGCCGCAAGGTCCCGCTGATGGTGGCGGGCACCGCGAATTCGCCGTCGGTTGCCGAACAGGCGCTGTTCATGATGCTGACGCTGGCCAAGCGCGCCGTCGAAATGCATTCCATCGTCAAGGACGGCAAATGGGCCAGCCGGCTCGGCATGCTGCCTTACGACCTCTACGGCAAGACCGTGCTGATCATCGGCTTCGGCCGCATCGGCACGCGCACCGCCAAGCGCTGCCTGGCCATGGAAATGAACGTCCTGATCTACGACCCCTACAAATCAGCCGCTGAAATCAAGGCCGCCGGCTGCGAGCCGGTGACGGATCTCGATGCGGCGCTGCCGCGCGCCGATTTTGTCAGCATTCACTGCCCGAAGAACCCCGAGACCGTCGGGATGTTCAATGCGGCGCGGCTAGCGCGCATGAAGCCGACCGCCTACCTGATCAACACCGCGCGGGGCGGCATCATCGACGAGCCGGCGCTGTATGACGTGCTGTCGTCCGGCAAGCTTGCCGGCGCGGGTCTCGACGTGTTCGAGCAGGAGCCGCCGCCGTCCGGCCATTCGCTGTTCGCGCTTCCCAATGTCATCATGGCGCCGCACGTGGCGGGCGTGACGCGGGAGGCGGTGGACCGGATGAGCGAGCAAACCGCACGCAATATCCTGAGCGCGCTCGACGGCCAGCCGCTGCGCCAGAACGTCATCAACCAGGACGTGCTCGGCTGAGTCGGGCGCGACCGCGTCCGGCCTGAATAGAACGCTTCGGCGCTTCCCCACGGATATCCGCATGGCTTTCAAGGAATACGGCAACTATGACGGGATCGGCCTTGCCGATCTCGTCCGCAAGAAGCAGGTCAGCGCCACGGAGCTGCTGGACGAGGCGATCGCCCGCACCGCCAGGGTCGATCCACAGATCAACGCCGTCGTGGTCAAGCATTACGACGATGCGAAGCGGCAGATCGACAAGGGGCTGGCCGATGGTCCCTTTACCGGCGTGCCGTTTCTGCTGAAGGATCTGGAACTTCTTGAGGGCACGCGGACCACCTTCGGCGCCAGCATCTACAAGGACAATGTCGCCAACCATAGCGGCACCCTCGCCCAGCGCTTCCTCGACGCCGGCCTCGCGATCTTCGGCAAGACCTCCAGTCCGGAGTTCGGTCTGATGCCGACCACCGAGTCTCGCTTGTTCGGGCCGACCCGCAATCCGTGGAATCTGGCGCATTCGTCGGGCGGCTCATCCGGCGGCGCCGCCGCGGCGGTCGCCGCGCGCATTCTGCCTGTCGCGCATGCCAGCGACGGCGGCGGTTCGATCCGCATTCCGGCCTCGGCATCCGGCGTGTTCGGATTGAAGCCGACCCGGGCGCGCACCCCGCTCGGGCCCGATCGGGGCGAAGGCTGGGGCGGATTTTCCTGCGGCCATGTCGTCAGCATCAGCGTGCGCGACAGCGCGGCGATGCTGGACGCGATCCACGGACCGGAGCCGTCGAGCCCCTATGTGGCGCCGCCACCGCAGCAGCCCTTCCTCGAGGAAGTCGGCCGCGATCCCGGCCGCTTGCGCATCGCCTTCACCGACAAGTCGCCCTATGGCGACGCGATCGATCCGGAAATCGCCGCGGCGACCCGCGAGATCGCTGCGCTGCTCGCCGGCCTCGGCCATCACGTCGAGGAACGCGCGCCGGTGCTGGCCGCCGACCCGGCGGTGGTGATGTCGACCATCGTGGCCGCCAACACCGCGCTGACGGTGCGGCTTGCCGAGCAGCTCTTCGGCCGCGCCATGACTTCAGACGATTTCGAGGTCCTGACGCTGGCGAGCGCGCATAACGCGCAAAAGGCGACATCAACCGACTATGTCGCCGCGCAACTTGCCGCGTTCCAGATTTCGCGCGCCCTCGCCACGTTCTTCGAGGGCTGCGATGTGCTGCTGTGCCCGACGCTCTGTTCGCCGCCGCTGCGGATCGGCGAGCTGAATACGATGTCGGAGGATCTGTCGCACATCGCCCCGATCCTGCGGCGCTACATGCCGGCGACGGCCATGTTCAACATGTCCGGCCAACCCGCGATGTCGGTGCCGCTGGCATGGAACGCGGCCGGATTGCCGCTCGGCATGATGTTCTCCGCACGCTTCGGCGACGAGGCAACCTTGTTCCGCCTGGCGGCTCAACTGGAGCAGGCGCGGCCCTGGAAGGGCAAATTGCCTCCAGTTTGCGCGTAAACTGACAAAACTCAGCCTTATTCAAGAGCGAGGAAGGGAACTCGGCGCTGGCAGCGGAGTTCCCCCTGTTCGCCTGCCAATACAATGCCCGGAGGCTTCAGATCTTGAATCAAAGCGACCCGACCGATCATGCGCTTGCGGCCATTGCCAGTATTCTCGATCATCCGGAAACCCAACGCGAGCCGGAGAAATTGGCAATACCGGAGAAACCGGCGGTGGAGGATCAGCCCGTTGCGCCTGTTGCGCCGGAGCCGATCGAGGCCGACGGCTATTCGAAAATCGGCCCCGGCCCGATGGCTGCGATCCGCTTCAGGTGGACGGTTCGCCGCGAGGCCAATGACGAATATTTTGTGGACGAGACGATCGGCGAAAATTCCGCGCCGGTTGTCAGCGGACCGTTGGCGCCGGATGAAGCGATCAGGTTTGTGGATGATCGCGCGAGCGAGGCGCGGGAGCGCTTCGAGCAGATCCGAAGCGAAATGTCCGGACGCGCCGCGGCGGCGAATTTGCTCCGCAAGGACGTCGGCGAAATGTAATTTTCGGGCGCCGGATGGATGCCGGCGCCAAATTGACCGTGTCCGTCGCCGTCACCTAAACTGGCTGCACACACACGCATTTGAACCAAACCTGTTAGCCCACGACTCATAGCTATGAAAGTGATGTAGGTCACGTTGCAAGAGACTGTCGCAACGTACGGTGAATGCTGAGATTTCACCTGCTCAGGAGGTCTTGATGAGAAAGCTTTTTGTGATCGCCGCGTTGTTGCTGGCAAGCACCGCCGCGCAGGCCCAGTACACCTTCGACTACGGCGGACGCACCATTACCATTGATCCCGATCGCGGCACGGTTTCGATCCCGGGCGTCTACGACAACACCGGAAAGAAAGCGAAACGCTCGCGCGACGACCAGGACAGCGACAGGTCGCGCAAACAGGCGCCGCAGCAGGCCAAGAGCGATCCACAAGCGCCGGCCCAGCAGGCCCCGGCGCCGGCCACCACGGCAATCGAGCCTTCGCCGGCTCCCGTGGCTGCTGCACCCGCAACCGCTGCAGTGGCCCCCGCCGCGACAACAACCCAGCCTCCGCCCAGTGCACTCGCGCCGCAGGCGCAGCCGGATCCGCCGACCCGTGCTACGGCCCAGCCGGCTCCGGCGCCGGTCGTGGCGACGGCTCCCCCTGCGCCCGTGCAAGCACCTGCTCCGCAGCCGCAGGCAGCCGTCCCCGCCGCCGCGGCCAACTCGCCGCTCGGCGTGTGGTTGACCGAAGAGAAGGAAGGCAAGGTCCGGATCGAGCAATGCGGTCCCAACCTCTGCGGATATTCCGTGGACGCCAAGTCGAACCAGAACGGCGAACAGGTCCTGATCAACATGAAGCCCGCCAAGGACTCCAAGTGGAGCGGACGGATTCTGGATCCGAGCAGTGGCAGCACCTATGATTCGACGATCGCGCTGAAAGGCTCCGACCGGCTGCGCGTTCAGGGCTGCGCGTTTGGCGGCATGTTCTGCGGCGGCCAGACCTGGAGCCGGTTGAATTAGACGGGGCTCGCAGCGCCAGCGCCGCTATCAGAACCGGGCCTTTGGCGGCGTCAGGTTGCTATGCCGCCTTGCTGCTGGCCGCATTTTTCCGGCGAAAGGTTTCGGTACTGCGCTTCAGCGCGACGGTGTCCTGTTCGGCTTCGAAGATCGCAAAGCCGCCCTGCTCCAGCTTGTTCGCGAGATCGGCGGCATCTGCCCTGGTCATGCTTTCGGTTTCATAGATCACGAGCTTGGTCGAAAGCCGGGCAAAATCGAACTGCGACAGGATGAGGTGGTCGAACCCCTCCGCATCAACCACGATGATGTCGGGGTCGCGATGCGCCGCGCGGTCGAGCAGGTCCGGTACCGTGATGCACTGGACTTCGTCCGATCGGATATAGGATTCGATGTCGTCGATCTGGTCGCCGAACTTGCGGATCTGCTGTTGCGAAAGCGTGCCGACGCCATGGGCCCAGCCGGGCAGCCGGCCGCTGCTGCAGTCCAGCGTGTACATGGTCATGGTGCCGCTCTCGGCGGCAATGGCATATTGCAGGAAAGCCATGCCGGGGAAATCGCGGTAGGTTTTTTGCAATTCACGAAAGTAGTTCGACTGCGGCTCGACAAACGTACCTGCCAATCGGTGACGGAAGATGGCGAGGTTGAGCGGGTCGGAGAGATAGCCATCATTGGCGCCAATTTGCAGGAAGGTCCGTGCGCCATCCAGCAGGACGAGGTCTTCCACCAGGACTTCAACCGGGCGCCTTGTATATCCGCCCAGGCTGTAGGCGATGCTCCGAATGTTCGACTTCTGACGTGCCGATAGACTACGGGCCGCTAACGATCTGATCATCCGTCGTATCCTTTTTGGACAGGCGCTGTGTCATCTCAGAACAGCTGCATCACCAACAGGAAAGGATTGCGAGGACCGTGCCAACGTTCAGAGTGTTAACCTTTAGAGGACCGCTGGGTCGCTGATGCCTGCAATATCAGCGTGCTCGGGGCACCTGGACCCCGAGTTTAGCCGTCAGCCAGCGAGCCGTTCCGCGTAAGCGGTGGCTAACCGGCAGGGCGCGAGAGGATTGCCACCATCAACCGACCTTCGCCGAATACTCCGCGTCGGTCACCGGCTCCATCCAGTTGACGAAACTTCCGTCCAGCGCTTCCTGCATCGCGATATGGGTCATGCCGTTGGTCGGCGATGCGCCATGCCAATGCTTTTCACCGGCCGGAATCCACACCACGTCGCCCGGCCGTATCTCATGGATCGGGCCGCCCTTGGTTTGGACCCGGCCGACACCTGCGAGGACGTAGAGCGTCTGCCCCAGCGGATGCGTATGCCAATTGGTCCGCGCGCCCGGCTCGAAGGAGACGCGGTTCGAAGCAATCCGCGCCGGGGCCTCGGTGGCAATGATAGGATCCTGCCAGACCGTGCCGGTAAAATGCTCTTTCGGCGCCCGGCGTGTCGGCCGCGATCCCGCGAGATGGATATCCATGGAGTCCTCCTTGTTGCCGACGCCTTATCGTTGCGCCCTGGCTATTTCTTCGAAGCGGCGTAGCGCGCCTTGGTCTCGGCGTTCATGGGATAGAGGCCCGGCAATACGGCGCCGGCATTCACCTGATCGACGATCCAGGCCTCCATACGCTCCTGCTCGGCGCCTTCGGCCAGAATGAGGTCGAGGAATGCCGCCGGGATCACCACGGCGCCGTCCTGGTCGGCGACAATAATGTCATTCGGGAAGATCGCGACCCCGCCGCAGCCGATCGGCTCGCCCCAGCCGACGAACGTCAGCCCGGCGACCGAGGGCGGTGCCGCAAAACCGTCGCACCACACCGGCAGGCCGGTGCCTAGCACGCCCTCGAGATCGCGCACCACGCCGTCGGTTACCAGCGCCGCCACGCCGCGCTTGGACATGCGCGCGCACAGGATGTCGCCGAAGATGCCGGCGTCGGTGACGCCCATGGCGTCGACCACGGCGATGCAGCCCGCGGGCATGGCTTCGATCGCGGTCCGGGTCGAGATCGGCGACGACCATGATTCCGGCGTGGCCAGATCTTCCCGCGCCGGCACGAAACGCAGCGTAAAGGCCGGCCCGACCAGCCGGGCCTGTCCCGGCCGCAGCGGTCGCGAGCCCCGCATCCAGACGTTACGCAGGCCCTTCTTGAGCAGAACCGTGGTGATGGTGGCGGTGGACACGCGCGACAGGGTCGCGATCGCTTCAGGGGTCAGGGACATCGAGAAATCGGCTCCGGTCGGGATTGATGGGCGGCGCATCTTGCGGGGCACGGCCATCGCGTCAAGTGGCGTTGGCTGGGGGTCTGCACCGCGCGGCGCGATCATCACCCCTTATCACGGGTATACGGATTAATTTATTGAACTTGCAGGCTGATTTGCGCGAAGCGAATTCCACTCAAGCGCAAAACACGCTAGAGCATGATATCCGCCGAAGAGTCCATGAGGCCATGTCCGCGACGCTCCCCCCGCCCCGCCTTTTGCCCAGTGGCGACAGCGCCATCACGGTGGAATTCAGCCGCAACATCGATGACGCGGCCAACCAGCGCGTGCTGGCGCTCGATCGCACGATCGCGCGTGAGCCGATCGCCGGCGTGACCGAGACGGTGCCGACCTATCGGTCCCTGCTGGTGCATTACGATCCCGTGCAGATCGGTTTCGACGCGCTGAGCGAGCAACTGGTGGCGCTGGCTCAGCTGCCGGTTCCGCCGGTCACGACGTCAAGGCGCTGGCGCATTCCGGTGGTCTATGGCGGCGAGCACGGCATCGATCTCGAGGACGTCGCCAGGACGCTGAACACCACGCCGGACGATATCGTCGCGCGGCATGTCGCCGGCGACTACCGGGTCGCCATGATCGGCTTTACGCCGGGCTGGTCCTATCTCAGCGGGTTGGAAAAATCGCTACACATGTCGCGGCGGCAAAATCCGCGGCTGTTGACGCCGGCCGGCACGATCTCGATCGGTGGCGTGCAGACCGGAGTGCAGTGTCTCGCCGGCCCGAGTGGCTGGCATCTGTTGGGACGGACTCCGGTCCGCACCTATCAACTGCATCGCGATCCCACCTTCCTGCTCGAACCCGGCGACGCCGTCACCTTTGCCGCGATCGACGCCAAGACCTTCGCGGACCAGGACCGCGCCGCCGAAGCTGGCGAGATCGTCGCCGAAATGATCGCCGCATGACCAAACTCGTGATTTCAGCTGTTGGTCCCGCAAGCTCGGTGCAGGACGGCGGACGGCACGGCGCCCAGCGCTACGGTCTGACGCCGAGCGGCGCGATGGACCGGCTCGCACTGGCCGCAGCGAACGTTCTGGTTGGCAATGCGCCACTGGCGGCGGCGATCGAGATCGGTCCGTTTGGCGCCGCCTTCACCGCGCGCGACGGCGCGGTCCGCGTCGCCTTGGCCGGCGCCTCACGCAATGCCGACATCTCAGGGCACACAGCGGCATTCAACACCTCCACGACGATCGCCGATGGCGAGACGCTGACGCTGGGCTTTGCGCGCGCTGGTTCCTTCAGTTATCTCGCAATCGAGGGCGGCATTGCCGGCGAGCCGATGTTCGGCAGCCTCGCGGTGAATGCCCGCGCCGGCCTCGGCAGTCCCTATCCGCGCCCGCTGCAGGCCGGCGACGAATTGCAGGCGGCGGCCGCCAGCGGCGCGGCCGAGCGGCGGATCGATCTTCCCGCGGTGACGGAGGCGCCGATCCGCGTCGTGCTGGGTCCGCAGGACGACGAATTCGACGACGTCCAGAAACAACTGTTTCTGGACTCGGAGTGGAAGATATCGGCGACCAGCGACCGCATGGGCTACCGGCTCGAAGGTCCCGTGATCAAACATCTGCACGGCCACAACATCGTCTCCGACGGCACGGTTGATGGCAGCATCCAGGTGCCCGGCAATGGGGCGCCCATCGTGCTGATGCCGGACCGCGGCACCAGCGGGGGCTATCCCAAGATCGCTACCGTAATTTCGGCCGATCTCGGGCGCTTCGCGCAGACACCGGCCGGCAAGGTTTTTCGGTTCAAGGCCGTCAGCATGGCGGAAGCGCAGGCCGAGTTCAGGAAATCGGCCGAGTTCCTGCGCACCCTGCCCGACCGCCTCAGGCCGATCGAAAGCTTTGATCTCAATATCGAAGCGCTGCAAGATGCCAACGTCGCCGGCGCCGCCGTCAGCGCCGTCGATGCCGGGACGTGGTCGCCCTAAACAAGAATGCGAGCAAACAGTATGAAGACAGTCGATCTGAATTGCGATCTTGGCGAAGGATTTGGCGCCTGGGAAATGGGCAATGACGCCGCCATGATCGAGCTGGCCACCTCGGTCAACATCGCCTGCGGCTTCCATGCCGGCGATGCCGACATCATGCGCAGGACGGTAGACCTTGCGAAGGCGCGCGGCGTCAGCATCGGCGCCCATCCGGGCTACCGCGACCTGCACGGCTTTGGCCGGCGGCCGTTTCCCGGCATGAAGGCGTCGGAGATCGAAAACCTCGTCGCCTACCAGATCGGCGCGCTGCAGGCGATCGCCACCGCGGCCGGCCACAAGGTGACGCACGTCAAGGCGCATGGCGCGCTGTCAAATGTCGCCTGCGAGGACGACATGACCGCAAAGGCCATTGCCTCCGCCATCAGGGCGGTCGACCCGAACCTGGTGTTCGTGGTGCTCGCCAACTCAAAACTGGTGCAGGCCGGCGAAGCCGCCAATTTGCCGATGGTGCACGAAGTGTTCGCCGACCGCGCCTATGAGGATGACGGCTCGCTGGTGTCGCGGCGCAAGCCCGGCGCGGTGCTGCACGACCCGGCGAAAATCGCCGACCGCGTGGTGCGGATGGTGCAGGACGGTGCAGTAGTGTCGGTCACTGGCAAGGTGATCAAAATGCGCACCGACACCGTGTGCATTCACGGCGATACCCCGGGCGCGGTCGATATCGCGCAGGATATCCGGCAGGCGCTGAAGGCGGCGAAGATCGACGTGGCGCCGTTCAAGGTTAGTTGAATCGTAGGGTGGGCAAAGTGAACGGAAGCGCGAATGCGCGTCCGTGAGCGTGCCCACCACTGCGCCAAGGAAAAAATGGTGGGCACGGCGCAAGGGCGCCTTTGCCCACCCTACGATCTCAGAACGGATGAACCGACAGCGTGCCGAACATCACCGCCGCGATCAGCGCGAGCGAGCCATAGAGCGCTGCGGTATGAAACCCGGTTCCGCCCTGTCGCGAAAGCTGGCGCGCGTAAAGATGCAGGCGGGCTTCCGCCGATAGTTCGCGCATGGTCGATCTCCTGGGCAACATGGTCCCATAATGAAGGGCTGTTTGCTGCCGGATGCAAGATGACCGGCGAAATAGCGACGCGGACGTCCAAATAGAGTCAGGTTGCAGCCTAAAATTCTCCGCCGGGGATTCCGGCGAGAATTTTATTCGCTGCAATTTGATGCGGATTGACGGTTCCGTCAGTAGACGTCCTGCTGGAACCGGCCTTTCTTCTTGAGGTCGGCGACAAACAGCACCGCCTCGTCAGTCGAACGCGCGCCGAATTGTGCGACGATGTCGACCAGCGCACGCTCGACATCCTTCGCCATCCGCTTGGCGTCGCCGCAGATGTAGATGTTCGCGCCGTCGGCCAGCCAGGTCCATACTTCGCGGCCGAGTTCGCGCATGCGGTCCTGCACATAGAACTTCTTGTCGCCGTCGCGCGACCACGCCAGCGACAGCCGCGTCAGCAAGCCCGAGGTTTTCATCGCATTCAATTCGTCGGCATAGAAGAAATCGGATGCGCTGCGCTGATGGCCGAAGAACAGCCAGTTCTTGCCGGGCGCGCCGGTCGCCTTGCGGTCGAGCAGGAAGGCGCGGAACGGTGCAATGCCGGTGCCCGGCCCGATCATGATGATCGGCACTTTCGGATCCTGCGGCAGCGCGAAGCCGTGGGCCTTCTGCACATAGACCTTGAGCTCGTCGCCGGGCTTGATGCGCTCGGCGAGGAAGGTGGAAGCGAGCCCGAGCCGCTTGCGCTTGCCGATCACGTAGCGCACGCAGTCGACCGTCAGCGACAGTTTGCCCGGCGTCGCGTTGTGCGACGAGGAGATCGAATAGAGCCGCGGCTGCAGCGGCTCCAGCGCCTCGACGAAGGCTTCGGGATGCGGACGCACGCCCGAAAATTTCTGCAGCGCCGCCATCACGTCGAGCGTGGCGGCATCGCCGTCGGGATCCTCGCCCTGCGCCAGCGCCCGCGCCTTCTCGCGCTGCGCGCCGCCGGTGATGTAGGAAATGAGTTCGAACAGACTGTCCGGCGCCGGCGACAACGAGACTTCGTCGGTCAATACTTCGCGCAGCGTCTTGCCCCGGACCTTGGTCGTGTGCGAGGCGCCCAGCAAGGCAATGATCTGGTCGACATGGCCGAGATCGTTGCGGGCAAAGATGCCGAAGGAATCGCCGACGACATAGTCGAGCCCGGCGCCCGAGAGGTCGAAATCGATGTGCCAGGTTTCCTTTTCCGATCCGGCCTTGTTGAGCAGCCGGCGCGACAGGAAGGTGGCCGCGACCGGGTTGTCGCGTGAACGGCCGGGCTCCGCCGTGACAACAGGTGCAGCCGTAGCAGGCGCTGCCGCCGCCGGGCCGGATGACGCCGCCGGCGCTTTTTCCAGTTCCTCATGCAGCGCCTTCAGCATCCGGGCGGTTTCCTTGCCGCCGGGGACACAGAGATTGAGACGCGGTTCCGCCTTGCTCGCGATCGCGTCCGAATAGTCGTGGCAATTGTAGCCGCATTGGCCGCAATCCTGCTGCGCCATCGCCGCCATCATGCGCCGGCGCAGCGGCCGGCCTTCGGCGAGTTTCATGCGATCCGCGATGGGCATGGTCTGGTCGTGCCAGGGCGCCTCGCCATCGTCGCCATCGCCGGCGGGCCCTTGCAGCATCGACGCACCCTGCTCCGGCGACAGCGCCGTCGGGCCGCCATCCGTCAGCAGCCCGGCGAAGAAGCCGTTCAGCCACGAGCGCTGCGCATCGGAAAATGGCGCGCTGGAGGGAATGATCTCGATCTTCGGCGGTGGTGTCATCTGGTTCATGAGGAAGCCTCGGCATCGGCCAATTTGCGCAGCGTCTCGCCGTCATGGCGGCGCGCGAAGGTCAGGAACGTCTCGTCAGGTGAAGTGCGATGGGAGATGTAGGCCTTCAGCAGCCGCTCGACATGGACAGGTGCATCCTCCGCCGTGACGTCGTGAAACACCTCCTGCCCCATCTCGGCTTGCGGACCGAAGCCGCCGCCGGTGAAGATATGAAACCCATCGACGGTGTCGTCGGTATCGCCGACCGCGATGCGCGCGCCGACCATGCCAATGTCGCTGATGTAATGCTGTGCGCAGGAATGGTGGCATCCGGTGAGATGGATGTTGATCGGGGTCTCGACCGGTACCCTCGGGTCGCACCAGTCCGCGATCCCGGCGGCGGTGCGCTTGGTATCGGCATTGCCGAACTTGCAACCGGCGCGGCCGGTGCAGGCTATCAGCCCGGCGCGGATTTCCGAGGTTTTGATCGCAAGGCCGATCGCCTCGATCGCGGCCGTGGCCAATGCCACCTTGTCGTCGGCGACGCCTGAAATCAGCAGGTTCTGCCAGACCGTCAGGCGGATATCGCCATCGCCGAGATCTTGCGCGATCTTGGCGAGGCCGCGCATCTGGTCGCAGGTCACCTTGCCCAAAGGCAGCGCGACGCCGATCCAGTTCAGGCCGTCCTGCTTCTGCCGGTGCACGCCGACATGGGCGGTGCGGTCGAACGCCGGACGCGGCGCGAGCGCCTCCGGCGGTACGCGTGTGAAGGCATGCCCGAGTTTTTGCTCGACCAGGTCAAGGAATTTTTCCATGCCCATGCCGTCGATGACGTATTTCAATCGCGCCTTCAGCCGATTGGTACGGTCGCCGAGATCGATGAAGACGCGGACAATAGCGTCGGACACCTTCGTCGCGTCGGCCGGCTTGACGACGATGCCGGTATCGGTGGCAAAATCCTTGTGGCCGGTGATGCCGCCGATGCCGAGCTTGAACCAGACGCCGGGCTCGACATCGAACCCCTCTTTGACCTCGACCGCGGCAAAGGCGATGTCGTTGGTGTCTTCCAGCACCGCGATCTTGCCGGCGCCGTCGAAGGCGACGTTGAATTTGCGTGGCAGGCCGGTCAGCGAGCGGTCGTTGAGGATGTGGTAGTGCCATTCGCGGGCGTATTTGCGGGTGTCGAGCAATTCCTGCGGATCGATGCCCGCGGTCGGCGTGCCCGTGACGTTGCGAATGTTGTCGGCGCCCGAACCGCGCGAGCACAGGCCGAGGTCCTGAATGCCCTCGATCAGCATCACCGCGTGCTTCGGCGGGATTTCGCGCACCTGAAGGTTGGCGCGGGTGGTGACGTTGCTGAACGGGCCACAGAGCGGTTCGATCAGATCGGCAAGCCCGGAAAACTGCCAGTGCTTCATGATGCCGTTCGGAATCCGCAGACGGCTCATATAGGAGTCCTGCGTCGGCCCGACATAAAACAGGCCGTAATAGCGCCAGCGGAAATTGTCCGCCGGCGACGGTCGCTCATCGGCCAGCGCCTGCTCCTTCAGCCGCGGATAGGCGTCGAACGGATGCTGCTCGCGCTTCCACTTTTCCTGGTCGACGAGTTTCTTGCCCGCGGCAAGCGTGCGGTCCTGCGCCTTGATGTGCGACGCTTCAGGGCCGATCGGCTCCGCATTGGCTTTACCCGCGGCTGCGCCGCCGAGGCCGCGCCCGACCCGGCTGATCTGCAGCCCCGTCGTGAATCCTTCGAGGTAGCGTTTCTGCTCGTCGGTAAAATCGACTGAGAGCGTTTCTAGTTTCATGGTGCGCGACGAAGCTCCTGCGGCCACAACGGGTGGCTTCAACCGAAAGGAATGCGGACCCGTTCATGTCATGCGAACCGGCCCGACCAGCTTCGTTGCTGCGGAAATCCATCTTGGACGTTGGCCAACGGGCATCTGCGACGGCTGGCCGCACTGCAACATACAAGTTGCGTGCCATCCCGATTCGGATAAAATATATAGCGATTTCAATTGGTTGTGTTTTGGATCTGGAACCTGGCGGCCGGCGCCACCGCTGATTCAAGCAGACCGCCTAATAATTAGACGGTTGGATCGGGTGCCCAACATCGCTCCACGGGCCGCCTCACGGGGTTTTGCGACCGATCTTGAATGCGGCCAGATGGCCGGCAATGTCGTTGGCGTCGAAGGCGGGTCCCGCGAAGGCGCCGATCCCGTCGGAGGCTTCGCTTGGCTTCGCCGCGCGTCCAAGGGCTGCGTCGTACAGGTCCGGCCTGAACACCGCCATCGCGACTTTCAGCGCCTCCGGGCTGATCGGGGTCTGTCCCCAGCGCACCATCTGGGCGTAGAGCCATGCGGCCTGTGCGGGGTCCGGCCGCGCCGCGCCCTGCCGCCCCACCAGCAGATAGCGGTTGCTCTCGCGCATGGTCCCGTCAGGAGAAATCTTGAGGCGGCCGTCGAGCGTTCGCTGGATCACCTCCGGATCGACACCGATGCGCTCGGGTGCGCCGAGGATGCGCGCCGCCTCGGCGCGATTCTGCGGCTGCTCGATGAATTCGGCAGCGCGATCATGCGCCCGTATCAGGGCGGCCAGCACGTCCGGATTCTTCTCCGACCAGTCCTGCCTGACCGCCAGCACCTTTTCGACCGCGCGGACCAGAATGTCGGCACCGAAATGCAGGATATGGCCGACGCCGAGATCGACCGCGACGGAATTCCAGGGCGCGCCGACGCAGAAGGCATCGACGTGACCGTTGACGAGACTGTCCACCATATAGGGCGGCGGCAGCACCACCAGGCGGACGTCCTCGTCGGGATCGACGCCGCCGGCGGCCATCCAGAACCGCAGCTGATAATTGTGGGTCGAGAACGGAAACGTCATGCCGAAGGTCAGCGGTTCGGCGCCGCTCTTGCGCCGCGCCGCGACCACGCGGGCCAGCGCCAGCGCGGTCGCCATCGGGTCGAACGGATCGCCCTCTATCTCACTCATGATCGCCGCATGCAGCGCCGGCGATACCGTGATGGCGTTGCCGTTGAGGCCGAGATTGAACGGGGCCACGATCGGCACCTTGACGTGTCCGAGCCCGAGGCTTGAGGCGATCGCGACCGGCGCCAGCAGATGGGCGGCGTCGAACAGGCCGATGTTGAGCTTGTCGCGGACGTTGGACCACGACACTTCCCGGACCAGCGTGACATCGAGTCTTTCGGCCGCGCAAAACCCCTTGTCGACGGCGACGATCAGGGCCGCGGCGTCGACCAGCGGAATGAAGCCTATGCGCAGCGGTTTGGTCATTTCAGCAACTCCGAAGCGGTCAGGATCGACTGCGCGATCTCGCCGATTTTCTTTTTCTCGCGCATCGCGGTGGAGCGCAGCAGCACATAGGCCTCGTCTTCGGTGAGGCCCTTCAGTTTCATCAGGATGCCCTTGGCGCGGTCGATCACCTTGCGGTCCTCGAGCGCGGATTTGGCGCGGTCGAGTTCGTCCTGCAGCTTGGAGAAGGCGTTGAAGCGCGAGATGCAGAGGTCGAGGATCGGCTTGATCCGCTCCTTCTTCAGGCCATCGACGATATAGGCGGAGACGCCGGCATCGACCGAGGCCTGGATCGAGGCGGAATCGCTCTGGTCGACGAACATCGCGATCGGCCGGCGCACCGCGCGGCTGACCTGGAACATCTGCTCCAGCACGTCGCGGCTTGGGTTTTCCAGGTCGATCAGGATGACGTCGGGGTCCAGCGCATAGATCCGGGCCAGCAGATTGTGCATCTCGCTGATATGCGTAACGCCGGTAAAGCCCGCCTCCCGCAGCCCCTCCTCGAGGATCGCTGCGCGGATCGGGCTTTCGTCAACAATGACGATGTTGGGAGACGTCTCGGAGCCCATCGATCACTCGCATTTGCGGCAAAGCACCTCTTAGCATGCTAGAGGCCGGCTTAAAGCCTTGTAATTATGGACAATTGGGACTAGCTCCTGCCCATCATTCAGGCATATCAGACATGAACCAGGCCGCCGCGCCCAAAGTCAGCTTTGTTTCCTTAGGGTGTCCCAAGGCGCTGGTGGATTCCGAGCGGATCATCACCCGGCTGCGCGCCGAGGGCTATGAGCTGGCGCGCAAGCATGACGGCGCCGACCTGGTCATCGTCAACACCTGCGGCTTTCTCGACAGCGCCAAGCAGGAATCGCTCGGCGCCATCGGCGAGGCGATGGCCGAGAACGGCAAGGTGATCGTCACCGGCTGCATGGGCGCCGAGCCCGAACAGATCGAGGCCGCCTACCCCGGCGTGCTGTCGATTTCAGGGCCGCAGCAGTATGAGAGCGTGCTCGCCGCGGTCCATCGCGCGCTGCCGCCGGTGCATAATCCACACCTCGACCTGGTGCCGCCGCAGGGCATCAAGCTGACGCCGCGGCACTACGCCTATTTGAAGATTTCCGAAGGCTGCAACAACCGCTGCAGCTTCTGCATAATCCCGAAATTGCGCGGCGATCTGGTGTCGCGGCCGGCCGGTGAGGTGCTGCGCGAGGCGGAAAAACTGGTCACCGCCGGCGTCAAGGAATTGCTGGTCATCTCGCAGGACACCTCGGCCTACGGCGTCGACATCAAATATGCCGAGAGCCCCTGGAAGGATCGCCAGGTCCGCGCCAAATTTTTCGATCTGGCAAAAGAGCTCGGCGAACTCGGCGCCTGGGTCCGGCTGCAATATGTCTACCCCTACCCGCATGTCGATGAAGTCATCGGCCTGATGACGGAAGGCAAGGTGCTGCCGTACCTCGACATCCCGTTCCAGCACGCCAGCCCGGAAGTCCTCAAAGCCATGAAGCGTCCCGCCGCCCAGGACAAGACGCTGGCGCGGATCAAGAAGTGGCGCGAAGAGTGCCCCGAGCTGACGTTGCGCTCCACCTTCATCGTCGGTTTTCCGGGCGAGACCGATTCCGATTTTGCGTATCTGCTCGACTGGCTGGAAGAAGCCGAAATCGATCGCGCCGGCTGCTTCAAATACGAGCCGGTCGCGGGCGCGACCTCGAACGCGCTCGGCAACCATGTGCCGCCGGAAATCAAGCAGGAGCGCTGGAATGCGCTGATGGCGCGGCAGCAGAAGATTTCCGCCCGCCGGCTCAAGCGCAAGGTCGGCACACGGCAGCAGATCATCATCGATGAAGTCGGCCCGACCGTCTCAAAGGGCCGCTCCAAGGCCGACGCACCGCAGATCGACGGCGCGGTCTACCTGTCGAGCCGCCGCCCGCTGCGGGTGGGCGAAATCGTCACCGCGAAGATCGAACGATCGGACCAATACGATCTGCATGGCAGCGTCGCGGGGTACTAGCTCGCTGTCGTCCCTGCCTAGTGCGCAATTGCGCACGGGGCGCAGGGACCCATAATCCCGGTCGCCTGTTGTCGACAAAGGTACCTGCATCCAAACCGGAACGATGGGCCGCGGCGTATGGGCCCCTGCGTTCGCAGGGGCGACTCGTGGAGAGATATCGAACGCTCCGCTTGACAACATCAGCCCTCCGGCTGTATGGCCCTGCCCCATGATCCTGAACCGGACCAACGCCCGCGCCACGTTCCGTCGTCGCTCGCTCGACGATGATGGGTCGCGCCGTGTCCGACGACAAAGCTGAAGCACTGGATCAGCAACGTTTTCGAGAAGGCCGCACCCGCAAAGTGCGGCCTTCTTGCGTTTCAGCCCGCTTTGCTTCCCAACCCCGCTGAGGAGTTTTGATATGAGCAACGCCACGCATTCGTTTGACGCATTGATGGAAATCACCTCCCGGCCGCCGACGGTCTTCGTCCGCGGCGAAGGTTCGTTGCTGTGGGACGACAACGGCAAGCGCTATCTCGACTTCGTCCAGGGTTGGGCGGTCAACTGCCTCGGCCATTCGCCGCCGGTCATTGCCGATGCGCTGTCCGCTCAGGCAAAACTGCTGCTGACGCCGAGCCCGGCGTTTTACAACGGCCCCAGCCTCAAGCTGGCGAAGGCGCTCACCGAACACAGCTGCTTCGATCAGGTGTTCTTCGCCAATTCCGGCGCGGAAGCCAACGAAGGCGCGATCAAGCTCGCGCGCAAATACGGCGCCCTGCACAAGAACGGCGCTTACGAGATCATCACCTTCGAGGGCGGCTTTCATGGTCGCACGCTGGCGACGATGTCGGCATCCGGCAAGAAGGCGTTTGAGCCCTTGTTCGAGCCGAAGGTGCCGGGCTTCCCCAAGGCCAAACTGAACGATCTGGATTCGGTGAAGCGATTGATCACGGACAAGACCATCGGCGTCATGCTGGAGCCGATCCAGGGCGAATCCGGTGTCTGGGCTGCAACTGATCACTTCCTGCAGGAGCTGCGAGCACTGACGAACGAGCATGGCTTGCTGCTGATCTTCGACGAGATCCAGACCGGCATGGGCCGCACCGGAAAACTGTTTCACTACCAGCATGCCGGAATCGAGCCCGACATCATGACGCTGGGCAAGGGCATCGGCGGCGGCGTGCCGCTGGCGGCCTTGCTGGCGACGAACAAGGCCTCCTGCTTTCAGCATGGCGACCAGGGCGGCACGTTTAATGGCAATCCGCTGATGTGCGCGGTCGGGCTCGCGGTTCTTGCCGAGGTCGGCAAGCCGGAATTCCTGAAGTCGGCTGTCGATGCCGGGCTGTTCCTGGAAAGCGAGTTGCAGCGGATGTCGGCGCGGCACGGTCTCGGCGAAGTCCGCGGCCGCGGCCTGTTGCTGGCGCTCGACCTCAGGCACCCGATCGGTGCCTCGATCGTCGCGCAGGCGCTGGCGGACGGCCTTCTGCTGAACTCGCCGCAGCCCGACGCGCTGCGCTTCATGCCGGCGCTCAACGTTTCGCGCGAGGAGATTTCGGAGATGATCGACGGGTTAGATGCAATCCTGACGCGGATGGGAGCGGCACGGCGGGTGGCGTAGGGTTCTCACAACGTCATTGCGAGCGCAGCGAAGCAATCCATCTCGAAGCGCAAAGAAAGAATGGATTGCTTCGTCGCATCCGCCTTCGCCCGAAGGCGGGCTTCGGCGGACAAGAGGGCTCCTTGCAATGACGGTGCTGAGACCTACGGCTTCAAGATCGACGCGCCCGTCGTGGCCCGGCTCTCCAGGTCGGTATGCGCTCTCGCCGCATCCTTCAGCGCGTAGGCGTGGTTGATCGGCACGTGCAGCTTGCCGTTGATGACGGCCGAGAACAGGGTGTCGGCGCCCTCCAGCAGATCCGCGCGCTGGGCGATGTAGTCGTTGAGTTTCGGACGGGTCGCAAACAGCGAGCCGTGATTGTTGAGTTCGGCAATCGAGAACGGCGGCACTGGGCCCGAAGCGTTGCCGAAACTCACGAACAACCCGCGCGGCTTCAGGCAGGACAGCGACCCCGGAAAGGTGGTTTTGCCGACGCCGTCATAGACGACATCGCAGAGCTCGTTGCGGCTGATCTGCTTCACGCGGGCGACGAAATCTTCCTCATTGTAGAGGATGACGTGATCGCAGCCATTGGCCAGTGCCAGATCCGCCTTGGCCCTGGTGCCAACGGTGCCGATGACATGCGCGCCCATCGCCCTCGCCCATTGGCACGCCAACAGGCCGATGCCGCCGGCCGCGGCATGAATCAACACCCGGTGGTGCGGCTCGACCTTGAACGTCTTGTGCAACAGGTACCAGACCGTCAGCCCCTTGAGCATCAGGACGGCGCCCTGCTCGTAGGTGATATGGTCGGGCAACTTCACCAGCTTGTCCCAGGGAATGTTGCGTTCGGTGGTGTAGCCGCCGAGATTGAAATAATAGGCGACCCGGTCGCCGGGATGAAAATTGGTGACGCCCGGCCCCACCGCCAGAACCTCGCCGGCGGCCTCATTGCCGGCGATGAAGGGCAGCCCCGGCGCCTTGTAGAGGCCGGTGCGGTAGTAGACGTCGATGAAGTTCAGACCGATGGCATGCTGGCGGATGCGAACCTCGCCGGGTCCGGGCGCGGGCACGTCGACCGATTCGTAAACCAGGGCTTCCGGGCCCCCCACCTTGTGCACGCGCACGGCCTTGATCATATCGAATTCTCCTTAGGCCAAGTTCTTCTTGGGCCTTGCCTTGAGGTCGAGCGAAAGCCATCGGGACTGCGTTGTCAACTCGCGGCGGCAGCCTCTATCCGCCGCCCTGCTGGACCGGTTTCTTGAGGGTCTTTTTCGCGGTCTTCTTTCGGTTGTTCTTGGCGAGAACATTGAAGAATTCGACGGCGACCGAGAACGAGATCGCGAAGTAGATGTAACCGCGCGGAATGTGGAATTGGAAACCGTCGGCCACCAGCGCCAGGCCGATCAGCACCAGAAACGCCAGAGCGAGCATCTTGGTGGTCGGATGTTCCGCCACGAATTTCGTGACCGGAACGGCCGATACATACATCACGATCACGGCGATAATGACCGCCGCGATCATGATCTCGAGTTGCTCAGCCATGCCGATCGCGGTGATGATCGAATCCAGCGAGAACACCAGGTCGATGATGATGATCTGGACGATCACCCAGAAGAACGCGTTGGGCGCCGGCGCGTCCACGTGTCCCTCCTCACGCGCTTCCATTTCGCGGTGAATTTCATGGGTGGCCTTGGCGATCAGAAACAGTCCGCCGCCGATCAGGATGATGTCGCGCCAGGAGAACCCCATGCTCTTCACGGTGAAGACGGGCTGCGTCAAACCGATCAGCCACACCAGCACACTGAGCAGCATGATGCGGAACACCAGCGCCAGCGCCAGCCCGATCTGTCGCGCGCGTTTCGCCTGTGGTTCGGGAAGACGCGACACGATGACCGACAGGAAAATGACATTGTCGATGCCGAGCACGATTTCCAGCGCCGTCAGGGTCAACAGCGCGGCCCATGCTTCCGGGCTGGTCAATAATTCCATCATGGCTTGAAAAACCTCACGATTCGGATCGCCGCGTCGCTCGCCACGATATAGAGGGCGATCGCACAAAGTCCGATGGTTACGGGCGCGCTTACATCAAAATCCCTGGCCAGCGCGAAGATCGCGAGCACCGCCCAGATGGCCATCAGCGAAAACGTCAGGCCGCGCAGCCGCACGACGCGGACCGGATGCATCACATTGATGGGCACGAACGTCAGTATGATCAGGACCGCGACCATCAGGCTCGCCAGCCACGGCCGCGGATGCAGCAGGAACAGATAGAACGCCGCGGCGTTCCACAGCGCCGGAAAACCGCGGAAATGGTTATCGTCGGTTTTCATGCGGCGATCGGCGAAATACAGCGCGCCCGATACCACGATGCCGGCGCCCAGCAACGGCGCCATGACCGGCAACAACATGCCACTGGCGGTGATCGCATAGGCCGGCACGAAAACATAGGTGACAAAGTCGACCACGAGATCGAGTACCTCACCCGACCAGTTCGGCTGCAGCCGCACGACATCGAACCGCCGGGCGATCGGGCCATCGAGCGCGTCGACCACCAGCGCCAGCCCGAGCCACGCGAACATCGCCGCCCAGTGCTCACGCACCGCCTCCAGCATCGCGAGCAGGCCAATGCCCGCCCCCATCGCCGTGAAGATATGGACGGAAAATGCCGCCGCCCGCGTTCCCGGCGTCGCTCGCGGTGTAGAAACTGGCTGGTTCGACTCGTCCATCGGACCGCACTGCTATCAGGAATTGCGGCGATTTGCACACCGCAGCTTGCGGCGTTCGGCCGCGCAAACCGCAGGGAACATTAGACCTGATGATGCAGACTTGAAAATGCCGCCGGGAACGTCAATTGTCCCGATATGAATGATGGATCCGATACCTATGACGTCGTCGTGATCGGCGGCGGCCCCGCGGGACTTGGCGCCGCGGTCGCCTTGGCGGAGACCGGCGCGCGCACGGCGCTGGTCGCCCGCCGCTTGCCCTATGCCGACAACCGTACCACGGCGCTGCTGGGCGACTCCATCGATCTGCTCGAACGGCTGGAGGTCTGGCCGCGCTGCAGGGACCAGGCGGCGGCATTGCGCGTGATGCGGCTGGTCGACGATACCGGCCGGCTGATCCGGGCGCCAGAGGTCCGGTTCGCTTGCGAGGAAATCGGCCTCGATGTGTTCGGCTACAACATCGAGAACCGTGCGCTGATCGAGGCGCTGGAGCAACGCGCCGCCGGACTTTCCGGGCTGACGCGGTTCGACGATGAGGCTGCAACGATCAGCCCCGATGACGCCGAGGTCGTCATCCACACGCGCGCCGGCCAATCCCTGGCCGCGCGCCTCGTGGTCGGCGCGGACGGGCGGCAATCGCTGTGCCGCCAAGCCGCCGGCATCGAGGTCAGCCGCCGCAGCCTCAACCAGGCGGCGTTGACCTTCAACATCAGCCATTCGCGGCCGCATCGAGACATCTCCACGGAGTTTCACACCCCGCACGGCCCGTGCGTATTCGTTCCCCTGCCCGGCAACCGCAGCAGCGTGGTGTGGGTTGCCGCGCCGAAAGAAGCCGAACGGCTGATCGCATTGGGCGATGACGAATTGTCGGAGGCCGCGGAACGGCAATCGCATTCCATTCTCGGCCGCGTCAGCGTTGAGCCGGGGCGGCATTTGTTTCCGCTCGGCATCGAACAGCCCCGGCAATTCGCCAGGGATCGTATCGTGCTGGTCGGCGAAGCCGCGCATGTGGTGCCGCCGATCGGCGCGCAGGGCCTGAACCTGGGATTGCGCGACGCCGCAGATATCGCCGATATCGTGCGCGACGCGATGCTGGCAGGTGAAGACCCGGGTGCCCCGCAGGTGATCAAGCGTTACGACTCGGCGCGGCGCAGCGACGTCGCCAGCCGCACCTTCGCGATCGATATGGCGAACCGCTCACTGCTCAGCGATTTCCTGCCCGTGCAGTCGCTGCGCGCGGTGGGCATGCATCTGATCGGTTCGGTCGGCGCGATCCGCCGTCTGGCCATGCGCGAGGGCCTGGCGCCGTCGCGGGGTCACGGGAATACCAGCCGGCCGCTTTGAATGAACCACATCACGCTGGTCAGCGTGATGACGGAGGCGAATGTTCCAATCAGCACGGCGACCGACGCCGGCTCGACCCAGGTGTCGTGCTGACGGGCGATCACGAACACGCTGAGCGCCGGCGGCAATGCGGCCATCAGCACCGCGGTCGCCGCCCAGGGCTGCGGGAACGGCCCGAACTCCAGCATCAATCCGAATACGATCAGCGGATGGATCAGGAGCTTCACCGCGATGGCGCCGGGCACTTCCCAGGGCACGCCGGCCAGCGGGCGCAATGCAACGGTCACCCCTAGCACGAACAGCGCCACCGGCGCGGCGGAGTTCTGCAGAAACAGCAGCGTGTTGTCGATCGCCGTCGGCGGGCGAACGTGGAAGGCCGCGGCGAGCGCGCCGGCGCAGGCTGACATGATCAAGGGGTTCAGGACGATCTGCCGCGCCACCGAGCCGAGCGTGCGCAGCAACGACTGGTGTTCGCGGTCGGTGAGAGCGATCAACAGCGGCACGACCGTAAAAAGAAAGATGGCGTCGCAGCAGAAAATCAACGCGGTCGGCGCCGCGGCCTTCGAGCCGAGCACGGCCAGCGCCAGCCCGGGGCCCATATAGCCGATGTTGCCGTAACCGCCGGCAAGGCCCGCCAGGGTGGATTCCCGGACCGAAAGCCTGCCTATCAGCTGGCTCGAGAACATCGCGAGGAAGAAGGCGCTGGCGGTGCCGAAGGTGGTCGCAATCAGGAATGGCGGGTTATTCAGCTCCGCGAACGGCGTTTTTGCCATAATTCCAAACAGCAGCGCCGGCAGCGAGACGTAGAGCAGGAAGAAGTTCATCCACGCCAGCCCGTCCTCCGGCAGCGCCTTGGCCTTGCCGCAGGCGAACCCAATGAAAATCAAGCCGAAATAGGGCAACGCAAGGTTGAGGATGTCGATCATCGGGATGGGTCTTTTTCATCATTCTTGCCCCGCTGGACAGCCTGGACGGACCGGCATGGCAAAGGTTAATTCGGCTGTTTGCCTCTAGCATCGGCCACAATCATGGTCTATTCGACGAGATATGATAAAAGCGCGGACCGCCAAATTTCAGATCGGACAAATCGTCCGGCACCGGATCTTTTCGTTCCGGGGCGTGGTCTTCGATATCGACCCGGTGTTCAACAATACCGAGGAATGGTGGCTGTCGATCCCCGAAGAGGTCCGCCCCCATAAGGATCAGCCGTTTTATCATCTGCTGGCTGAGAATTCGGAATCCGAATACGTCGCCTATGTTTCCGAGCAGAACCTGCTGCCCGACGATTCGGGCGAGCCGATCCGGCACTCGCAGGTCGCCGAGATCTTTGTCAAAGACAAATCGGGCGGCTACCGCCCCCGCAATCCGTCGCTGAATTAGCCAACACTCGTGTCCCGGACGCGGCGCAGCGCCCTCCCGGCGATGCGAAGCATCGTCCCTTCGCGCTGCTCCGCAGAGCCGGGACCCACGAGACTTGCTCCGCTGCTGGATGGACCCCGGCTTAGCAACGCGCCGCCATAGCGCGTCGAAGACGCGCGTAAACGCGCTTATGGCGCTGCGCTGCATCCGGGGCACGACGTTGAGACATTCCCCCAACGAAAAAGGCGCCCGATCCGGGCGCCTCTTGGTTGTCGACAGGATCGCCCTGCCCTTACTTCGCAGCCGGATTGGCCGCCGGCGTGCCGGCGGGCGGATTGGCCTCGAGCTTCTTGCGGGCTTCTTCCGCGCGCTTCTGCAGCTCTTCCTGCAGCTTCTTCTGGGTTTCCTCGAACACCTTGGGATCGGTCGGCGGACCGTCATAGGCCTTGGCGAATTCGGCCAGCGGCAGCGGCAGCGTGAGCGGCGCGCCGTTGGAGTTGATCGCCTGCACCACCAGGTTCTGGCCCTTCTTCATGCTGGCGAGCAATTCCGGCGTGACGTCGTAGTCCGACATGCAGCCATTGGCGAAGCAGATCACATAGGGACTTTGCGCGGGCGCATTGGCGTCGACGATCACGCGGGTGCCGTGAACCAGCTGCATGCCGAGCGGAAGCGTGACGCGCAGGATCTTCTTGGGCTCGCCTTCGGGCTCGATGATGACGGCCGCGATGACGGGCTGGCCGGACTCGATGCGGCCGTCCTTGCCGGTGAAGCAGACCTGCTTGGCGCCGGCGTCCTGGCCCTTCAGGCAGAACTTTGTCCAGGGCGCATAGATCAGCTGAACCTGCTGGTCGGCGGGCTGGGCGCCCGCAGCGGGAGCTGCGGCCGGCGGCGCGGCGGGCTGCTGAGCCGCCGGAGCCGGGGCTTTCGGGGCAGCCTTCGGCGCGGCCTTCGGCGCCGCCTTGGGTGCGACGGCAGGGGCGCCGGGGGCCGGTTGTGGCTGCTGGGCCTGCGCGCCGGAAGCCAGCAACGAGGCGGACAGTGCGGTCGCCACCAACAGGGCGGTAATCCGCCCACGCGGCCATACCGGCGCGGCCAAGATACGGAAATTCATTGCGGAAAACCCTTTCTGAACGGAAGCGGCAGAAACCGCTGCAGGCACCGACACCTAGCCGTTGAGCGGCTGTCTCTTTGCCAAATGAGGCGGATACGTGACAGGCCCTGCCGTCTTGGTCAATTGCCCGCCTTCAATACAGCGGCGGACGAAAAGATCAATGCCGACAGGCATCCTGGCGACCCGCCGGGACCGGGTGTGACGGCTATGGTAAAAGCCGCTGTGCACAATATCGAATCAAATCCGCGCGCTGCGTCGCCAATTTCCGGGCGCCCGCGCGTTCAAGCCGTGGTCTGCGCTTTACTGGCTTTGGCTGGTGGTCTTGCGCTCGCAGCCGGCACCTGCCGGGCGGCCGAGCCGCGCCATGCCATCGCCATGCACGGCGCCCCGGCCCTGCCGGCCGATTTCACCCACATGCCCTATGCCAATCCCGCGGCGCCGAAAGGCGGCCGGCTGCTGCAGGGTGTTCTCGGCACCTTCGACAGCCTCAACCCGGTGATCGTCAGGGGTCTCGCCGTGCAGCAGGTCAGGGGCTTTGTGGTCGAAAGCCTGATGGCGCGCGGTCATGACGAGCCCTTCACGCTGTACGGCCTGCTCGCCCAGCGCGTGGAGACCGACGACAGCAGGAGCTATGTCACCTTCCATCTCGATCCCAGGGCGCGTTTTTCCGACGGCAAGCCGGTGCTCGCCGAGGACGTGCTGTTCTCGTGGGCGCTGCTGCGCGACAAAGGCCGTCCCAATCATCGCCAGTATTACGCCAAGGTCGCCAAGGCCGAGGCGTCGGATCCGCTTACCGTGCGGTTCGACCTCGCCGGCGCCAACGACCGCGAGCTGCCGCTGATCCTCGGCCTGATGCCGGTACTGCCGAAGCATGCCGTCGATGTCGCGACGTTCGAAGAGACCTCGATGGCGGCGCCCATCGGTTCCGGCCCCTACCGCATCACCGCGGTGAAGCCCGGCGCCAGCGTCACGATGACCCGCAATCCCGATTACTGGGGCCGCGACCTCCCGGTCAATCGGGGCTTGTGGAATTTCGACGAGATCAGGCTGGATTTCTATCGCGAAGCCAACGGCGCCTTCGAAGCGTTCAAGCGCGGCCTCTACGATTTTCGCGTCGAGACCGAACCGCTGCGCTGGCACGACGGATATGATTTCGCGGCAGCCCGCAGCGGCGAGGTGATCCGCGACGCCATCAAGACCGGGATGCCGCAACCCGCCGAATTCCTGGTGTTCAACACACGGCGTCCGGTCTTTTCGGATATCCGCGTGCGCCAGGCGCTGACGCTGCTGTTCGATTTCGAATGGATCAACCGCAACTACTTCTTCGGGCTCTATGGGCGCACCGCGAGCTTCTTCGCAGGCTCCGTGCTGTCGGCCTATGGCCGCGCGGCGGATGATCGCGAGCGGGAGCTCTTGAAACCGTTCGCGTCGCATATGCCGCCCGATATTCTCGACGGCAGTTACCGACTCCCGGTCACCGACGGGTCCGGCCGCGATCGCGCCACGCTGCGCAGCGCGCTGAAGCTGTTGTCGGAGGCCGGCTACGAGCTCGACGGCGCGGTGCTGCGGCAGCGTTCGACCAGGGCCCCCCTCACCTTCGAAATCCTGGTGACGACGCGCGATCAGGAGCGCATCGCGCTGGCCTACCAGCGCGACCTGAAGCGCGCCGGCATCGAGGCGTCAGTGCGTGCGGTCGACGCCGTTCAGTTCGACCAGCGCCGTCTCTCCTTCGACTTCGACATGCTGCAGAACCGCTGGGATCAATCGCTGTCGCCCGGCAACGAGCAATCCTTCTATTGGGGCAGCGAGGCCGCGGGAATCCAGGGCACGCGGAACTATATGGGCGCCAGGGACCCCGCGATCGACGTCCTGATCGCGGCCTTGCTGGAGGCGCGCGAGCATACCGATTTCGTGCCGGCGGTGCGGGCGCTGGACCGGACCCTGATGTCGGGCTTCTACGGTATTCCGCTGTTTAACGTTCAAGAGCAATGGATCGCGCGGTGGAATCGGATAGAACGGCCTGACGCCACTGCCCTGACCGGGTATCTGCCGGAGACCTGGTGGCAGCGGCCCGACGCCCAACCGAAGTGATCCCCGTGATCCAGACCAACACATCGCCGACGCTCGACGGATTGTTCAAGCGGATCCTGGCCCGCAAGCCGGATGCGCCGGCGCTGCTCGATCCCATCAACAAGCAGCGCATCACCGGCCAGCCGCCGAGGAACCTGACCTTCGCGGAAGCGGACCGGGCGATCACGGCGCTGTCGGCGCATTTCATCGAATCCGGGCTGCCGTCCAATTCCGTGATCGCGGTGCAGCTGCCCAATACCGTCGAATTCGTGCTGACGGTATTGGCCGCGCATCGCGCCGGCCTGGTGGTGGCGTTGTTCCCGCTGCTATGGCGGCAGGCGGAATTGACAGTCGCGCTCAATCGCACCGGGGCGCGGGCGATCGTGAGCATGAGCCGGATCGATGGCGTGGTGCATTCCGATCTCGCCATGAATGCCGCGGCCGAGGCCTTTTCGATTCGCCATGTCTGCGGCTTCGGCAGCGACCTGCCGGAAGGCATGGCCTCGCTCGATCTCGCCCTGTCGGCCGACTCCACCACTTCGCGCGCCGTGGTGCAGGACGGCCGCAAGGCGGCGATTGTCTCGTTCGACTTCACCAGCGACGGCTTTCGCCCGGTGCCGCGCACCCATCTGAATTTGATCGCCGGCGGCCTCGCTCTGTCGCTCGAAAGCGACGTACCGCAGGGCTCGACGATCATGTCGGCGTTCACGCCATCGTCGTTCGCGGGCCTGACCTCGTCGCTGGTGATCTGGCTGTTGTCGGGCGGAACCCTGGCGCTGCATCATCCGTTCGACGGCGATGTGCTCGAGCAGCAGATCGTCGAGCACAGCTGCGATACGCTGGTCGCGCCCGCGCAGCTGGCGTTGCGGCTGGGCGAGATCGACATGGCGGCGCGTCTGCCGACCTTGCGCACGATGATCGGGCTGTGGCGCGCGCCGGAACAGGTCGCGTCGTCGCCGCCCTGGACGCAGCCGCAGGTGACGCTAACGGATGTCTATCTGTTCGGCGAAGCCGGCCTGTTCGCCGCCCGCCGCACCGCGGCCGATGGCGCGCCGGCGTTGGTTCGGCCTGGACCGCACAGCGCGCCACGCGAGGTTCCGGGCTCATCGATATCGGGCGAGATCTTTCTGACGCCGAGGGGAACGCTGGCTTTGCGGGGGCCGATGATTTCCGCAGCACCCTACGCGCCGCCACCGCCGCCGAGCGACTCCCTGATCGCGCAGCCGCCGCGCGATTACGTCGACACCGACTATGCCGCCCGGATCGATCGGCAGACCGGCGCGATCTGCATTACCGCGCCCCCCACGGGGATCATGGCGGTCGGCGGCTACCGGTTCCTGTCCGGCGATCTGCAGGAATGGGCCCGGCGGCTCGGACAGGGGGCGCTGCTGACGGCATTGCCGGACCGCCTCAGCGGTCACCGGCTTGCCGGACGCGCCCAGGACAATGGCCGCGCCCGCGAGGCGCTGGCCGAACTCGGGCTTAACCCGCTGATGGTGGAAGCGTTTCGCGACCGGGCCAATCAGACCTGACTGAAATCCAAGGGGTCCCGTTGACGCGGCATTAAGGCCGAGGAACTAGGGTTACCGCGTTCCGACTGACGCGTAATCCGAGTTTTAGAATGTCCCAGCAAGGCCCGCTCATCGTCGTATCGACCGCCGGGCGCCCATCATTCGCCAGCGCGCTCGATGATGCCAAGATGTTTCCGATGATCGATGCCGGCTGGGCCGATGCATCGCGCGCCGTCGCGCAGCTGCACCCGGCCGCGGTGCTGGTCGCGATGACCGGAACGGCCGAACCCGGTCTCGACGCGCTGGCCCAGCAGATCGCGGCGCAGCGGCCCTATCTGCCGCTGATCGCGGTCGACCCCACGACATCGCTGCCCGACAACGCCATCCCGTTCTCGCAAACCGGCGGCAGTTTCGATCGCCTGATCGCGCGGCTGCGCGCTGCCTTGCGGGTTCGCGCACTTGATATCACCGTGATGCGCCGCATGGATGGTGAGCCGTTGGCGCGTGCCGTGGCGGCCGACTTCGATCCGACCCGTGACGCTACCGTGCTGCTGATCGGCCGCGGCGCCGCCTACCCTGCGCTTTCGGTAGCGCTCGGCGAGCGGATCGGCGTGGTCGGCGCACTCTCGATCGAAGCTGCCGCCAAGCATCTCAACACCCGCGACATCGACGGCATCGTGCTCGGCGAGGGTTTCAGTCCGCGCGTGGTGGATGCCTTCCTCACGGTGCTGACCGAAGATTCGCGCTTTCGCAATCTGCCGGTAGTGATGACGTCGGATGCGCTGGCGCCGGCCTATGATCTGCCGAATCTCGAAATCATTTCCGGCGAGCCCGCGCACATTGCCGCCAACGCGCTGCCGCTGATCCGCCAGCATGCCTTCGAGGCCCATCTGACCCGGACCCTCCGATCGATCGATGCCGAGGGCCTGCTCGATGCCAGGACCGGTCTGTTGACACCGTCGGCCTTCAACCGCGACTTCGCCACGGCGGTCTATCAAACCCTCTCGCGCGGCGGCGGTTTGACGGTGGCGCGCTTCGCCTTCGATGCCGCCCACCCCCGCGCCCAGTTCGACGGCGCGCGGATCATCAGCCGGCTGATGCGGCAAATGGATTTCGGCGCCGCCCAGGACGACGGCTCGGTCATCGTGGCGTTCGCCGATACCGATCTGCGCAACGGCCACCTGATCGCCCGGCGGCTCTCCAGCGTGATGCGCCATACCAGCCACGGCAAGCGCGACGCCGGCTCCGGGCCATCCGTGACGGTGGCGACCATGATGCCATCAGATTCGGCGAAGTCGTTGCTGGCGCGGCTCTATGAAGAAGCGCGCCGCGCGGCGTCTTGAATCGGGCGACGCGCTGACCCTCTCGGCTCGCGTTCCCCGGACGCTGCGCAGCGCGAAGCGGTGCGCAGTAGAGCCGGGGTCCATCTTGCTTCAACGGAATGGGTCCCGGTTCTGCGGAGCAGCGCGAAGAGCGCTGCACCGCGCCCGGGACACGGCAGAGCGTCGACTACGCCGCCTTCTTGTTCTCGGCCAGGTTGGCGAGTTGCCGCAAGATCTCGGTGGTGCCGTACAGGCGCTCTTCCGGCGTCTCCCAGACCTGCAGGAAAACCACCTTCATGTCCGGCCGCACCTTCGCGGCGTTGCCGTGCTGGCGGATGAAGTAGACGAGGCGATCGGGCTGCGCGAACTTGTTGTCGCGGAAGGTGATGACCGCGCCCTTCGGGCCCGCATCGACCTTCTCGACATTGGCTCTTCGGCAGTAGCCCTTGATCGCGGCGATCTTGAAGAGATATCGCACCTCGTCCGGCAGCACGCCGAAACGGTCGCGCAGCTCGGCGGCGAAATTGTCGATCTCGTCGTCGGTGTCGAGATCGGCCAATCGCCGGTACAGCGACAGCCGCACCGCGAGGTCGTTGACATATTCCTCCGGTATCAGCACCGGCATGCCGATGGTGATCTGCGGCGACCAGCGGTCGGCGGCAGGCTCCACCACGCCGGCCTTGAGGTTGAGGATCGCCTCCTCCAGCATCGACTGGTAAAGCTCGAAGCCGACTTCCTTGATGTGGCCTGACTGTTCCTCGCCGAGCAGATTGCCGGCGCCGCGAATATCGAGATCGTGCGATGCCAGCTGGAAGCCGGCGCCGAGCGTCTCCAGCGATTGCAGCACCTTCAGGCGGCGCTCCGCCTGCGCCGTGATCTTGGCCTGAGCCGGCAGCGTGAACAGCGCATAGGCGCGCAGCTTGGAGCGCCCTACCCGGCCGCGCAATTGATAGAGCTGCGCCAGGCCGAACATATCGGCGCGGTGCACGATCAGGGTATTGGCAGTGGGGATATCGAGACCGGACTCGATGATCGTGGTCGACAGCAGGATGTCGTACTTGCCGTCGTAGAATGCCGACATGATGTCCTCGATCACGGTCGGCGGCATCTGGCCATGCGCCACCGCGACCTTCATCTCCGGCACGTTCTTGTCGAGGAAATCCTTCACGCCGGCGAGGTCCTCGATCCGCGGCACCACATAGAACGCCTGTCCGCCGCGGTAGCGTTCGCGCAGCAGCGCCTCGCGGATCATCAGGGGGTCGTGCGGCGCGACAAAGGTGCGGACCGCGAGGCGATCGACCGGCGGCGAGGCAATGATCGAGAGATCGCGCACCCCGGTCAACGCCAGCTGCAGCGTGCGCGGGATCGGCGTGGCGCTCAGCGTCAGCACGTGGACCTGGGCCCGCAGCTGCTTCAGTTTCTCCTTGTGGGTGACGCCGAAATGCTGCTCCTCGTCGACGATCACGAGGCCGAGATCCCTGAACTTGATCGCTTTTCCGAGCAGCGCATGGGTGCCGATCACGATATCGACCCCGCCTTCCGAGATGCCTTTCTTGACCTGCGTCAGTTCCTTGGCCGGGACCAGCCGCGAGGCCTGCGCGACATTGACCGGGAAGCCGCGGAATCGCTCGGTAAAATTCTTGCTGTGCTGCCGCGCCAGCAGCGTGGTCGGCACCACCACGGCGACCTGCTTGCCCTCCAGCGCCACTGCGAACGCCGCACGCAGCGCCACCTCGGTCTTGCCGAAGCCGACATCGCCGCAGATCAGCCGGTCCATCGGCCGGCCGGTTTCGAGGTCCTTCAGCGTGGCATTGATGGCGCCGAGCTGGTCCTCGGTTTCTTCGTAGGGGAAGCGCGCGCAGAATTCGTCATAGAGATGCGGCTGCACCGGCATTTTCGGTGCTTCATGCAGGTGCCGTGCGGCGGCGATCTTGATCAGTTCGCCGGCGATCTCGCGGATGCGGTTCTTGAGTTTTGCCTTGCGCGCCTGCCAGCCGCTGCCGCCAAGCCGGTCCAGCTCGACATTGGCGTGGTCGGAGCCGTAGCGCGACAACAGTTCGATATTCTCGACCGGGAGAAAAAGCTTGGTGTCGGCGGCGTAATGCAGCTCGAGGCAGTCATGCGGCGCGCCGCCGACCTCGAGCGTCTGCAGCCCGATGAAGCGGCCGATGCCGTGCTCGATATGAACCACGAGATCGCCGGTAGAGAGGCTGGTGACCTCGGAGATGAAATTGTCGAGCTTGCGGCTGGCCTTGCGCGGCCGCACCAGCCGGTCGCCGAGGATGTCCTGCTCGCTGATGACGGCGACATGCTCGGTCTCGAACCCGGACTCCATGCCGACCACCGCCAGCATGGCCTCGTTGCGCGGCGTCGCCTGCACCGTGCGCCAGCTATTGACGCTGGTGAGCTGGCCGAGCTTGTGGTCTTTCAGCATGCTTCCCATGCGGTCGCGCGAGCCTTCGCTCCACAGCGCGATCACCACCTTCTTGCGCAAGGCATGCAGCGCCCGGACGTGGGCAACCACGGCCTCGAACACGTTGACGGAGGTATCGGCGCGCTCCGGCGCAAAATTGCGGCCCTGCCGGGCCCCGGCATCGACAGTGCCGGCACTTCCCTCGGGCACCGCGAACGGCGTCAGCCGCGCCAGCGCCGCTTCCTCCAGCCGTTTGCCCCACTCGTCTTCGGTCAGATACAGCCGGTCCGGCGGCAACGGCTTGTAGATCGCGCCGCCGCCGGGATGCTCCAGCGCCTCGCGCCGCGCCTCGTAATAGTCGGCGATCTGCTTGAAGCGTTCCCGCGCCGCGTCCTCGCTCTGCGGCTCGATCGCAACCGGCGCGCCGTCGAGATAGTCGAACAGCGTGTCCATCCGGTCCTGGAACAGCGGCAGCCAGTGCTCCATGCCGGGGTGGCGGCGGCCTTCGCTGACGGCTTCGTACAGGAGATCGTCGCGCTGCGGCGCGCCGAAAGTGGCGACGTAGCCCATCCGGAAACGGCGGATGGTTTCGGTGACCAGTTGAAATTCCGAGATCGGCACCAGATCGAGCGAACGCATCGGCAGCAGCGTGCGCTGGGTTTCCGCGTCGAAACTCCTGATCGATTCCAGGCTGTCGCCGAAGAAATCGAACCGTACCGGCTGGTCGAGCCCGGCCGGAAACAGGTCGAGAATGCCGCCGCGCACGGCGTACTCGCCGGGTTCACGCACCGTCGACGAGCGGTTGTAGCCGTTATGCTCCAGCCACGAAATGATGGAGGCCATCGGCACCACATGGCCCGGCGCCACCGACAGCGCCTGCGCCGCGACGGTTTCCCGCGCGGGCACCCGCTGCACGATGGCGTTGACCGTGGTCAGCACGATCAGCGGCTTGTCGCTGCCGACCAGCCGCGACAACCTTGCCAGCGTGGTCAACCGTTGCGCCAGAATGCCGCCATGCGGCGACACCCGGTCATAGGGCTGGCAGTCCCACGCCGGGAACTGCATGACCGGCAAATCCGGCGCGAAGAATTCCAGCGCGCGGGCCAGCTGCTGCATGCGCGGACCGTCGCGGCAGACCACGGCAAGGCTGACCGCCGGCGGGTTCGGCCGCGCTGCCACCGCGCGCGCGAGGTCGGAAACCACGAGGCCTTCGGCGCCCTCGGCGACATTGGCAAAGGTCAGCGCGCTGCCTGATGTCAGCATCTGCGCCGGCGATTGTGTCGGAGCCTTCATGCCACGGGACCCGCCCGAAATGACTGGATGCGGTCGAACAGGCCGTTGGCATAGTCCGGCGCCGGCGGCATTTTGCCGGTCAGTGCGGCGTAGAGATCGGGGTCGGGCACATCCATCAGATATTCGAACTGAACCAGTTCGTCGTCTGACAGATTTTCGATCTCGGCATCGGCAAAGCGGCCGAGGATGAGATCCATCTCGCGGGTGCCGCGATGCCAGCAGCGAAACAAAAGCCGCTTGCGGCGGTCATCGAGGCCGTCGCTCGATCGTGTCGATCCCGTCATTGAAGTTTCCCATTCGAACGCCAAAAGCCCGGACGTGCCGGGCGGGGTTGATATAGCCATGGGAGCGAGGAATGTCAGCCCCGATGTTCCGGGAATGGACCATTCTGTTGCAACGGTGCCGTGCATAAACGCACCTTCGCGATCTCGCGGCGCGGTTCGCCCGAGGTTTGCCGGAATTTTCCTTCGCCCTCCAATCAGAGGGCGCAGGGAAAGCCGGGTGCGCGCTGCACCCGCGGTCTCGTGTGCAATAGGGTAGAGGTAGGCGGCACACGAGCATACAGGTGAAGCGGAGGCATCCGACTTTCCCTGCGCGATAGTTTACGGCTTATACGTGCTCTTCTCGGTGAGCCCTGCACTTTTGCCACCGTCGCCCGCGCTGCCTTAAGCTGCGAACTTGATACCTGCCCTTGGGGTATCGGAACCACACGACTTCGCCGTCCGCTTCAGGTGCCCTCGTCAGTCGCACCGTCGACGTCCACCGCATCCCGCCCCGCGCTGGTACGTTGCGCAACGCCCCCTGAGTGGGACGGGATGGCGAGACATATAGTTCAATTTACTTTTCTGGAAAACAGAAATATTTTATCGCGAGGGGATTGACAGGATTTCCGATAACCAGAAGTGATTTGCCCGTCGGGTAGATTTGTTGAATTGATTGAGGAAATCAGTTTGGGGCACGCACGAACTGTCCAAAAAAGGGGGCGAATCGCCGCCTCAATAGAATCAGAGTTTGTCGTTCAGCAGGACGGCCACGAGTCTGTTAGCCGTTTCCCACTCATCGCCGTAGCTGAACGTGATGGTGAGCCGGTCTTTGCGGAGAAAAGCCCGATTGAAAGACTTGAGTTCGCGTGCGCTGATCTCAAAGCGATCGTATTTCGTGAATTGATCTTCCCCACGGTCGTTCGGACAACGGAGAAGCAGGTAGTTTCTTAACTCGGTCAGTGACCGACTATCCAGCATTGGCTGAAACAACGGTGTGACAGTTATCGCCGTCGATCGGTCGATCTTACGGCGCTCTGCGATTCTGGCGACAACCCCCGCAAACTCCCGGTCATCCTGGCTTTCGACATCAGCCTCCTCCGCACCACGGGCCGGATTGATATACCGTGCATCGATCACCTTCCGCGCGATCGGACGAAGTCGTAGAACAGAAAACCAGATCAGCGCACCAACGGCATAATTGGCCAGGCAGAGTATCGAAAAGCCAAAAAACACTCCGAAGAGCATGAAGGCAGGATATCTATCGGACCCCGGGATTATGTAATCACCCGAAGAATATTTCTGGGCTTGAAAAAATCCGTCGATCGCAAGTGCGACGTAGCAAAAGAGAAAGCCGTAAGAGAATATTGAATTTCTGATGATGATCATCACAAGAGCAGGAACAAGAGCTCCCAAAGCGTCGAATGGCCGAAAAACCCCGTAACGCGCATGTTCTACATAGAGCATCTCAATAACCACGACGCACGCCACGACCAGCGCACAAACGTTCGCTATCCATGTTGGTCGCGAGCCAGTGAAGTTCATTGACGTCCCCCTGAAGAAGAGGAACACGGATGCGGCGGTCAAATCGATAGCACATTCGTGCTATCTTCCGGATTTGCGCGGATCGATGATCCGCCTTACCTTCCAGATGGCGGACTACGCCTCCGGCTCCAATCCGCCCTACGGGCTTAATCGATTGAGGAAATCGCTTTTTTTCAGGCACGACGCTGTCAAAATACTTTTCGTGCACGCCGACGGAGCCAAGGAGCTAGATCTCGACGGGCAAATCACCCGCCTCAATAGAACAAGAGCTGGCGTTCAGCAGGATGGCTAGGAGCCTGGGTTACTAGCTTGTCCAAAAATTCGAACCACGGCCGCGCCAAGTAAATACAGCCCAACGACACACATGCTCAGCAGCAGTATCGCGGTGAATGAAACGGTTGCGCTGGACACATATGAGACACGCTCGTCACCGACATAAGCCGCCCTCGTCAGGTAAGTCATCTCTGCGAAGAGGAGCGCATGAGAAACGGCTAGAATGATAGATAGGGGACGATTGCGAAGAATGAACGAAACCGCACCCGGCAGCAGCAACACCAGCATGTTCCCGATTGCATAATCTCCATAACTCTTGTGATTTATCCAAGAACGTTCCGCCAGCGCACCGGTTGCGAAGCAGAATGTCAGAAGGTTCAGGACGAAGGTGGTGCGATTACCTATGATGTTCATTTTCTCGCTCCACGAACCGACGGTGCAGCCATCGGGTATTTTGCGTATTTCCACTTCAGCATAAATCCGACCGGCAAATCGATGGCACGTTCGTGCTATGCACATCATTCCAACAGGTCCGCAGATCTATCGAGCGGTTCAGAAAATCGCTCGCCGATACGCTTTCTCCAGCCCGCGAAAAAGCCGTGGATACCCAGCCCAAAGCCGGGCATATGGACAGGAACGGACTAGATATCGCGATGCGCCCTGCTCTGCTCAATCCCCTGTTTGCGCCGGTCACGACCCTTGGGGGCGTCGGGCCGAAGCAGGACAAATTGTTCCGCTATCTGCTCGGCCGCGATGAGACGCCGCGGCTGGTGGATTTGTTGTTGCATCTGCCGGCCAGCGTGATCGACCGCCGGGCGCGGCCGAAGATCCGCGACGCCGCCCAGGGAGCCGTGGTCACGCTGGAGGTGACCGTCGACCGGCATCGCCCGCCACCGCCGCGCAATGCGCGGGCGCCGTTCCTGGTCTATGCCAGCGACGACACCGGCGACGTGGTGCTGACCTTCTTCCGCGCCAAGCCCGGCTACGTCGAGAAGCTGTTGCCGGTCGGCGCCAAGCGCTACGTCTCCGGCACCTTGCAGATGTATGACGGCATCCCGCAGATCGTGCATCCCGACCGCGTCGTCGATGAAGAGGGATTTGCAAAACTGTCGGGCATCGATCCGGTCTATCCGCTGACCGAGGGGCTGGCGCTGGGCTCGCTGCGCCGGGCGATGGCGCAGGCGCTGCAGAAGCTGCCCGCGCTGCCGGAATGGATCAGCCCGGAAGTGATCCGCCGCTGCAAATTTCCTGCGGTCGCCGAAGCGCTGCAGCGCGTGCATGTGCCGGTCGAGCTCACGGACATTCTGCCTGACGGCCCGTTCTGGTCACGGCTGGCCTTCGATGAATTGCTGGCCGGCCAGTTGGCGCTGGCGCTGGTGCGGGCGCAGTTGCGCCGCCCGGCCGGCGACCGCCACGCCGGCGACGGCCACCTGCGCAGCCGGATCATCGACGCGCTGCCCTATGCACTGACGACCTCGCAGCGCGACGCGGTCGCCGCCATCACCGACGATCTGCGCCAGCCGGTGCGGATGTTGCGGCTGCTGCAGGGCGACGTCGGCTCCGGCAAAACTGTGGTGGCGCTGCTGGCGGCTGCCGCCGTCACCGAAGTCGGCAAGCAGGCCGCACTGATGGCACCGACCGAAATTTTAGCGCGGCAGCATATCAAGACCATCACGCCGCTGGCCGAACGCGCCGGCTTGCGGGTCGCGATCCTCACCGGCCGTGAAAAGGGCAAGGAGCGGCGCGAACTGCTGGCGCGGCTCGCCGCCGGCGAGATCGATTTCCTGGTCGGCACCCACGCGTTGATCCAGGACGACGTGGTGTTCCAGTCGCTGGCGCTGGCGGTGGTCGACGAGCAGCACCGTTTCGGGGTGCGCGAACGGCTGGCGTTGACCAACAAGGGCGAAGCGGTCGACGTGCTGGTGCTGAGTGCGACGCCGATCCCGCGCACGCTGGTCATGACCTATTTCGGCGACATGGACGTCTCGGAATTGCGCGAGAAGCCGGCGGGACGCCAGCCGATCGATACCCGCACGGTGCCGAACAGCCGGCTCGGCGAGGTGATGGACGGTGTCGGCCGCGCGCTCGACAAGGGCAAACTGGTGTACTGGATCTGCCCGCTGGTCGAGGAATCCGAAGCCGAGGGCATCGAGCATCTGACCAATGCCACCGAACGGTTCGAGAGCCTGAAGCAGCGGTTCGGCGACCGCGTCGGCCTGGTGCATGGCCAGATGAAGGGCACCGAAAAAGACCGCGTGATGGCGCAGTTCGCCGCCGGCGAGATCGGGCTATTGGTCGCCACCACCGTGGTCGAGGTCGGCGTCGACGTGCCCGCCGCCACCATCATGGTGATCGAAAACGCCGAACGCTTTGGCCTGGCGCAATTGCACCAGCTGCGCGGCCGGATCGGCCGTGGTTCGGAAGCCTCGACCTGCCTGCTGCTCTACAAGGAGCCGCTGAAGGAAATGTCGACCGCGCGGCTGAAAGTGATCCGGGAAACCACCGACGGTTTTCGCATCGCCGAGGAAGATCTGAAACTGCGCGGCGAAGGCGACGTGCTGGGCACACGGCAAAGCGGCCTGCCCGGTTACCGCATCGCGCGCTCCGAGGTGCACGCCCAGCTCGTCACGCAAGCCCGCGACGAGGCGCTGCGGATCATGAAGGACAATCCGAAGCTGGAGGGGGCGCGAGGTGAGGCGCTGCGGGTGCTGTTGTATCTGTTCGAGCGCGATGAGGCGGTGCCGTTGATCGGGGCGGGGTAGAGCCCATCAGCGTCATTCCGGGATGGTCCGAAGGACCAGACCCGGAATCTCGAGATTCCGGGTTCGCTCGCTACGCTCCCGCCCCGGAATGACGACACTGGCGACGGTTCAATTGATAAAGCGCTTCTATCTCTTCGTCAGACGCAAAATCCCCGCGACGCGCGTCTTCCATTCCCACGCGGACTGCGGTTCGCTCTTCATCGGAAAGTCGGTACACGCCGCGGCGGCGCTGCTCGATTGTGCGAGCCATCTTAATCCACCTTCGCAGGCTCCGGCCGCGGTGCGGCCGTATTCGCCACCCGCGCGGCGTTCGCCATCTCAGCAAGCGCTGCGATCTTCTTCTGGCCGTCGGAGCCGGGCTGCACCACGCCGCAGGACATGATCAGGGTGGCGGCGTCTTCGGCGGTCATCTGGACTTCGATGATCTTGCTCTTCGGCACATAGAAGAAGAAGCCGGTGGTCGGGTTCGGCGCGCACGGCAGGAATACCGAGATGTGCTCGTCCTGGCCCGGCAGCTTGTTGGCGATCTCCACGCTCGGCGACTGCGAGATCAGCACGATCGACCACATGCCGGGCGACGGGAATTCGACCAGGCCGACGCGGCGGAAGCTGGAGCCCTGCCCCGAAAACAGCGTCTCGAACACCTGCTTGAGGCCGCGATAGATCGCGCGCACCACCGGCATGCGGCCGAGCAGCCGCTCGCCGAGATCGACCAGGGTCCGTCCGATCAAATTGGCGGCGAGGAAGCCCAGCAGCGTCAGCGCGAACACCGCGACGATCAGCCCGGCGCCCGGCAGGCCGAACGGCAGATAGGTCTCCGGGCGATAGGCCATCGGAATGAGTGGCCGGACGATGCCGTCGACCCAGGTGACGAACCACCAGGTCAGATAGAAGGTGATGGCGATCGGTCCGGCGACGATCAGGCCGGTCAGGAAATAGTTCCGGAATCGGGCCATAAACCCGCTGTGGGCCTCTGGCGGGACTTCGGCCGGGGGCACGGGCGGCAAATCGTCGGGATTCATACGGGTTCCAGGTTAATCGCAGCGGCTACTGTACACTGCCAGCTAAGCCATCCTAGCAGACTTTGGAAGGCCCCGACCACCGTCCGGCGTGTGACACTTATTCCACCGTCACCGATTTCGCCAGATTGCGCGGCTGGTCGACGTCGGTGCCCATGATCACGGCGGTATGATAGGCCAGCAGCTGCACCGGGACGGCATAGACCATCGGCGTGAAGGTCGCGGCCATGTCCGGCAGCACGATGGTTACCAGCGACTCGATGGTCGCCTCCGCCGCGCCCCTGGCGTCGGTCATGAGAATGATTTTGCCGCCGCGAGCGGCGACTTCCTGCATGTTGGAGACGGTTTTTTCGAACACCCGGTCATGCGGCGCGATCACCACGACGGGCATGTTCTCGTCGATCAGCGCGATCGGACCGTGCTTGAGCTCGCCGGCGGCGTAGCCCTCGGCATGGATGTAGGAAATTTCCTTCAGCTTCAGGGCGCCTTCCAACGCCAGGGGATAGCTGGTGCCGCGACCGAGATAGAGCACGTCCTTGCATTTTGAAAGGTCGCGCGCGAGCTTTTCGATTTGCGGCTCGGTCTTCAGGGCCTCGGCCATCAGGCGCGGAATTTCCACGAGGCCATGAACGAGTTTGGTTTCGTCGGCCTCCGACAATACGCCGCGCGCGGTGCCGGCGGCCACCGCGATTGCGGCCAGCACCATCAGCTGGCAGGTAAAGGCCTTGGTCGAGGCGACGCCGATTTCCGGTCCGGCCAGAGTCGGCAGCACGGTCTCGCTTTCGCGCGCGATGGTCGAACTCGGCACGTTCACCACGGAGAGCGTATGCACGCCCTCCCCCTTGGCGTAGCGCAAGGCGGCCAGCGTGTCGGCGGTCTCGCCGGACTGCGAAATGAAAATCGCGAGATCCCCTTTGCGCAGCGGCGCCTCGCGGTAGCGGAATTCCGAGGCGACATCCAGTTCGACGGGAACGCGGCCGAGCCGCTCGAACCAGTATTTGGCGATGAAACCGGCATAGCTCGCGGTGCCGCAGGCGACGATCGAGATGCGCTGGATATCCCTGAAGTCGAACGGCAGGTTGACCGGCAACGCCACGCGCTCGGTCGCCATGTCGACGTAGCGCGCCAGCGTGTGGCCGACCACTTCCGGCTGCTCGTGAATTTCCTTGGCCATGAAGTGGCGGTAGTTCGCCTTGTCGACCAGCGAGGTCGAGGCCGAGTGCTTGATCGGCTCGCGATGCACGATCGCGTTGTTCTTGTCGTAGATCACGGCGCTGCTATGCGTCAGTACGACCCAGTCGCCGTCCTCGAGATAGCTGACTGTGTCGGTCAACGGGCCAAGCGCGATCGCGTCCGAGCCCAGATACATCTCGCCGTCGCCGTAACCGATCGCGAGCGGCGGGCCGTTGCGGGCGCCGATCATCAAATTGGCATCGCCTGCAAAGATAAAACCGAGCGCGAACGCGCCGCGCAGCTGCGACAGCGACGCCTTCACCGCCTCGACAGGCTCGATGCCTTTTGCAAGGTAACTGTCGACCAGATGCAGCACGATCTCGGTATCGGTCTCGGTCCTGAACACCGCGCCCTTTTTCGTCAGCGCTTCGCGCAACTCGCGGAAATTTTCGATGATGCCGTTGTGAACCACGGCGACGCGGTCGGTGGCGTGGGGATGCGCGTTGTTCTCGGTCGGCTTGCCGTGGGTGGCCCAGCGGGTGTGCCCGATGCCGGTGTGCCCCGCCAACGGCTCGGCCCGCAACCGCGCTTCCAAATTCTTCAACTTGCCTTCGGCGCGGCGCCGCTCGATATGATCGCCTTCCAGCGTGGCGACGCCAGCGGAATCGTAACCGCGATATTCCAGCCGCTTGAGCGAATCCACCAATTGCTCCGCGACCGAAGCCCGTCCGAGAATGCCGACAATGCCGCACATGCGGTTCAATATCCCCAAATTTAACGAGAAGGCGTCTGCATCTCTTAACGAGAATCGCGCAGGTTCAGATACTCAATAATTATTGCCGATTGAGACAGCGTTAAGCGGAAAGCTTAATGGGCGGTGCAATCAGCCGTCCTTCGGCACCTTGGCTACCACAGACTGGAATGATCCAATACACCCTGGCATGAAGCAAATCCTCGCTGCGCCGGGACACAATCGGTCCCGCGCGCTAGCGATCCTTTGGCGTCCTGGCTTTCGTCTTCAGCTCGCGATACCGCTTGGCGCCGCCTTCGCGGTTGGTTTGCGGGCTGCGCTCGACGGCCAACGCGTCGTCGGGCACGTCCTTGGTGATGACAGAGCCCGAGCCGATATAGGCGCCGTTGCCGATTTTCACCGGCGCCACCAGCGAGGAGTTGGTGCCGACGAAGGCGCCCTCGCCGATCGTGGTCTTGTGCTTGGAAAATCCGTCGTAATTGCAGGTGATGGTGCCGGCGCCGATGTTGGAATTGGCGCCGACATGGGCGTCGCCGATATAGCTGAGGTGATTGACCTTGACGCCGGCTTCCAGCGTCGCCGCCTTGACCTCGACGAAATTGCCGATCCGCGCGCCGTCGCCGAGCGAGGTCCCCGGCCGCAACCGCGCATAGGGGCCGACGGAGGCGTGTCTGCCGATCGAGGCCTGCACGATGTGGGAGAAGGAATGGATCACCGCGCCGTCTGATATCGAGACGCCGGGACCGATCACCACGAACGGCTCGATCGTCACGTCCTTGCCGAATGTCGTGTCCGCGGCCAGATAGACCGTTTCGGGCGCGATCAGCGTCACGCCGGCCTCCAGCGCCGCCTTGCGCAACCTTGCCTGCATGACTGCTTCCGCCTCCGCGAGCTGGGCCTTGGTATTGATGCCCCGCACTTCATCCTCGCTGGTTTCGATCACGACGGCCTCCCATCCCAGCTCCCGAACCACGGTGACGGCGTCGGTCAGGTAATACTCGCCTTTGCTGTTGGCATTGCCGATCGCCTCGATGATCTGCAGCGCCTTGCGGCCGTCGAACGCCATCATGCCGGCGTTGCAGAGTTTTATCGCGCGTTGCTCAGGCGTGGCGTCGGCGTGTTCGCGGATCTCCACCAGCCGGTCACCCTCGACCAGCAGCCGGCCATAGCCGGTGGGGTCGGCGGCGCGAAAGCCGAGCACCGCAAGGGCTGCGCCTGACCGCAGCGGCGCGCGCAGCCGCGCAAATGTCTCGGCCGAAATCAACGGCGTATCGCCGAACACCACCAGCAGATCGTCGGCGCCGCTGACGATGGCGTCGCGGGCCGCCAGCACCGCATGCGCGGTGCCGAGCCGCTCGCGCTGGACGAAGCTGGCGGCGTCGGGGCGGATACGTTTGACCTCGTCGGCGACCGCGGTGTGGTCAGGTCCGATCACCACGGCAAGCCGGGAATCAACACCTTTCGGGGCGGCGCCCAGCACATGCGCCAGCAGCGACTGGCTTGCGACGGGATGCAGCACCTTCGGGAGCGACGATTGCATGCGGGTGCCCTCACCGGCGGCGAGCACAATGGTGAGGCTGGATCGAGCGGACATTCGTATCCCTGTGTTGGTCCCTGTCTGGCGGGTCTTTTGGCTTGTGACGCAGCCGCCCTCTTAGAGGGTTTTCGTCCCGCATGGAAATCCGATTCGTCCAAAGGATGCAGCGCCGACAGCAGGGAGAACGGCCGGCCGGACCATCCCGATTCAAGGTGGGGAGCTATTTCCTGTTAATGTTTGCATTGTGATTCGGGCAGGCCTCGGGAGGGCCGACAACTTCGTATGGCCAAGAAACCTGACCAGAAAACGGACCACCTGGCTGGCGGTTTCGAAACCGAGAATACCGGTGGCGTGCTGACCGGCTTTTTGGCGGAGGAGGACGAATTCGACCGCCGCGCGCTGTGGCGATTGGGATCGTGGGGCGTTGCCTCGGTCGGCGCGGTGGTGCTGGCGGTGCTAGCCAACCAGTCATCGGTCGGATGGCGGCGCGACCAGGTCGCGGCGGCCGACCTGACCCGCCAGGCCCAGCAGATTCAATCGGTCGCCAGGGACAGCCAGAGCGAGGCCAGGCGGCTGGCCTCCGCGATCGAAACGCTGAACAGCGATCGCGACCGGCTGTATTCCCGCGTCACCGTGTTGGAACAGGGACTGGATACCGCGACCGGCGCCATTGCCCGGCAAGCCGCCGCCCCGGCGGCGACGCAACCGGTTCCCACCTGGCCTGCGGGCGAGACCGCGGCGGTGCTGGCCAGCCCACCCCCGGTCGTCGCGCCCGTAGCGACAACGGCCGCTTCAGCCGCCGAGAAGCTGCCGAAGGTCACCGCGGCGCCCGCCGTGGCGCCCGAACCGGCTCCGGCCACGGTCTCGTCGGTCGAACCGCCGCCACAAAATCCACCGGCGAGCCCGGCCAAGCCGCTGATGGCGGAGCGTTCGATGATGGCGCCGCCCGATGCCGCGGCCGGAAAACTGATCGAACCGGAGGCGCCGGCGAAGACCGTCACGTCAGGGCCGATGCCGGAAATCGTTGCCACGGTCGGCGTCGACGCGGAAGCGGAGGCGATCGCCCCCAAACTGCAGCGCACCGAATTCGGCGTCGATGTCGGCGGCGCCAATTCGGTCGGTGGCCTGCGCGCGCTGTGGCGCGGCCTTTTGAAATCGAAGTCGAATGCGCCGCTTGCGGCATTGCGGCCGATCATCGTGGTGAAGGAAGGCTCGGGCGGGCTCGGTCTGCAGCTGCGGCTGGTCGCCGGCCCACTGCGCGATGCGGCGGCGGCGGCGAAAATCTGCGCCGCGCTGATCGAAAGCCAGCGGCCTTGCGAGACCACCGTGTTCGACGGACAGCGCCTGTCGCTGCAGAGCGACGAGCCACCCGCCGCCGTCAAGCCGGCGCCGCGCAAGCGAAGCAGCGCCAAGCAGAAGCCGTCGGCGGCGGTCGAGGAGCCGAAGAAGCCGGAACCCCGCACGCTGTCCTCGCTATTCAAGCGCGACTAATAAACCAGTAATTCCAACGTATTAGACGAGACTTCTCACGTTCTTTCATGACGCTGCGACGCGCATGGCGCGCGCCGGGTTGTCCCGCCCCGAATTACCGACCATATTCAAACGATGAAAAAAACCCCGTTCCGGCTGACGCCCTACCAGGTGCAATGGCTGCTCGTCGTCGGCTTCGTGACCGTCGGCTACGCGCTCTATCTGCGCTACCTCGCGATCGAGTTTTCGAGCGCGGCGCTGGCCTGCGATGCCGGCCTGCAAACCATGCTGTGCAAGACCAGGATCCTGGTGACGTCGCTGTTTCGCAATTCGGTGTTCGGCATCGTCGCGCTCATCATTGCGACGCTGCATCTGCTGCGGCCGTCGATCGTGCTGCTCACCGGCGGGCTGATATCAGCCGGATTTGGCATCGTGCTCTACAATGTCAGCCTGTCGGGTCTGGCGATCGGCCTGCTTATTTTGGGATTTGCACGGCCCGCGCCCGCCACAGCGTAACCGCAAGCAGGACAAACAGCGCGCAGGTCCACAGCGACTGCCAGTTGTCCTTGCCTTCGTTGAACCCGGTGTAAAGCGCTGCGGTCGCCAGCACGCCGGCAAAGACCGCCTCGGCGATCGGACGCGTGCCCTCCTGCGGCCGGTTCAGCGCCATCAGCGTCCAGAATGGCAGCACCGCCATGCTCAGGGCGGCAAACGGAAAATCCTTGTAACGCGGATCGAACACGAAGCCGAGTGCGGTCTCGGCGCCGATCAGGGTGGTCACCAGCAGCACCGCCCCGAGCAGGAAGGTCAGCACCGACCGGGTCCGCTGTTCGCGTGGCCCCACCAGTTCCAGGAATGTCGGCAGCGCCCGTCCCGACATCAGGGCGTTGGCGCACAGCATGGGCGATGCGATCCCGGCCGCCAGCAGCGCGCCCCATTTGAGCCAGCCGCCAATCCCGTAACTTTCATAGAGCATCTTGTCGACGGCGACGCCGAGCAGGATGCCGGCCGCTGTGGCGGAGATGGCGACCGCGACCCAGGCTGCCGGCCGCGGCGTCCAGGGCCGGCGGCGCAGCGTCAGCCAGGCCGCGCCGAACACCAGGATGCTCAGGCCCATGCCGGATCCCATCTGCAGCTTCCATCGGGGATAGTTGCTGATGGCCTCATTCGCAGGATATTTCACGGCGCGCTTGACCGCATCGATCAGGCCCCAATAGCCGCCGACGGTGCCCTCGAGCTGACGCTTCCAGGGCTGGTCATAGGCCTCGATCAGATTGACGCGAAAGTTCTCCCGCTTGGCCAGCGCCAGAATTTCCGAGACCACCTTGGCTTGATTGGCGCGCGACGGCAGCGCGCCTTCGCGCATCCGTCCGGCACTCGGCCAGCCGGTTTCGCCGATCAGGATTTCCTTGCCCGGAAACGCCACCGCCATCCGCTTGCGAATGGCGTCGACATGGGCGGCGGCATGTCTGGCGCGGATCGGGAAGTCTTCCCAATACGGCAGGATGTGGATGGTGACGAAATCGACGGCCTCATAGACTTCCCGGTGGCGCAGCCAGAACTCCCACACATCCGCATAGGTGACGGGAATGGTGACCTGCGATTTGACCGAGCGGATGTTGGCCGCGAGGTCGGCGGCCGTCATCTCGCCGCGCAGCAGCACCTCGTTGCCGACCACGACCGAGGTGATGACGCCGGGATATTCCCTGGTCAGACGCACCGCGGTCTGGATCTGCGCGAGATTCTTCAGCCGGTTGCTGCCGAGCCAGATCCCCTGAATGACCTTCAGTCCCACCTTGCCGGCGAGTTCCGGAACCTGGTCGAGACCGTTGTCGATCGAATAGGTCCGCACGCAGTCGGTTATCCTGGCGAGCTGCGCCAGATCCTCGGCGATCTGTTCCGGTCCGACATGCAAGGTCGGCACCAGCGGCGACTGGTCGCCGCGGAACGGCGCGTAGGACACGCATTGCAGTTTGGCGGTGGGGTCGATCGGCGCGCGCGCCAGGTTGATGGGCGTGGCCAGCCACCACCACGCCGCGGCAATCGCACTCAGGGATAACAGGAGAAGCGCCAGTGGCGTACGAAGTGAAATCGGTTCCATCCTCCGGGCGAGGACCGTCGATTAGCTTGTCACCGGCCTCCTGCCAAGAGCCGGATGGTCGCAATCGAGGCTGTTCCCGGACTGCGGCTTTACCACACGGCGATAAAGTTGTGACTTTGCTGGACAAAATTCGAAATGTCCGTCATGGGATTCCCTCGGGAGTTAACTTGGGAATCCGCCGGCGTCGCCGCCGCATTGGAGACCCATTTGGACGGCATCAAACCAGCGCGTCCGGGCTGGCCTCGGAACGGGAACAAATCGGGGAATCTATGCGTCGACGGGTGCTTCAGTTTCAGAGTGCGGTTTTGCGCCATCTCGCCGTTCCCGTGCTCGCCCTCCTGATCGGTAGCGGCGGCGCCGTCGCCCAGAGCGGAGATTCCCGCGCGCAGGACCCCGGCAAGCCGGCCGCGACCACCCCCGCCGATGTCGCCAAGGATAACCAGCGCAAGACCGACCAGTTCCTGGAGGCCTCGCAGGCCATCAACGGCCCGGCCGGAAACCCCGAATGCGTCTGGCTCGGCCGCCGCGTGGTCCGCCTGATGTGGCTCGACGATCTCGACACCGCGTTTCGGCATCTCGATCTGTACGACCGGTTTGGCTGCCCCGGCGGCCACGTGCAGGCGACGTTCCGCTGCCTGACCCGTTTTGGCGGCGAGATCGATCCCAAGGTGGCGGACACGCTGAGCGGCCGGATTCATGCCTGCTGGATCAATCCGGGGGCGCAGCCGCAGACCGCCGCGGCC